>JAONAZ010000001.1 GCA_028376655.1 Acidimicrobiia bacterium
GTATCCAATATCATTTGAAGTACTACCAAAAGTGCTGGCCCATTGATAGACACCAGAAGAGTTGAGTTTAAGAACAAAAATGTCACTACTACCAGCAGAGTTTTTATTACCTCCACCAAAGTTGATGGTTCCAGTGAATAGACCAGTGATATATGAATTTCCAGAGGAGTCAATATCTATGCCGTATCCGATATCATTTGAAGTATCGCCAAGTGTAAGTGCAAAATAGGATGGGGACGGGTTACTAGGAGATGGGGACGGGTTACTAGGAGATGGACCTATACAGGGGTCAGATTGTGGAATAATAAAAGATGGGCTCTGAGATGAGTTACCAGCAGCATCAAAAGCTATTACATATATAAGCTGATCTGCACATGTCATGTCATAAACTGGAGTTACAAGTAGTCGTGAGTCAGAAATAGTCACATATGTTGATAAGACATTATTAACATAAACCTCGTAGGAAACAATTCCTACATTATCAGTAACAGCTGGAAGATTAAGATTAAACAATGATCCTATTTCAGAACCAAAAGGTGGCTCTTCCTTGTCCCAGACTGGTGAAGATATATCAGGACCAGTTGGAATAATGGTAGTTAAAACAGTAGTGGTAGGTGATGTAGGTAGGTAAGCATTCTCCCCAAGTGTGAGTTTACTATAAGTGCTACTGCCAACCATCCCATCAACAACAAGTCCTGCTTTTTCCTGGAATTTTTTAATAGCTTGTTGTGTTGCTTTATCGTTTGAACCGGTTGGTGGTGTATCTAATAGACCTAAGTTGATAAGTTTTTCTTGGATATGAGTCGTAAAGGGATCATCTGTTGTTGCAGCTTGTACTGGAATAGGATAAAGAAAAAGAGATATAACAAGAACGATGATAATTTTTCTCACTTATCCAAATTAATAGCCTCTTTAAGGATTAGTTAGTAGTAAGTTTCGCGAACTAAATAAAGATATTTGATGATATTTATTGATTTAATTAGCCCAGAAACAGAAAAAGAGAGAATGAAAGGTCCCCTCTTCTGCTGCTTGAAGCTTATAGTGTTGCAACACTAATTCTTAAAAAAGACAGCTTCTTAATAGATAGTACAGTTATATGTTTTAAAAGGAAAAGTTTTTAATTTACTTTTTAGCTTTACGATCTTTTAGATAGTAAACCAAGAAGAATATCCAAGGCACTCCTCTAAGAAGGTTGCCTAATGTTAAGAACTGTGGATAGTCTGCCCATACACCCGTGAAAAATGCTAGTAGATATATATTAACAAATAGTAATGGCCAATTCCATTTTTTCATATTCCGATGATAATATCTTCTAATTAATTTCTCTAAGAAATTGGTTTTAATTTTGCAGTGAAATGTCTTAATAACTTTGGTTGGTAAGTTATCTCGTACCCTTTTAATGTATCTTTTTTTTCTACTAGTTTTTCAAGAACTTCCGCAACATAATCAAAATGACTTTGCGTGTACGACCTTCTGGGTGCTGCAAGTCTTACTAACTCATGTGTTGCTGGTGTATCGTTTTTTCCATCTTCTCCTGCAACTCCAAATGCTAATGTCCCGAGCTCAACTGCTCTAACACCACCTATAAGATATATCTCGCATGCAAGTGAATGTCCCGGATATTGATGTGGAGGAATATGAGGAAGAAATGTTTTTGCATCTATGTAAAGAGCATGTCCACCTGCAGGTTGGACGATTGGTATTCCATACTCGAGAGCTTTCTCTGCTAAATATGAAATGGACCTTGCGCGATATTCTAAATAATTTCTATCTGTAATTTCTATTAAACCTTGAGCTAAAGCATCTAAGTCTCTTCCTGTAAGTCCTCCATATGTTGGAAAACCTTCAGTTAGTATCAATACATTTTTTGCTGCCTCTGCAAGAGCATCATCATTAAAAGCAAGAACGCCTCCAATGTTACCAAAGCCATCTTTTTTTAAACTTATAGTGCAACCATCAGCTAAACGGAATGCCTCTTTAGTGATCTCTCTTATCTCAACGTCTTTATAAGATTCTTCTCTTTGAGATACAAACCAGGCATTTTCTGCAAATCTGCAAGCATCTAGTAAAAACATTTTATTATATTTTTCGCACAGGGTTTTTACTGCTTTAAGATTCTCCATTGATACAGGTTGTCCTCCTCCTGTATTGTTTGTAATTGTCATTAAAACAAAAGGGATTTTATCTACATCTTCGCTATCAAGTAATGCTTCTAATTTCTCTAAATCTATATTTCCTTTAAATGGTGCTGGTGTCAGTAGATCTAATCCCTCTTTGCATAATAAATCTACAGGTGTTGCAAGGGCAGCTTCAAAGTTTGCTCTTGTAGTATCAAAATGACTGTTACTTGGAATAATGTCACCTTCTTTAACGGTTATAGTTGCAAGAATTTTTTCGCTTGCTCTACCTTGGTGAGTAGGGATAATATGTTTGTAGCCTGTTAGTTCAGATAAAACCTTATTAAATCTCTGCCAAGAGTGAGAGCCGGCATAAGCTTCATCGCCTCTCATAATTGCTGCCCACTGTTCTGATGACATTGCACCAGTTCCAGAATCAGTCAATAAATCAATAGTTACTTCTTGCGATTGCAGGCCGAATAAATTCCAATGCTCTCTTTCAAGAAATTCTTTTCTATCTTCTGGAGTAGTAATAGCAAGAGGTTCGACAGACTTAATTTTGAAAGGTTCAATTATCGTTTTAAATTCCATAGAAGAAGTGTACATAATAAAATCATATATCATAGATAATATGGTTGATATTCACAGTTCAGTCGACAATCTATTTAAAGAAAATGAAGATTCACTAGAAATTTTTGAATGTAAAGATGAATTTTCAGATACTCAGAGCTTTTGTGATCATTATGGATATAAAATTGAAGATTCATGTAATGCGATTTTAATAAAGTCTAAAAAGCCAGAACAATTTTATGCTTTATTTTGTGTACTTGGCGTTGATCGACTCGATGTAAACCATAAAGGTAAAACCGTACTAAATTCTAAAAAACTTAGTTTTGCTTCAAGAGAAGAAGCTGAACAAATCACAGGTCAAATTTATGGGGGTATAAGTCCTTTGGGTCTTCCTCAAGAGATTAAAATTTATGTTGATGAAAATGTTATGACTAGAGAAAAGGTTTTCATAGGTGGGGGTAATAGAGTTAGTAAATTTTTCCTATCACCTGAAAAACTAGTCTCTTTAACGAATGCAAGTATTGTAGATTTAACTTAATCCACTTCTACACAAACTTGCTGCTTGTGGTGAGAAAGCCTTTCCTCCAAAACCAGGAAACCTTCCTGCTTGAAGGTAGTTCTTCAAAAAGGTTCTGACATTTCTAAAATCATTTTCACTAATCTCTTGAGGTTTTGTCAAAATACTGAATGGATCTGGGAGGTAGCTATAGAGAAATGATTGTTGTTGACTATCTAGTTTTTCAACATATTGGGATAGTAAATCTATAGTCACATCATAGTCATCAATAACATTAAGACAGTTTTCATACTCTGCCACACTTAATGGACTAACGTCAACCTCATAATTTGCTCTGTATTGAAAAAATAAAACACTTACGACGAAAAGAAGCGTGGTGTAAAAAAGCATCTTTAAAGGGAATAGTATTATTTTTTTAATTGGCCATAAAATGGCTTTAATAATCATGATGTTATTTTAATGTGATTACGAGACACTGGCAGGCACCACCAGATTTTAAAAATTCTGACACATTTGCTACAACAGCAGTCAAACCCAAGTCTTTTACTGTTTGAATGGTATCAATATCTTCTGAAGGGAAGATTACTGTATTGTTAATCACTACAGCATTGCATGCAAGTCTGTTGGCATCAGCCTCTGAAACAGGAATTAAATTAAATAAATCAGCAAACTCTGATAGTGATTCATCTTTGAAGGCTTTTGGATAAAAGATTGCATCCCTATTGTCAGTTGGAAGTTGTTGGAAGCAGGTATCTAAATGATAAAATTTTGGATCAACTAATTCTACTATTTTAGGTGTTAGACCAAATTCATCTGCAATATACAAAAGCGCTTCTTTGTCACTTCTCATGCCATATGATCCAATAAGATACTCTCCTAAAACAAAAGCATCTCCCCTGCCTTCAAATTTAAACTCAGAAGGAATTCTTGATACTGCATATCCGTTTTCAGAGAACCATTTTGAATATATATCTTCTTCGCCCTGTCTTTCTTCATATTTAAAATTTGCAATTAGTACTTTATCATCTTTTACTATCCCTGAGTTCGCTGTGAAGACTAAGTCCGGATACTGCTCATGAGGGGGTACAACATGAACACTCGCACCCGCATTTTCAATCGTTGATTTAAGGTTTTCCCATTGTTGTTTTGCTAACTCGAGGTCAACTTTAATTCCTTCAATCATCCAAGGATTAATAGAATATTCAACTTTAAAATATTCCGGTGAGCTCATTAGTACTGTAGAATTTCCCATATGGATAATTTAGCATTTTATACATACAATGTATAATCTTAAAATAATCATATGAAATTAATACCTATAAACAGTGAAAATATGGCTAACTGCCATAAAATAAATGAGGATAATGTTCCAGAAGTTGGGTCAAAATCTTTATCAGAATTTGAATCACTTGTTAATAATTCTGACTTCAATTTGTGTGTTTTAATTGAAGATATTGTTGTTGGTTACATTGTTTGTTTTCAAGACACTGAAGATACCCATGAATATCTCATTGAATTAGATCATAAAAATTATCAACAATGGAAACAGCGATTGAATAATTTTTTATATATAGACCGGATAGCCATAGATGAAAGTTTTAGGAATAAACAAATAGCTTCTCGACTTTATGATGAAGTTATAAAGTTTTCTAATAAAAATGCTATTTCGCATTTGACCGCTGAAGTTAATCTTTTACCAACTAAAAATATTCCTTCTTTCCTGTTTCATGAAAAGTATGACTTTACTGAATTTGATACAGTTAAATATTCAGAAGATTATGAAGTCTCGCTGCAAGTAAGAATGAATAGTTAGTTAGTATATCTATATGAAATTTAACCTTCCAAGAAGACAGCGAAAAAGTTTTGAATCAATTACTAAAAAAATGATCTCTGATAATTTTAATAAAACAGAATCAAAAGAACTATTTATCAATATTAGAAAACAATATATTGACGCTCCTCGTTCTTTTGGAGCTAATCAAGGTAAAAAAGAAGCAACCCTTGAATTATTAATCATCATTGGCGATCAAATTGCTAAAGAATACAAGGACATTGAGGTAGCGATGGTTCTTGGCGTACCTGAATTATCCAAGAAAAAAGCTTGATAGCAAATATTTCAACTTAATGATCAGTTCTACAGTATTGGTACCATTTCTAATTATTCAATTTAGTTTTGCTTTTAGCCCAGGATTAATTATTGCTTTAGTTGTAAATCAATCAGTCCAGAATTCGAGACGAAAAGGCATCGAGGTTGGTATTGGTGCTGCAGTTGGTGCAGTTGGATTAACTTTAATTTCAGCATTAGTGGTGAGTCTTTTAGTGAGTACTGTTCCTGTCATGATTACCGTTATTTATTTTATTGGTTCCATCTATATCCTAATAAAAGGTTATCAAACAATTACTTCGACCGTTTCTACAAATGCTGAACTAGAAAGTAACACAGCATTCCTTTCGGGTTTAAAAGTTAATCTTTTGAATCCTAAGATGTGGGTTTTATATCTAACAGTATTACCTATATATATGAACCCCGACAGTGGTTATTTTTTAAGCTTGGTTTATCTTGGACTAATAACGTTGTTAATAAATTTTTTGGCAGACATAACTTATGCTTATACAAGTAACTTTTTCTTTAAAAACTCTTCTGAAAAGACAAAGAGCCTAATAAATAAATTGTGTGGTGTGTCGATGTTATTAATAGGTATTTATCTATTCGTCACTAAGTTTTTCTGATTCCTCTTTATCTTCTTTAAACAACTCTGAGATTGCACCGATACTTCCTAAAGTTGCTGATAATTCAGCTGGTAAGAATATCTTAGTTGCATTGCCATCAGCAATTTTCTCCAATGATTCTAAATACTTAATTGCAATTAAATCATTTGAGGGATTACCTTTGTGAATTGCATTAAATACTTGTTCAATAGCTATCGCTTCACCTTCAGCAATTGCAATTTTTTCATATTTTTGCGCATCCGCAACAGCTTTAAGAGCTTCAGCTTCACCTTCAGCAGATAATATCTGTGATTGTCTTTCACCTTCAGCAGTCAAAATTGCAGCTCTCTTCTCACCCTCAGCTTCGGTAACAGCAGCTCTTCTATCTCTTTCAGCTTTCATCACTTTGTTCATTGAATCTTGGACATCTTGTGGAGGATCTACTCTTTGAATCTCAACTCTTACTACTCTTGTACCCCATTTATCAGTAGCATCATCAAGAATAAGTTTTAACTGAGTATTAATATTTTCTCTTGAAGTCAGTGCTGCATCTAATTCCAAATCACCCACAACATTTCTTAAGTTAGTTTGAGCTAGTTTTGTTGCAGCTGTAATGAAGTCCCCTACGTTATAAACTAATTTCTTTGGATCTGTTGGTTCGTAATATATGACAGCATCAACTGTGATGTTTACGTTATCTTTTGTAATAACTTCTTGTGGGGGTACATCAATAACTTGCTCTCTCATATCAACTATGACGAGACGTTCAACCCCTGGAATAACAATATTTAAACCTGGTTTTGCTTCTCTGTTATATTTTCCGAATCGCTCAATAAGTCCTCTTTCGAAAGGTCTTAATATTCTAAAAAGTCTAAAAATAATTACACCGACAATAACGACTTGTAATAGTGTAGTGATAATGTTTATGATTCCATCCATATTCTAATTATAGAGAGGAAGGGTTTATAGTTTTTTAATCAGAGGTATTTTCGGCTTCAGCTTTCTCTTGCTCGTACCTATTAAGTGCAAGTACAAACATAACAAACAGAATTGTTGATCCTACGAGGAAAGTTAAAGGTAGAATTCTAATTTCAAAAGCATTTAGTCCCTCTATTTCCGCAGGTTTTGGACCTCGTGGGGCATAAAGAACAAACAAAATGGAGTTTATAATACACCATCCGAATGTTCCTGCTCCAACTACTAAAAATCCAAGTCTCTTACCTAAGTTTGTTGCAGTAATAAGAAAAGTCGAACCAAAAAAAGTTACTAGAGATCCAATAAACATAATTATTCCAGTAATAGTTAGATTTGCTGAAAGCAACGATCTCATTATGTCACGCATCAGGCTCCATTCCTCTTAAGTAGTCTATCACTAATTCAATATCGGACTGTGGTAGTACAGCGCCGAAACCTGGCATCTTACCTCCACCAACACCGTTAACTCCGTAACCTTTACCGTTGACTGAACCGTTAATTATAAAATCAATAAGATCGTTTCTGGATTTGAATTGAATATTAGCCCTACCACCTCTAAGTGCAGGTCCTAATCCTCCAGAACCAATTTTCTTTGTATAGGCAACACCTGCAGAATACCCTGCAGTGTGACACCTTGCACAGTAAGCATTGAAAAGTCCAATGGCTCTTTTGGCGTCATCTTGGTTTCCTTCAAATGTGGAGTCTGCTATTTCTTCAAATGAGACTTCCCACAACCTCTGTTCCAAAGCTGTTTCTAAAAAGCTAAGTCCTCCTATGCCTTCATTGAGAAATTTTTCCTGGCCTTCTACTAATATTCCTGTATTTATTAATTGAGAATTAAGTTGGGATAAATAGCCCCTTGCAACAGAAGCGTCTTTACGAGAAGGTGTTGACTCCTCTTCTTCAGGATTTAGATTCAAAATAGATAAACCTACAACATCAGCAATCGTAGCACTATATTCTGAGATTTCGATCTCTACAGAGTCATAAAGGCCATCTTCATCAGAATCGATGCCGCTTTCTTTCTCTAGTAGTGCGGATATCTTAGCAACAGCTTCCTCTAAAATTGGAAGTTTTGCTGGACCAGCTTTTATTTCTTCTATTAAAAGTTTTTGGTTTACAATCTCATTCTCAACTTGTAAGGCCGAGTTCTCAAGTCTCAATAAAGAAGAGTTGATGCTTGTCTCAATTGTTCCTAATTCAAAGGATTGGTCAACTTGAAATGAGTGAAGGTAGTCGATCAAATCTTCTAACTGGCCATCATTCATAGGGCCTCCACCTTCTAGACCCCAAGCAGGCATAGGTGAGTTTGCTCTTCCATAAATTAACCAGTACTTAACTTCGGAATCATCATATCTATAAAAAACATTATTTATTGCTGGTGCTGCCCAAGTAACCTTGACACCACTTCGTTTTTCTACATATGAAGCAGCTCCTCCACCACCATCAACACCATGACAATTTCCACAACCAAACTCTTCATATAAATGATGTCCTCTTTCAACAGAGACATCTTCAAACTCTTCAACAAAACTTTCTTGGCGTGAATCCTCACCGAGATAATACAGAGGAATCATGATAGTTAAAAGAGAAGCAACAAGGACAGCCCATGACAATGATTTATCAAGATGTTTTGTTTCTAATTCATCATCCGACTTATATTTAGTTAAGTTTGGTGGAACTTCTTCATTTTTACCGGATCCCCTAAATCCAACAGCAGCAAAATAAGCTAGCGCACCGACTATTGCTAATGAAAGAAGTGTTATAAAAATAGAACTATTCATTATGACTCTTCAGTTGGAGCTAATGCAATACATGATAAGCCTTGAGGGTACTTTACAGAGAGTCCCGGAGCTCTAGGTGATTCAATAATTGTTCCGGTATCGATAATAAGTTTTCCAGCAGATGAAACACTTACAACAAACCTATCTAAATTCCTAGGTGCTGGTCCAGCATAATACTCTCCAACCATATTGTATTTTGATCCATGACAAGGACATTCGAAACCTTGTGATGAGTTACACCATGGAACTCTACATCCAAGATGTACACACCTTTGATAAACTGCTACCAATCCATCGGCAATTGTTGATCCGTCTGTAAATTGTGAACCCCCTGCTGTACTTTCGCTAAATGGTAAGACATAGGCTCTAGCCTCTGGGATGAAAGCAGGTATGACAGATCCGTCCGCTTGTATAATTTGATTTTTTAGATCTTCAATTTTTCCCGCATCAACTTTAGAGCCAAAACCACCAGACACTTTCGGCCATAAGAAACCTAGCCATGCCAATGCTTGAATACCCATAAAAGCACCAAAGGTACCTCCAAGTGCTTTTCCTAAGAATTGTTTTCTTGTGATGTACCTCTCTTCTTCAGAGATTTCTTCATAAACTACTTTTTCTTCAATCTTGATTGAGCCATCAGTCTCTTCGTGCTCTTCTTCTATCGAACCTACCTCAATAACTTCTTCAATATTTACTTCTTCAACTGATTTTGGTTTTGATGGTGCAAAAAAACTAGTTTTTTCTTTACTTTTTTCAGCTTTAACAGCTCGCTTGTCTATATTTTTTTTCCAGTCAATATTGCCTGGACCTCTACCTGTAACAATTGCTACTATTCCAATAACACCTAGTACACCTATTGCCCCAATGGCAATAAAAGATAGCTCAACTACACTCATTCGAAATTTATCCAATCTAATAAGTCGTCAAACCATATTCCATCAATCCATGGATACGTCCAGTTCCAACCAGGACCTCTAAATAATACTCCAATAATTGTTAGTGTTCCAGCTCCAGCTAAGAAGAAAGTGTACATCATGATTGCATATTTTCTCTTTGATGGATTGTTTTCTTTGTTCCTATCAATATACGGGATAGCTGCAAAACCAATCAATCCAATGACTAGAGGAATCATAACTCCAGCAATCTGTGGATCCCAATAAGATAGTGCTTCTTGTAATCCTAGAAAATACCAAGGTGCTTTTGCAGGGTTAGGTGTGATGTTTGGATTTGCTTCTTCTAATAGTGGTGCTTGAAGTATTGCACTCAATATAATCAAGAATGCCATCATTACCATTAATGAGATAAATTCTGGAAGCATTAGGTGTGGCCATGTATTGACTTTATCAACTGGCTCAGATGCTGCCTTTTGTATTGGTTTTGCTTTAACAACAGTAAGAAGTCTTTGTGTAACTTTTACTTCTGGAGCAAACTCAACTTCTTCAGGAGTGTCAGCTTTAGCAGGTGCAGGGGCTGCAGCTTTAGTTGGGGCTGGAGCTTCTACTTCCACTGGAGCTGGTGCTTCAGCTTTTACTTCTTCAACTACAGGTGTTTCCACTGGAGCTGGTGCTTCAGCTTTTACTTCTTCAACTACAGGTGTTTCCACTGGAGCTGGTACTTCAGCTTCTGGAGGAGTGACTAACTCAACTTCAATTACTTCTGGCTCTTCTTCAACAACAGTTGGTGTTGATTCACCCTTCATCTCTGAAAGTGCTTGTTCAACACTTATGCCTAGAGCTTTAGCTCTAGCTTCTGCAGATCTTAAAAGTAAGTGTTCTGGGATATCAACCATATTTATATTCCTCTAGAGTGGTCCAGAGATACCTCCATCTTTTCTTACTCTCCAAAAGTGAATTGCCATGAAAATGACAATAATGAATGGGAAGAAAAGTACATGTAAAACATAGAACCTAAGTAAGGTAGCTGTGGTTGCTTCTAGTCCTGCAAATAATCCAAACTTAATTTGGGCGCCAAACACCGGCGTGTAACTTGCCATGTTTCCACCAACCGTAACAGCCCAAATAGCTAGCTGATCCCATGGAAGTAGGTATCCAGTAAAGGATAAGAACAATGTTAAAAATAATAAGATAACGCCAATGACCCAGTTGAATTCTCGTGGTGCTTTATATGCTCCATGATAGAAAACACGAGACATGTGAAGGAATACAACTAATACCATAAGGTGTGCTCCCCACCTGTGCATGTTTCTAACAAGTGACCCGAATGCCACACTCGTTTGGAGTGCTTGAATGTCAGCATAAGCCATTTCAGTTGGTCGAAAGTAGAACATCAACCATATACCTGTAATGGTCAATACTATAAACAGGAAGAAGCTCATTCCTCCTAAACAAAGCGTATAAGATAAACGTACTCCATGTCGTTTCACTTTCACTGGGTGTAAATGATAAAGGACGTTGTTCATAACAACATATGATCTGTTTCTTGGACTATCTGTGTATCCTTTTCTGAAAGGTGAACCTGGACGGAAAATACTTGTAGCAAACTTACCTGCTTTAGCTGATTCTCCGGAACCAGATGTGCTTTTTTTGAATCTTTCTTTAAGGGTTAATTTTGCCATTATATTATTTTATAACCTTCCATATATATACCCGTGTCTGTCAGTTCTTTCCCCTGAGTCTTCTTCCCAAGGCGCTGTATAGACACCATTCTCAACAGCTGCATCAGCTAAGGATCCAGCAAATTTTCCTAATGAAATAACACCTGTAGGACATCGGTCAACGCACAGGGCACATCTAGTGCAAGCATCCTCATCAACAACAAAAAAACCAGGAGCATCTTCAGCATTTGGAGCTTCTACATTTATAGATTCATCAATAGCGTCTACTGATAGATAGTGAATACATTTCCATGGACAAATGTCTACGCAACCCTCGCAGAGAATACATTCAGCTTCATCAATATGAAGAAATTGCTTGGGACGAACCCTTGATGCAACTTTTTCGGCATCAACCATCGCAAGATTATATTTTTTCTCAAACTCAGGCATTTCTATTAAAACTTCTGATTTTTTAGCCATTAGAACCAGTCTTTACAACTTTTTTACCATAGTCAGAAATTTTAACTTTTCCTTTTTCTTTCATGTTGTTGATGTCTTGAACTAAATAACCAAGAACAAAAACAGCAATTAATGCACCTTGAGATATTCCTAATTGGATAATGTCTTTTAACGCTCCAAAGCTCATGGAAACTTCGTTACCAAGAAATAGCATTGGAGGAAATTTAATAAACTCTCTTTGGTTGGTCCACTCTAGAGGACCTTGCGCTAAGTTAAGCCATTCTGAAGGAAGTACACCAAAAATTAGTGTGAGCTGTAGCCAACTTAAAAAAGAAAAATAAGCCGCCTTGCTCCAGGTTAAGGGTTTATCACTCCAAGCCATAAGGACAAGGCCAATAAGAATTAATTGACTACCACTAAAAGCTACAAATTGTCCAATAGTTTGTGGGAGCCATCCGCGTGGAATCCAATTAAAATAATCTACTATTTCACCTACGGGGAAACCTGCGTAATGTGCGACAATGACGCCACCTACTAAGCTACCCATCCCAGCAAAAAAAGTCGGCAAACCAAGCTTGACTCGGTTCCTATATACAAAATTTAACAAGCTAAATCCTTAAATGTTTATATTCTATTTTATCGTACAACCAGTACATATTATAAATTGAATGAATAAGTTTTTTTAATATTTTTATTAACTTTTCCCTGTATTTCTTGGGTTTACTACTAAAGTCAATTTGAGTAATTAGTATATAAATTGATGAAGATAAAATTAATTCCAAAAAATGAACAAGACTTATCAAAGGTTTTTATTTTTCTACTACCTTTGGTAGTTGTGCTGTCTGCGTTATTAAATTTTTTAAAAGAAGTCTTCAGATCTTTTGCAAATGTACTTCCTGGAAATCAAATTCTTAATTATGGATTGCTGGATAAAATTTCAAACCAAGTCACTTACAATTTTTTATTTTCATTCACTCTAGTTGTAACTGTTGTGTACCTACTGTCAAAATCTTTAGGTAGGACAATCATCATTTTTCCAATATTCTTCCTTACTGGGCTTGGTGTAATAGGAGTTGAATTTGTAGATGTTGTGATAGGTTTCGTCTCACCAAATCTTCTTTTAGACCTGGGAAATAGTTCTGTTCTTTTATTACTTAAGACACTTATAGTAGGGGCTTTTTTAGGTCTAATATTGTTAAATGTTCTTGCTAAAAAAGAGCCTTCAATTTTCTTAAGTAGTCAATTCCTTGTTGGTGCAGTAATTTTTTACCTCATCTCATTACTTGTTTATAGAAGCGATTTTGTAGTTATGTCAGATAATTTTTATGTGAACGCTGTGTATCTCTCAACACATATATATGTAGGTTGCTCATTTGTATTTTTAGCAATACTTTATTTTTTAATTACCAAAGGGCTGCAGGCAACTCTATTTAGTAAAACCCTCGGGGGAATAAGCTTCTGGGGGTATTTATTTCTTTTACCGTGGACAGGTTTCAAATATTTCTATGGAACGACTTTACCGGACTGGATAGAAAATGTATCTATCTATCTTTCACTAAGCTTAATTATTCCTTTACTTGCCTTGATAGTTAACTATTCAAAAACTGTGATAACAAAAGAAAATAAAGATCCAATTTTTTCAGTATTGATAAGTTTTGCTTTTGTAGTTTTTGGATTTACTAATGTCTTACAAGTAATAAGTTCAATATCTAATGTAACTCCAATCGTTAGCCTCACTAACTTTGAATACAGTGTTCGTTATGGATATATGTATAGCCTCATTCTTATTTTGATTCCATTTGTATATCACTTAGTACCAAAAATATATGGCAGAGAATTTATCTATGGAAGGTTAGAAACATTTAATGCTTACCTTATGGGAATGTCTGTAGTTCTTGGTCTATCTCTTAATGCACTCATAGGCATCAATTCAGGTTTTGCTTGGAATGCGGGAGCTAATGCTGGTAATCCTACAATTTATGGGGAGGGTTTTTTGATAACCTGGTCTTTAATTTCTACCCCATACACATTTAACCTTTTCCTTTCATTGTTATTTTTGCTTTCCACTTTCCTATTTACGCTTTCAACTTTGAGAGCAATTATTGGTGGAGCAGTGACTGAATCTGAAACTGTCTCAGAAGTATCTGGAGGTACCTATGAGTGAATTATTAGCTAAAGTAGCAGAAATACTGGGAGCTCCAGAGACCCTCGTTCAAAGATCTGCTGAAGCACGAGCTGAAGCTTCAGGAAATACCGTAGATGAAGTTTTACAATCATGGGCTGGTGGAGAAGCTATTGCAGCCTCTGCACCAGAAGTCAAAGAAGAAGTTGCTGTAGTGGAAGAAGCTCCCGTTGAAGAAGTCGCTGTAGTAGAAGAAGCTCCAGTTGAAGAAGTCAAAGAAGAAGTTGCTGTAGTGGAAGAAGCCGTTGAACAGGTTTTTGAAGAAGAATCTGTAGAACTGAAAAATGAAAGTTCTCTTGCTTTTATAACAGGTGTCATTGGTGTTGCAATATTTACGTATTTTTTTGCTTTTGCAATTCCAAAAAACCAAAGTCAAGATTTAGTAGCTGAATCACTTAATAATGAGATTGAAGTTAGTCAGGAAGTACTCAAAGGTGCACAGGTATATAACGAACTGAATTGTCAATCATGTCACACTCAAAATGTAAGACTTTTAATTCCAGACTCACAAAATGGAAAAATTCTAAAAAACAGATTTGCAGATGAGGCAATTATTAAAAATACCGGACTTCTCCGTTTAGGACCAGATTTGTCAACATCAGCAACAAGGGAACCAACAAATAACAAAAGCTGGCTTTCGAGATATCTAAAAGATTCTGCCTCAGTACGAGATGAAATTCCTCATCCAAACTATGATTTCTTGACCAGTACAGATTTAGATTATTTATTAACTTACTTATTATCATTAGGAGAAGTAAATGAGTGAATTATTAGCTAAAGTAGCAGAAATACTGGGAGCTCCAGAGACCCTCGTTCAAAGATCTGCTGAAGCACGAGCTGAAGCTTCAGGAAATACCGTAGATGAAGTTTTACAATCATGGGCTGGTGGAGAAGCTATTGCAGCCTCTGCACCAGAAGTCAAAGAAGAAGTTGCTGTAGTAGAAGAAGCTCCCGTTGAAGAAGTCAAAGAAGAAGTTGCTGTAGTAGAAGAAGCTCCAGTTGAAAAAACTACAAAAAAAATTGAAACAGTATTAAAGAAAGTTTCAATGGCTAACAACACAATGGGAATTAAATTAAATACTGAAGCGACATTACCAAGATGGTTAAATTTTAGCTTTATGATTATTCCAGTCTTCATATTAATAGGAATGATTAACTCCTCCGGAACCCAAGAATGTGGAGTAAACGGAATTTTAGATGTTGATAGAAAATCTCAGCAAACAGTTAATTGTGATGGATCTCCATTCGAAGGAAAAGGTGTCGCCTCTACAAATACTGTTAACTATATTGCAGTAGGTCAACAGGTCTATTCTGGCGCAGCTGCTTGTGCAGGTTGTCATGGAGCTAATGGTGGTGGTGGTGTTGGTCCCTCTTTCATTGGTGGAGCTCTTTATAAAACTTTTCCAACATGTGCAGATCATGCAAAATGGATACAACTAGGTTCAGCGGGTTGGCAAGCTGAAGTTGGTGCTGCCTATGGTGCAGAAGATACCATCTCTATCGGTGGAATGCCTGGTTTTCAGGGCAAGCTAACAGAAGAAGAAATAATGGCAGTAGTCGTCTTCGAAAGAGTAGTTTTTGGTGGTGGAGATACTGAAGAAGTGCTTATTGATTGCGGTCTGCTTGAATCTGATGAAGATGAAGAAAATATAGAAGCAGTAAGTACAACTCCTTAAAAAACACATTGTTTCTTCTCAAAATGTAATTAATATTTTGTTATGTTACCTGTAATCTATTTTCACATCGGTCTTATTGCTTTTGCTGGCATATTGTTTTACGTAGTTCTCTAAGTGGCTACAAATAAAAAAATGAAGAGGGTTGTCGGCTGGAAAGAAAATGCTGCTTTGCCTGATTTAAATGTTAAAAATGTCATCGCTAAAGTTGATACTGGAGCAAATCTTGCCTCCATTGATGCTTCAGATATAAAAATTGTTTCCAGAGAGAATGTTAAATATGTGAAATTTAAAGTCATGAAAAGAAATAACACTGTTAGAAAGACCTCTGCTCCACTTGAGGGATATAAAAGAATAAAAAGTTCGAATGGAGATGTTGAAAGAAGACCTTATATTAAAACCACCTTGTTGATGGATGGAATCAGCAAAAAAATAGAACTTACCTTAACAGACAGAGGGCCCATGGAATATACAATGTTAATCGGAAGAAAAGCACTAGGAAAAAGATGGGTTGTTAATCCTTCTATTAGTTTTTCAACATCAACAGCTCCTAAAGAAAAAAGGTCAAAAAAATGAAACTAGGTATCCTATCCCAAGATATTAACCTGTACTCCACCTCAAGACTCTTTGAGACTGCAAACAAAAGAGGGCATAACACACAAGTAGTCAGCTATTTACGTTGCTACATGAACATAGCAAAAGCAAATCCAAGAATTTTCTTTAGGGGAGAGGAACTTAATTTTGACTCCGTAATACCTAGAATTGCAGCGACATGGACATTCTATGGTGCAGCAGTTGTACGACAATTTGAGTTAATGGGTTCGTTCTCTGCAAACTCATCAGCTTCAATCAGTAGATCCAGAGATAAACTAAGGGCTCTTCAACTTATTGGAAATAGTGGCGTTGAAATGCCAGTTACTGGCTATGTTCATTTCTCTAGAGATATTGAAGCAGTTCTTAATACAGTTGGAGAACCTCCCTTTGTAATAAAACTACTAGAGGGAACTCAGGGAAGAGGTGTTGTTCTCACTGAGACTATGGACGCTGCTATTGGTGCAATTGAAACTATGAAAAATCTTGATGCAAACATATTGATACAAGAATTCATTAAAGAGGCAAATGGTGAAGATATTCGAGCAATTGTAGTTGGCGATAAAGTTGTTGCTTCTATGAAAAGAAGAGCTAAGCCTGGTGAATTTAGATCTAATGTCCACCTTGGTGGAAGTGTTTTAGAATATGAAATGACCGACCAAGAAAAAGATAGTGCCATTAGGTCTGCCAAGGTTCTAGGACTCCAAGTTGCAGGTGTTGACTTAATACAATCATCAAGAGGACCCTTAGTTTTAGAGGTTAACTCTTCTCCGGGTCTGGAAGGTATTGAAAAGGCTAGTGGGATAGACGTTGCAGAAAAAATAATTGAATTTTTAGAATATGAAATTCAAAACAGGGATAAATCAAAACCTATCGATATTTAAGAAAACAATAAGTTTTTTAAGATAATCTTCTTACTCAAAATTCCTTCATCCAGTATTTTGTCTCCATTGAGTAACACTGGAACTCTAAGCAAATACTCTTGATGCCCATCCTCAACGTTAACCTTTTTAATTCTAAAAAATATATTTAGTAATGAGATAGCTTGTACTCCCTTATCGCAAAGTTCACAGTTTTCTGTAACAACTAAATTTAAAGTTTTCACAATCCTAAAATAATCCTATGAGACCTTGGACATTAGTTTTTGTAGTACTTTTAGCGATAATAATTTTTATATCAGGTTTTATTGTCTTAAGTTTCATCTAGATTGAAAAACTTACCTTTGAGGTGTCTTTGCAATCTAAAATTTCGGCTGCGTTTCCATTTTTTCTAAATATTAAAATCATTCCCCAGGAGTCAGTTACTAGGCCGACATTATCTAAATATTCACTTTGGAAACTATCACACCAAGTGGTTTTAAAGGTACGATTACCTATAGTTACATTTACAACATCCCCAACGGATAAATTTAAAGCGCCTAGCTCTTCAGGTGAAATATTTGTCTGGCAGTTTCCATAATGATCTACATATAAGACTTCGCCTTTGACTTCTTTTTGTGATACATCTGTAAGTGGAATTAAGTACTGCTTTAAATCTCCAAGATCAAGTTCAGGTCCAAACTCTTCTAAAGCAAGTTGTCCAGAAGCATAACCAGCTGCAAATGGAGAAAAAATATCTCTTGCGTGAAAGGTACTTCCCTCAGAGGGAATAATCCAATCTGTGTTTTCTAACAAAAATGCTCGTTGGGCACCTCCAACAGTTGCACAAGCAAGATTTAACAAACCATTATCTGGTCCAATCATTACTCCCCATTCGGTCTCTATCCCTATTGGTTTTCGATCTGTCCCAACCCCTGGGTCAACCACAGCGAGTAATACTCCCTGTGGAATGTACTGAATAGCTCTCATTAAGAGAAGGCTTCCGTACCTAATATCTTGTGGTGGAACTCCATGAGAAATATCGTTAATTTTTAATTCAGAGTCTATCCTGTTTATGACACCCCTCACAACCCCGACCGAACCATCTTCTAAACCAAAATCAGTTGCGATGGAAATAATTTTTTTCATATGATTGATTATAAAGAGATTACAAATTGCGGATAAATTTGTTTAAATTAGCGGATTACGAAAAAATTGTTTATATTATCTCTTATAGAGGGGGGAATATTAAAAAATTATTGTACGGATTCTTAATACTCGTTGTAGTTGGATACTTTGGAGTTGGTTATTATATCTATGATGTCGCAGCAACGGTGCCTTGTGCTGTGTGGGAAGGTGAGCAGACAAATACTCCTTCAAACTTCTCTGATTGGGATGAATATGATGTAGATGTATCTCAGTATTTTATTCCTAATTACGAAACTATAACCATTGATTCAACAGATGAAGTAATACTTAGTGCATGGTGGATGGAAAATGATCCTCAAGCAAAAACTGTAGTTATCATTCATGGATTAACAAGTAGTAAGTACTCTTCAGGGGTGCTTCTTGCTTCTGGCATACTGTACAAAAATGGATTTAATGTCTTAGCAATGGATATGAGAGATCATGGAGATAGCACCTGTGAAGATGGATATTATTCTGCAGGTCAAAAAGAATCTGACGACTCAGCCGCTGTAGTTGATTGGCTAGTAGAGGAAAAAAACATAAGTGCAAGTAATATTGGAATTTATGGCCAATCATTAGGTGCACTGACCACTCTTCAAACAGGAGCTAAAACTCAGAATTTTGCAGCTATAGCAGTGCATGACCCACCAGTTTCTTTTGAAACACTTGTAAGAGAAGAGATGGAATATCAAGGTTTTCCGCCTATTGTATACACACCTGTAAATCACTATGCTCGAATTTTTAAAGGTGAAAATCTTACTGAAGTCACCCCTGAAGTTGCCATAGCTGGTGGTAATAAGCAACCAATATTGGTTTTTAATGGGATGCTAGACAAAAGAGTTCTTGCACATCACACAGATGATTTAATTAAAATCGCAAATGATAATGGTGTAGAGATTACTACCTATCGATATGATGATATGGGTCATGTGGAGAGTCTTTGGGGGTATAACGATGAATTTAGCACAGCAATAGTTGACTTTTTTAATAAAAACTTAAGTTCATAGCTATCCTTGAGCTGAATTTGTAATTGAAAGGGGTTTTATATCATGTTTAAGTTGGATAAGCTAGGTAACTATTTTTGGATTTTAATAATAGGGTTAGTTGTATATGATTTTGTGAAATTAGGTACAGATGGCATGATAGAAATGTTTACTGATCCTGTTTTCTATATGATTATAATTGGTCTTATCTTGACTGTTTTGACATCTCTGTTCATCATAAGTAAGATAAATTCAAAATCTGAGTAAAAAAATCTACCATAATCTATTCGAAGTGATTTAGATAATATTTTTATAGGCTTTTTTAAGATTTTCGGCAGTAATTTCCCAATTGAATACTAAAGAATTTTTAACTGCACTATTTATTACTTGAGATCTGTATTCTGCATCCTCAAATAATTTTATAATGAAATCATATACCTGCACATCGTCGAAAGATTTTGTAACTAAACCATTTTCATTGTTTGATATGAGTTCTTTAAAAGAACCTTGGTTCATACTCAGTACTGGAACACCTAAGCGATGCGCCTCAATTGCCACTAAACCAAATGTTTCATTTTCAGCTGAATGGATCAATAGCTTAGACTTTCGCATTAGTTTGACTAATTTTTTCTGAGATAAAGAACCTACAAACTTAACCTCTTCTTCAATTCGAAGTTCTTCAATTCTATTCTTCATTTTATTTAAATAAGACTCTCCATCAGCACCACTTGGTCCGCCAACAAAAACTAACTCAAGCCCTTTAATGCGATATTGTAAACTTTTAAACAAATCTAATGTCTGTAACTGTCCTTTTTGTTTTTGAATTCTCCCAACAGACAAAATTGTATTATTCCTCTTTTCTCCCCTATATGCTTTAAAAATTTTTTTATTAAGTCCAGGGGTGACAATGTGTATTTTTAGTTTGTCTACCCCATAACGAGTAAGTAGATTCTCTTTTTCAAAGATACTGGAAGCTGTAATCTTATCAGCAGCGTTAAAAATTTCTTGTTCCGAACTAATCCTGCCCAGATTATTTTCTTGTACAAAAACTCCTAAGCTGTGCGAGGTGAAAATAAATGGGATTTTATATTTTTCCTTTACTTTTTTAGCTACTAAACCAGATAACCAATAATGAGCATGGATGACATCTATATCGTGCTCCTCAACATATTGAAAGGTTTTCTCTATGAACTCATCAAGAAATTTTTTCTTTTCATTAGTATTTTCATTCGTTGAAAATAAATTGAGTGAGTTTAATTTCAGATTCTTCTTATTAATATTTTTTGCCTGCTCACCTGTCAGGATGTGCACTGTATTATCTTTTGCTAACTCTTTGGATATAGCTTCAACGTATACATTAAGACCTCCGCCATCATTAACACCTAGACTATTCATTGGAGCCGTGTGAAAACTGATTTGCAAGATATTCATAAAGTTATCTCAAGATCATATAACTGAGTTGCCGTGCCGCCTAAATCAAACTTATATCGCTCGGTGCCTTTAAGGAAATCAAAAAAACTGTACTTTTTATTTATCAATTTCTCAATAATTTTATCAATGATGATGATTCCTGGGTTTACTTCATTAAATGAATTATTCTTACTTGAGTTATATAGATAACTTCCCAATTTGTCCTCAAAAACAAAACAACAAGCAGCAATGGTATTATCTATCTCTAAATAGTAAATTTTCCACCCGCTCATAGTTAGTAAGCTCTTAAAAAAAGAGACTACTCCATCTTGCATAAAAGATCCCTTTTCACCATCTGCTGTTTTATGAAGAGCCACAAAAGACTTAAATATTTCAATATCGTTTGATTCCTTTAACTTAGAGTTTGGGTACTGGTCATGAAATCTTGATTTTTTCCTTTTTAATTCATGCCTTTTTTTTCTTGGAAGCTCAGCAATATACTCTTCATAAGAGTTTGGAAGAATAAGATTTACAACTTGATCGCTTTTTGCTATTTTAATCGAGTTACTTTGTACTGATTCTGTAATCTTTTTAACTTGATTGAAGTGAAGTGAATCAAGAGAAACCCTTTTACATTTTAGATTTTTTAATATCTCTACTGTTATTTCTAAATCAGGGCGGTAGTCTATGAAATCTCTAGATCCCTTATTAAATAGTGTTTCATTTTTTACTGAGAATAATTCATGTTGTGAGTAGTCCTCTGAAGAAGTATTTAATTGAATAGCTAGATCAAGAAATTCTTTATTTACGAATGGTGAGTTTTTTATTTGCTCGTCTATCACCTAACTAGAATAAACCATTCACAATATTTATTGCATCAACAAAGTACAAAGATAGTAAAAAGGCAACAAGGTAGTCATACAAATACACCTGGGTAGATAGCTCATTAATGAACTCCCCTTCGAAGCGAAGCTTCAGAATAAGAAAATTTATTAATACGGTAAATAGCGAAGTAATGACTGCTGCGAGCAGGACATGAGAAATGCTGTAATTGTAAAAACTGCTTACACCAACAAACACTGTAAATGCTGCAAAGAAGTCAAAAAAGTATTGAAAGTTACTAAATTGTACATTAAATAAAGTTGCAATTGTTTTAATAAAGAACAACAGTAAGAAGAGGTATGTGAAGTACATAATATTATCTTGGAAATATTGCATGAGTATAAAGTGAATCACCGTCATTGAAATTATTGTTGAAAATAGAAGATTTCCTAATTTAAAAATATTTAAATCCATGACAAGCACTGCAAGTAATGGCACTGCCAATAGAACTAGGTATAGAAGTGTTTCAATATTAGATTCGCTCAAAATATTGAAGACAACAGGTAGGAATGTAAGTGAAATAAAAATTAATATCAGCCTGTATTCTTTTGTCTCAAGTCGAAGTTGGCCGGATAACATTTCAAGTTGCCATACTAAAATTAGTCCAACAAACACTGCCGTTAGTAACTGAACATTATTCATTAATAACCCAACAAAAATTGATGCGGTTAAAACAAATTGAATATAACGTATTTGTACTTCTAACATCCTCGCGAAAATTTTACCTAGATAAGCTTGAAAACTAAAGCGATTTGTAATATAGTTATTAAACACTATATTTAGTATCTAAATATACAAAGTACACCACATTTAGTTGTAAGAGGAGAAAACATGGCGAAGAGCTCGGGGTTAAAAGTAACAAGAAGATATACATCAAAAGGTGATCCATATAAGGGAATTGTCTGGGAGAAGCGAACTTCAAAAATAGCTAACCCAGATGGTTCAGTAGTTTTTGAAATGGAAAATGTTGAAATCCCCTCAACATGGTCACAGGTTGCAACAGACATTATGGTTTCCAAATATTTCAGAAAAGCTGGCGTTCCTCAAGTAGATGCTGAAGGCAATGTTGTAAAAGATGACAATGGAGATATTGTTCTAGGTTCAGAATCTTCATCCAGACAAGTATTTGATAGATTAGCTGAAACCTGGAGACACTGGGGTGAAACAACTGGTTACTTTGCAACAAAAGATGACGCACAGGCTTTTGAAGATGAACTCAAGTACATGCTCGCAACTCAAATGGCAGCACCTAACAGCCCACAGTGGTTCAACACTGGGCTCAACCATAAGTATGACCTTACTGGTCCAAAACAGGGTTTTTGGTACGTAGATCCTAAAACAGCAGAGCTTGTTGAGTCTGAAGATTCATATTCAAGGCCTCAACCACATGCATGTTTCATACAATCTATTGATGATGACCTTGTGAATGAAGGTGGCATTATGGATCTCTGGGTTAAAGAAGCTCGACTTTTTAAATTTGGTTCTGGAACTGGAACTAACTTCTCAAACTTAAGAGGAGAAGGTGAGAAACTTTCTGGTGGAGGTGTTTCCTCTGGTGTAATGTCTTTCCTAAAAATTGGAGACAGAGCAGCTGGAGCAATCAAATCTGGTGGCACAACTAGACGAGCAGCAAAGATGGTCATTCTTGATTTAGATCATCCAGATATCGAGACTTTCATTGAGTGGAAAGCTATTGAAGAAGATAAAGCTCGCGCACTTATAGCTGCAGGTTATCCTGCTGACTTTAATGGTGAAGCTTATGCAACTGTCTCTGGTCAGAATTCAAATAACTCTGTCAAAGTTCCAACAGAATTCTTAACAGCTATTGAAGAAGATGGTGACTGGGATTTAATTGCTAGAACTGATGGTTCTGTAATGAAGACAGTTAAAGCTCGTGAACTTTGGAAAAAAGTTGCTGATGCTGCATGGAGATGTGCAGATCCTGGTGTTCAATATGATACAACTATCAATGAGTGGCACACCTCCCCTATGGGTGGAAAGATTAGAGCTTCTAATCCATGCTCCGAATATTTATTCTTAGATAATACAGCTTGCAACCTTGCGAGCTTGAACTTGGTTAAATTCTATAATGATGAAAAAAAAGAATTTGATGTTGTCTCTTATAAGCATGCATTAAGAATTTGGACTGTTGTTCTTGAAATCTCAGTCGAGATGGCACAATTTCCTTCAAAAGAGATTGCACAAGGATCCTTCGACTACAGAACACTTGGACTTGGTTATGCAAACTTAGGCTCTCTGCTTATGAGAAAAGGTATTGCCTATGATTCCAAATTAGGAAGAGCAATAGCTGGTGCTTTAACTGCGATGTTGACTGGTGAGGCGTATAAGACTTCTGCTGAGATGGCAGGTGTCGTTGGTACATTCCCAAGATATAAAGAAAATGCTGACAATATGCTCAGAGTTATGAATAACCATAAAAAAGCAGCTTATGACTCAAATGACTATGAAGGCTTAAGCCATGACTTGATTGCCATTGATCAAGAACTTTGTCCTGAAGACCTACTAAAAGGTGCCCAAGCTTCTTGGGATGACGCTGTTGAGCTTGGAACTAAAAATGGGTATAGAAATGCACAAGCAACAGTCTTGGCGCCAACTGGAACTATCGGTCTTCTTATGGACTGTGACACAACTGGTGTGGAGCCTGACTTTGCTTTAATGAAGTTTAAAAAACTCGCTGGTGGTGGGTATATGAAAATTGCTAACCAGTCTATTGGACCTGCATTGACAGCTCTCGACTATGCTCCAAGTGAAGTTACTGAAATCATTCAGTACGTTATTGGCTCAATGTCACTTAAGGATTCACCATATGTGAACGAACAATCATTAATTGAAAAAGGATTAACACATGAAGATGTTGCTAAGATTGAAGCTGCTCTCCCTGGTGCTTTTGAAATCCAACATGCGTTCAATGTTTTTGTATTGGGTGAAGATACACTTAAAGGTTTAGGTATAGCTGAAGAAGAATATACTTCTTTTGACTTCAATCTACTTGAAACACTTGGGTATTCAAGAAATGAAATATCGCAAGCAAATCTTCATATCTGTGGAACACAAAAAATAGAAGGTGCGCCCTATCTTAAGGAAGAGCATCTTGATGTATTTGATTGCGCAAACAAATGTGGGAAGGATGGAGAACGTTTCATTCAGTACATGGGTCACGTAAGAATGATGGCTGCTGCTCAACCATTTATCTCAGGTGCAATTTCTAAAACTGTTAACATGCCGAACGAAGCAACCATTGAAGATATTGAAGACTGTTACTTTGAAGCTGCAAAGATTGGTGTGAAAGCAATTGCGATCTACAGAGATGGTTCTAAAGCATCTCAACCACTATCATCCTCCTCAGATGAAGGTGACTCAGAAGAAACCGATCCAGAAGTAACAAAAATTCTAGAGGAAGAGGCAATGTTAATCCAAGGTAACTTTGCTCCCGGCACAAGTCCTTCACGTGCGTATGCGGGAATAAACAGACCTCGATTCCTCCTTCCAGAACGAAGAGAAGGCTGGACGCAAGAAGCAAGAATTGCTGGCCATAAAATATATCTAAGAACTGGGGAATATCCTGATGGAACTCTTGGAGAAGTATTCATTGATATTGCAAAAGAGGGAGCAACTCTTAAAGGTGTGCTTGGTTGTTTTGCAATTGCCGTCTCTAAGGGGCTGCAATATGGTGTTCCATTAGAAGAGTTTGTTGACACCTTTACTTTCCAAACATTTGAACCAAGAGGTATGGTCGAAGGACATGAGAACATCAAGATGAGTAACTCTATCATTGATTATGTGTTTAGAGCACTTGGTTTAGAATATTTAGATAGAACAGATATTGTTCAGGTTCCACCAAAAGATAAAGTTGTTCAAGAAACGGAGCCTGTAGCTAAAACGGAGACTGTACCTGTAGCTAAAACGGAGACTGTACCTGTAGCTAAAACGGAGACTGTACCTGTAGAGCAAGCCGAAAATTCAGTAGCAACAGTACAAGAAGTACTGGGCGACATGATGGGAGATGCTCCGGCGTGCAATGAGTGTGGACATATTACGATTAGAAATGGGTCATGCTACAAATGTCTTAATTGTGGAAACTCTCTTGGTTGTAGTTAATTAAAAAACCGATATTTTATCGTATTAAATAGATATCTGAACCCATCATAAGCCTTTATTTTTTTGCCTTCTGTATAAGATCTTCCTTCATACTTGATGGGGACTTCAACAATGTTCATATTTGTTTTAAGGAATTTACTCAGTAACTCAACTTCAATAGAAAAACCTTTTTCTTTAATATTCAGATCTTTAAAAAAAGAGGTTGGCATAAGCTTATAGCATGTGGCAATATCTGTAATATAGTGAAAGTTTATTAGAGAAAAGAATAGTGACATCGTTCTATTTGCTAAATTTGTTCTAAAGTAAACATTTTTTCTATCTTTTGTGCCAATAAACCTAGAGCCAAGAATTAAGGATTCTGGATTATCTTCAACTAAGTTAAACATCTCTACAATATCATCTGGAAAGTACTCAAGATCTGCATCGTGAATGACAACATGAGAAGTTTTTATCAAATGTTTGGCGTTGTTTAAAGCTTGACCTTTTCCAGAGTTACTATCTCCATTAATATATTCAATAATTGGATTACTGTCGGCTAGATTTAACGCAATTTCTGATGAACCATCATTTGAACAATCATCGGTAAGTATTATCTGATCGAATATCTTCAAGTCCGTCACTCTTTTAAGTGAAATTTCTAAAAATGCTTTCTCGTTATAAAAAGGTATTATTACTGCTAGATTATTCATTACTTACATCATAAATCAAACTATTATAAACTTGCATTATTAATTTAAAGGGCGCTTAGCTCAGTCTGGCAGAGCGCTTCCCTTACAAGGAAGAAGTCACAGGTTCAAATCCTGTAGCGCCCACAAGGGTTTATATTCTATAATGTTAAATCTGAATTAAAAATCAAAAAATATTTGGAAAGATTTTTTCAATAGCTTCTTGGTATTTAGAGAATTGGTCATATGGCCGATCTACGTAGTTTATTATATTCTTTGAGTGTTTATCATACTTTTTATACTCAACAACTACGTGTTTGGACTCTTCAATTGAAATATCCAATTTCCTATTAATTGATGCTTGATATTGTATATCTGTATCAATAGTAATTCGAGCATCTTTATATTTAAAGTAGTCTCTACTGTAACTAACAAAAATTGTTGGATAATATATTTTTCCAAGATAAAAAATTTCTTCAACATCATCAAAAGACTCAATATCTAATTTTTCTGAAATTTTTATTTTTCCTTGTGAAGTATTTTCTTTTATTTCTTTTGTAAAACTGGGAAAATTGTTATAACTTCGAATCCGAATTTTGAATTTATCTACATCATAAAGTAGTTGATTTTTATAAATATCAAAATTTATAGTATCGAAATAAAGGGACTTTATTTTTCTACCCGTATAAAGTTTTGTAAAATCTTTAATGTTATTTGATAAAAAAGTATTAAACTCAGAAACTCCAAAAACCAACTTGAACTCTTCTCTTGATTCAATCTTTCTCATAAATTGATCCCTCCTGAATGTAACTAGAGTTTGCAATGCATTCATTATTTGAAACCTTTAAGTAGCTTGGACCAAATTCTTGTTTTTTTCTGTATAAAAGAAAACAGGTTTGATTGTTTTCTCCTTTTAAATTTTTAATTGAAGTGTATGAACTATCTTTTACTGCAATAGCTGTTGTGGAATTATTAGAAACTAAGTTATCAATGTAGAGGGTTGAGTTTTCTCCGACCGAAACAGATTTATCACCACAATTATTTGTTATAACCGAATCGATTTTATAAAAACCACCAGACAAATCTAGACAATCATTTCCTGCATTTTCAATAGAAAGATTATTGATGGTAATTTCTGAAAAATCTATATCTAAAGCATCACTATGTGATGTTTTGATAATAATATTATTAATTTTCCCTTTACTTCTGATTATATTGACTGAATCTTCACAAAATGAATTTTCAAAAGTTATTGACTCTAGAAGCATATTTGATTCATAAAATGAAATACAACCTGTAAGTGAATTGAAATCTTGGATTGTGTTAATTTGATTTTCATCTAAGTTCGAATTTAAGTTGAAATTCCAGTAGTCCTGAATATTTTGTCCCATAACCAATATTTTTTGATTACTTTTTGTAAAATTTACACTTATTGTTTTATTAAATTCATCAATTTCAACACTAGGGTTATTGATAGCGGTAAGCTCGTTATTTCCGAATGAATATTTAAAAATTTCTTCTGTTTGATAACTATGATTTGGGTTTTTCATTGAATCTAAACTAATCCCAAGTGTATTTTCTCTTTCAAAAATTAAATCTTGATCTCCCAACTCTTCATTTAAACATTTAAATGTTTGGTTAATGTTGCAATTTAGGTATATTTCATTTAATGGATCGTAGAAATCAAATTCTGCTGATTCTTGAATCCATATTTTGTCTATATTTTCTATGTAGTTTATGTAGTTAACTTCTGAAGGTTTTTTAGTCGTGATTGTTTCTAAGTTGTTTTTAAATTTATCTAAATTCAATTTAACCTCCTCGACAGGCATCGTAAGATTTTTATCAAAAAGAAGATGTTGAAAATCAGAAGCACTTAACTCTACTTCCTGAAGCATCCTCTTGGCACTATCTATAAGACCTTGTGAAATTTGATAGTTGAATGCAGTTGGTACACTTGCTTCTTTGTCAAGGAATGTGCTAAAACCATCATAGTAAATTGGCTCAAAATTTTCGGAGATATTATCATAATAAAAAATTCTATTGTGATTTGTCATTGCATGAATTGACCGTGTTGCTAGTAAGGCAGCGTCAAAAGCATAAATTCTTTCCTGATTAGTATTCAGAATTTCATAATTCATCTGCCTGTCAAAATCATAAGAGTAAAACATAGACTTATTGAATTTCTCTAACGCTTTTAGAGAGATAAATAAATTTTGTTCACTTCTTTTTGCCCAGTATTCATTTTGAACTCTACCAAAAATCATTACTTCGGAATTTTTTTCTGATGTTGGCTCTCCTGAATCAGTATTCCACCAATACCTTTCATTAACTTCAATAATTGGGCCTTCTCGATAATTAAAATACTCAATCATTTCTTTTGAAGCTTTTTCTTGAAAAATAAAAATACCTTGATAATAACTATTAATATTTACATTTACATAAGCAGATCGGGGGGAAATGAAGCCTAATTCTTCCAATAGAGCGGTAATAAATATTTCATTGTCATACTCTCTGGTTGTTGGAAGAAATAATTTAAACTTAGTTATACCCAATATGTTTCCTTCTTTGAGCTTAACGTCCATTGATGAAACTAAATTTTTTAAATCTAAGTGATCCATCCAATCGCCGTGAATTCTGACATCTGCTTTAAATGAACAAGTAAAGTCTTTAAAGGTGACCGTTACTATTGAATTAAATTTAGTCTTATATTTGTCTTCAATAAAAAATTCTCCGCTGATGCCGGATTTTATTAAATTGATATACCATGCATTTGAGTCATTAATTTCGACCGACATATTAACAACGTCTGAAAATTTTTGTTTTTCATATTGATTAAAATCTACACCATTACAGTATGGAGTAATTTCGTCAGTTAGGATGTTTTCATTTTCAAATGATGTTAATTCGTTTTTTTGTTCATCAGATTTTTCAGAAAAAAATAAAATTGAAAAAAATATTATAGAAACAGTTATATAGGTTAATTTAAATTGACTTATCAATTGAATACGAAACTATATCTTTCTCTTCCAATAATGTAATAATAGACTCTAATGTTTCTGAATTGTTTGATCTATACCTGTAAATATATGAATTTCCATCAAAAGATGTTTGGAACAGAGAGCTTGAATAATTATCTAGGGTGACTGCTTTGTTAGTTTGTAGTTTTAAAAATGAAAATTCTTCATTTTCATCTTTAAAAGAGATGAAAGAACTTTTCTTAGAAAAGTTTTTAAATAGTGCAATAAGAATAATTGCAACAATACAAAAACCTATAAAATTTACATATAAATTTATATTTGTATAAGAGACTATTCCACTGGCTATTAGTAGAAAATAGATTAATAACTCAACAGGGTTTTTAATTGGTGTTCTGAATCTAACAATAGACAATGCCCCAACCATTCCTAGTGAGAGTGCAATATTTGTAGAAATTGAAGATGTTATCACGTGTATAACTATTGGTAGAAAAATAAACATATAAAACATATACGTTGAACTCATGAACGACATCTCAGAAAAAAGATAAAATGCAAACCATAAAAAAAGAGAGACAGCTACTACCAGTAGCAATGTCATCAGCATCTCACTAGAAAAAGTCAAATCAAATCCAAAAAGGGAATAAATCATATTATTCATTATAGTCTAAGTATGGAAACTGCTAAAAAGGCTAAAATTTTTATAGCCATATCAATATTTCTAATTCCTCTTATGGTAAATAATCAAAAAAGATTTTTTGATTCATTTCTTGAAGTATTTAATCCTGATGAAGTATCTACTCAATTATTAATTGATGTGGCAGGTGATAGTTTAATTAATCCAGAGTTTTGTATAAGCCTAGAGAGCGACAATACAAGGAATATATACGATAATAATTTTACTTTATTTTATGTGGTTGGACATGCTTATGGTGATGTAGATAATTACGATAAAGCTTTAGATTTGAATTTACTTGATTATTTTGATAAAAATATAACTGATAGAAGTAATTATCTAGTTTTAACTGGTGACTTCATAAAAAATGATACGCTTGAAAGCTTAATAGCTGCAAAAGATCAAATAGAAACATCTTTTGATAACTACATGATTGCTCCAGGAAATCATGATTTTAGTGAAGATAACAACAACTATATATCTATCTTTAATAAGGATTTATTCTATACATTTGTTGATGATGTTTTACTAATTTCTGCAAATTTTAACAACACTGACTGGTTTCTAGATTTAGGTGACCAAGAAACTATTAACAAATTAATATCTGATTACAACCCTAATCTTTTAATCTTATTTTCTCATCAAATATTTTGGTACGACCTTTTTGACGGAGTGAGGCCAAATAGTTTTGAAGGTTTAGAAAATATTGTAGTAAATAAATTTGAATGGATTGAAGATAAAGAACTACCCCTCATATCAATTGCAGGTGATTCAGGAGTTGCTCAGAATGAAATATTCTGCAGCATTTCAGAAAATAAGTTATTTATAGCAAGCGGAATTGGCGGATTTGAAAATGACCACATACTTAAAATGTATATTCATAATTCTGAAAATATTTATTTTGAAAAGGAGTATTTAAATAGATAATAATCTATCTGGTTAAGTTCTTTCTATGAAGCATTTTGCAATATAGGCAAGATTTATTTCTGATTGCCTTATGTTTTGTTGAAAAGAAAACTCTTCTTCACAGACTCTAGTAATTTTATAATTATTGAAATAACACGAATCCTCCATATATCTTGGTCTTTGATACGTCACTATAAAAACTGTGTCTCCTGCTTTTAGATCATCTATTGTTGTAAGCTTTATCTCTTTGTCAAGGTAAGGCTCAACAGTATGTTTAGGTTTACAAACCATTAATTTATCTTGTGAAAATTTTTCTTCAAAGTTTGTATTAATGTACTCTGCAACCTCTTTCCCTTTGTACCCCCAATAATCAGTTGGCCAATTACCACATCCATCAATACTTTCATCACAATAGTAGGCTGCATCTGAAAGATTTACAGTTTCATTAAAATACAAATATTTGTAAGGCCCTAAACCATATTGTGTAAACACACTATAAAAAACAATTACCAAAACATAGAACATAGAAAAATAGGTTTTTCTATTCAGAAAATGTTCAAACGATTCAGTAAACAAAATTAGCAAATAAGGAATTACAAATAAAAAATGCCTTAATCCATCGTATGCTGTGGGTCTAATGATTGGAAAGCTACTAAATACAAATAATACAAAAATTAATGAATACTGACTATAAAGAGTAAGTTTTAACTTTTTAGTAATAACCAACGAGATGAAAGCTATGAGTCCTACGAAAATAAATAATGGCATTCTTGATAAAAACCAGTCAAACAAATAACTAGATGAGACCTCCTGAGCAATAACAAACTCTCCATTAGTTAATGTTGATCCGGGCCATCCGTGGTTAAACTGGTGATCAAAAGTTTCCCGTAAGAGCTGTAACGGCCTTACCCACCCTTGTGGTGAGAGTAAAAATAATATAAGGATGGAAGAAAATAGGGATATTCCTCCCTCAATTATAAAAATTTTGTTAACATTTTTTGTGGTGATGTGCTTCAGGAAAATCAATCCGAATGTAAAAAGGATAAATAAATAAGCATTAATCCTTATTGAAACAGATAGAGCTATTAAAAAAGCGGCTGTAAATATTCTTTTCTTCGAATATTGTGTTTGTATATTTTCACCATAATTGTTGATCAGAAATAAATTAATTAAAAATAATTGAATAAGGTAAGGAATGTCTTTGAGGTTAAATAAAGAATGGCCTGTAAAACTGGGGACTAGTAATAAGAAAATAATAAAAATATTTACCTTGGTTGTGTTGTATTTTACTTTAAGAAAACTAGCAATGAAATAAAGAGAAAGTGAAACATAAATAATCAATAAAAGATGCATATTGAAATAAATATATGAGTCATTTGAAATAAAAATGGTGTCAACATAATCATATGTAAATCTATTTATTATGTGTGCACCTATGTAAATAGGGAAAATTAAAATTAAACCAAAATATTCCGTTGAAGTGAAATTACTGAATATTGAATTATTAAAGTCTAGCTCATACATCATAATGAGCTTATCTAATACATTGTGACTTCCAAACCTGAGATCCATTGTGTCGTATGTCGTTCCTCCATTAAATATATTTTTTATTTGAAGAAAGAAGAATAAAGTAATTACAGCTTTTATTAAAAACTTGGATTCTAATAATTGATGAAGTCTTGAATTAACTTTCATCTTGAATAAAGTGAGCACTGTTGATATTTTTTAAAAATTAGAGTCATATGACTACTTTACTTCCTAATGTTAAAAATTTTTCCTGAGTAAGTTAAAAATAATGAAGAAGCAAAAACATAAAGAGAAAGAGAAACTCTTGAATATCCATAAACTCTTAGAATAATATAGACAGATGAAAGACCTAGAAGGCAAACTAGAACATTGAAAAAATACCTTGAATAATGTAATAAATATATTTCAATGAAAGGTTTAAATATTCGAATTAATAATAAAGTTATTCCAGATACGCTAAAACTTGTTATGAAATAAGTCACATCTAAGTCCGAATTGTTAATTTCGAACAACAGATTTAAGTCCTTCACTAATTGCAGTGTATCAATATATGGACTTGTTAATAAAACACCGTAATTAAGCAAAACGAGAACAGAGAATCTTATTATAAATATCATCAATGTTCCAGTTTATCTGATTATCAAATAAGATATTTATAAATATTTTAAATAGGTTTCATGTATACTTTTTTTCGGTAATTCTAAAAAAAAAATACTATCATTTGTTTTATTTAAGAAATGAGGGTAATTTTGGAGAGTATTCCACTTGAAGATAATCAGGATTGGTGGTGGTATAAGGCAAAAAGTAATACGCTAAATATAATTCTTGATTCAGCAAAAATAAATAAAAAACTAAAAATCCTAGAAATCGGCCCGGGGAAAGGAAACAACTTAAATACGTTAAGCAAATACGGTGAAATTGACATATTGGAAAGTGATCATAATTTCATTAAATTTATAAAAGAGAATAGTGATTTAGTAAATGAGGCATATTCAGATTTTTGTGAAATAACTAAAGCCTATGATTTAATAGTTCTCTTAGATGTTGTGGAGCATATTGAAGATACCAGTAACTTTTTTAAGTCAATTAATAAAATCCTTTCAAAGGAAGGTCATATAGTAATTAGTGTCCCAGCATATGAAAGTCTTTGGAGTGAACATGATGTAAGACTTAAACATTTTAGAAGGTATACATGGAAAACTTTATTAAATGAAGTTCAGGATTATGAGGTTATAAAACGAATTGGTTTTAATTACTTACTGTTACCTATTAGATATCTACAAATTAAGTTTTCTAAAAATATATCAACAACAAATGAAAATAGTAACTTTATGAATGCTCTACTGTTTCAAATATCAAAAATTGAACATTTTTTGAGAATTTTAAGATTTAATCCTAAATTTGGGATTTCACTTTTTGTACTCTTAAAAAAAAATAGCTTTTAGTTTCTAAATTAGACGATTTCGAATACTCTTATATAAATTTCCATGCAATTTGTCTCTGAGCCCAAAAGCATTATATCCAAATTGACTTTGATCTAAATTTAGAATTTTATCTGCAATGTATTTAGGATGTCTTTTTTTATTAATAGTTTTTGTATGTTTCCTATATCTTCCCTCAACCATTGTAATCCAGGTATGGAAGGCTTTTTCAAGATCTTCTCCCTCTTCATTTCCCCAATCCTTGAAATGTCGATACCAGGCCCGTGCAAATCTTGACCTATCTTCTGCTATAACCTCTTTGGTTTTAAACATGCTGTCGTAATTCCAAAGCCATATTTTAGATATCGGAACTTCATTAGGAAGAATTTCTTTATCATTTAGTGTTGGTAGACATAAATCTCCTCCACCATTGAGTTTTATTTCTGGAAAGTTTTTTTTATTATATGCAATCACAATATTTGTTTTTAATGCATATCTTTCTGGAGTAAAAAACTGAACTTTTGGAAAAGCAACTGCAGGTTTGTCAAAATTTTCTGATAATACTTTTCTAATACCTTGAAAGTCATTCTCATGAAAAAAATAGTCTAAATCCATTCGAATTACCCAATCACCAGTAGCTAATTCGTAACTCTCGTTAAAAGTTTTTCCTATGTAGTCCCATGAAAATTCATATGGCCAATTTTCTCCTGTTCTCACAACTTCATCTGCTAAATCGTTATAGCAAGTAAGTGCTTCTTTCCAAGGATCCATTCTTTCTTCTGGGTTTGTATATGTTGTTGCAATTGATAATTTAAACATCTGTTATTTATAATTATACGAGTATCTTTTTATTTTTTTCTCTTAATAAATAGTTTAAAAAGCAACATAACTGCTTCAAATGTAATCTGTAAATTCATTTTTGACTGACCCAATCGTCTTTCTTCAAAAGTAATTGGAACTTCTAATATAGTTAAACCAGCTTTTTCAGCATTGAAAGCCATTTCTATTTGAAACCCATAACCATTAGTGGTAATACTATTAAATTCAATTTCTGTAAGCGCATGCTTATTAAAAGACCTAAATCCACTTGTTAGATCATTAAGGTCTGAATTTAAAATAGACCTAGAAAATAGATTGGCATATTTAGATAAAGCTTTTCTTCTTCTGTCCCAACCTTTGCTTCCTCCACCTTTAATGTATCTACTACCAATAACCATGTCTCCAAAAGACAGCTTTGATAGAATCTTTTTTAGATCTTCAAATGTATGAGAAAAATCAACATCCATTTCTACGCAGTGTGAATATTCACTATTTAAGAACCAGGAAAATCCCTCTCTGTAGGCAGAGCCAAGCCCCATTTTATGAGATCTTTCTATTAGAAATAGTTTTTTGTTGTACTTTTTGGATTTCTTAACAATTTGGGCAGTTCCATCTGGAGAACCATCATCAATGATCAAAAGATTTAAATTAAGTTCCAATACTGAATTAATAAATAACTCTATATTTTGGATTTCATTATATGTTGGACTTATGATGAGTATATTATTATTATCTATCATCATCTAAGTCTAAATAATAGATGGACAATTATTATTTTAAATTAATAAATATTTCTCTAACTCTTTGTCAAAATTAACTAGCTTATAATTTGAGTTTATTAAATGAAGAGATTCTTTAGATAAATCTTCTAATTTTTGTTTGTCATAATATAAGCTTTCTATATTTTCTGCCCACAAATCAAGAGTGTTATTATTTAATAATATAATATTTTTTTTATTTTGATAGGTTTCGTAATCCCAGAATCCAATTGTGCTGGAGGTGATTAATGGTGTGCCTACAGAAGCTGCCTGGAGACCTGCACTTTGCCCAGATGACACCAAGGTATTATTAATAGGTAAAATAACCAGTCTGGCTTTTTCATAATAATTCTTAACTTCCTCATCTGATAAATATCCCCTATTCCAGTCTCCTAGGATATTTGTTACGTTTCTAGACTTTATATCTTGATCTTTGATCCTGTTTGTTATGAATGTAAATGGTATATTTTCAAGTTTATTTGCAATTTCAATTACTAGATTAAAATCTCTGTGTCCATTACTTCCAATAAAAAGGACTCCTTTTTTTTCTTCAAAATCTGGTGTTGATTTAGGTCTCCAAAAATCAGTATCTATACAAAATGGCAAACAAACAAATTTAGTCTCAAATTTTGAGTAATTTTTTACAGCAAAATCATACTCACTTCTATTTGTGAAAATTAAATAGTCAACTACGAATAAAAAATAAGTAAAAATTATTTTCCTTAAGACTCTGACAATTATATTTGATTTTCTCATTGCGAAAAGTCCCGAAAGGATGACTATGAAATTTATTTTTTTTAATATTTTCATGAGTGAGATATAAAAAAATAGCGACATTCCTATTCCATGATTGGATGTAATTACATTTTTGGAATTATATATTTGAGATAATGTATCCCGACTGATTAATACATTCATATAAAATGTCAATTTTGAGAACTTTGCAAAAAATTGATCCATAAATTTCAATATTTTTTTGGTTAGATTAGAAGAATTTTGATTTTCGGTCTCAATAATATTTAATCTGTAGTCCTTTTTTGAAAAGTAGGGATACCCATAAAAAAACTCTTTTCCGTGATCTTGTTCTGATAATAGTTTTTCATTTCTGCCGCTTCCAAAAACATAGGTAATATCATATTTGTAATTTTTCATGACTTGTTAATTATAGTAATTAAAGAAGAAATATTGTTAAATTGGTATACATGGAACAAAACATTTTACTTATTGGATCAAAAGGATTTTTAGGTAGCCATGTAAAAATATTACTTGAAAAACAAGACCAGCTATTTGATGAAATTAAAGGTAAATCTGAGGTAGATATTACAAATCTTGAAAGTTTTAAAGATTATGTAGCAGATAAAAATATCACATCAATAATAAATTGTGCAGCTTTTGTTGGTGGAATTTCTTTTGGATACAAATATCAAGCAGATTTACTAAAAATAAATTCGTTAATGGCCACAAATCTCTATGAGGTAGCAAATTTTTTTGGGATCAAAAATATTATTAATCCGATATCTAACTGCGCGTATCCAGGAAACTTAACGGTTTATAATGAAAAAGAATTCTGGGATGGGCCACCTCACGAGTCTGTTTTTAATTATGCATTATCAAAAAGATTATTTGTTGCACTTGGAAAAAGTTTTTATGAACAGTATGGAATTTCATCATACAATGTAGTTTTATCAAATATGTATGGACCAGGAGATCATTTTGAAGAGGAAAGGTCTCACGCTCTCGGTGCATTAATTAAGAAAATTTACTTAGCCAAAAATAGCAATCACAACTCCATTGATATTTGGGGAACAGGGAGGCCTATTAGGGAGTGGCTATATGTCGAAGATGGTGCAAAGGGACTTGTGAAATCACTAGAACTTAATGAAGGAAACTATCTTTATAATGTTGGTATAAATAAAGGATCCTCAATAATTGAAATTGCAGAATTAATATCAAAATATATGGACTGGAATGGAGACTTTAACTTAAATACGGATATGCCTGATGGCGTAATGCGAAAAACTGTAAATGGGGACTTGGGTGGTAAACTACTTAATTGGAAGCCTGAAGTTAAGCTAAATGATGGAATTAAAAAAACTGTAGAATGGTATATAAATAACAATGAATAAAAATCTTAAAAATGAAATTATTGCTAAAGGTATTCACATAGCAACTATTATCAAACCAAATCTTTCTTCTGAAGGATTGTCTTTTTTAACTGACGATGAAAATTTTATTCAGGTTGGTTTATGGAATTATAAAAAAGGAAAGCGTCTAGATACCCATTATCACAATACATTTTCTAGAGAGTCTTTTAAAACTAATGAATCAGTTTATGTTGTTCGTGGCAAGATTAAGTGTAATTTATATTTTGAAAATGGTGAATTCATATCATCTCACATTTTAGATGAAGGAGAAATGATTATTCAATTTAACGGTGCTCATGAATATTTTATCGAAGAGGATGCCTTAGTTATTGAGAATAAAAATGGTCCATATTTTGGTCCTGAAAAAGATAGGACAAGAATTTGAAATATAATCAGGTTGAGCCACATATTAATGAGGATGATATTAAAAATGTAAATGAATACTTACGTTCCGGCGGATGGATAACAGAACATGTGAAAACTAAAGAATTAGAAAAAGAAATATCAAATTTTGTGGGTCGAGAGTATGCAATTACTGTACCGAATGGGACAATTGCTATTTATTTATCTTTATTGGGATTAGGTCTTAAAAATAAAAAAATTGCTGTACCCAATATAACCATGATTGCAACTGTAAATGCTATTTTATGGGCTGATTCTACTCCCGTTTTAATTGATGTTGATGAAAATTTATGTATGTCCTATGAAGATTTAGTTGTTCATAAAGACTTGGATGCTGTAATATTTGTTCCACTTAACGGTCGAACGGGTGATGGAGAGAAGATAAATGATTGGTGTAAAGAAACTGGTATAAATTTTATCGAAGATTCAGCACATGCTTTGGGATCCTCATATGAGAATACTATGTGTGGGAATCTAGGAGACATGAGTATATTTTCATTTACACCTCATAAAATTATAACTATGGGTCAAGGTGGAATGGTATTGACAGATGATCAGGAAAAATACGAATTTCTTACAAACCTAAAAACATTTAATCGCCAAAAAGACAAAGCTGATTGGCATGAAGATTTTGGTTTAAATTTTAAAATAACTGATTTACAAGCAACTCTTGGTTTGTCTCAATTTGAAAGAATTGATTCATTTATAAATAATAAAAAAGAAAATTATAAAAATTATCTTAGATTAATAGATAATGATGCAGTCTCTGTTCTTGGTTTTTCTGATAATGAAGTTCCTTGGTTTTTTGATATAAAGCTTGATTCTTTGTCGTCCAAAGAAGAGTTTTCAAATCAACTTAATAAAGAGGAGATTGAAACTAGAAATCTATACCCCGCTTTAAGTAAACAAAAATTCTTAAAGAAATATCGAGAAAGCGAATTATTAATATCAGAAAGAATACATGAAAAAATTCTTTGGTTGCCATCTTCGAATAGTTTGGTTGAGGAAGATATTGAGTATATATCTGAAAAAATTAACTCTGTGAACGCCTAATCTATCGTTTCAGAAGTTTTCTTATTCTATACTCCCAAAGTATCATTAGTAAATCTTTTGCCATAGTTATTGTGTCTGAACTGATACTTACATTTGACTTTTCATCATGAATGTAATCAACAGGTATTTCCATAACTTTTATTTCTTCCTGCTTTGCAAGAAAAAATAATTCAACATCATAAGAAAAGCCCTCTTTTGTAAAGTCTTTACAAGTTTTAAAATTTTGTATATTAATAACCTTAAATCCACACTGCGTATCTGAAACGCTTATACCCAGTAAGGATTTAACCAAAGCTGTATACACAAATCCTGTGATGATTCTAGAAAATGGAGTTTTTAAAATATTCGACGTTTTCATTTTACGTGAACCAACTACAAAATCTCCAAGAAAATCTCCTTTTTCATCTAGAAATTTCAAAATATGATCTATTCCAACTGAGAAGTCGGCATCTGAAATTAAAATATTATTATATTTTGCTGAATTGAGGCCCATTTTAACTGCCGCACCTTTTCCTACAGTATTTATAGTTATTAACTCAATATTTTGAATATTATGATTTTCAATAAAATTTGATAATTCTAAAGTGTTTGTTTCATCACCGCCATTTAGGATAATCAATATTTCAAAATTTTTAACATAGTTCTTACAAAAATCAATTAAATATGGAATTTTTTTAATTAAAGTTTTTTCATCGTTTTTACAGGGAATTACTATTGATAATTGATTTATTTGATTGTCCATTTAACTATATTAACTAATTGAATATCAAAAAAACACATAAACTACTTTTCAAGAATCATAACTCTATACGATAGTAAAGTTTTTTCAGTTATTATAAAATTAGGTGGAGGTGTACATTCTTTGTTTAACCAGCAAAAACCTAGTTCTTTCCTTGGATCCTCTATGACTTTAACACCATACCCCCAAGTATTATCTTGAAGCACATACTCAATCTGTGGTGGGGAAATAACTTTTAATTTAAAAGAATAGTTTTCGGGGGAATAATTACGAATTAAAGGAGTGGATATTATTACTGCGAAAAGTAAGGTGTGTTTTAAGAATGTGTTACTAAACGCAATACTTGCCCTGACTGATCTAAATTCATCAAATTTTAAACAAATTGTCATAACTAATATTAAAAAGATTCCAATTCCGAATCTAATCGATGGTGCAGATACTGCCCAAAGAAGTAATAGTAATGTAACGTAAAAATAGGAATTTAAATTACTTACAAAAAACCTTTTTTTAGATTTAATCAAAAGACTTAGAAAAAAATAAATAAGTATTACCGATACCACTAAATTAATACCCACATAGTAATTTAAATATCTTTCATTCCATCTAAATAACCAGGTTATTGGACTTTCATGAAGAATATCATATGCTGCATGAAATAACCTTAATTCATCACTTTGCCAATTAGAACTGTAACTATTAAACCAAGGTGAAGGAAGGCACGTAAATGTGAGTGGGTATATTAAACAAGAAGTAATTAGATAATTTTTAAAAATCCATACACATCCAATTGAAAAATAAAAAAGTGTTGTTTTAGATAATATTATCTTCAGATCTTTTCTTATTAAAAGAAGTAATCCAAATATAGAAACCAAGCCAAAAAATCGAATTTCTGCAGAGAAGAGAATTAAAAATAGTATAAATAAGATATCTCTTTTGACTAAAGTCTTTTTTTCTATTAATTTTTGTACGATAAAAAAGTTAGTAATAAAGAAAAGTATTGCAAATGAATTGTCCTGTTTGCCAATTGTATCAATGTCAATAAAACCATTTCTACCACCCTCAATTCCAAAATTGTCTAATAATCCATAAATTAATATCGAAACTGAAATTAGCTGATATTTAAAATTATTAGATTCTAAAAGACACCATATTAAAAAGAAATAAAAAATTGAGACAAATACTAGATTTACAAAATGTAACAAAATGAAATTATTATCAAACCAAAAAAAAGAGTTTATATATTCACTAAGAGAAGAGTAGCCATATCTCATATAAACATTCCCCAGGCCAAGAACTACCTTTTCTGTCCTAATGTATAATTGATTATTCAAATGGTAAGAAGCAGCATCTTGATGGAAGGAAATAGTGTTGCTGGAGACAGATAGGATAATTAAAGATAATATTCGAACAAATGAAATGCTTAAATTGAATTCTCTAATCTGTGCTTTTCTTAAATTAAAAAAGAGTGGGATAAGTGAAAGGATATAAACAATATTATTAACTCCAGTTGTAAAGAAGTTAGAAATCAAAACTAAATGTCCTATATAGAACAGAGCAATCACTGGATTAAGAATCCTTATTGGGAATCCATTTATTTTGTGATTTGAGATATTTGGTATCTTCAATATATCTTCAGCGAAGATAATTATTCCTCTACCAATTAAGTATAAAAGGGCATAAAAAATGACATATACAAAAGCATTTATCATTTTATTGATTATAACAACCTTTGGAATCCCAAATAATATATTCATTTATTTTATTTCTGTAAAAATTCACAAGTAGAATAAAAACTAATTGAAAAAATTAAGAATATGAAATTAAAAAATAATCTTTACAGAAACATTTATTCACTCTCTATAGGTTTTTTAACTTACTTATATATATTTGGAAATAACTTTCTTTTTTCAGATACTTCTTTTTTTTACACTAAAGACCATCCAATGTTTCATGCTGGATATCTGTCATATATAAATGATGGGTGGAATTTTCCTCTAACAGTTACTAATAATCTATTCCCTGGTAGCAATTTTTCAATTATTTTTATGGACTCTATACCGATATACAGTCTATTTTTGAAAATAATTTATAGTACTTTTGGTGTAAAAGTATTTAACCCATTTCCAATTTGGTATCTTATCTGTTTTATGTTGTTTGCCTTTTATGCCGGAAAAATCTTGAGTATTAAAGTAAAAAATAATTACATATTTGGAATGAGTTTAATATTACTGGTTAATACTCCATTGATGGTCAACAGAATGGTTTGGCACTCAGCTCTAGCTGCTCATTGGCTAATATTGGTCAGTATTTACTACTATATAATCAATAAAGAAAACGATTTTAAATCATTAGGTATTTTTGCTTTTTTCACGGGGTTTTCAATATTTATACACCCTTACATCTTTACAATGATCACATCGATATACATAGTTGTTTTATCCTTAGCTTTTTTAAGAAAAAAATACAAAGAAGCAATAAGCTCGATAGGTTTATTTGCCTTTCTTTTAATTGTTTATTTCTTTATATTTTTATCAGTAGACAATGGAAGCGTTTACCCAGGAACAGACTACAACAAATACGGAGCTGAATTTAATTCTTTCTTTTGTGGAGATTTTCCTATCGATTTGATAAATGATGTTTTATGGTGCTATCCACCCTATACAACATTTGGACATGAAGGATATGCTTATTTAGGTTTGGGTTTTATTTTTTTACTTTCTTTGTTGGTTTTTCAACCTAAAAAAATATATTTTTCAATAAAAACAAATTACTTGTTGAGTTTTGGTTTATTTTTAATGGTAATTTATTCATTTGGAAACAAATGGAAAATAGCTCACTATCAATTTTTTGAATTTCAACCATTGTTTTTTCATAAAGAATTACTTGAATTATTTAGAGCTACTGGAAGATATACATGGCCGGTTTGCTATTTTCTTATGGTGTTTTTGATATTTAACGTAGCTTCACTGAAAAGAAAATATTTAGCATATGTTCTCCTTACATTCTCATTAATATTTCAGATAACAGATATGAACAATATCTATGAAAGCAAATCTGAGTTGTTTCAAGTGAATACCTCTACAGAAGTTCAATCTCTGATGGCAAAAAATATTTATATGGAACACCCCGAACAAACCCTTTATTTACTACCTGATGAAACGTGTGCTTGGGGAGAGATTGATCACTACATTGTGGCACTTTACTACTTAAACCAAGGAGGGTCTATCCACTCAACTAGAACCGCAAGACTAAAAATAAATACTGCATCTTGTAAGGGCTATAAAGTAAAAAATGATGTAGAAGAAAAAAATCCATTTCATTTTCTCTTGAATGACATTGCCTTGATTGAAGGAACTGACATTAAAAATCAATATAGCTGTATCCCTATTGAGAGTTTTGTAGAAAGCAACAGGAGACCTGTTTACTGTAAAAAAAACTCTTAACGAAAGTAACCTGAAATTAGCCCAACTTACATTTTTGTAAGTAGCTAAGGTCTAATTCAGTGTTTCTGAGCCGAGTTGTGACTTTTTCTATAACCTCACATTCATAATTAAAATTATTGTTATAAAAACCACATGTATCAAAATTTAACATTGGTCTTCTTATGTTAATCAGATAAAAATCTTCTCCTTTTTTTATTTGCTTAACATCCAAAGCTTCTATTCTGTCATCTAAATAGGGTATGAAGACATTTGTAGGCTCACATGTGAAAATACTTGGATATTGCTCTAAAAGTATTTGTTTAGAAAGCTGCTTTCCTGAGTAACCCCAATAATCTGTTGGCCAATCTCCACAGCCATCTATTTGCTTACAGTCTCTGCTTATATTATCTTCATCTGAAAATTCATTAAAATAAGTATATTTAAAAGGTCCTAATCCAGCTTGAGTATAGAAAGAATAAATAATAATAAAAATTACTAAAACATTTCTATATTTTGTATCTTTAATTTTCAACAAGGCTTCGACAAGAAGAATGCTGTAAAAAGGTAGCAAAAAAATATACTGTCTGATTCCATCATAAGTTATCGGAAGAAAGAATATGAAGGCGAGATTGACAGAAATAATATAGTATGTTGAGTATCTAAATAATGGACTTGTTTTTCTAAAAACTATGGTTGATAGGAATAAAAAAATTAAAGCTATGTGATAAACAACGGGGAGTTTATAAAAAAACCAGGTTAAAAGATATGTAGGATCCATTTCAGATGCAATAATGAACTCTCCGTTCGTAAGAGTTGATCCCGGCCATACAAGAAAAAACTGCGTTTTTATTGTCTCTTTTAAATATAAAACCGGTTTTTGCCATGAAGAAGGTGATCCTAAGAAAAATAAAATTATTGATATTGAATAAATTACTAAATTTTCTATAAGAAAAGATTTTTTCTTTTTACAAATTATGAATAAGTAAAAAGAAAACATTCCTACAAATAATATCCCACTAAAACGAATTAGTAGAACTGAAGAGATCAACAATATAGAAAAAAAGTTTTGAAACAGTCTAGTGGATGATTGTTCCGTCTCAAACAATGATGTCTTAAGTAAATAAAGTGAAGTTATGAAAAGTTGTAGAGCGAATGGTATATCTTTTATATTAAATAGAGCGTGACCACTAAATGAAGGGATCATTATTAGAAACAAAATAACTAATAAAGCGTTGTACCTACTATAAAAATTTAATAACAATTTATACGCTACGACAATTGCTATAACTATATAGATATTTAAAGTAATAAATCTTATAATATTTTCTTGATCAAATACATTCAATGGTGTGTACCCGTAGAGGAAGAGGACTTCGCTTAGTAGGCTTTGAACAAATTCGTTCTTTGTTAACACATACACCGGTATCCCAACAAGATATCCATAAAATTCAAGATTAAAATCAAATTCAGAGATAAAAGGATTAGAGGGTTCCTTGAAAAAAAGAGAAGCTTTTTCAATAATTCTTTGGGAAGTTTCTATTAATTTTTGGTCATCCCAAGTTGTGCCGCCAGAAAAAAGAGATTTAAACTGATTGTGGAGAAAGAATGACAAAGTTAAAAATAGTAATAAACTCTCATTTTGAATTTTTTTCATATACATTTATATTTATTATTTAATATAACATTTAACTGTAGTATATTTATGATAAGTTTATGGTAAATGCCCCAATAGTATGTTTTGGATTTGATAGGCCTCATCATTTAGAAAATATGTTAACTTCATTGGAAATGAACTCCGAATCTTCTAAGAGTGATGTTTATATATGCATAGATGGACCGTCAGAAAAAACTGACATTTCTTTACACGAACAAACTAAAAATGTTGCAAAGAAAAATTGGAGATTTAAATCTACCACATTAATTTTTAGAGAAAATAATTTAGACTGTCGGACAAATATCATAACCACTATTTCTGAATTGTTTGAGAGCCATGAAGAGTTAATTATATTAGAAGACGATCTTGAGCTTGGTAAAAATTTTCTTAAGTTTATGAATGACTCTTTAGAAAAATACAAAGATAGTAACAACGTATGGCATGTTAATGGTTATGCATACCCTCAACTAAATTTTAAAAAAAGAGCAAGTATTGGGCGCTACATATCACCTTGGGGATGGGCAACCTGGAAAGATAAATGGGATATATTTGTTAAAAAAGATTATGACAAAACAAATATGATATCCCAACTAAGCGATGAAGAAAGAAACAAATTCAATGTTGAAAAACTATATGATTGGGAAAATATAATTATTAAGAATGAAATTGGTGAAATAAGTGCCTGGGATGCATATTGGTATCAAGCGGTATTTTTGAACGATGGATATTCTATTTATCCAAACAAATCTCATATTAAAAATAAAGGATTTGATGGAACAGGGATGCACTGCTCAAATAATGATGATTGGAAAACCCCTTTGAACTCATCACAAACAAATCACTTCCCAAATAATATTTCTGAAACTAAATTATTTAGATTCAATACATTGTTGTTCTATAGATATTACAATTTCAAAAGATATTTACGCTTTCACAAATCTAAAATAGAAAGCTTTGAGAATTTTAGGAATTTTCTTCGAAAAAAACTATCAATTTAACTTAATAAAGCCTGCCTTCAGCATGGTTGCCGTCATAGTAAAACAGTGGTTCATCAATGTACTGTAGGTCTGTATGCTCTAATATTCTTAACCAACAGTCATAATCTTCTGCCCAAGTTACATTGTTGAAACCATTTACCTTCTTCAATAAATCCAAACTCACTACTACGCTTGAAGTAATTACACAATTGTGGACTTTTAAAAATTCAAGTGAAAAATTACTTGGCAGTTCATTTTTAAATTTAAATTCAGTTTTTTTAAACTTCTTTTTTATGTCTTTAAAAAATTTCTGCTTATTATATAGCTTGTACTTATTATTATCAGAATATTCCCCATGACCAAAATATCCATCAGTAGAGGAAAAGGGGATTCCCATTTCCTCCATTATTGAAATCTGTTTTTGAAGTTTACCTGGTAGCCATAAATCGTCATCATCCAGAAATGCAACATATTCTCCCTTTGCCTGACTTATACCAATATTTCTTAATGACGCAATGTTTGCAGGGCCATTTTCATAATTTTTTTTTCTATCAACATCAAGGTCTAACCAATTTACGAAATTTAATTTTTTCAGCGCACTTGATGAATATGATTCATCTGTTGATCCGTCGTTGATAATTATAACTTCTAATTTTCCATAATCCTGATTTTCTACACTTTGAAATGCATTCAGTAAATATTTGTACCTGTTAAAAGTCGGAATAATAACGCTAACTTTGACATTATTTGAATTCATGTGCTTTTTCCTCTTTTGACTTTACCAAACAATATTCTGGATTTCAGATAGGCAAAATTTATTAGTTCTCTAAATCTTAAAGTTAATAGTAATATTATTTTTTTGTTGTTAATTAAAGTCTGTACTGAATCTAAAAATTCATTTGGATATTTTAAATAAACATCTTTGTAAAAGTAAAGTTTATATTTTGCAACTCTCCACCTTGTGAAGTCATTCTTTTTTGAAGTGGTAAATTGAAAACGTTCGAACCTTTTGACAACTTTTAGCAAGTTCGAGTCTTTTAAGTGCATTTTGTAAACAGTTTCACAATTTAGGTATTCAGGTATTGAGGAATTAAATAATCTAGTATCCAAATAATTGCATATATTTAAATACTCTTCTCCATACTTACTGGGAACTACCGCATGTCTATCACATATTCCGGTATAGTTCTCCCCCTCTGGTATCCATATGTTTTCACCGGTAAATATGGGGTGGTTCATTATAAAAAATTGGTCGAAACGTGAATATATAAAATAATCATATTTTTTTATGGTGTCTAAGTGGTTTTTACGAATAATATCTTTGATTGCAAAATGAACTGATCCGGAATTATATAGTCCAGTATCCTTTCCTAATTCAAATACTTTTTTCCAGTCGCCATCAAAATTTTCTTTGTAATAATCAAACCAATCATCGTATCCATCGAATAGCCATTTATATTTAGCATTCCTGTATAAAGAAAGATTTTTATCTATAGTTTTTTCTGTGCATATTGCTAAATCTGCATTTAATGGCTTAAGAACATTCTTGTAAATTGTGCTCCAAGTTAGCTCTCCTCCCCTGGGCAACCCTACTAAAATTAATAAATATTTCTGCACATGTTTATCATAATATTTAAATTAAAGTTTTTTACAATTCACCTATTCTCTTGCTTAAATACTTTTTTTTATAGTTTAGAAACACTCCAAAATTTAGTTACTATAAAAATGATGAGAATAGATAAAGTTATACTTGCATCTGATAAGAATGATAAGTACCTTTCCTTTTGGCCAAAGGTCAGTAAGGTGTGGAAAAATATCGGGATTGACCCAATACTTATTTTTGTTGGCACAGAACCTATAGATCTATGTAAAGATGATAATGTTTTATTCTTTGATTCTAAGGAAATTAATCCTGGGTTTATTGCCAGAAATATCCGCATGCTTTACCCTGCTCTGTTTCCTAATGATATTTGTCTACTCTCTGATATTGATATAATGCCACTAGATAAAGATTACTTTTTGAAATATCCAAATAAATTGGATTCTGATTCTCTGTTAATTTTTAGAAGCAATTTAATTACGAATTCTCAGATTCCAATATGTTGGAATGCTGCCAAAGGAAGTCTGTGGGGTGAGGTTTTTAAAATATATGAAAAAAATGATATCTATAAAACTCTCTTAAAGTGGTCTGATGAAACAAAAAATGACTCTGATTCTGCCTGGTATAATGATCAAATTAAGCTGAAGTTCTATGTTGAAAAGCTCCAAATTGAGAAGCCAAACAAAGTGTTAAATTATGATGATGATGATTTTGGATTTAGGAGACTTGATAGGTCGAATTATACCCATGCTGTAAAATCGATCTTTAACAATGAAAAATATACAGACTTCCATATGCCAACTCCTTACACACGAAATAAATTACTTATTAAACTTGTCTCTGAATATTTTATATTTAAAAAAAAAGAGAGTTTATTTTTGAAATATGTTCTTTTAACTTATGTATTAATAAAGAGATTAAAGTTGAATATCTCTAATAAATTGAAAGTTAAAACCGATGGTTAAGAAGATAACTTACCCAAAATATACATCAAAAAGAACTTTGCCAAAAAATTTTAAAGAATCTGATAAGCAAATTTTTTATAGTGAGTTCAACAAAAAGTTCCCAGGAAGTTACACGATTATAAAAAAAAATGTAAAAATCTTAAATTTAAATTTATCAAAATACAATAATTTATTTTCCTACACAGAACATACAAAAATGAGCAAATATTCAATAAAGGACAATTTAAAAAATTTTAAGAATAGTAATTTTTCAGCTGATATTCCAAAAAAAAATATAGCTATTATTGAAAAAGGTAGCTGGATAGTAGACGAAAAAAGTTTTCATTATTTTCATTGGATGTGTGATGCTTTACCTAGATTGCTTCAGATAATCAGATACGTTGATGAATTCCCTGTTCTTTTACCTAGTTCCTTCACAAGATATAGCTACATAATAGAAACTCTAGAAACTTTAAATATAAATTATATAATTTATGAAGATAGCCAAAAATACTTAGTAAAAAATCTTCTTATTTCGAGCCATGTGGCTTCTTCTGGTAATTTTAATAAAGAGAATATTATAGAATTATCAAGAAAACTACAGTGTAACCAAAACGAGATTGGTAAAAAAATTTGGGTAAGCAGAAAGTTGTCAAAACATAGAAAAATTAGTAATGAAAATGAACTATACCAAATTCTTAAAAAATACAATTACGATATTGTGTATCCTGAGAAGCTTAGTTTTAAAGAACAAGTGAACCTATTTTCAAACACCAAGGTTATATCAGGACTTCACGGCGGAGGTTTGACAAATATGTTATTCATGAAAAAAAACTCTATTGTTTTTGAACTTAGAAGAGAGAATGATAACGTAAATAATTGCTACTTTTCGTTAGCCTCTGAATTAGACTTAAAATATTATTATTCATTAGAAACCAAACTTGATGATGACCTATATGTTGGTAATGTGCATGTGAATGTTGATAATTTTAGGTCAATATTAGATATGATAGAAGATGAAATACTATAATTTTTTAACCAAACCTCATGCACAATTTTGGCTAAAAATATACACATCTATTATTTTCTTATACTCACTTTCTGGGTATTTGCTTAAAGCTTTTCCACACAATACAACAGCAAATATTCTTCCTGGAATTGCTCCTCTAATAAATCTTGGAAAACCATATTTAGATTATTGGGATGTTTATCCACCAGGAATATATATGTTCTATTATTTTCTTTATTTCATTGGGGGAAATACTTTTTTATCATATGCGGTAGCTCATGTGCTTATGCTTTCTTTAATAATCTATTTTGCTTACAAATTATTTAGATTTTTATCCGATGAACCTATTTTATTCTACATTGCTGTAAGTTATTTTTTAAGTCCATTATTTATCAGCTACACCTTGCCTAATGAAATAGTCGGCTTATTTTTTTCATTTTTGGGTCTATACATTTATACATCAAATAGTAGCGAGAGATTATATAATTTCTTTCTTGCTAATTTCTTTCTTATAACTGCAGCTTTTATAAAAGAAATATTCTTTCTGCCAGCATTTTGTGTAATTCTATACACCATTCTAAAAGGAGAGAGTCGCAAGTTTATATCTTCATTTTTAGGTTTGCTGGGAAGCTTGACATTGATTTATCTTTATATGCATAATCTCCAAATTTATAATGAGGTAATCCAAAATTATATTTTTAAATTTTCATTATTTAGTTTTGAAAATATTTTACAAAAAGGTTTTTTATTAATTGCCCCAGTACTTTTCTTATGTTTTTATGTAGTATTTTCTAAAAATAGCTCCATAAAAAAATTACTAAAAGAACTAGACCGTAGTTCTGTAATTTACTTCTATTCTGTTTTAATTCTTTTTTCTTTTTTAATTATTGGAAGAGATGATGGAGGTCATTTTGATATACCAAAAATTTTTCCTTTATTTTTTATTTTTATTCCAATGGTCAAGAAGGCTTCCCGTAACATGAAAATTCTATCTATATTATTGGTAATATTTGTTTCCGGATATTTCTTGAAATTCCAACACTCGACTTACTCATATTTATTAATCGAACCAAGCTTTAGTATAAGTGAAACTTATTCTCCCCCAGAAGTATCAAGAGACCTTGCAGATTCTCTTGAGAGGTTAAAGCCGTCAATTTTATATCTATATGGCTGGGGGAGCACTAATTTTTATTACAATCTTAACATACAACCCTATAGTAAATATTGGATTGTAAATCCTCAAATTCTCACAACATTTCAAATTAATGAATTAAAGGAAGAGATTTCGATAGATCCACCTGAGTATATTTACTATTGTGGTTTTGATGCTAACTGCCAAGCTGGTTTTGATTATAAAAATTTTGAAGAAAACTACATTAACTTTTATGAAATTGTATCAAATTGTTATGTAAACATTGAGAAAAATTTTTATCATCTCCAGAAAAAATCTTGTCTCGAAAATATTAGATATTGAAATATGCTGGTCTTTTTTTATAGTAATTTTTAAAAATACTATATTTAACTCTATCTTTTATTCCATGACCTTTTTTACGTACTGCTAGTATCGGGTAATCAAACTGCATATCCTCTCTAGATCTAAAGTCGGTTTCATTTTCAATTCTCACACAACCATGTTTTTTACTTAACAAGCTTAAAATACTTTGATCATGTCTGCATTCCTCAAACCCATCAATCTGAATTGAATTGTTGTAGTGATCAGTTATGAGGTTGTTATCTGCATCAACAACTTTAATAAATGTGTCTAGCAACTCAAGAGTGTGTTCATTTTTCTTAAAGAGCAAATGTCCACCCTCTAACTGTGTTGAGTTGCCGATCTCGGAGTCAATCGAAATCTTCAACTCAGAAAAAACTTCTTTTGATGTCCAAATCTTCTCTATATGGTGTTTTTCGGACTCAAATCGTAGGTTTCCAATTTCTCTAACTTCATTAATCATTTGTATATATTCGTAAAACCTCTTCTTTGCAAAATAGTTTAACGATGATCCTGCATCCATGTATAGTAAAATATCATTGTCCTTCATTTCCTTGAGTGTTTTATTGATGATATTGATCTTCCAAAGCCAATAACCTCCTCCTCTTTCATACTTAAGGATATTTAAATATTTTTTAACAAATTCATCATCTAGATCTTGTCGTGAATAAGAAATTACATTATCAAAGAATTTTGACTCTTGAGCCAGTGATGTTAAATGTTTCTTAGAAATATTAAATTCTGAAGTATCACTGTAAGTTATAAAGTTTATTCTTTGTTTCATTTTTTTTCTTAATTCAAACATAGCTTGTTTTGAATTAAAAATAATCCATAAAAAATTTATTGTTAAATTAAATAAAAATTTTAATTAAATGTAATCTTGTTAATAATATGAATGTTGGTTTATTTACTACTATGACTAATCCTGAAGACAGAAATGACCCTTGGAAAGAATCTCTTGCATGTTATGAAGATATTGTTGATGACGTAGTTGTTGTAGGTTCTGATTGGCCATATGAATTTTCATGGGATCATATTGGTAAAACTTTTCATTCTGGTTTTCAGCAATGTAAGACCGACTGGGTTATTCGAATGGATTTAGATTATTTCTTTCATGAAAAAGATGTGAAAAGACTTCACCAAGCTCTTTTTGAACACAAGGATGCTCCCGCAATAGCTTTTCCTCAATATCAATTTTTTTCTCCTGAAAGATACCAAATAAAAACATTAATTTGCATTGCACTAAATAAAAAGGTGTTTCCCTCAATTAAGCTAAATGGCGGTGGAGATCTTTGTCTACCAACAATTGATGGTAAACTAATTAATCCATGGAGTGTCCCTATAGCAAACATACCAGTTTGGCAGTACGATACAGTTTTTAGAACAAAAGAGATTATTTCTGAAGATAGAGCAAGGTTTGCTAGGGCCTGGTATAGATATTTTAATGACTGGGGTGATAGGGGTGGTGGCACTCCAGAAGAAGCATTTGAAGCTTGGTTTAAAGGTGTTAGTGGTAAATACACAAAGCATACTTTTAAGTCTAAAATTGAAAATCACCCTAAATATATACAAAAAAAATTGGCTTCAATTAAAAAAGATTATTTTGGATATGACCTTTTTGGATTAAAAAATAATACAACCTTTAAAATTAAAGAGACTTTTAGAGGTTACAAATTAAATAAAACAATAGAATACAGGTCAGTAATCTAATATGAAACAAATAAAATATAAATTTAACAAATTAGCATTTTTGATTGGTGTAAAAATAGAGTTTTTAAAAGTACATTTTTTTTACCTTGTAAATAAAAATAAAGCTATCAACAATACAATAAAAATCAACAGAGAGTATTTAAGTACTATCGACAAGTTTTTACCATTAGATGTCTATTTAAAAAATGATTATGGAGTCCAAAAAAGGATTTACGATGAGCTTGAAGCAGAGATACCTGAGCTGGTTACATATTCTGACCTTATGGTTTTCTTGATCAATGACTTATTTAAAAATAATATAAGTTATCTAGAAATTGGTGTTTCTGTTTTGAAAAATTATTTACAAATAAATAATGGCGTGAGAGATTCTATATTAGTTGCCTATGACATAAATGATGTTAATCCTAGTTTCGAAGATTTTGAAAATATTAAGTTGAACAATAATACTTTGTACTATTTCAAAGGGAGCGTTTTAGATGTAAAAGATACCTCAAAATTTTTAGATTTATATAAAAATAAATTTGATTTTGTTTTTTCGGATGCACTCCACACGCCGGAAGCTATCAGATCTGAATATGAACATATAATCAAAAATATTTTGAGTGATGATTTTATAATTTACTATGATGACTTAGATTTTGATGGATTAGAGAAAGAGTTTTATGAGATAAAAAAAGATCTTGAGAGTCATAAAAATAAAAAAATAAATTACTACACTTTTTTCGTATATGGATGGATTGGGTCAAAAGAAAAACTCCATAAAAATGGAATCATTACAAATATTGATTTTTCGGCCTATTTAAAGGAGAGGAATATAAAAATTTATGGCTTCGAAGAGGTCAAATAATTATTCCTCAGACTTAATAAATATACAACTATAAGAACATAGCTAGTTAATATTCCAAAGTTAAAATTCACTATATCGACATTGTTCCAGTGATTGAGCGAAAGAAAATATAGGAAATGTATTGAAAAATATAAATTTTCCCTCTTTGTCGGGGAATTGTTTAAAAGCTGAGTAACCAGAATAAGAGTAACTAAAAATCCCAGTGAATATAGATTCAATCTTAAAGGAGGATACCATCCCATAAATGCCCAAAAAGAAAACATGGTTAAAGACACAAAGATAATATTTTTTAAGTCTTTCGAATATTCTTTAGATTTAGAGTCTTTTTCAAATATTAAATTTATAATTATCAAAATAACTGGACCTCCTAAGTAAATTAGTGTATTTAAAAAATCCCTAAGATAACATTTCATAAATAGAGGGACTGACATGCAGTAATACTCCCCTCCTTCTACGTTGTAATTAATATTTTCGTAACTAACTAAAATAAAGTCCTTTAACCATATAAACTGTCTCCAATATTCAGTTGCAGCGTTGTACGGTTCAAATCCTTGATATGATATGTAGTAATTCCAGAAAATTTTTGGCAAGATAACAATAATAACTACAAAAATACTACGCATGATTAGGTTTATATTTATGTCTTTATTTTTAAAATTAGAAAATATCAAAAAGAATGTACAAATCATAAAAGTCATATTCGCAAGTGAAAGTAAACCCAGAATAAATGCAATAAAATATCCTTTTTTATTAAGAGTGATATTTTTTTGTAATAAATAAAAAGATAAGACGAACTGTAAAAATGTTAGGGTTTGGTGACTTGAATCAAAGATTCCAAATTTAAAAATTGGATTTAGTAGCATAATAAATAATACAGAATATTTTCGCCAATTAGATAAAAATAGTTTGTTACGATTAAATGAATTGATGAAAATAAAAAAAGTTATATTTACAATCACCAAATGAGCAGTTAGAAAAGTTATAAAATTTAACAAAGTTACGTTTACAATAAAATTTTTGAATAGAAAATAAAAAATTTTTAAATAAAGCAGATACAATGGTCTCGTTTGATAGTTGTAGTCAAACTCAACTATTGAAGAAATATCTCTAACTCCCACAAGATAAAGTTCAAGGTCACAACTTATTGGTATAAAAAATGTGATTTTAAAATATTCAGAATAATTAGAAACAAACTCATTACATACAAAGAAACTAAAATTTTCAGGATATAAAATAAACATGTAGCAATATAGAAAAGTGACAGCAATTAGGTTAAATATTAACAAATCTCTGATTTTGGTTTTCATGGTTTGATTATCCGTAATTTTATATCTTGATTTTCTTTCATTTCGTTAACCATGGAAAGTGCCCACAACAAGAGCATGCTGCCATGTATATCTGGTACAGGCTCACCTTTTGTAATTCTTAAACCATAGTAAAAAATTTGGCTTTGATTAAGATAATAAGAAAATCCACCCTCTCTCACAAAATAGTGTTTTGATATAGATTCAAGAAGTCCATCTAAATAACTGAGTATTTCTTTTTTCCTATAATTTGTTTGTTTAGAACAAATATAGAGTATGTATACAATATCTACTAGGTCGCAACCTTTGTTAGAGGGAGCTATCCTTAAACAAGTGTCAATTAATTTATCTGGAAGATGAACTTTTATATTGAGCCAATCTAATCCAGTTAATATCTTCATCGTGCCATTGATTATTTCTGAATCTGAGGGAGTACTTCCTTTAAAGTAACAACCAGTTTCTAAGCTAAGTAACTCTTCGCTAAAAGTAGATAGTTCATTTTTATTTTTTAAATAATTAGACGATCTAAAATCTTGAGTTTCAAGAAATACACACAGACCAGAAAATTGTGCTCCCGAATTCCATGGTTTTGTCCAATCTAAAGAATTAAGATAGGAAGTTACTGAATCAGTTTTAATTATGTCACTTTCGTAATGTAGATTATTTGTAAATCCAACTTGATGTAAAGAAGAAATCGCCTGTTTAGTTTCAGCTCTTATAAATTCATCTATTTCTACATTTTTTTTCTTGTAATTTCTGTTGAGTATTTTTTTTGCTTGCCTTTTTGCTTCAGTGTTTATATCAAATTTTTTTATAATTGAATAATAATCTTTATCTATGAATGAATTTTTAGGAAGATTGTCTATTTGATTATCTTGAAAACTATTTATTAAGTTAATCCATTCAGTTTTTTTTTGAGTTGATAAATCATCCCATGCATCTAAAATATACATACACTTTAAGGCAAAACATGAAAATCCAAGTGTTAGCTTACTGCCAGCAGGTGTAAGACCTTGCGTGGCTGGATAATAATATCCTGTTTTTTCTTTTTCTAAAGACGATAAAAATGAGAGGAAATTTTCTTTAAAGCCTTCATTTATTTTTAATTTCATATGTAAATGTTAATAAGTTTATACAATAGTATGTGTGAATAATTTTGTATATGCAGTTGATGAAAACTACAACACCCAGCTATTTTATTCAATTTTTAGCCTTCTAGACAATTTTGATTCGGATGTGAATGTCTATGTAATACATAAAAATCCTGAGTCTTTTATAAACTATAAGCAATCTTTAGAAAATAGTTATAAAATACTAAATCTAAATATTTATAAATTTCATTTCAGTAACTTTGATTTCCCAAATATAAAAGATAAACATGTTTCAGAGGCTACATATTACAGATTATTTATAGACCAGATTATTCCTAAAGAAATTGATTTTTACACATACCTTGATGCAGATATTATTTGTATAAATACTCCCATGCAATATCTATCAGAAGTAATAAGTGAGCTTACTTGTGGTGAACAGATTATTGGATGCAGAACCGAAAAAAATTTAATCACTGAAAACAAAGAGTCTTTTGAACTACTAGGTATGCAATCATCAAAATATTTTAATGCTGGAGTTATGGTTGTAAATCATCAAAAATGGCAAACTGAAAATGTGGGAGCAAAGTTACTTGAAAAGCTTAATGAAATAAAAGATAAAATCAACTATTGGGATCAAGATGTTTTGAATTCTTTTTTTGATGGAAGATATAAAGAACTTTCTCTAAATTTAAACTATCCAATAAATCTTCGCTGGCCGATGGACTGTAAAGATATATCTTCAAAGGGAATATTTTTGCACTATCAAAGCAATAATAAACCGTGGTCCATAAGAGGTTGTTTCAACTTAGGGAGTAGTTTTTATCAAGATATTGCTCTAAAAACAGAGAGCAAACACCACCTGGTAAAGACTGTAAGAAGGTTTGATCTTTTACATCTAATTATTGATACCTTTAAATTAAATTTCAGAAATATCTCAGAACCTTTCAAGTTTTATAAATTAGCTATTAGAAAAATATTTAGATGATGGATATACAATAAAAAAATGAAGGTATTAATTTTCGGAAGTAAAGGTTTAGTTGGTAGTTCTGTCTCAAAGAAGATTACTGAAGTTGAACCCAGTTATAAGCTTGTTAAGTCAAGTAGAGAAGATACAAATCTATTTTCATATATTGAAACATCTAAAAAAATTAAAGAAGAAAAGCCAGATGTAGTAATAATTGCCGCAGCAAAAGTTGGTGGAATTTATGCTAACAATACAAATAGATATCAATTTATAGTTGAAAATTTAAAAATAAATTTAAACATTCTTGAAGCATTAGCTGAATACTCAAAAACAAAAATTATAAATATTGGAAGTAGCTGCATCTATCCACTAGGTGTAAAAAATCCTATTTCGGAAGATAGTCTTATGACTGGTAAACTAGAACCAACGAATTCCCCATATTCAATGGCCAAACTTGTCTCAGTTGAGCTTGGTAAAACATTGAAAACCCAATTTGGACACGAAGTAATTAATCTCATGCCAACCAATTTGTATGGACCGAATGATAAATTTGAAGAAATGAACAGCCATGTAATACCAGGACTTATGTACAAAATGCATGAAGCAAAAGTTAAAGGTGCAAAGACTGTTGAAATATGGGGAAGTGGAAATCCTCTTAGAGAATTCATGCATGTCGATGATTTGGCATCAGCAATTATATTTTTATTAAAAAAAGAAGTTAGTCAAGATATATTGAACATTGGATCTGGAGAAGAAGTATCTATTAAAGTTCTTGCTAATAAAATCAAATCTGTTGTTAATTTTGAAGGAGAATTAATTTTTAATGATAAATTTCCTGATGGTAATCCTAAAAAACTCCTTGACTCAAGTGCAATTAATAAATTAGGTTGGAGTTCTTCGATTGATCTTGATTCAGGCCTTAAATCAACATATGAATGGTACAAAAATACTTTAACTACTTAAGGGATGTTCCCATGTTGGGGTTATAAGATTTTCATCAAGCAATACTTTATCTTTTTTTGCTAATTCTAAATCGCTTTCACACATAAGTTTGACTAGGTCTTCAAAAGATGTTTTAGGTTTCCAATCTAGTAATTCACTGGCTTTTGAATAATCTCCAAGTAGATAATCAACTTCATTAGGTCTAAAGTATTTTTCTGAAGTTATTACATACTTTTCCCAATCTAAATCATAGAGACTAAATGCAATTGAGAGGAAATCCTTGATCGTATGGGTTTCTCCTGTTGCCAATACCCAATCATCTGGAGTGTTGTACTGCATCATTTTCCACATACCCTCGACGTAGTCTCCAGCAAAACCCCAGTCTCGTGAAGCATCGAGATTCCCTAATGTTAGTTTTTCTTGAATTCCAAGCACTATTCTGCCTAATGCACGAGTAATTTTTCTAGTAACAAATGTTTGTCCTCTAAGGGGAGACTCATGATTAAATAATATCCCATTTACACAAAATAAGTCATATGAATCTCTATACATCTTTGTCATATTGTGGGCAAAAACTTTTGATGCAGCATAAGGACTTTTTGGGTCAAAAGGTGACTTTTCATTTAGAGAAACTTTTTCGCTTCCTCCAAACATCTCTGATGAAGAAGCCTGATAAAATTTTACATCTTTTTCAGAATATCGAATTGCCTCTAACATTGAGAGAGGTCCCATATTTCCCGTCTGTGTGGTGTAAACAGGATTCTTAAATGACACCATAACATGTGATTGAGCTGCAAGGTTGTAAATTTCGTCAGGATTAATTGACTGAATTAAGGTATTAAGGGATGACGAGTCAAGAAGATCTGAATAATGCAATTTAAATTTACCAGATTCTTGGTATTTTGATATTAAATCATCAATTCTATAGGTGTTTATACTTGAAGACCTCCTAACTGTTCCATGAACTGTGTATTCTTTATCAATTAAAAAGTTTGAAAGGTAACTTCCATCTTGACCTGTGACTCCTGTAATTAGTGCAACTTTTCCCATAAAATGTACTTTAATCTTGTTTTTGTAAAAAGTAGCCTATGAAAAAATAATAAAGCATTGGAAACTGAACCCCATCCATTGTTATGTCTAATGATGACATAACAAGGCAGGGAACTAAAAATGTATATGCATGTTGTTTTAAATTTGAAGATTTAAGTTTTTGTAATACCTGGTAATAAATATATACAAATAATATAAAATTCAAAATCCCTCCTCGAGCAAATGTTGTCATAAAGAAATTATGAACATGTTCATTTAATCCATCACGTCCTAACCTTCCAGGGGCAGATGGATCTGTCATAACCGGTATTATTGACTCATAACCATATCCGTATATCATTAAATTTTTATTATTCAGGTCGCTAATAACATCTTGCCAAATATCTAATCTCCAATTTGTCGTTGGATCCGTTGAAAATATTCTTCCTTCACTAAAATAAAGAGATAAAAAAACATCTTGGGTACTTTTTTCATCTGCGATATTGGATACAACTTTTGGTAAATCAGATATCCCAACAGACTCAGGAGAGCTTTGATCAGCACCAATATTACTTACCCTAAGCGAAGAATATGAAAATACTACAACGTTCAATAAAACAAACAATATTACTTTCCACGACATATCTTTAAGAAGTTTTTTTTCGAAAAAATTATAAAATATAACAAACAAAAATAGACCCAGTACAGCACCCCTACTATTTAAAGCAATTAAGGGTAAGAATAAAAAAGAGGTTAAGTTAGCAAAATAAATTGCAAATACTTTGTTTTCGGTATATAAAAAAAGGAATAAAGTTGAAATAATTATTATTAGTACCATATCTGCAGCTTTCATAAATTGAAACTTGTCAGAATATTCAATAAAAAAATTAATAATAAAATTTGGGAAGTTTCCTGTTTGAAAAATATAAACAGTAAAAGGCAATAGAAAGAAACCTAATTTAATTAAAACGTCATTATTGGAAATTGATGAGACAAAAAGACCAATAAATATAAACGATATTGTCCAGATTGTAGAGCTTGATTTAAATAAATATAGATCAATATTTCTAAAATCTGAAAAACTTCTAATCAGAAATAAGATAATTATTGCCTTATACAAAATCGTAATTTTAGATTCTTTCAACCTAAATATTGCTTCTGGTTTTTCAAAAAATAAAAAGTATAGAGCAGTCGTTAAGCCGACTCCAACCAAAAGCTCACCTATTCGAAATCCTAGAATAGATAGACCAATAAATGATCTTGTAAATAAAGATGTACAAAAAATAAAAGCGAATACTAAATATGTAAAGATTTTCTTGACTGAAAGTGATTTAATAATTGTTTGCATCTTATTTACTCTTTGTTAATTTTAATTTCCTTCTAGCCAAATATATTCTCTTAGCTATAGCATTTTGCTTATTGATTAAATTTCTTTTACTAAGTATATTATCCCTTTTTTCAAGCATATCATTAAACATTCTTTCAAATGCTTTGCACATATTTTGAGAATTAAAAGGATATTTTTCCATATGTTTTAAGTGTTTGTCATAGTTAGTTCTCATCTCTTCTAAAATTTCAGAAAAATTATCTTTGTTAAATTCAAGTCCAAATCCGTGACAATATTCGGGGATACCTCCGCTATTTATATACAAAACAGGTAAGCCACACTGTGCACCCTCTATGTGGTGGTTCCCCGAGGGTTCGTTCAAAGATGCAGTTAAGTACACGTGATTTTTTTTAATTTCTTTAGCTAGATTGCTTCCTGATAAGGGTTTTATTACTTTTGTATTTTTAAAACTAAAGTTTTTTGGCAAATTTCCGATATAAGTAAACTCAAAATAATTTTTATAAAAGCTTTCTTCCAATAAATTGTCTAATTTTGAATATATATCAAAACCTTTATTCCAATTAGCTCCCCAGTGGTGAGTCACAATTTTTAGCTTTTCTTCCTGATTCCACGATGCCCTACCTTTCTCATTAAATATAGCCCTATCAGCACCTGCAAGAATTACATGATTTTGTTTTTTGTTTATTCCTTGTTCTTCATAAACATCTCTGAGCCAAGTACTAACAAAAACCGTATAATCAGCAACTTTATTTGCCTCAATTAAATACTTATTTACGTAATTTGTATTTTTGCGCTCATCACATTCATTTACCCTATGGACAACCAGCGTCTTGCCGTTGATGTAATTTAAATAATTTTCAACATCTATATGTGTATAAGCTGATGACTCCGAGGTTCTCCTGGGTTCTGTTAGTAAGATTATATCAATATCACTGTCATTTAAATCTGTGACTACTTTATGACCTTTAGTCTCTAAATATTTTTTTATATTAATTGCAAATAAGTTTCCCCCACCCCAAGGGCCCTCTTTAATGTTTGTACCTATACTAACTTTCATATAAGTCCTTAAATATATCTATGAAAGGTAAAAAACCGTTGGGGATTTTTATATTTTGAACTTTCTCGAAAGCGTAATTTACATCTGGGTATGCTTTTTGATGTTCGTTAATTTTAAATATTGAGTTAGGGCTTAATATTTCACTTGCATAACCAACATTTGTTGAAATTATAGGTGTTTTTGTTACCGCTGACTCAAAAATAGATCTTGGTCCTCCTTCGACTCTTGATGAAACAATATAGAGATCTAAGAGGTTGTAAAGTTCATTCAACTCTTTGTACGATGCCATTTCAAAATAGTAATACGGGATATTGTTTTCTTTAAATAGGTTTATTAAATATTGTCGCCGGGTCCCAGCAAGAAGTACCTTTGTATTATTATTTTCTCTTAATTTTTCTTTTACTATTTCGAAAAAAATATCGGGCCCTTTTGATAGCTTAGGAGTTTTAAGGTCGAACCCCTCAGTATCTCTTTGAAATGAGCCAATAATGAATGCTTCTTCTGGTATTTCATATTTTTTTCTGAGTTGCTCTTTATTCTTAATATTAAAAAAAGTACTTTCATCTATCCAAAATGGTGCAACAGATATTTTTTTATCTGTAAGTTTAGATAATTGATTTTTAGTTATCTCGCAAATAACATGGTATTCATTTACAAATCCATCTCTTTCGTAAAAATTTTTTTCTTCTATCGAATCAAACTTCTCAAAATCTATGTGGTGTATTGTACAAAGTACTTTTTTACTATCTAAATATTTTTTTTTAGTTTTATTCCAAGTCCAAGGGGCAATTATCCATATTATGTCACTCTTTTTGATTTTATCCGTAATGTAACCACTATTGTGTTCTTCCCATTCTAAAATGAACTTATCTACAACCCAGTTTTCCTTGATTTTATTAGTAAAAATTTTCATATTTTTTCTAAATATTCATGGTCTGGAGAAATACCAGACTTTACACAATTTGCATAATATTCCTGCTCTTTTTTAAAAATATTTGAAATATTGTTTTCAGTGTTAAGAAAATATAATGCTTCATTTAAAACCTTATATCTATATCCCTTTTCTAGTAAGTCTTTCATTAACTTATAATCTTGTGAATAATAAAACCTTTCATCGTAATTTCCAATTTCTTGAATTACATCCTTTTTGATAAGTAGTGTCCCATGTATAAATGGGTTTTTGTATTTAATTAACATCTTCTTGGGAAGATAGTTTGAATATCTTGGAATAATTCCATTAGTTGAAATATTTATAGCTCTTGATGAACAAAAGTCTAAATTATATTCCTTAATAGCATTCAATTGCTTTTCTATTCTGCTTACGTCACTTACATCATCTGAATCTTGTCGTGCAATAAATTTACCTGTACTTAAGTTAATTAGTTTATTCAGTGACTTGGTTAATCCTATATTTTTACTATTTTTAAATATTTTTACTATTTTAGAATTTACTTCATATGACTTTATAATCTCATAAGTATTATCTGACGACCCGTCATCCATAATTAATATTTCAATATTTTCATATTGTTGTGCCAACATGCTATCTATTGATTTTCTAACAGTATTACTGGAATTATGAACACTCATTATGAATGACACTAAAGGTAAGTCCTTAAAAGTCATCTATCTCTACTTTTTAATTTATATTTAACTAATGATTTTAAATATAAAATTGAGTTGCACTGAATATAAAAGTCTATTACAAAAATTTTCATCAATAAGCTTGATATTAATATTAAAAACATCTTTTATTTAAGAATTTTTAAATCAATTAGTTTAAGCTATTGCAAAGTTAGACTACAAGGGAAATTGAAAGCCTAAAGTAATAAATAATATGTTAAATAATATCTATATAAATGCTGACGACTACGGAAGATCTGAGATAATATCTCAGAAAATAATTGAATGTATTGATAATGGCATAATTAATAGTGTTTCAGTAATAATGGGAGCTGATTCAAGTGTCTATAAACAACTTGCTAAGAGAAATATAAAAACGAAGCTACACGTAAATTTAACAGACTTTCCCCCTAGTAAAGAAGAAGGTAACGAATTATTGATGAACATGACATTCATTAAATTATTATTCCTACGTGAGAAAAACCGTAAAATTGTAAAAAAAGAAATTGATAATCAACTAGAAGAGTATATAAAATACTTTGGCACAAAATCTCTAATGATAGATGGCCATCAGCACATTCAGGCAATCCCATGGATATATGATTATTTGACTTCAATTGAAGTTGGAATTAAAGAAATCAGATTACCTGATGAAAAGTTTTTCTTTGTAAGTCTTAAATCGACCTTGAATATTAGTTTTCTAAGAAACCTGAGTGCATTCCTTCTTCTTAAGTTTTTAGTAAGGTTTAGGCTTAAAAATAAACTCTACTCACCAAATTATTCTGGAATGCTGTATTCGGGTTTCTATAATGAAAAAATTTTAAAAACTAATTATTTATTGATTAAAGGGAAGGAAGCAAGCCATGAAATCGCTTTTCATCCAGGTCATACAGAATTATCTGAAATAGGACAATTTAAACCCTTTTTTTATAAATACTACTCACATAAAAATAGATTAATTGAATACAGACTAGCTAAAGATTTTTTTCTTATGTGATTTGCTTTAAAAATCTACAATTCTTTTAAATTTTTGAAGTAGATCTTTTTCATTAAACATCTTTTTATAGAAATTAAAATTTTCTTTAGATTCTTTAAGCATTAATTCTTTATCTAAGGTTGATTCAATTTTACGTCTTAAATCTTCATAGTTAAATTGCTCGAATTGTAATTTGGAAGTATTAGGCAAAAAAGAACTTATTCCTCCATATACTGGAAAAATTGTGGGGATCTTTAATTTACTTGATTCTGTTAGTAATGTTGGTTGCCCTTCATAAACTCTTGTGGCTGATATTGTAAACCTGGCATTTGATATAGTTTCTAGTGTCTCTTGGTTGGTCTTTTTTCCTAAAAAACTAATATTTTTATAATTTTGTTTTTGAAAATAACCTAAAGATGGGCCATCTCCAATAATTAATAATTTCATACTTCCCATATTTGAGATATTCCAAGTATCTACAAGTTCTTTTATTCCTTTTTCTTCAGATACACGACCAGCATAAATTCCATAATCACTTACAGAGTTATAAGTTGTATTTGCATAGTCCTCTAATGAAATAGGATTTGGAAATATAAATACGTTATCTTCAAAGCCTAAAGACGATAAATATTTTTTATGAAAATCAGAAAGTACAATTAACTTAATTTTTTTGTTAAAAAAACTTCTATATTTTTTAGAATAATTAGTTACAAGAGATGACTTCAAATAAGAGTTATCGTAGCATTTATTCTTAATCCCACTTAACCTGTTGCTTGAGCAATCATGACATGCCTGCTCATTTCGGTAATGAATTGCATTAATACAGTCATACCTAAAATTATGCAACTTAATTAAAATCTCTACATCCTGGGTCAACAGATAGTCTATTATCCCAAGGGAAGCTTCAAACCATGTATTGTGTAAATATACTACATCAGGTTTAAACTCCTCTACTTTATTCATAATTTGTTTAACAGAATTTTTATTTTTATTTTGTAAAAAAGAAATATAGTTAGATGTTGTAATTTTTTCATTTTGAAAATAAATAATATCCGTTTCTATACTATTTTTAAAAAAATTAAACTCATTATCAACAGCAATATCTTCGCCACCCTCATGTTTGTACTTTGTATGAACTATCAATAATTTCATTAATAAATAGCCTATACGATAATTTATTTAGAGAAGGATAAAAAAAATTTATTGTTAGCTAACCTATTTTTATAAATATGAATATTTTAATCATACTTACATACAAAATGTCCTTTGTGAATTGGAAGAAAAGTGGCTTGATAGATAGAGAACTTGAAATTTACAGAAAGCTACAGGACAGATATAATCTTAACTTTACATTTGTAACTTTTGGTGACCATAATGATGAAAATATTTCCATTCCTGGTTTTAGGTTTAGTATTATTCCAATATTTAAATATCTAAAAAAATCTAATTACTTAGTAGTAAATATTTGTAAATCTATTTATTTTGCACTGAAAATAAATAATTATTGTCAAGATATATCTGTTATAAAAACAAATCAATTAATGGGCTCATGGATTGGAATAATATCAAAGTTTCGCCTAAAGGCTAACTTGATAGTTAGAACCGGATATGATGCATTTGAATTTGCTATTCGAGATAATAAAAGCATTTTAAAAAAGACTCTTTACTATCTTCTTACCCAAACGTCCCTAATTGTTGCTGATATTTATACCGTAACAAGTGAATCTGATATGAAGCTTATTTTGAAAAGATTTAATACTAGATTTTCTAGATTGATCAAAGTCCCAAACTATGTTGTAACTCGAAATTTTGACGTAAAATTTGATAAAAGATCTGAAAATATACTTTCAATCGGAAGGCTCGAAAAACAGAAAAATTTTGAAGAATTGATTGAAGGTTTTTCAAATACCGATACAGAGATTGATCTAATTGGTAGTGGCTCAAGTGAAAAGAATCTAAAAGAACTAGCAAGAAAATGCAATACTAAAGTTAATTTCTTAGGAACTTTTTCAAATAATGAATTATTGAATATATATAAAAATTATAAGTACTACGTGAGTACTTCAAATTTTGAAGGAAATTCAAAGACAATCTTAGAAGCCCTTAGCGGTGGTTGTATTGTATATGTCAAAGATATACCGAACAACCTTGAAATTATTACAGATAAAGTAAATGGATTTTTATATAGTGAAAAATTTGATTATGAAAAGTTTGAAATAATAAAAAATTATGATACTTCTTCTCTTGAAAAAATTTCAAATTCGGGTGTGAATTTAATAAACTCAATTTACTCCGTAGATAAACTTTTGGAGATTGAATATAAGAATTATCTTAGTTTAAAGAAATAGTTCTCTTTTCATCCTCAATTTTAATTCCTTAATTTTTACATATTTTAAAGTACTTAATACAAATATAAGATATCAGGCAAGAAATCAAAGACTCTAAAAGTGTATAATTCTACTTGTAGAGATTGGGATATTTATAAATAAAATAATAAAAAAAATATTAAATATATTGGTAAGTAACAATAGTTCCTTCTTCAGGTATAGCAGCAAACCCTATATCTCAGGTGATACATTTAGAAATTTATCTAAGCACATTCATGATGAAACAAAATTAGTAAATCCTAAAAATGTAAATGAAAATGATATAGTATTTCTAAAAACTGACTTTATTGAAAGTTATTTTAGTGACATCCATCCACAAATTAGCTTCAACTACAATTTGATTACTCACAATTCCGATATTTCAGTTACAAATAAACTAATTAAGCTTAAAGATGAGAATATAAAAAATTGGTTTATCCAAAATCTAGATGCTCCTGCTACAGATTCCATACACCCACTTCCGATAGGACTTGAAAATAGGAGATACTTTAATAATGGTAGGATATCCCTTTACAAAAGAACTCAAGCAAATAGCAAAAATAAATACATATTATCAGCCTTTAATACATTTTCTAATCCGAAAGAACGTTCAGAGCTAAACAAAATTACTAAAAATAATCCACTCGTTAACAAACTTGATGCCTCTTTTCAAAACGATTATGTTAGAGAGCTGGCTAGTCATAGATACGCTTTGTGTCCAGCAGGTAATGGCTTGGACTCTCACAGAATTTGGGAGTCACTAATACTAAGAGTTATTCCTATTCTTAAAGAGTCAAACTTTTCTAGGAATTTACATAACTTAGGAATACCAATGGTTTTGTTAAAAAACTGGGGAGAATTAAGAAATTTAACTTTAGACAAACTAGAGGAAAACTATACTCAAACTCTTGAAAGTGTTGAACTTCAGAAATTTAGTTCTTTTGATTTTTGGAATAAATTTATTTTAGAAAAAATTAAAACTTAGCTTAATTTAAGCATGTTTTTTATAAATATTTTTAATTTCTTTTTATAAAACAAAAGCAAGTCATAAATTATGTTGTTTCGATAATAATAATTAAAATTTCCAAGGAAAATTTGTCTCATGTTAAGAAGATTCTTATTTACATAAAGAGCATCTCCAAAACTTCCAGCATTGATTGTAGGAATGGGTTGATTTATTCTTTTTATTTGGTCGACAACAACAAAACCTTTACTTTTCATAAACCTATTTAAATCTTTATACTTGGGTTGCTTCTTGTAACCCTCATAATTAGCAAATTCAACAATTGCAAACTTTAAAGAAGCTAGTTTATCTTCAAATCCTTTTAAAACTTCTATTTCAAAACCTTGAGTGTCAATCACTGCAGCATCAACCTCATCAATTCCCAAAGATATAAATTTTTTAACATTGATTTGAATTTTATTAGAAAAAGTTATTTTTGAATCTCGTGGTTCTAGAAGGGAAGAGCTTCCCGAATCTTCACCATCTGCTATGTATATATCAGTTTTTTCATCCCTAGACCCTAGAGCACAATCATATAATTTATACTTTGGTTTTGTAGATATTTTATCTTTAATAATCTTTATACACCTAGGTAATGGCTCAACAAGATATATCTTTTGAATATCATATTGATCATATATCCATACTTCTTGAGCCTCATGTGCACCAATATGGATTAAAGTTTTTACATCATAAAATGTAAGTCCTTTATCTAATAATTCCGAACCCATATTTAGATTTTAATAACAAATAAATTAATATTGATATATTTCTTAATTAAAATAATAAGATTATGATTAAAAATAGAAGCTTTACAATTATATAAAAAATTCTTTTATTGATCGGTACTTTTGATAGTAAAAAAAATAACAAAACGTAATGATATACAAATTTACAGAGGAATTTCTGTTTTAGCAGTTATTCTTTATCACTTAAGCCCTGTAAGTTTTCCTGGTGGATACCTAGGTGTTGATATTTTTTTTGTCATATCTGGATTTGTCATATCTAATTTAATTTTTTCAGAAATAGACGCTCAAAAATTTAGTTTTAAAAATTTTTATTTAAGAAGATTTAGAAGGATTATCCCTTCTGTATTAAGCTTTACAATTTTTGTTCAAATATTACTATTTTTTATTGAAGATAATAAAGAAATCTATGAGATATCTAAAGGGCTAATTTACTCACTTTTTTTTACCGCTAATATCTATCTCTCAAGAGTGGTTGGTTATTTTAATTCTCAAAATACAGAAAATTACATTGTTAACTTATGGAGCTTGTCGGTTGAAGAACAGTTTTATCTTTTCTTTCCTATTATTTTAATTTCCCTTACAAAAAAGAGTCTTCATTTCAGAATTGTAACAATTCTTTTTATAACAGGCTTTTCATTACTTTTTTTTAATCGAAGCTTTTTTGATAATTTTTTATTTATTGATAACGTATTTTTAAATTTTGATAATTTTTTATTCTACAGTCCATTTACTAGATTTTGGCAATTTTCTATTGGAGTAATCTGTATGCTTTTAAATCAAATAAGATCTTATAGAGTGACTCTTTCAGAAAAATACATTCCGTTATTTTCAATTGGATTTTTGTATTTTCTTTCAGGGTTTTCATCATCTTCTGGGAGAATTTTTTCTTCAGTATTAGTTACTTTAATTTTTGTTGTAATTTTATACGTAGAGATTAGCTTTAAAAAAATTAATTTATTAACAAAAACTTTTTTATACCTTGGTAATATTTCTTATTCTCTTTATCTATTTCATCAACCTATTTTTGCAAGTATAAGAAAATATCAAATATATTCAGGAAGCGAGGCTTTTTTAAATTTAAATAGTGTTTCTGGGCTTATGTTAACTTTTATTTGTATATTTCTAGTTAGTTTTTTGAATTACGAGTTAATAGAAAATAAATTCAGACATCTAGCTCCAAATAATAGAAATATAAAACATCTGCTAGCTCCAATGATTTTTTTGGCTTTCTTGCTTCCTTCAATAGGGATATTCACTGAAGGGTATAATTTTTTAAATAGAAACAATCTAAGACAATACCCATCTAATTCCGAACTTAATTTTTTAGTAGGTACAAATTTTATAAAAAATGAGAATTCTCTGTGTTTAGGTAGAGATATTAAGGAGCTATGTATTTACAACGAGAAACTAAAAGATGAAAAAAGAATTTATTTTGTAGGAGACTCCATAATCGGGTCTCTTGTAGCTGGATTTGTAGAAAATAGTAACTACGAAACTTACACTTTTATAGACTCAACAAAAGGATCGTGCCCAATATTATTTAATTATTGTGATTTCAAAAATAATTCTGAAAGATTTGAATTATTAACACAGATTAAAAATTCCACAATTATTTTAGGAGGTAATTACGAAAAATTTGTATATGATGAAAAATTTGAAGATGATTTTACAAATACTATTGAACAGTTTGATAAAAGTAATACGATTTTTTTGATTAACTCTGTACCTTACCCTGGTACTAACATAAAGTTATATGAACGGTTTAATAAAAAAATGTTCAAAACAGAATACACCGTTATGAAAAACCAAAACACCCAATTAAAAAAGTTGTTTAATAAGACTGGCGAAAATAACAATATTACAACAGTAAATATCGACTCTCTTTTTTGTAATGATCTTTGTATTTTTCAGGATAAAGATTATTATTTTTTTAATGATCATTCACACTTTTCATATTTTGGATCAAAAAAAGTTTCAGATTATATTTACACATTAATAAAAGACTAATTAGGGTTAATACTACTTAGTTTCTATTAATCGTTACTTATAGTCCAATATAAACTTTCATCTAATTGATTTTCCTCAAATAGTTTAAAGTTTTTTCTAATAGTTCTGGTCCTATATTTTCACTCTAACAATTAAAGAATTTATGTTTAAGGTTAAATTTTATGATTAGCCCAAGGCGCTGAACCCTTTTCCCACAAATCATTCATCTTTACATACTCTCTGTATGTATCCATCGGTTCAAAATATCCGTTGTGAATAAAAGCCTTAAGTTCACCATCCTCAGATAACCGAGTCAAAGGCTCTTCTTCAATTGTTGAATTATTGTTCAAATAATCCAAGATTTTAATATTGAAAACCATATATCCAATGTTAACAAATCCCTCTAACTTTGGTTTTTCAATAAATTTGTTGACAAAATATTTTTCATCAAACTCAACTAATCCAAATCTAGATGTTGGGTTTGAAACAGTTAATGTCCCTATAGAATTTTGAGAAAAATGAAAATCAATTAAATTATTAATATTTACGTTTGCAAGACCATCACCATAAGTAAAAAGGAAATTTGGTTCTAGTAGATCTCGAATATTGTAAAGTCTTCCTCCAGTATTTGTATCTTCCCCAGTAAAAACTACTTTTACATTCTTGACCCCTTTAAAATATCTCTCTATTATTTCACTTTTATATCCTGAACAAATTATGAATTCAAAATTAGAATAAAATGAAAAAATATTCATTAAATGTTGAATAACAGGTTCAGATCCAATATTTACCATTGGCTTAGGAAGAGATTCGGTTAAAACTCTCATCCGAGTTCCTTTGCCTCCGGCAAGAATTACTACTTGTTTTATATTACTCAAACTATTTTAATTTTAATGTTTAAAATATATTTATGCACAATGAAGGAATAATTGTTACTGGTGCAAATGGTTTTTTAGGCAAAAATTTATTTGAACAAAATAAAAATTTAAATTTACTTACAATAAAAAGAACTGACGTTTCAAACTCTAATCAGTTGAAACTCTATTCAAGAGATGCTGAATTGATAGATGCTCAAGATAGTCAATACAGTGAATTTACCTTGATTCACTTAGCTACACTTTTTTCAGTAGATCTAAATACTAATAATGAGATAAAGGATGCAAATTTAGACTATGGCCAAGGAGTCCTAAAAAAAATAGAGCACCTAAATCTTAAGAAAATCATTTATACAAACTCAATGTTTGGTTTTTATAAAGATGAAGATGCTAGAAGTTCATACTATTCTGTTACAAAGAATTTGTTTTCGGAGTATTTGAGTAGATACACAAAAGACCGATCTATACTCTTTGAAGAAATTTATATTGATAATAATTTTGGAAGCAACGATAAAAGATCAAAAGTTATGCCAGCTATTTTCAAATCTTTCAAAAATAACTACAGTAATCCCATAAAAAATCCTGAGGCTTTCATGAATCTATTATTTATCGATGATGTTGTTAAACGAATTAATTATTCACTAGAAAGCGATACTAGCGGAGAAAGTTGTTTTATTGACAAAAAAATGATTCGTGTAGAGTCAATATATAAATTCATTGAAAATTATATATTTAATAAATCTGTAGAACCTAGTTTGTTAGATTATCAGGAAAATGATTATATTAGTGGCTATCCTGAGATTGATTTGAAGAACATCAAACTCACACCACATGAGAAATCTTTAATAACTGCAACTAATGAGGTGATGGCTTGATAATTCGTCCTTTTTCAGAAGAATTTGATGATATAAAAGTTTCAGAAGGTGTTTTTCTTGAAGATGATAGAGGTTTTTTAAAAAAAACTATCTTTGGTGATGACTTAATACGACTTATGGGTGAAGTTAATGAGGTTATTTGTTCGACCTCCAGGAAAAATGTTATAAGAGGAATGCACTTTCAAGTTCCCCCTTTTGGTGTTAATAAATTTATAAAATGTATTAGTGGAGAAATTATAGACGTATTTATTGACTTAAGGTCAGAATCAAAATCTTTTGGAAAAGTTGGAAGCATGAACTTAAAACAAGAGGATAACTATTCATTATTTATTCCAGAAGGTTTTGGACATGGTTATCTGGCTTTAAAAGATACATCTACAGTTGTGTATTTACAATCAAAAAAATTTTCAAAGGAACATGACTTTACAATAAATCCTTTTTCAATTGATTTTGATTGGTCTGTAGAAAACTCCATCATTTCCGAAAAAGATAAGTCTGGAATAAATTTTTCTGAATTTAACTCAATTTTTTAATCATCTTAATTTAAAGTAGAAATATTTAATAACTCTAAAAATTAAGAACAATACTTGATCTAAAAATGTATCGATTACCTCGTTTTTTTTTCTAAACTTTTTATAATTTTTAGATACTTTTAACATTAACAACCCTTCGAATGCTCTCGGAAGTTTAAATTTATCTAGTCTTAGTCTTGTGTGGAAAATGTCATATCTTAAGTCTGATGGTCGAGGGTAGGAGATAACATCATTTCTTTCAAAGTTAGTGAATGTTACATTTTGATCCTCCAATAATCTTGATATCGCTATGTCATCAATAAGAGAATGGTCCCATTTATCTTTGTTTTCCAAAATAAGATTTAAGATACTTTTATCAATCATATACGCTGCACCAGAGATAAATTTTGATTTATCTTGCTCACCAATATGACCTCCACAAAAGTTATCTGAACTAAGGGATTCAACTAATTTTTCTAATGCAATTGAATCTATGTAGGATGAATTATTAGTTCTTAGTATATAATCAAAGTCATAGTTTTGATTTACATACTCAAAAGCCTCTAGAGTTCTCCTACCCATATCTACAAATTTCGTTGATGATTTTAAGTATAAATTATTTTTTTCAACGTGTGACTTGTGGGAACCTCCAAAATAGAACAAAACTGGATACTTTGACTGTCGAACCCACGAAGCTTTTTGAAAAATTTGATTCAAATAAGATGGATAGGTTTTGGATGATACAACTAGTATTAATACATTTTTCATTTTTTTACTTTTGTGGTACTTCTAAATATTTTATATCCTAAAGAGACTCTCTCTTTTAAGTCAGAATTAGATTTGCAAATCTTCATCACAATTTTACCTATACCCTCTCAGAGATAAAAAAATACAATAAAATAAAGGGAGGTGCTATGTTGTTCATTAATTTAATATCTCTCATCTGCTTTAATTAACTAAATTATTTCAGATGTCCTAATCTGAAGTTTAATTACTCAATTAATCTCTTATCGTCTTTAATCTTAATTTTTATATGATTATCAACAGTTCTAAAATCATCTGCATTGTGAGTAGCATTTAAAATAGTAAGGCTCGATTTGGATAAGATATCAAATATTAAGTTTTTAGAATTTATATCTAGATTTGATGTAGATTCATCCAACAATAAAATTTCAACATCACCGAGTAGGGATCTAATGAATGATATTTTTTGTAATTGACCTGAAGATAATGTTTTATTTGAAATATGTTTTTCTAAATCCATATTGTTTTTTTCATTAAATAATCCAAAATCTTCAAGATACTTGTTTAACACATCATCCGATATGTTTTTGGTATTTCCATATAGTAAGTTATCTTTGAGAGAGCCGGCGATAATTAATGGGGTTACCCCTACATATCCAAACTTGCTGGAAAAACTGCTCACTGTTCCATCTTCAGGGTAAATAAGACCTGAACATAAACCCAGAAGAGTACTTTTACCAGAACCATTGGGGCCAGTTATAACATTGTGTGTATTTTTTTTAATCTCTAAACTTAAATCCTCGAATATATAATTTTCAGCATTGTAATATTTGAAACTTAGATTTTTAATACTTATGGCTGACTCATTTTTAGTATTAACAGAAAAATTTCCCTTAAAGTTATTCGTACTATTTTCAGTTATCTCATAAAGTTTTTTTATAACTACATGATTATTACTGACAAGCATAATGTTCTTGTTAACCTTACTAAATTCTTGGAAAAGCCTTATCAAAACTCCAATAAAATCAAGAGTTAATATTTTAGCAAAATTAAAAAAAGCTAAGAGAATAGATAAGAGTAGTAAAGTAGCAAATTGTGGAAAACTTGTAGTTAAAGTTCCTACTTTTTGGGAGTCTAAATGTGCTCGATAGTAGATTTTTAACACTGACCTGAAATTTGCTATTTCATCATTAACTTTTTTTAGTAACTTTATTAAAAATATATTTTCTAGTATTTTTTGTAATTGAGAATTATACTCACGGGCAGCTTCCCAATCAACATGAGTATATGTTCTTCCACGTTTTGTAAAAAATTTAGTTGGTAAATACAATATCGCTGCTCCGCCAACAATTATTATCAAGGATTGTGTGTCAGAATATATCAAATATCCAGAATACAAAAATAACTGTATAAGGCTCGCGATCAATCCCGTAAGGCTGTGATAAAAAGCTCCGACAGATAGTGCAAATGAGTTTAGGAAATGAAAAGCATCTCCCATGGAAAAGTTGGTTTTATCGAATATTTCTTCAAGTAAATAGACTCTCAAATTTTCTTCAATCTGAAATTTAAGTTTATAAGAGTTGAGAATATCAAGATATGAAAACAAAAATCTAGATACAACTACTGCAGGTAGTAAAAATAGATTATTGACAAAAAAGTTAACCACAAAATTATTGTTTGAAATATCATCTTGAAAAAGTGAGGCAATCGTAACAATGATAATTAAATCACTTCCAAATGATGCAAACAACAATATTACAGAAAGAAGTACTCTTCCTTTTTTATTTTTGGTACCTGTCAATTTTGAGACGTACATTATATCTCTAATAAAAGTTTTAAATTGTGATAACAATTCCATCCTTTATATATTTTGATTCATGCTTTCAGAAGTCCTTAGGACTGACCTAACAAACTATAGAATTTTTTAATACTTTTTCTTATTGTAATTGGCAAAATATAGTAATAAGCCTTAATTAATTTTTTAATTTTTTTATGACTAAGGAACTTTAGAAATTCTGCAATAATTTTTGATTTAATTATCCTTGGCTTGTTCATAAAAAAATAAAGTAAATAATCTTTCTTTTCTATTCTTTTATTCCACTTTCTTCCATAAAGATACCTCAATACTTTAGTAGGTTCGTTCGGGATTTTTATTTTTATATTATTAAAAAGCGAATCAGTAAAAGGAAGGATGGTATTTTTGGTCATATACATCCATTGCTTTTTATCTTCTTGGTATGGACCACCTATAGACTTAAGTAACACTTTTTGCTTAGGTGTTAATTCGTAAAAATAAAAATCTATTAAGCACACCTTATCCTTATTGTTAAATTCAGCTTGGATAAAATATTCACCTGAATTCACAGGCTTATTTAAATCTAATTTAAGATCAGATTTTAGAAGTAGAGTTATTATCTTTTGCTTATTTTTGTAATCTACTAAAAAATCAATATCATCATCATTTTTTAATAAAGAATTATCTCTTATGATCCCCAGAAGTGTTCCAAAAAATATTGAATATTCAACATCTTTTATTATTTCAATAACATAATCAAATGCATTATTTAGCGTTGCATCATCGATTGGTTTTTTGTTATCCAGCTTAAGGTCATCAAATTTTTTCATAATTTGTTACCTATTCTTATATAAATTTCTTCAGAGATGATTTTATTATACTTTCAATATCCCCTTTTGTGGGAGTAACTATAAAGTTATCAAGTCTACTGTTCATAAATACTTCATTAATTATTTGTTCAAGGCTAAAATCTGTAAAGTATGATTTATAAATTTCCTGGAGACCAAAATTATTAACTATATTTAGTATTGCTTTAACTTCAACTTCTAAGGCTTCAATAAATATTTCTTTTTCGAAATAATTATTTATTGAATTTAAGGTGAAAGCACACGCAAGACCGTGGGGTAGGTTAAATTTGTTTGTCAACGGATAAGATATTGCATGAGAAAGAGAAGTCCTAGTTATATTTATAGCCTGACCTGCAAGATTTGAAGCTTCTAATAATTTATTTCTTGATATTACTGAATATGTCCCATTAAGATTTAGCTCAAATGATTCAATTAAAAGAGATAAAGATTTCTTACAAAGAGATAGTGATTCATTTGTTTTATTCTTGCTCCATAAACTATCGAGACAATGAGAAATACAATCAAGCATCGTCGGGATTAAAATATGATCAGGTAAAGAATTTATAAAACTTGGAACAAGATAAACAACTTCTGGAAGCATTATTATATTTTCAAAAGATTCTTTATTTTTGGTTTCTTTATTCCAAATCGTGGAAAAGCAAGTACTTTCAGCACCTGTTCCTGCCGTTGTTGGTATGGCAATATTGAATATTTTTGAAGAATAAATTTGATTTAACTCATGCACCGAAGATATCTTCTGATTAGCGTCACTAGCCATACAGTATATTTTTGCTAAATCTAATACACTTCCACCACCAAGAGAAATTACCAAATCATGTTTTGTATTTTGATACAGATTTAAGACTTGATTAATTAATTCATAATCTGGATATCTTTCTACTAAAAAAATATCAGATGGTTTTATTTGCTCCGAAAACTGGCTTATATAACTTCTCTCATGATTACCTGGACTTGTTATAAGCAAAATATTTTTTGATTCTTTAATCTTATTGCTGTGTAATAAGTGTTGAGAATGTTTTTTTTTAACTATTACTTGATTCACTATTGACCTTTTTAATAAAGTTTTCTTTATTTTCTATAGGGGAATTTTTAGGACGTGGAAGATTTGATTCTGAATAATTTTGTACCTCGATTTCTATATATGTTGGTCCATTATTTGTATCGAAGCTTGAGTCAGTTAAATCTTTAAGATTATTAAATGTAAATATATTTTCATAGCCAAAAGAGCTAAACAGTTTTTTTCTGTCAATAGAATTATATACGTTCGGCTGTCCTCCAACAGATTCATGAGCTGAGTTATTAAAAACAATATGAAAAAAATTCTTCATCTTCTCTGTACCAATAATTCCTTGGTGACCCATATGCATGAGAATCGATCCATCACCATCCAAACAAACAATGTTTTTATTGCTTAAAGTTTTAGCAAGACCAAAAGATATAGCAGAAGCATGACCCATCCCACCTACGGTATAAAAATCATCTTCACTGAGATCTTGATCTACTCTAAACTGATAAAGCTCTCTAGAAAGTTTGCCAGTAGTAGAAATAAAAATTGTTTCAGTACTAAATTTTTTGACAATACCTTCTAACGCTTTTTTTCTCGTAGGAAGATTTTTATTATTCTGAAATTTTCTTTGATCTTTTTCAAATGTATCTTTCCTTACTACCAATGCAGATGGATTATTTGTTTTAATATTGATGCTTAAGTATTCATGTACTTCTTCTAAAGTGGTATTTTTATCAATTACTTTATAGTCTATTTGGAGTAATTCCAGAAGTTTTAGAGTAATTTTACCTTGAAATTGGTGTTGAGGTTCATCTTTAAAACCCGGTTCCCCTCTCCATCCTACTAGTAAAACAAAAGGGATATTGTAAACCTCACTGTTTAAAAGCGATGTATACGGATTAATAAAATTACCTAAACCAGAATTTTGCATATAAATCAGTGGGATTTTACCTGTTCCGAGACTGTAACCCATACAAATTCCTAATGCACTACCTTCATTAGTTGAAATTATGTGATTTTTATCATTAAAGTCAAAATGTAAAGATTTACTAAACTCAGACATTAGTGAATCTGGAACACCTGTGAAAAAGTCAATACCTAAACTTTGTAGTGAGTTAATAAAATTTTTAGCTTTCAGCATTTTTTTAAGAAATATCGGTGAAGTTGATAATGTCTTTTATACTCATTAAATTTTTCTCAATTTCTTGAGTTCTTCCATTTTTAAGGATACTTTGAGCTGTGTTTACCATTGCTGGGTATGCACTTCGAAGAAGATGGTTCGCATAGATAACTACATCTACTCCTATCTGCTTGAATTCACTTAATGAAACATGGTTAAAGGTTGTTGGAACAACAACAATTGGTGCTGAATGTTTATCTCTATATTTTTTTACAAACTCAAAAATTTCTTCTTCAGATTCACTTTTACTATGGATAAGAATTCCTCCAGCACCTGCACCTAAGTAAGCATCTGCTCTAGATAAAGCATCATTCATTCCTTGATTCAAAATTAAGCTTTCAATTCGAGCAATAATAAGAAAATCATTAGTCCTTTTGGCATTATTACCTGCTCTTATCTTCTCTGAGAAATTCTCAATACTATCTTGTTTTTGATTTGCAGTATCACCGAATAAAGAATTCTTTTTTAAACCCACTTTATCCTCAATAACTACAGCCGAAACACCAATTCTTTCTAAATTTTTAACAGTATATATAAAGTGTTCAGACTTACCTCCTGTATCTCCATCATAAATAATTGGCTTTGAAGTTACTTCTATAATTTCATTAATAGTATTTATTCTTGAAGTTGTATCCACTGCTTCAATATCGGGTTTACCCTTTGCTGTTGAATCCGTGAGACTACTAGCCCACATTCCATCAAATTCATACTCAACTCCTGAGTCTATAACTCTTGTATTTTCAATAACAATACCTGATAATGCATTGTGGATATCTAAAAAAATAAGAGTATCTTTATTGTTGATAGCTTTAACTAAAGATTGTCGCCTTTCGTCTGTTGTTAGATTTTTTTTAACTTTTGATTTATATATTGATGAAGAGACACCTTCGGTATAGGGTATTTCTATAAGCTCACCATCCCATTCTTGTAATACTTTTATCACTTTTTCTCTAATATCCTTTTGAATACCTGTTTTCCAGTCATCCCCATGCACCACAATACTGGGTTTTAATTTTCTTAAATTTTCTGTATAATCATGGGTTTCTTGTGGAACAACTTCTGAAACATATTTAATACCGGCAATTACACTTTTCCTGTCTTCAAAAGCCATAATTGGCATTTTTTTATAAGTTGAAATAGCATGATCAGTTAACAAACCAACGGTTACTTTCCCTAATTTGCTTGCTTCTCGTAATATATTCATATGTCCCGAATGTAAAATATCTGCACTCATTCCAACATAAACATTTGAATTCAACATGTTCTAATCATACCTTTAATTATTTATAAATTATTAGCTAGTTAAAACCTTTACTAATCTATCTAAATTTTAAATCATTTAAGATTGTTATTAATAATGAAAAATAAAATTAGAAATTCTATAAAATCTTCTGCTGAGGGAGACTACATTTACTTAATTGCTTTTCTATTTCTTTTGTTGTCACAAAATTTTTTCTTAATCAGCTTAGCTATTATAAGTATTGAGTTGATTATAATTTCCTTAAATAATTCATTCAAAATTACAGTAGCTACATACCCGAATATGAAAACTTCAATAGCTAGATTTTACAAAAATAATCAACTCATATTTATTATTTTTGTAGTTGTTTGTTTCTTAATAAATCTGGAACTGTTTAGTTCTTTTTATTCTTTTTTCTTAATTTCTTTTTTTGCAAATATTTTAAGGGTTGTTTTACTACCACATAAAATTTACTTTTATAAGCTAGACAAGTTAAAACAATTATTGCTGGTTGAGAGTTCTTTTTTTCTTTTTTTTATTTATTTTTATTTATTTCAGACTTCCCTTAATATTTTTTTATTAATACCACTAACCTTATCCATTAGAAATATTTCATACTTTATTTTTGTTAAGTTAAAATTCTATGATCAATAACCTTGGTAATTACTGACTGCAACCTTTATATTTAATTTCTGAAACAATTCTTGTCCTCTTTCTGTCGAGTTCAACCTATTAATGTAGTCACCGCGGTAACTTAAAGTTTTGTTAAAGTAGTGGTCATTCATAAAAGTAGAAAATTTAGATAAATCAATTTTGTCATTATTAGTAGTTATGTCAAAAAGTTGATTATCATGCATGTCTCCAGTTATTAATGATAAACTCGTATCAATTTTTTTATCTTGATGAGACTTGAAAGTAAAATACTCATAGAGGCTTTGCTCGCTTCCATTTATAAAGTAACTTACTGGTTTTTCGTGAACCTTTTGTAAGTAATCAATCATATTTTTGTAAAGATTTGTATCAATGAACCAAAAGTCATTCATCCTAATATTGATATTATAAATTGGATCGTGTTTTTTTAAACTCCACCCAAATAAATTTTTAAATAAATGATGATACCTAACACCTTTTATCCCCGTACCTATAAGAAGTGTGGGCTTTAAAGAATTTTCATTAAGAAATTCTAAAATATCAAAGCTTTTTAATACCAAACTTTCCGAATCCATACACCAGACATTTTTAAATCCTTCATTTTGAAGCCTAAGAAGGGAATATGTTCTTTTAAGGGCAACATAATCTCTGTGTTCACCTGCCCCCCCAAAATACAGATAACTGATTTTTGGGTTTTAAAACATTGTCTAAATCTTCAATATATTCTAAATTTGCATTTGGAACTATGTTTTCCATTGACAGTGTATTCAAATTTAGATTTGATCTTACACCTTTTAGGAATTCTTCCTCTTCCTTCCTGCTGTCTAAGACTATGTATATAGGGATGTGTAAAATATTTTCAACTAGTTGTTCAAGAGACATTAGAAGTTTATACACATACCTATAGTGTGCTGGAATTGTTTGTATATGAATGCAAAAATTGTTTTTCATTTTCCTATATTAAAAGAACAAAAAATTTGTAAATATTTAAAATAATATTATTTATTTGCAGTAAACGTGCTAAAAATTATTTCTTCCCAAAATTTGTTTAAATATTGTGTAGCAAATTTAGACAAATGACCTATATTGTCAACATACAGTAGGTTATCTTCTATGTTTACTTTACAAATATTATCATTACATAAAAGGGGTAATGGGTCATAATACAAAATATTTTCATTAACTAAACTTTTAAGTAACGACGTAAGAAGCAATCTACTTTTTAACACTAATTCATAATCTTGATCGCACAGTTGATAATTTCGCATTGTAATAATTTCAAATTCGTAGTTTATATCACTACTATTACATAGTTCGGGTGTGTCATCTATGAGAATTAAGGTTGATTCATTATTTTTAACTATATCAATTATTTCAGAAAGTCTTTTGTAGATATTGGGATAAGTTTCTGTGGTAACTCTAAAACTAGAGATGGAAAATACAATTACATCGTTATAATTTAAATTCTCAGAAAAATATTGAAGATATTTTTCATCACTATTTTTAATACAACTCCTAGACCCAACACAGTAGTCAACTCCTGTAAGATCAGAAAGATGTCCCCATTCAACCAATACATGATTCTTGAAATTCTGTACTTCTTTTAATTGATTTATTGAAGGGTAATGATTAGTTACATGACTGTCTCCTATTAGAAAAATATCACTCTCTATATCACTACTTTGGAAACAGATTTCTAAATCATTAATTTCCTGGTCTGGAAAACTACAGTAAATATTTTCGTATATAGAAGATAAGTCTTGTGAATTTAGATTATTATTTGAATCTTCTTGCCTAAAGGGTGATGTAAGTAAGACAATCAATAATGTTACAAAAAGTATGAATAGTGAACTCTTTTTCCATGAGAAATGATTAAATTTATTTCCATACCTTATAGGTGATTCAATAAATTTATAGGAAAAAAGAGAAATTACAATAATTATTACAAATAAAGTTTCATCTGTTAAGACTTTAAAATTTATCCATTTGCTGAATGTCAAAACTGGAATATGCCACAAATATAGGGAATAGGATAGTAATCCAATATTTGTGATGAGTCGATTTTTTAAAAATGCTCTTGTAAATACGCCCTCTTTATTTTCGACAAGCAATAATAATGTCAGAATCACAACTAATATATGTAAATACTGCGGCAAATTTACTGTAGTAAATACCGTTAAAAAAAGTAAGCTCAATAAAAAACCATTTTTTTCATAATCTAACTTAACTTTATATTGATTTAGTAGAAGTGAAAGTAAGCAGCCAGCACCAACTTGCCAAAATCTAGAAAGTACTAAATAATATGAAAAGAGAAAATTTGTTTCAAAATTATTCAAGAACAATATTAGAGAAATAGCTGAAAGAAGAATTAATATATATGTAAACATTTTTCTTTTTTTTGAATTTGAATAAAAAGTAAGAAAAAGTAGTGGGTAAAAAAAATAAAATTGTTCTTCAACGCCTAGTGACCATGTATGTAAAAAAGAATTGTATTTTGATACATCTGAAAAATATTCAAATGATTGAATATATAAATAAATATTAGATGCTCCGACTAGAGAAAATAATCCTGTTAAAAAAGTACTTTTAAAGTAATAGTCCACTTTGAATAGTGCCAATGACGAAATTACAAACATAAAGAAAACAGCTGGGAAGATTCTCTTAAATCTCTTTATGTAAAAGTTGCTCAAGAGATTATTTGTTCCTTTTTTAGTAGACGCCATTAATGAATTTGTAACAACAAATCCAGATATTGTAAAAAATATATCTACACCTAAATAACCATTTGGAATAAAGTCTGTGTTGTAATGGTTAAATATTACAAAAATAACTGCTAAAGCTCTGAGTCCATCAATTTCTTTTCTATACTCACTTTTTATTGATCTATTTAATTTCACCCTGGATAAATAAATTAGAATAAAAAGAAGTGCAGTTAATATAAAACCATCATAAATATTTTCAAAAAATAATTTATTTTCAACCAATAAATTTCTTTGGAAAGTATTAAAAATTAAAATCAGTAGAAAAAATTTAACTTTATATATATATTTCCTAATCCACAATGATATTAAAAAGAAGATTACCGAAATAAGATTATATAATTTAGGACTAGTTCCGTAATAGATATCTATCTGACCATTAATTGCACTAAATTTAGTAATTTTTGAAATACATTTTATCGATCCTAAATTTTCAGAAAGATCTAAAGCATAGGGTGTGGCTCTGTAATCTGACTTGTCCTCAGCTTCGTCCAATAAATTAATAGCTAAATTCTGAACTGTACAGGGATTTTTTTGTATTTCGTTCATAATGTAATTTTCATATGTTTCATCAGAAGAAATAACCAGCTTTGACTGAGCATACGCATCGAATGCATTTAAGGAATACATTATTATTGGAAGAAGTGTCAATAATATATAAATTTTTATATATTTTTTATTAAAGTTTTTATTAAAGTTTTTATTAAAGTTTTTATTAAAGTTTTTATACATTGAAAATTAAAATTTCATGTCAATTCTACAACCTCTTCTTCATATATATATTTTTTTTAACTTATAAATTTTTTTTTATATCTAATTAGTATATTTTAGTGAGGAAAACATACTGTTTTGATTTAGATGATACTATCTGTTATCCAAATCATGAATATAATGATACCCAGAGAAGATATCTCGAAGCTAAGCCTAATAATATTGTAATTGATAAAATTAACATACTTCATGATCTAGGAAATGAAATAATAATTTTTACTGCAAGAAGAATGATTACTCATAATGGAGATATTAAAAAAATAAAAGCTGATGTTGAGTTAATCACAATTAATTGGTTAAAAAAATATAAAGTAAATTACGACAGGCTATTATTTGGCAAGCCATATGCTGACTTCTATATAGATGATAAAGCAATAGAGCTACAAAGTTTTATTGATGAATAAACTTATTATTCCATCTGCTGGAGCTGCAACAAGATTTTTTGAGCTTGGTAAACATTTTCCTAAATCACTTTTACCATTTAAAAATAAACCTTTACTACTTTATTCATTGGAAAAATATCATAAACTTTATGATGAAATTGTTATCGTTGTGAGTGAAAACCAACAACTTTACGAAGAGATTCTAAATTATTATGAATACAAAAATGTAAAAGTACAAAGTGTATCTAAGGATTTAAAGCAGGGTCCCGCAACTTCTGTATATTGCGGATTAGACGGAACTGAAAATAGTATAACTATTCTTCTTAGTGATGCTCTTTATAATGTTGATATATCTGAAATTCCTGAAGATTCTATAAGTGCCATGGAGGTTACAGATTTTTCTAGATGGTGCATGGTAGATAAAGACATGAAATTTTACGATAAGCCGATTACTAAACCACCAACAAAACTTGCAGTATCAGGAATTTATAAATTTTCAGATCCAAAACTTTATTATAAAATATCAGAAGAATATATCTCCAGGTCAGATGAAAGTGAGACACAGTTTTCTAATATTTTAGAAATTTATAATGATGAAAAAAAGTTGCATATTTATGAGCATCCCACAAAAGCATTCTTAGATTTTGGGACAATCGAACAATATATTCAGAATAAAAATCTACCTTTTGGTAGAAGTTTTAATAATATTCGTTTTGAAAGTAACAGTGTTTTTAAAAGTTCTAAATTAAATCCACTGAAAATAATCAATGAAGGAATGTGGTTAAAACATTTTCCTGTAAATCAAAATTTAATACCAAAATTGATTGATATCAATATTAAAGATGCAGAAATTGAAATAGATCTTGTCTCAGGCTTTACACTCAGAGAGTTGTTGCTTTATTATGATAACTCAAATAATCTTTGGGAAAAATTATTTAAGAAATTGAAAATGTTTATGAATGATTGTTCCGAATATCAATTTAATACTGATGAATTCTGGAGAAAAATATTTGATAAAACAGTTTTAAGAAGTGGTGAAGGAGAGAATGAATTTTTAGACTATTTCAAGAAATTAATTTTAGAATCAGAATTTTCACAACAAACAACAGTATTCCATGGAGATCTCGTTCTAAGTAATATCATCTATGAACCAAATAGAGAAAATATAAAAATATTTGATCCTATGGGTGATATTTATGGTCACTGGGTTTACGACCTTGCAAAATTAGGACAGTGTGTGTTGGGTAACTATGACTTAATAGATTCAGAGATGTATATCTCAGAAAAAAATTTTTATAGATTATTTTCTACAGATAGAAATGAAATACAACGACTATTTTTTGAGATATTTAATAAAGAAATAGAACTAATTACTCCTAAGTTCTTATATGCTCTCATTGCCAGTTTGTACCTTTCGCTAATACCCCTACACTCCCATAATTCGCAAAATCAAAAACTCTACTATCAGGAATACAATTATTTCTTCAATTTATCAAAGAAAGAAAGATAATGAAGAATAAGAAAATATTGGTGACTGGGGCAACGGGACTTTTAGGCAGCTGGCTATCAGAGAGCCTTGTGCAAAATAATTGTACCGTAACAGGACTAGCTTTGAACACTGAGCTTGATTTTTTAATTAATTCAAAAAAAATTAATAAAGATATAGATTTACATTATTTTGATATTTCTAATGAAGAAAAATTAAAAACAATTTTTAATCAAGACTATGATCTCGTATTCCACCTTGCGGCACAAACTCAAGTTGGAGATGCTCTAGTAAATCCTGTTAATACTTTTAAATCAAATATTCAAGGAACTTGGAATATTTTAGAGCTATGCAGATTAAAAGGTTTTCCTATTGTTGTCGCTTCTTCCGATAAAGCTTATGGCAATTCTGTAATACTGCCATACGAAGAATCCTTCCCCTTAAATGGTATATATCCGTACGAGGTATCTAAATCAGCAACAGATATGCTATGTAAGACTTATAAAAATACTTATAATTTAAAAGTTTCGACTCTTAGATGTGGAAATATTTATGGTGGTGGTGACTTAAACTGGGAAAGATTAGTGCCAGGAGTAATAAAATACCTCTTAAATAATGAAACTCCAATATTAAGAAGTAACGGTACATATAAAAGAGACTGGGTTTATGTTGAAGACGTTGTTCATGCATATACAGGAGTGGGTTCAGCCCTTTTAGATTCAGGAATTAATGTTGCTGATTCCTATAATTTTTCAAGCATTGATTATTTAAGTGTTATTGAATTATACAAAAAAATTGTATCTAAATTTTCAGAAAATTATATCGAACCGATAATACAGGTAAGTTCTGAATTTGAGATCAAAGATCAATATCTTAGCTCAATAAAAATAGAGAAAGAATTAGGAATTAGCTCTAATTTTGATATTGACCTAGGACTAGAAAATACAATAAATTGGTACAGAAAGTTTTTTGCAGATATATAGATAAATAGAAGTTACTTTATATATATAGACATCTCTTAGTTAACATCGGTAGGGAGAAAATCATGTCAAATCAAGAAGTTTATTGGTTTTTTCTTGTTTAGGTAAAGACTTGTGAACAAGCTTTGTTTTTGCAGGATTCTTTTTAATTATACCTTCCGACTACTGCTGATCTGTAAATGTTGTTATCAGTAAATTCTAAATACTCCAATGCTGAAACAAATCCATTTTCTAAAAACTCTTTCCAGGCTTTAGTGGGACCGCTATTGGAGTGATCTAGGTGTTGCATATTTCTTTCAACAACATCATCCACTACAAGTATTGATTTATCATGGGCTAATTCTTTAGATTTAAGAATGTCATCTCTTGCATCTTTATATTCGTGACCACCATCTATATATATTAAATCAAATTTTTTATTTGTGTTTTCACTAAGCTTAGGTACTAATGTTTTAGAGTCCTCAATGATCATTTGGAATCTATTCCCAAATTTTTTTTTGAGGTAAAACTCACCAAATTTTGAATAATAATGCCAACCGATATCACACGAAAGAACTTTTGTTGATATGTTATTTTTTAAAAAAGTTTCTGCAGAATGTCCTCCATTGAAACCAATTTCAAATATATTCTCTTTTTTTTGTGAAATTTTAGATAAAAAATATGTTTGTTCAATGCTTTGTTGTGTGTGGCCTTCGTTCCCTCTGTACCAAAAAATATGGATTTCTGAATAAAATTCTGAAATAGAGTCAACTTTACCTACGATTCGATACGCAACTATCCACCTAATTATGTTCAAACTTCGCAGAATAATTTTTAACAAAAGTTTGAATGGATATTTAGCGTTGTAGATTTTAGGGTCATCTATCCTTATTAAATAACTATATAATCTACTAAAAAATTTCTTCATGCAATATCTAATATAATCACTTAAATTAAGTCTGTTAATTTTATAAATAGCTTTACATCAAAATTTATAATTATCAATGTGAAGAAAATAAATTTGAAAAAATAAAATTTAGTGTAGTGATTTATGTGCTCTCATTATGGTTATACTATGAAAATTCAAACTCTTGCTATTAAAATCTAGTTATGAGAGTAGGTTACAAAACAATTGCTTATATTATTTGTAGTCTGATATTAAGCTTTTATTCTTTTGCAATTGGTCAATGGAAGATTTTTCCACATGGAGTCATAAAAGAAGTCGCAAATTCTATACAAAATCAAAGTACAAACATTAAAGGTGAAAAAACTAGATTTGGTGAAATAGTTAACCTTAATGATTTAGAAATAAATCAGGTTAACAGACTTAATAATTTTAATTTCGAATGGGGTCAGTTAAGTGTCGAAGGAGTTGGAAAGGTTGGTGCTGTAGAACTCAGAGGAGAAAGGGTGTGGTACGTTAATCAGAATTCTCCTTCATTAATTGAGTATTTGTCACTAGAAAATACAGATTACGTTGAAGTAAAGGCTATTTTTTCTCTTAAAAAAAATCTATATGCTTATGCAGCGTACATAGATGGAGAGTGTGCTTCAGCTCGTATAGTTTCATTAACAGATAAACATATAGCATTACAGTTGTCATGTTTACCAAGCAATGAAGCAGATATGAATGGTGCTGGAGGGGGATGGCTACAGTTATCAGATAGTGAAATACTGTTAGCTACTGGTACCCCTACAAGCTCCAGTGTTGAAAATAAAATTAATAAAACTGCACAATTAGATGAAAGTTTATGGGGTAAAATTTTAAAAATAAAAATTGATAAAAATAAATTTTCCACTGAAGTTTTTTCAAAGGGTCATAGAAATCCTCAAGGTATCGTGAAAATAAAAAATAATATTCTTGCAGCAGAACATGGACCAATGGGTGGTGATGAAATTAATCTAATTTCCAGAGGCGGTAATTATGGTTGGCCGCTTCAGTCTCTTGGATCTGAATATGATCTAGGAGTCATAAATAAATCTTATGAAAAACCTATACTTACAAAACGTCCTCTTTTTTCTTTTGTGCCATCAATAGGAATTAGCGATGCAAGTATATGTCCAACTATATATGAGACATATTATGCTCCAAATGATTGTTTGATTGTTGCCTCTATGAGAGCCGGTTCGATATATTTTATAGTTTATGATAAAGATGGCATTCTTTTTACAGAAAAAATAGAATTTGGATCTCGTATTAGAAAATTAATCATAAAAGAAAATTTAGTTATTGGTATAACTGATTATGAAGGATTAATAATTGGAGAGCTAATAAACCTTGAAAATTGAAATTATTTAGTCATCGTTTTGAATAGTTTGTTTGTGAAGGGCCATCGAGTTTATATTTATTGTGGCCAGAGGCAGAATCGAACTGCCGACCCCTTGTTTTTCAGATAAGGGCAGACCTTGTGATTTTATGTTACTTTAATCTATTTATCGCTCAATATAGCTCATTGCATACAAGCCCTATGAGTGTGTTGGGTGGTAATGAATGGTAAGTGAAGATATGAGCGAGGGTTGGTTTGTGGTTGGTTTTGGTAGAACTTCCTAAGTTCCTAAAGTTCCTAGACGACTTCTTGTTGTAGTTTCTCTAAACCTAGTACTAACTCTAAATCTGTTTCTTCAAACAATGCAGAATAGGTATCGGCAGTAATAGATATGCTTGCGTGTCCTAACCTCTTAGAAATAGAGAGTACATCGGCTCCCGATTGTCTTGCTAGGAATACACTTGTATGTCTAAAGGTATGTAGATTAATATCCATATCCATTTCAAGTTCTTCTAATGCAGGTTTAAGAACTCTATGTTTAAAGTTCCTGCCGGTAATTGGTTGGTTGCAACCTCTGTTAGGAAACACATAAGGGCATATGCCTTGATAAAACTTCTCTTTATGTTCTCTTAGTTTGTTTAAGGTAATGTTATCTATTTGAATTGTTCTATTAGAACTATCGGTCTTTCTACTCCCTAAATGTTTTAAAAGGCAATACCCACCTATTGATTTCATATGTTAAGTAGTGGGTAGAACTTTCCGAGAGATGTGAGCCATATGTAGTGGTTCTGTTCGGTCTTACTATTGCTAAATAATCACCATTAATCATATGCTAATAATTATTGATAATTTTTATATCATCCATTAAATGGCCAAGTGAATTTTGCATTGCTGAATTAATATCTTTAAATCTTACTCTCAATGTTGTGACACCATCAGGTACTGTATATGTTCCAGAATATTCTGTCCATGTATACTGTGTAGAATATTGTCCAATTTCAACTTCTGAACCAGGTGCTCCCAAATAAAATCCAACAGTGTCTGTACCGCTTCTTCCTCTGTGCCAGAAACTCCAGCTTATTTCATCACCTGGAGAAACACTCACGTCTTGATATATTGAAGATAATCCATTTGAGTTTAATTCAAGATGGTGAGTGCCATCTACAGATGCAACACCCTTATGTCCTGATTCCCAAATTTCAATTGGTCTATCACCCGATTCATCTAAATTCTGATTAGTCCATCCAGGGAAAGAACTATTAGTAAAAAATTCAGTTGCATTACTTGCTACTGGATCGCCGTCGTAGTTTTCAAATGAACCATTTGTAATCAAATCAGTTGGTGGAAGTGTGGTTGTGGTTGTGGTTGTGGTTGTAGTTGTGGTTGTAGTTGTGGTTGTGGTTGTGGTTGTGGTTGTAGTTGTAGAAGTAGTAGTAACAGCAAGAGTTGGATTATCTGTACTGAGGTTGCCGTTATCATCGTATGCAACAATCTCTAAGGCATAAGATGTTCCAGCAGTTAAGGCGTCTAAAAAGATAGAGTTATTATCATTTTCTCTTATATATTCACCCTTTAGTACACCATCTAGATAGAAGTAATAACCAGCAACATTGATATTATCTTCTGCTGGTCTCCATAAAACTTCAAAGTATGTTTCTGTTGTGTTTTGTATATTTATTGTCTTATCTGGCCAAGTAGGTAGTTCATCATCTACATAAACAGTTGTTGTTGAAGACGTAGTTGTTGTAGATGTAGTTGAAGATGTAGTTGTTGAAGACGTAGTTGTTGCAGGCGTAGTTGTTGCAGGCGTAGTTGTTGCAGGCGTAGTTGTTGATGTACTTGATGGTGCAGCAGCTGTTGTAGAAGTAGTTGTTGAATCATCGGTGATAGAGATATCCTCAACAGTGTCCAAGTCAAGAATTACAATATCGTTATCCTCTTCAACAATCTCATTGGTATCGCTACCTTCTATAACAATCACATTTTCAATTGAGTCAACAATATTTTCATCAGGCTGGTTTGAATTAACATTATTAAATGCAAATAAAGAGAAAAATGTTAAACCCGAAATAAGGCCATACAGGTAGCCTCTTCTTGTAAATAGCGCAAGAAATGCTGAAAGAAAACCTGATAAATAATTCCAGAACAAAATAAAAAATAAGAATCTTCTCTTTTCAGTAAAATATTTTGTTAGTTCAATTACCTGGTCATGAGTTAATTTTTGTTCAGAAGAATTAACATCTAGTTTTAATTTATTGGCAGCCTTTAAAACTTCATCAATTGATCTTTTTAATCTGTCTGCAAGAATATATAACTTCATTTAAGAGATATTAATGTGTAACTTCATTTAAGAGCTATTTTAGTAGACAAGAAGGGGGTGACAGAGTTGTAGGTGTGTGCAGAAGTGTGTGCAGTTTTGGTATTGATAGGGGAAAACCCTAGTGGCCAGAGGCAGAATCGAACTGCCGACCCCTTGTTTTTCAGGGAAAAACCATTATGGCCTACTTGTTTCATTTTAATAGAATCATATAGATTTAAACAATTTTTTAATAAATGAGAACTCTGTCTGCTTCAAAAGTTAACTCAACTAACTTATTAGGAGTTGCAGGCGTAAAGCCAAGCTCTTCTAATTGTTCTTTTGTAATACCACGAGCGGCAGCTGATTTTCCAGATGCATATAAATGTGCACCCTTTTCCTTTAGTACTACAAGATGATCTTCAAGAGTTCCTAATCCAACTCCCTTCATTTCTTGAGTGGTTATTTCATGGAGACTTGTTACCCCATCTCCCGCACAGAAAATAGTGACTTCATTACCATCTTGAATAGCTGATTTTGCGACTAAAAATCCTAAGACTGCACGACTTGGATTTTCAACTCCTGTAATTATATGTACTAACAATTTATTCATACCTCAATATTAAAACTAAAGACTCGATAATATCTATTAGTTATGAATTTTCTCTCCATGATTAAGAACAAACTTGGTGCATTGTCTATCTCATTAGGAATTTTTGCAGTTGTCACCACTATTAACTCCCAAACAATTCAACTTACACTTTGGGATAGAGATTTCGAAAAACCAATTGCTATTTTGCAATGGGTGAATCTCTCCTACTTATTAATGGCTGCTGTCTCAACTCTTTTAATTGGTAGATTTGCTGATTTAATTGGAAGAAAAAGAATGTTTATCTATGGTCTTTTAATCTACGGACTTTCAACATCTCTTCTTGTTGCTGTAAATTCTTTTGAACTTTTACTTGTTGCTAGGGGGCTCCAAGCATTAGGGGCACAATGTGTCATGGGTCTTAGTGTTGGTCTAATGACAACTATGTTTGGTGATGAGAATAGAGGATCTGCAGTTGGGTTAATTGCCTCAATTGGTTCTGTCTCTGTACTGTTTATTCCATTAACTATTGGCTACTTAGCTGAATACAACAACTGGAGGCTGTTTTTCATCTTACCAGTAGCAATTTCTTTTATTAGTGCATATATTTTGCTTCGAGTAAATCTTGGCACAGAGACTGTAACAATTGATAAAGTAGATGTTAAGTCTTTAGTGTTTATTACATTAATACTCTCTAGTTTCTCATCAGCACTTACATTTTTTAGAGTTGAAAATATTACAAATACTATTAGCTTTCTACTTCTCTTCTTATGTCCTTATTTCATCTGGTTGTTCTATAAAAGACAGAAATCTGTTGCTAACCCTATCTTTCCACGAGGAGTGTTTTCAGATAAACGATTTCAAATCTCTCTTTTCACAATTGTTATCTACTTCATCTCTATTGGTGGATGGTCTATTCTCTCCCCATATTTTTTCACACAGGGTTTAGGTTTAAACTCTTTTGAGTATGGACTCATTGGAACAGGGTTTGGTTTAATTCTTGTACCAATGGCGATTGTTGCTGGAAGAATTTATGACAAAAAAGGACTGAGAACTTCTCTTTATATTGGAGCTTATGGAAATATTATTGCTGGGATAATCTGGTTAACAACTCCTTACTTTCTTAATATTCCTTATATCCTGCTTAATGGAATTTTTGGTATTGCCCCAGTTGTATCTTCTGTTGCAACCGATGCTGAGATAATGTCTAAGTTCAATCTAGAGAACAGAGGGACGGGTTCATCCATGATTGAAACCCTTCATGTAATATTTGCTTTTGCTGGAACAGTTCTCTACTCAACAATATATGATTTTTCATTAGAGATATTTGTTGGAGGCGAAGCAACATATAGTACAGAAATGTTCTGCTTTATTACAGGTATTCTTGCAATAATTAATTGGGGTATCCTTGCTATTCTTGTGAAAAAAAATGAGTCGCAACTTCAATAAAAAGGTAGTCAACTCGTTCCCAGTTAATATTTAAATCGATATTTTTCACTCTTATTGAAATTTTAGCTTTCCTCGTCCTCTTCTTTTTGAGCTACCCAAGTAATTTTATATCTACTGAAAGGGATACCCCATTTTTCAATATGTTTAAGTAGCTTTTTTTCTTGACGCTGTGTTAGGTAGGCCATATTCATATTGTAAACAGGGTAAACAATTTGTTCTCTTTAAATATTGAGGCCATACATATACATATAGAGGGGGTTCATATTGACATATCCTTTACTTTTAGAAAGTTGCCTTATATTGCCCGAGGTGTAACGCATTATATAGAGGCACCGGCAAATTGATATATGCATTAAGTGTCTAGCTAGGTGTCTTGCTCTCAAGATACTACGACTTTTTTGTGTGTAGACAGGGGGATAGTTTTTTTTCCTAGATACATTATCCACCACCCCCAATACTTAACTCCCTTTTTTTTCTCCCAAATATAGGGTGGTTTTTTACATCATCATTTATAGGCTATTTCAAAACAAGTGCAATAAATATAGGATTTAGAAATGTCATATATGGTGTATATCGTTCCAATGTTTATAGGGTTTTACATATATCTGTGGGGCGATAATGGGGACGATTAGCTTAGGCGTTCGTTCTGTACTCTGGAATAACCAATGGAACATTGGTGGCCAGAGGCAGAATCGAACTGCCGACCCCTTGTTTTTCAGACAAGTGCTCTACCGACTGAGCTATCTGGCCGTATGGCGGGGACGACGGGATTCGAACCCGCGACCTCCTGCGTGACAGGCAGGCGTGAACTCCAGACTTCACCACGCCCCCGATTTCTAAATTATAACTTATTTAAATGTTTTCAATGGTTTTTTTTAATTTACAATGGGTGTTATGAAATTAATAAGTTATATAAAATATCTTTTTCGTTTTCTCTTTTTGCAGACAGTACTTACTTCTTTTTCAATTTATTATTTTGATAAGTTCCTAATTGGTGATTATTTTGAAGGATATTTAATAATTAGAGATAACTTGCTTGAAGATAGAGACCGTTTTTATCCCTTTATTACAAATGATTTTATTAAAACTGATATATATATTGCTCTTTTTATATTTATTTTTTTAATAATTCTTTACTCTACAAATTTTTACACATATGTAAACGAACTAACATATACTCTAGAAAAAAAGTTTTTTGATGAATTTTTCCCAATTTATCTTTTATGGACAAGCTGTATGTTTGTTTTCTTTTATGTATTGAGATTTTCAATACTAGCAAGAAGCTACTTGATACTATTCACATTTTTAGTACCGTTGATTCTTATTCTGTTTAGAAATAGTGAACTTCTTTCATCGTTACTAGGCAGATCTGTTTCAGGTGAAAGTTTTATTACGTTTAACCTTGATAAAGACTCGATTTATAGAAAATTAAGAATTATGACATTCAGAAAAAATATTGGCGACTATGAACTTTCAGATTTTAAAAATCCTAATGAGATAATAAATTCCATAGATGAGATAAATAAAAATACTGAAATGAATTTACTTATTTTTAATTTAGGTACAGTAAAAACTCTTCCAGTAGAACTTGAGAAGTATCTTATAAAAATAAATAAAAAAATACTTTTAATCTCAGAAGATCGCATTGAATTTAACAATAAATTTATTTATAGAAGTGAAAAACTAGATGGTTCTTTCTTAACCTACTTCAATAACGATATTCAATATGGATCCAAATATATTGTAAAAAGAATATTGGATATTCTAGTATCATTTACAGTAATAACCCTGTTGTCTCCGTTGTATGTGTTTTTATATTTATTTATACTCATCAAAGATGGTAGGCCAGTAGTCATTAAGCAAAATAGAGTTGGCCTACATGGAAAACAATTTTCTATGTACAAATTTAGAACAATGAAAAATAATTCCCATTCCTTACGAGGTGAGCTAAGTGATTTGAATGAAAGAAAAGGGCCTATTTTTAAAATAGAAAATGATCCCAGAATACTTCAAGGAGCAAATTTCATCAGAGACTTTAGTTTTGACGAACTTCCACAATTCTTCAATGTAATTAAGGGAAGTATGTCTGTAGTCGGTCCTAGGCCATTATTTGATAATGATACAAAGTCCTTCAGCACAAACTATATGAGAAGGTTGAATGTCATGCCGGGCATAACAGGTTTACTACAAATTAATGATCGAAATGCTACTGAGTTTTCAACATGGTATAAATATGATATTTTATATATAGAGAATTGGTCAATAGCACTTGATTTAAAAATTATATTAAAAACTCCATTAGCACTGATTAAATCTAAAACCAAAGGCATCTAATTCATTGTGGGTCGGGTGGGAATCGAACCCACGACCTTGAGCTTAAAAGGCTCCTGCTCTACCAATTGAGCTACCGACCCAATAACTATTAAAGAATACTATACCTCCAAACCTTATATAAATAATTTGTATATATTATTCTTCTTCATTAGTCCTTAGCTTATTCTGCCTATCTTTGTTAATGTCTTTAACGTTGACTGTTGATAACTGAAATTGGTTCTGAAGGCTTTCGATATTATTAATAGTTTCTTTTTTAGTTTCTTCATTTAATGATGACAGCTTGATGGAGTCCAACAATTTGTTAAATATTTCGAAAGTTTCGTCAAGAGTATCTCCTAATGAGTCTTGTAGGTCTTGGACAAGATTATCATCACTTTCTGTTTTTTTTTCATTCATACAAAGATTATAAATTAATATTTAGCCTTGTCTTTAAATTTAAGATTTGGTTTGTTAGTTAATCTTTGTTTCGCCCATCTTGCGGGAGCAATCAGTCTAAAAAAAGGTGGTAATAAAGGTCTTGTATATTTCAAGAGCTTCAAATTAAATGCCAATATAAAGTTTTTAATTTGTGATTCTTTTATCCCATATATTTTTTTGAATTCTGGAGGTAAAGTGTTAAAGGCAGTAAACGCAATAAATGGCCAAATTGGTTTTATGTGACGCGGGACTGGTCCACCCCTAATGATATTTTTTACATCTTGAGCTACATCAGTATTCATTAAAAAATCTTTTTGTTTTGATTTTTGTATAACCCAGTTTTTTAATTCTTCGTGTGTGTCTGGCATAAGATTTGTATCTACTAAAACTAACTCTGCTGCTTTTGTGTTTTCTTCATGGTATTGGTTTTTCTCTTTATCACTTAACTTTTTAACAGTTAATTCGTAAAAGTAGATTGAGGAAATCTGCAAACAAGCATGTACCCAAAGGAGTTGTTCGTGATCAAGCGCATCATATATTTCACCAGAAACCTCATCAGTTCCTTTGATAACTTCATGAAGTTTATTAATTCTATTTGCACTTTCTTCAGCTTCTTTCTTGGTTCCAAAGGTAAGAGAGTTTTGTAATGATAACGTACGTATTAGCCTCTTCCACGGATCTCTTTGGTAAAACGAAGTTTGTCTTGCCCCAGCAGCAATTAATGGGTGGGCTGCATGCATTAGCAATGCTCGGGCTCCTCCGAAAAGAACTGTAATTTCTTTATTAATTTTCCACATCATGGATGTGGGGCCAAAGTAACCTGGGTCTCCATTCATATTTTACATTTTATCTGCTTTTGTTAAATACAAATAATCATATATATAAATAACACAAGAAATATAAATTTGATTTAGCGATAATTGTGGTATGAATAAAAAAATATATTCTATTTGTGGAGATTCAAATCAGATTGTTGACTTTGAAACGATAGGTAATGATCCCAATTTTGTCTTTAAAAATGATCCAAATTTTGAAACGATAGTACTTTATGACCCAGAAGGAAACATTGTAAATGTTAATTCTTGGTTAGAGTGCGCTAATTATGTAAACGGTGTGTGGACTAATGGTCTGTACGAACAACTTGATTTTGAAAGAATGCTATTTTTCTTGACAGTATCTTCAATTTTTTTATATCTAGTGTTTAAAAAGATTTGGAAAGTTAGAAATTATCAATGAGCAGTAATATTAGGAAATTAACATTCTTTTTGACTACTTTTTTGCTTCTACTCTTACCATGGTTTCTACAAAATAGCTCTGAAGAAATCGAACCTGTTCTAATAGATAAAAAAGGTACTGCTTTTTATCAAACAAACACTTGCGAATTTACACTTTTTGATATTTTAAGTCAAAATTTTTTAAATGACGAAATAAATATCTTGCCTGATACTTATTCAAGCGTAAAGTGTAATTCTAAAATTAATGGTGTAGATTACTTTGAATCAGATATAAAGGTTTACATTGGTACAAATGCAAATATTGATTTTCTTTTACAATCGCTCATATGGCTATTACTAATAGCTTTGATCCCAAAATCAAATGTAAGAAAATTTAAATACAACAACATAATACCAATTGCTATTACGTCTATTTTATTCACACTTCATCTACTTGGTGAAAAGAATTTCTATACTTCATTTGCAAAAAGTTACAGTAGCAATATTTCCTTTGATAACTACTTTTTAACTTCATTAATAGCGGCATTAATTTTTATATTGATTATTTTTGATGACCTATTAAAAGATAGGTTTTATAACTTAATTAATTATTTTCCTTTTATGTTTCTATTTATAGGTGCATATAATACCTTCAATCTAAATTTCTATTTGATAATTCTGGTCTACATAGGATTAAGAATCTTTTTTGAAACTAAAGTAAATGTTAAACTTACTTTGCTTTACGCTTTATTGACAGTTTTCTGGTTAGTGAATAATGAAAATATATATTTATACTTTGATGTTGATAAATTAAAAGGGTTTGTAAGTAGTTCACAAAGTACTTACTCACAAATTTTTTGGATTATTTCTTTTTACTTTGTTGTTCTTGCTTTGTATACAATACTTAATGAATCCAAAGATTTTGTTAATCTTAAAATGATAAGATACAACTTTCTTTTAGTTGGTGGACTTGTTTCTTTGTTTGGAATACTTTCTGCATTTTACCCCTTTATAAGATTTTTAACTTATTACAACCTAGGTCTAAATAAGCTTGGAATGGGAAACTTTACAGCGATAGAAGGTAATACTTGGAGAGGTATATCACATAGCGCTGAGGCCTTAGGGGAATACGCTGCATTTACAATCTTATTTGCTGTTTTAATTTCATTTCATTATAAAATTAAAATTTCAAATTTTGAAATAGTGTTAATATTTTTAACTTTATTGAACTTATTTAGGTCTAATAATTTTGCAGCTGTATCTTCAATGGTCATTTTTATTACTCTCTTCTTTATGAATCAGTTGATAAAGAGTAAATCCTTTAAAATCACACTGATTATATTTGTTATTTTTTCTTCATTAATTATTTATAGTAAGACAAGTGAATATAGCTATAAATTTGTTAGCAGTGTACTACTAAATGAAGCGGTGAATGCTTCTATAATCTCTGATACCTTACCTGGAAATGAGGATGGATTTACTGCAGCTGATTTTTCTAATTTTGAAATATTTTTACAAGAATCAAAAGAAGACAGTAGTCTTTCAAGTTCACTTTATTATGCCTTGGACCAATATACTAATGATGGAAATATCAAATATTTGCCAGATAGTGTAGCCATGGTTAGCCAAATTTCAGTCCCTATTAATCGATCTGAAAAATGGGGAATATTTATAGCTAAGTATGACCCTGATTTCTTTGAATTCATTTTTGGAAAAGGTCCGTTACAGTTGGCAGATTATTACTTAAGTCATGAAACAAAATATAACGATGGCCTAGTTCTCCCACATTCCTCTTTGCTTGACCTATTAATATTCTTTGGGATATTTGGAGTTTTTAGTTTATTAATATATTCTACTTATTTAATTTACAGCAACAAAAAGAATGCGGTCTACAATTACTTGTTTTTGTTTTTATTGATAAATTACATGAAAAGTGACTCGATTCTTTATCTCTCAAGCTTCATTCTTTTATATTTTACAACTTATTTTTATAAGTTTTCCTTTGCCATAGAAGGAAATCTTTATAATGAATAACATTACTTATGTTACCTATCAAACTTTTCCAGCAAATACTGCTAACTCTCTTCAAACAATTACTAACCTGAAATTTCTTGTTAAGAGGAAGCATAATGTAAGATTGATATTTCCAAACAGAAGCCTAGATAGTTCCAGTGATTTAAAGACCCTCCAGTCTCATTATCAGTTTTCAGAATTTTTTGAAATTAATATGTTAGGTCACAATCTTCCTTTTAGGGACTATAAAGGCAAAGCTTTATTCAAGAAAATTCGATTTCATCTGAGTCATTATTTATGGTCTAAAAAGGCATACAAATTTATTGAATCTAGTAATAGAGTGAATGATATTTTTATCACAAGATCTGATTGGTTATTCTACTTTTTAGCTAAAAAAAATAAAAAGGTTATATTTGAATGCCACCAAGTCTCAAGATTACGAATATACCTAATAAAAAAATGCCTCAAATTTGAAAAGATAAAGATTATATTTACTCATCCATTACTGTTAGAAGATTTTAAGATTGATGAAAATTATAATGAAAAATGTGAGGTTATACACAATGCATATGATGAAGATTTTTTTGATAACAAGATAAAGAAAAAAGGCTCCAATACTGTTATCTTTGTTGGGAATTTGTTGAGATTTGGAAAAACTAGAAGTATTGAGTTCTTTATTGATGCGTTTAATGACTCAAGATTAAGTACTTTTAATCTTAAAGTAATTGGAGGGCCCTCTTCAAAAAGTAACAAATACAAAGAATTAGTTAAAAAAAAGAATATAAAAAATATAAAATTTTTGGGGCATTTGCCAAGAAGTGAGACACTATTTGAAATGCAACAGGCAAAAATTGGTTTATTGATAAATTCAAGCGAAAGTAAGCATTCATTAAGACACACTTCTCCATTAAAATACTTTGAATACCTGAGGGCAAAGTTACAAATAGTTGCTGTAGATTTTCCATCACATAGAGAACTTCCTTTTAATGAAAATATAATATTTTTTGATGAAGATAATAAAGAAATGTTTATACAAAAATTATATGAACTTAAAGATATTGAACCATTTGAAAATACAGAATACGAAGAATTTTCCTATTCCTCAAGGATTAAAAAAATCGAAAAAATAATAGCACGCCTGGAGGGACTCGAACCCCCAACCCTCTGATCCGAAGTCAGATGCTCTATCCAGTTGAGCCACAGGCGCAAAATTTACTATTGACCGTATAATAAACTAGATAAATGAAAAAAGTAAAAATTCTTAAAACAAATATAAGTCAAGTAAGTTTGTCGAAAGCTGCAGAAATATTGACATCGAGTAAGAACACTACTGTAGCAGTTTGTAATGCAAATTCACTTGTTAGATCTTATAGGAGTAGTGAGCTAAATAAGATTTTGAATTCCTTTAATTTGAATCTTCCTGATGGTTTTTCTGTAGCTAAGGCATCTTCAATATTGTATAGCAATGATCAAAAACGTGTAGATGGTTTTAAGATATTTAAAGAGACGATAAAAAAAGGACTGGAAAATAATACGAGTCATTATTTTTTTGGAAATAGTGAGGATGTAATCAGTAAATTAATTTTGGTCCTAAAAAGTGAATATCCTGATATTAATATTGCTGGGTATAACTGTCCTCCAATGAGTTCAGCAGAAACACTCTCATCAATTAGCTACCAGGAGTTAATTTCACAATTAAACCCAGATATAGTGTGGGTGTCTTTGGGGTTTCCAAAACAAGAGTATGTTGTTAATGAACTTTCCAATTCAGAAAAGGTTACTTCTAACTTAGTTGGTATTGGTTTTGCGATTGAATGGGTAGCTGGAACTAAGGTAAAGGCTCCAGAATTTTTAGCAAATATAGGAGTGGAGTGGATATTCAGATTAATTCAAGAACCTAAACGTTTGTATAAAAGATATCTAATAGATAATACTCTATTCGTAATCTATTTCTTAAAACAAATATTAACAAATGATAAGAAGGTTACATCCGAATGAAACTATATAAAGATTTATTGTCAGAAATAGCTAATCTGCTTGAAGACTATTCAATTAGCGAAGTGGTTGAGCTCCGAATCTCAAAAATTGAAAATTATGATTATCAGATTAACTTATTTATTCGATATAGAAATGATGAAAACATAATAGAAATACTTCAAAAAGTAGGAGAAATCTTAGAGAGATCTTCATTAGTAGAAACTTATGAAATAGCTTCAAGTTTGTTTATAAATATTAAAATAAATTCACAAAAATTACTACCCGTCTTAGCAAACGTTGAAGAAAATGTAAGGATTAAAGATACTGAGAAAATTATTATTGACTATGGAGGCCCGAATATTGGTAAACCACTTCATGTTGGCCACCTAAGACCGCTAAATATCGGTCGGAGTATCTATTCAATTAACCAAGTTGTCGGGAACCAGATATATAGTGATATACATCTTGGGGACTGGGGAATGCCAGTTGCTCAGATAATAACTTATTGTATAGGTGAGAATATAGATATTAAAAAACTGTCAATAAGCATGCTGGAAGAAATTTATCCAAAAGCATCGAAAAAATATAGTATCGAAAAAGAATTTAAGCTAACTGCACAAAAGATCAATAAACAGCTCACAACCGGCCAAAGTGAAATTAATTTGAACTGGGAGACTATCAGTAAATTGACCTTAGTAGCACTTAAGGAAACTCTAAATAAACTTGGGCATGATTTTGATTACTGGTGGGGTGAAAGTACTGTAAATGAAATTATACCTGAAATGATAGAAAGTTTATTAATTAATAATAAGCTTGAAAAAGATGGTGATGCATTAATAAGTTCTCAAATTACCGATCCAAGAATTCTTATTACTAAATCTGATGGGTCTTACTTGTATATCACAACAGACCTCGCCACTGTTATTTTTCGAAATAAAAAAATTCCTCACGAAAAAGTTTTTTACGTTACTGACAATAGGCAAAAACTCCATTTTGAACAACTATTCAAATCAATAGAATATTTTGAATTTCCAAAAAAAGATTATGAACATATTGGCTTTGGTACAATAAATGATTCTAAAGGCAATCCTCTGAAAACAAGAGATGGCGGTAACTTAAAATTATCTGATTTATATGACCAAGCCTATAGTTATATTCAGAAAATAAATAGTACTCTCTCAAAAGAAGGTGTTGACTGTTTAACGAACACTGTGCTTACTTTTAGTGACTTGATAACAAATAGGAAAACTGATTATAAGTTTGATTTGGAAAAGTTTACTAACATTACCGGAAAAACTGGAATATATGTTCAATATGCTCAGGTTAGAGCAAATAGATTGATTGAGGCCGTATCACAAAAAACTTCCTCAAGAAATCAATTTAATGTACCTTTAAGTGATCTGGAAAGAACCCTTATAATGCAAATGGCAAATATTGAATTTTACCTTGATCTCAGTCTAAAAAATAGTGAGCCACATCATTTGGCAAATTATTTATACGAACTTAGTAATCAATTTAATGCTTTATATCAGGACTCTAATATCAAGAATATTAAGGATATTAATGAGAAAAATCAAAAAATTTATATTGTTGTACTTTTTGTTAAATATTCTCATCTGGTAATGAGGTGCTTAGGTATAAAACCTGTAGATAAAATGTAATCTAAAGAAAAATTTGAGAAGACATAATCCACAAAATTAGCGTAATACTGTAAGAAAATTTATCCAATAAAAATAAATTCTCTCTTAAATTGTGTTGGGTAAATAAAACCAAGGGTATTGCAATAAAGCCAGAAAAAGAAACTGCTCTAGTTATTGACTTCAAATCAGATAAGATTTGTGTTTCAGCGCTAAAAAGTATCTGAAAAAGAATTAAAGATAGTAGTGAAAAAACTATTACATATAGTATATTTGAAACTAAATCTCGAAAATTTGAATTGTAAAGCTTAAATATATTTATAAACTCAATGGGTATAAATAAAATAAAAATTGCAAAACACAGAAGTATGAGAAACCAAAACAACCCCTGTCCATTCCAAGCTATCACTTTTGTATCAACAATGCCTGTAGATTCTAAAAGTAGATAAAAAGCGTAGCCACCTACTAAAGATCCAAGTGAAAAGATATAGAGACCTAGAATAGAGTAAAAATTTTTGGATTCGAAACCCAGATTCAGGTTACTAATTGTTTGTCTTTGGTAATTCATAAGTCATATATTAATATTTAAATGATTAAACTAACCATATATATGGAATTAATTACTACTCCTAACCCAAATGCAAAAAAAATTGAGATTAACCATGCTCTTACCATTGGTAACGTTATAACTTCAGCAGAAGATACAGACAACGAAACGTGTCTTTTACTTTTAAATATACAAGGAATTACAAGTATTTTTGTGGGTCCAGGTTTCTTAACAATATCAAAAAAAGATGAAGCTGAATGGGAATCTATAAACAGTGATATTGTCAACAAATTTGATAAACTATAATTATGGAAAACTTTAATCCAGACCCAAAGCCAGGAAGATTAATACTTCCTCTAGTTCTGATTGGCATGATTGCGACAACATATACTTTTATAAATCGTGTTACGACAAATAATAACCTTGAAGTTATAAATATTGAAAATAATACTGAAGAGGTTGTATCTCAAGAGGTTGTAGAAGATACTACTACTACCTCAACCACAACTACGTTGCCAGAGAGTGTCGTTAAATACCTTGAAGAAATACAAGCTGAAAAAATTCAATCAAATGAACTTGGTAAAAAAGTTTTAGAAACTAATCAAAGATGGGATGACAAAGATACTACATATCAAGAAGCTCAGCAAGAATTTGATGCATTCATAGATGATGCTAAGCAGTTTGTAGCAACAGTCACAGATCCAGGTCCTCCATCTTCAAATGCAAGCTTGATTTCTAGTCATGAAGAACTAAAAATATTAGTTAACTTAATTTATGAAGATTCAAAAGAACTTTTAGAAGGTTTAACCGCTCCGGATACTGGAGAAAGGCGCTCAAGCGCTCTGAGCTCTTTTAATAGTAACTTAGGATCTTTTCAGCAAAAAATTGAAGAGATTATAGCTTCTACAACTTCTAGCTAGTAGCTGCTGAACAAACAGTATCAATCATTAACATCGCAATTACATATGGGTCTGCATTAGCGTTTGGTCTTCTATCTTCTAAATAACCTTTTTTGTCAACTTCTACTTGCCATGGAATTCTTACTGAGGCACCTCTGTCGCTAACACCGTATGAAAATGTATCAAACTTTTGTGTTTCATGTGCGCCAGTAAGCCTATCCTCAATAGCAGCACCATAATTCTGTACATGGAGTTCAGCATTTTTACCAAGAGCTTCGCAACCAGCAACTACAGCATCATACCCACCATCTTCTCTCATTTCTTTAGTTGAGAAGTTGGTATGCATACCTGCACCATTCCAATCACCTTTGACGGGTTTAGGATCTAATGTTGCAGATATATTGTAATCCTCAGCAATTCTGTAAAGTAACCATCTAGCTACCCAAATTTGATCACCAATTGCTGGTGAGCCAACAGGTCCTATTTGGAACTCCCACTGACCTGGCATGACCTCTGCATTTGTTCCAGATATTTCTAAACCAGCTTCCATACAAGCAGTGGCATGCTCTTCAGCTATATCTCTACCATAAACTTCATCTGCTCCAACACCACAGTAATAGCCCCCCTGAGGAGCTGGATAACCTGATGGTGGAAAACCTAATGGCTGACCATACTTTAAGGAATCATAGGATTGTTCATAAAATGTATATTCTTGCTCTAAACCAAACATTGGTTCTAATTCTGAAAAATTTTCTGAAGCCTCTACACACGCTGCACGTGTATTGGATGCGTGTGGAGTCATATCTACATTTAATACTTCACACATAACTAATATATTTTCTCCACCACGCAGCGAATCTTTAAAAGTTGCAACTGGCCTTAAAACACAATCCGATTGATCACCTGTTGCCTGTTGTGTACTTGAACCATCGAAACCCCATAGAGGTGGTTCTGTACCCTGTTCCATAATTTTTGTTTTACTCCTTAATTTTCCAGTAGGAGTTTGTCCGTCTATCCATATATATTCTGCTTTTATTTTCATATTTATTAATGTAGTATTTATTTTAATTATTGGTATATTTCAAATATTAAATAATTGTTTCAAGAAAATGATAAATGCTTACATTAACTTAGATAAAGAACATGCAAATTTTTTGCAGATGTTTAAAGACGTCGGGATCAAGAAACTCACTATTAAAAATATTGAAAATCAGAGCCAAATTGATATTGCCTTAACTTCATTAAGTAAGTATGGAGACACAAAGAAAAGCCTATCGGATATTGAATCTGCATCAAAACCGGTACCTGAACTTATTATTTGTGATGAAGAATCTTTTGATCAAACAGTTGATCTAATAATGAACTCTCGTATTCAGATTATTTCTTCAAAAAGCGGACTCGCAGAAGTTAACGCTCGAATTAACTCACTCCTCGGAGATACCAATTCTGAAAAAATTGAGTTTAAGGATCTAATCATCAACCTTAAAACATACGAGGCAAAAGCAGGAAATAAACTACTGGACTTAACATTTATGGAATATGAACTATTAAAATTTTTTATCGAACATCAAGAAAATGCCTGGTCTCGTGAACAGTTATTGGAAAAAGTTTGGGGCTATGACTATTTTGGTGGAGCAAGAACAGTTGATGTTCACGTAAGAAGATTAAGAGCTAAACTTGGTGAAAAAAGATCTGACTGGATTAAGACTATACACTCAGTAGGTTATAAATTTAACTAAAGCTGTTGCCGCAACCACAAGTTCTTGAGACATTTGGATTATCAATAGAGAATCCTGTTTCCATTAATCCCTCTTTATAGTCTAAAGTTGCACCTCTAATGTGGTCAACACTCTGGCCATCTACAACAATGGAAACTTCCCCATACTGTTCTGTAAAGTCATTTTCATATTTTTCTGTATCAAAAAACATTTCATAAGATAAACCTGAACAGCCTCCTGGTTTAACGCCCATCCTTAAAAAGCTACCCTCAGAATTTTCTGAAGCTTTAAGCTCTTTAAGTTTGCTTATAGCACTGTCTGTTGCGAGTACTACTCTTGATGATTTTATTTGTAAATCCATGATTCATTATACCAAAGATAATTTTATTCAATAAATTAATAATTACATGTTTTAATAAAGACTTTAAAATGGCCTTATGATACAAAATGATATTCTACTAAAACACCTATCAACCATAGTTGATCCAGAACTTGGGGTAGATATTGTTGAACTAGGTATGGTGAAAGATATAAGCTTTAAAGACTCTACTGTGGTAATAAAATTGGCTTTAACCATTGCTGAATGTCCTATGAGGAATCAGATTGAAACTGAAATTAAAAGAAAGCTTCTTCTCATGGAAAATATTGACACTGTAAAGATTGATGTGACAGCTATGAATAAAGAAGACAGAAGTGCTGTGATGGAGAAGGCAAGAAAAAAAGCTAGAGATAATGCTCCTGAGACAAGAATTGATCCTCAAACTAGAGTTATTGCAATTGGTAGTGGTAAAGGTGGTGTTGGTAAATCTACAATATCTACAAACATTGCCCTAGGTTTAGAAAAACAGGGATATAAAACTGGACTATTGGATGCAGACATATGGGGATTTTCGATTCCGCGTCTTTTAGGCATTAAGGCTCGTCTTGAGGCTGATGAAGATAAAAAAATTATTCCTTATAAAAAGGGAAATCTTGAAGTTGTCTCTACAGGGTTAATAACTGAAGATGAAGACACAGCTCTTATGTGGAGAGGTTTAATGTTAAGCAAGGCTTTAGAGCAATTCTTAAGAGATGTTTCATGGGGTAAATTGGATTACTTAATTATAGATCTTCCTCCCGGAACTGGAGATATTCAAATGGCCCTAGGGAGACTTTTGCCACAAGCTGAATTAATAGTAGTAACAACCCCACAGGTAACTGCCCAAAAAGTTGCAACAAGGGTTGCTGATATGGCAAAGAGAAGCTTCATACCTCTTCTAGGTGTAATAGAAAATATGTCATATTTTGAAACCAATACTGGTGAAAGGTACGAGATATTTGGCCAAGGTGGTGGAGAAAATCTAGCTGAACAATTTGCAATTCCACTTTTGATGAAAATTCCGCTAAGTGAAGGTACAACTACTGAAGCTGATAAAGGAATACCTCTTATTGAACAAGAGAAAGATACTCCAACAAAATCATCTCTCCAAGCATTAGTTGAAAAAATAACTACAGCACTTCCACCAATTATTGATGAAACCTGCACTGGTAGGATTGCAAAAGTTTTTGAGGAGTTGGGTAACTAACTTTCATGGATAATATATCTGTAAATACACTGGTAGATTCCTATGAAAATCCACTACCTAGAGAGATTCAACTAAATATTGCAAAGAATATTTCAAACGAGTCTTTGGGTAAATCAGAGTCCTTAAAGGAGTATATTAAAAAAATTGATAGTCTAGTTTTGAGCCAACAAAAGAGAGTAATTAATTGTACTGGCACACTATTACATACAAACCTTGGAAGAGCACAAAGCAATATCTCGTTTACAGGGTATGCCACAAATATAGAATATGATTTAGAAAAACAGGAACGTGGGGTTCGTAACGCTTATTTGACATCAAGTATGAATATACTTTTAAATTCTGAGGATGTTTGCTTTGTAAACAACAATGCGTCTTCGTTGTTCTTGACTCTACAGTCCTTAAAAAAAGAAAATACTACTGATGCAGTAATCATCTCGAGAGGGGAAATAATTGAAATTGGTGGATCATATAGACTTCCAGAAATTATCCAGGAAACAGGTATGCAATTGATTGAAGTGGGAACAACTAACAAAACTCACCCAAAAGACTATAGAAAAGCATTAAGAGAAAATCCAAATGCTCTTGTCTTAAAAGTTCATAGATCTAACTTTTCACTCTCAGGGTTTGTTGAAGAGGTTTCTATAAAAGAATTAAAAACTATCACTGATGAATTTGAAGTATTGTTAGTTCATGATTTAGGGAGTGGATTAGTTATTGATAGAAAATTTTTAGAAATGCAAAATATTACTTTTTTCAATAAAGAAATCAGCGTTCAGGAGTCTTTAGAAGAAGGTTCTGATGTTGTTTTATTTTCTGGGGATAAATTATTTGGATCAATGCAGGCTGGAATAATTGCAGGCTCAAAAGATATAGTTACAAAAATTAAAGGGCACCCTCTCTTTAGAACATATCGTTGCTCACCAATGGTGACCTATGAGCTGCAGAAAACTACTGAGATCTATTTGTCCAAAGACGAAAAGAAAATACCTTTCTGGGCATTTATAAGTATGTCCCTAGAAGAATTAGATAAACGAGTTACTAAAATGTCAAAAAAACTCACACTTGAGCACACAATTCTTGAAGATTTCTCTCTTGTTGGAGGTGGAACTATGCCTGATGTTAAAATACCCTCGCCTGTCATCTGCATAAATAATAAAGAAAACAACCAGATACAGAGTGTTTTAGCAAAATTAGATGTACCTATAATTCCAAGAACAAGAGAAGATAACATTCTCTTTGACTTAAGATCCGTATTTATTGATGATGATATTCATATTATTGATGCCCTAAATAGTCAATGACCGTAATAGCTACTGCCGGCCACGTTGATCATGGTAAATCAACTCTTGTAAGCTTTTTAACAGGACAAGAAACAGATCGACTGGCAGAAGAAAAAAAACGTGGCTTAACAATAAATCTTGGATACACCTATTACGAATATAAAGATCAAATAACCTCAATTGTCGACGTTCCAGGACATAGAGACTTCTTTAAAAATACTGTGGCGGGTTTTTCAAATGCTGATGCAGTCTTGTTCGTAATAGATAGTACACAAGGTTGGTCTGAACAATCTGAGCAGCACTTAAAAGCTCTTGTTGGTTTATCAAAACTTAATATCATTTTTGTATTTACAAAATTAGACTTGAAAGAATCTAACAGTGATGAAAAATTCCTAATTGATAAAGTATCTTCGATTAAGAATCTGAACTACAAAATTACAAAATTTGATAAAAGTTCTACAAGCAAATCTTCAATGATTGAGGAGATACAAACATTTTTATCAACATGTACAAGTGACTATTCATCTCTTTGGATTGATAGAAGTTTTGTAATTGATGGAATTGGCCGAATAGTAACAGGAACTGCTGGTCCAGGATTTTCAGTAGATAATATAATCCATTCATCAAGTGGTCAAAAGTTAGAAGTAAAAAGTATTGAAAGTGTTAATAAAGAATACTCCCAAGAAAATTCATCTCAGAGAGTTGCTATATCTCTTAAAAAATCAAGTGGTCCAGTTCCGAAAAGAGGTGACTTATTGTCGAATATAACATTTGCTATATCCAATCATTTATTCATTGAAGTAGGAACTGAAAACTTTCAGAAGATTAAAAAAAATACAATGAAACTCTATGCTGGGACAACAAATAAACTTGTTGAGAAAATTTTTCCTCTAAATGTAAATGCGCGATCCTATGCAGTTGTTAGGTTGAATGAAGCCATTGCAGTTCCAGAAGGTGAAAAAGTTGTATTACATAATATTGATACTGATGAATTTATTGCCTGCAAGTTCATAATGGCAATAAGTAATAACAGCCTTATAAAACACTTGATTAAGAATTCAAGGGATAAAGTCTCTCACAGTAATTTAGTAGACTTACTTTATTTTTTACCTTTTAAATACGATGATAGTTTTTTTAAAGTAGGAGAAGTTTTCACTAATAAATCTACCTTGGACCAAATAAATAAGATGCTAAAGGTCGAAGTGGAAAGTATTAATAAATTCGGCATTCAAAAATATCTATATCAAACATTTTTTGTTGAAGAAGACAATATAGACTCTCTTTTTTCTAACTTTGAAGATATCTTAATTAAAGAAAATCAGATTAGATTAAATTCTGACACCACTGAGGATAATATAAAAACACTTGAGCTTATAAATACAGAACTCGGGGCAGAGTTAAGTGTTCCTGATATAAATCTACAAAAGTTTGATAGAGAGGTTATTAAAAATTTATTCCTAGAGGATAAGTTAATAAGGGTTGCAAAAAATATTCTTTATACTGAGGTTCATTTTAAAAAAATAGTAAGCATTATTGAACTCCTGCCAAATATTTTTACAATTGGTGAATTCAAATCTCTGAGTGGTCTCTCTAGAAAATACACAATTCCATTGTTGGAATATTTAGATAGTAAACAGATTATAAAAAAGATAGACTCTGAAGGAACTAGAGAAAAACTACTCAGCTAGAACTAGGTTTCTCTTTCTTTCAACTTCATTCATTCCGCCCCAAACTCCAAATGGTTCTGAAATCTCATAAGCCTCTTCTAAACAATCAAATCTTACTGGACAACCATTGCATACTGATTTTGCTTTTACTTCTCTTTTTTCTCTATCCTCTTTTTTTTCAAACGTAGCAGGTGGGAAGAAAAGATTACTGCTATGTTGTCTGCAAAGTGCATCGTACTGCCATGTCGAAGTGCTTATTTGTAACATACATAGACGATATTTAAGAAATAAGAAATGGCAAAAGGTTTTTTTCGCGAAGTTTTACTTTATATTGTTAGATTTCCATCATTTTCTTTAATTTTATACGACTTGCCTTTGACATATTTTTTTTCGGAATCAGATTCAACGCGTATCTCATTTTCATCTATATTTACTAGTACAGCATTTCCATCTAATTGTTTTACAAAAACAGCTTCAGTGTCTACATAGGATGTCATAGCGCTTGTATCAGTTGTTAAACGTGAACGAATAACTGTTGGGATGGCTATAAAATAAAAGAAGGCTAGCCCGACGGAAATAAATCCTAGTAAAAACTTATTCACATTGATGACATAGTCACTAAACATAACAATTGATGAGAGAACAAGAATTCCAAAAGCAACAACTCCTAAAAAAGAAAAATATCCTCTTGAAAGTATTTTTAAATATATAAGATAAGCGATTAAAAATATTCCAATTCCAATGTAGTTAATACCAAATTCTTGAAATGGCAGTGAGGATATAATTACTAATAGCCCACCGATGAAGGCCATTATCCCTGGACCAATAGCAAATAATTCAAGACCAATGAGAGCAAATCCTAGAACAAAAAACATGTATGTAAAAATTGGTTCTGAAATTGAAATATAAAATCTCTCCATAAGTGAAGGCTTTAAGAAGTTAATTGATTCAAAGGTATCCTCTTTTATTGAAAGCTGTACGTCATTAGAAAAACTTTCTGAATCGTTAATATTTTCTAAGAACGCCCCTATAGATCCAACAACTAAATAGTCACTAAAAATACCCTCCTCATCAACAATGGTAATTTTTTGTTCTGAAATATTACAAGTATGTAACGAGCAAAATTTCTCTTCTAACTCTGTAGAAAATGGAACATTAATTATTTCTGTTCCCGGAACATATCCAAGAATGTCAAATCCAGTAGTGATTGCATAATCTATCTCAATGGAATAAGGGCCAACCCACATAGCTTTTACAAAATTTTGATCTGTTATTAGTTCTTCAAAGTCAGATACTGCTTTATCGCTATATTTAGTAGAGCTATATTGAATCACCAGTAAGTCATTTTGGCTATATTGGGTATCTTCAATATGTCGTTCTATCGAACGTACGTGTGCTGAGGAAAAAACTCCATCTATTTCAAATATATTAAGCTGGCTAACGCTTATTACAAGAAACACAATTGAAGATATTATATTAATCATTCTTATTCCATTTTAAAATTACAGGATACTATTCTTTGAAAACTGTGAAGATTTTTATAATTACCGATAATAACTGGGTCAAGGAATCAGTAGAGAAATACCTCGATTTTGAGAATTCCATAAATACAAGTACAGAGATTGAAGATCTTAAAGATGTTTATGACTTCATATTCGTTGACATGCAGGTTAAAAGTAATGGTGGTCCATCTCTCATTAGGGAGCTAAAAAGAAATGATCTTACTAAGAATTCTAAATTTATTTTGCTTGCTGATAGAGAAGATGACGAATTTCAAGCTAAAAGAGTCGGTGCAGATTATTTCATAGTAAAACCAGTGTCTAAAGCAGCTATGAACCTGGTTTTTAGTAGTTAATAATCTTTTTTAACCTTTCAAAAAATTCCTTTTCATACTCACCAAATTCTCTTGATGTTAAGTCATAAACAAAAAATCTATTTAATAATACAGCAAATTCTAGTGCAAGCCTCTGAGCAGTCGCATCATCCTTAATTCCCACCTCTTTAAGAAGCTTTGAAAGTATTTTATTTTTAAATAATTTAAACCTTGCTTTGTAATTAACAATAAAAAACTGTGAATAAAGATTCAAGCATAAAATTTTGTTTTCTTTCATCAACTTTATATAAATTTCATAGAAATAAACAATTTTTTCTTTGGGGTCATCTGGTTCATTTTGATTAAACTCATTGAGAACGTAATTTCTTAGATGAACTAAAAGATCATAGTAAAAAAGTTCTGGACTGCTATTGAAATGGTTATAAATACTTGTTTTAGAGACTTTTGTATATTTAGCTAGTGAATTTAAAGATAAACTTGAAATAGGCTTGGTGCTAAGGAGTTTGATACCAGCTTCTAGTAGTTCTTTATGAACTTCATCATATTTTTGTTGAGCTCTTACTACTCTTTCATCAACCATAAACTCGCCATTGTTAGATTAGTTTGAATTAATTAAAACCCAAAGTTATATAATGAATTTAAAAAAAACTCCCTATTTAAACAAATATGCTTTAAAATCTAATGTATAAATTGAGTACAAACTTAGACATCATTCTTTATATATTAATTATTATCTGTTTAGTATTTTCTGCCATGCTTTCTGGGTCTGAAACAGCAATTACCTCAGTACCAAGAGAAAAGATACATCAACTTGATGATTCAAAGAAAAATAAGAGAATAAAAAGAGCAAAAGATGACATTGAGAAGACAATAGGGGGTATTTTAGTTGCAAACAACTTTGTTAATATCCTGATGGCATCATTAGCAACAATTCTTTTTGTTAGAAGATTTGGAGAAAGTACTGGAAGCATCTTGGCAACACTCTTTATTACCATCCTTGTATTAGTTTTTGGTGAAGTTACTCCAAAAACTATTGCAACTAGGAAGCCTATTGAGTTTATTTCTCGAACTTCAATACTGATTGATTACCTTGCAAGAATTTTTGCCCCATTTACAAATTTAATAACAAACTCTATAAATAGATACGGATCTAAAGGACCTGGAGATATAGATGGTGATGGAGAAATAACTGAAGCTGATATTCAGGCTCTAACTGCACTCGGAGAACAAGAAGGGCAGATTCTACCTGCAGAGAGAGAAATCATAGACTCTCTATTGGAGTTCTCTGACAGACCTATAAAAGAAATAATGACACCACGTGTTGATGTTTTATTCGTTTCCCTTCCTCTCTCTATGAAAGCGATAACAGACATAGTGAATGAAAAAAGAATTTCAAGAGTTCCTGTATCTAAGACAGAATCACTTGATGATACTTTTGGTGTTGTGTATGTCAAAGATTTAATCAATTCAAGCACCACAACAGAAAGTATCGAAATTGAAAATTTGATAAAGGATGCAATTTACCTTCCTGAATATACAACTGTTCTGTCTGCTTTGAATATTCTTAGAGAAAACAAATCAAGTTTTGCTTGTGTGATTGATGAAAATGGTGGCATTGAGGGTGTCGTAACTATTAAGGATGTTCTCTCAGAGTTTGTTGGAGATCTTCCAGATGAACATGATCAGAGATTTTCTGGAATCAGAAGACTTGGTCCAGGACAATGGCGTATTGATGGTAAAACTGATATTGATGATTTTGAGGAATTTTTTGGCCTTGAAGAAAATGATAAAGATGTGGCAACCGTTGGTGGGTTATATCTAAGTCATAGTGAACAATTACCATCCGAGGGTGAAAAAATTACTATAAATGGACTCGAAATAACTGTTGTTGAATTAGACAGCAGGAGAATAGAGTCAGTTGTTGTTAAAAAAATAGCTAAGAAATAATCAAAAAAAATCCACTAAAGTTGAAGTATGAGAGAACTCTATGCACTTATCCCACTTCTTGGCGGTTGGTTGGTTTATGGGCTAATAGCCTCACTATTCCTTAAAAGAGCCAATAGTAGGGATTACTTACTATTGATCTCATCAGGGCTCATAGGAGGGCTCATAGGGGGTTCTATTGGAGCCGGAATGGATATTCCTCAAAACCTATGGTGGATGAGAGAATTACTTAAAATTGCTGTCACAATAGTTGCGATGTATACAATACAGATAATCAGACTACAAGTCTATAACTATAGAAACAGAGATTAATTCTTAGGAATCCTTGCTGCCTTTAGAAGATTCCCATTTTCATCAAGAAGCCCGCATCTTTTAGATAAAAGTTTTGTATTGAATGCAAATAAGTTTTTTCTCCACGTAGCAATATATCCATATCCACCGGCTTCATCAAGTTTTTCAAATGCAGCATCAAGATCTTTTGTTGATTCAGCAATTACCACGGGTAGTGATTCGTAGATTGCATCATAAGTTTCAGATGGTTCAATCTTTGAAGAAAGTAATAATGTATCAAGAAGTGAGCTACTCATTATCTAACAACTCCTCGAATTTAGAAAAATACAAATCTTCATCATCTCCATCTAATGTAAGAGTGAATGGTTTATCTTTTCCGATTCCTAAGCTTAGAATTCCAATCATACTTTTCCCATCTTTTTCGACAAGTTCTTCTTCACCTGTTTGAGGATTTTTTTTATTAAATTTTACTGTTACTGTCCCATTAAATTCTTGAGCAATTTTGACAAATAAACTTGCAGGTCTTGCGTGCAAGCCTACCTCATCTGTAACAACTAATTCTTTCTCTAACATTTACGAACCCAGCCTTTCAATGTAGTTCTCACTATAATTTTCTAATTCCCAAAAGTCATTATATATATTACTTTTACCCTTTTCTAATACGTCTTTTTTAAAGTTACTAAAACCTTCAACCTTGGGAAAGTTTCCTGAGGTAATAATATTTAGGATTTGACTAAAAGTTTCAACATTTTTATTATTGTCGATCAGTAGTCTAAGAGGATATTCAAATCTTTCATTTTTTGAAAATTTTATTTCCGGATTTCTGGCAATACGTGTTACTTCATCTTTTATTTCTGGAAGTGCGAATCTATTAATAATTGTTTTGCTAAATTCATCTAATACTTCTTCTGAATTTGATAGAAGTGTATACGCTAGTGCTAAGCTCTTGACTGCTTCCTCTCCAAACTCTCTTCCATCTTTATTTGAAATAACTTCATCAATATATGTATGGTCATTAGCTAGTCCGTAATAGGCAAGTTGTAGGTGAAGTCCGTTTAGAAGCCAAAGTTTCTTATAAAACTCATTGTCATAATTTCTATAAGAAACAATTTCTGACACATCTAATGGTTGTAACTCTGCTGTTTCATCCAAAATGATTGATCCATATGTTTCTACAACCACATCCAAGGTTTTTGTTGATTGAGGAGGAACAATTTTATCAACTACAGCATCGATAATTTTTAAATTCTCATTATAAGAATTAATTTCTGAGCTCGCACTACTAGATGCTCTGTACATATTTTCAAAGGCTACAAAGATTTGGTCTTTCTGATTTTCCAGTGTTGCGATTTTTTCGTAGACACCTTTTACAAATTTAGGCCCAACTGAAGTGGTGATAATGTCAGCATCAAGAAGTATTTTATTTAAGGTATCTGTATCATTTAATTCAACTGCGTTGACATCTTTGACTTTTTGTTCAGTTGTTCCCTCTATGCTTAGGGATTTAACAGTATATGAACCTTCATCATTAATTTGTTTTATGACATCCGTGTTTACATCAATAAAAGTTACTTGATAATTATTTGCTTGTAGTGTTGGAGCTATAAATCCACGTCCTATATTTCCAGCACCAAAGTGAACAGCTCGTTTCATAGACTCATGGATAAAAGATTAAAAATATTCTCTGTAGAAGTTTCTTCCCACAGTTTTTTAGCATCTTCCTCTTCTTCAATTGCATCAGCTAATGCAGATAATACACCCATGTGATCATCAGAGTTTGCTGCAATGCCAACGATAACATATGCTACTTCCTCATTCCACTGAACACCCTCAGGAACCTGCATAACGCTAATTCCCGTATGTTTTACATACTTTGAGCCTTCCGCCATGCCATGAGGTATAGCTACACCATTGCCTATATATGTTGCAAATGATTGCGTTTCGAGTTTTTCGAGCATAGAGTCAATGTATTCTTTCTCAACATAACCATTGTTAAAAAGAATTTCGCCAGCCATAATCGTGGCTTCTTCTTTTGATGAAAAAGATTGCTCAGTAAGTATAGATTCTTTAATTAAAACTTCATACTGGTTCATGAAGAAGAGATTTCATTACCCTCTGATAGATCTGAGATAAGCTTTTTTAATGACGGATCATTCATAAACATTGTAAATTGAACTATTACAGCATTTTCAGGTGCTGCAGCTTTTGCCGCTCCAGAGAGTCCAGTGTGACAAACGACTATATCTGAATCACTTGGTATCTGGGTTGCTGGAGCATGGACAATTTCTACATCTAAGCCTGCTTTTTTTGCTTTTTTGATTAATCCATTTTTAACCATCAAACTTGAACCTGCCCCTGCTTCACATGCTAAGCATATTTTTTTTACTTCTGATGCTTGTATTGAATTCATTTTTCCTCCAAAAAAAATTGACCTGGGACTTTTACATCCCAAGCCAATTATAACTTAATAGTTTATGTTAAACAGTAGGTATATTGCTTTCGATAGTAGCTTCTACACCTGCGTCTGTTTCTTTGATTGGACGAGCTTTTAGTAAAATAACACCGACTACAGCAGATGCTGCTGTTGCGATTGCTACTCCACCTAGAACTGCGAATGCCCCACCCTTTGGAAGCATTGCAATATATGCAAAGATACTTCCTGGTGATGGAGGTCCTACAAGGCCTGCTCCGGTTGCTACGAACCAAAGGTCAGCTGAAATTCCACCAGCCCACATTGCAATGATCATAATTGGATGACCAAGAACATATGGGAAATAGATTTCGTGAATTCCTCCAAAGAAATGGATAATTATTGAGCCAGGAGCGGATTCTTTCCACATTCCTGTACCAGCAAACCAATATGCAAGTAACAAACCAAGACCTGGGCCTGGGTTAGTTTCTAGCAAAAAGTAAATTGATTGACCAGTTTCTGCTGACTCAGCTGCTCCAAGAGGTGTTAACACACCTTGGTTGACAGCATTGTTTAAGAACAATACTTTTGCAACTTCAATAGGAATGTCAGCTAACGGAACTAGACCACTGTCTACTAACGCTGCTGCACCATTTCCTAATGCATTTGTTATTGCATCAAGTATTGGACTGATAATGTTAAAAGCTAAAACAGCTAGACCCCAACCCAAAATACCAAGTGAAAAGTTATCATATAACATTTCGAAACCTTCTGGTATATTGTCTTGTAATCTACTATCTATTTGCTTAAGTATCCAAGCTGCTGCTGGACCAATGGCCATAGCACCTAAGAACTGTGGTGAAGACGTTGCAACAATTATTGCTGTTGTAACGATAGCACCAATCACACCACCTCTATGACCATGAACCATTTTTCCACCTGTGTAACCTAACAGAAGCGGAAGAAGAGTAAGTATCATAGGACCAACCATTGTTGACAATTCTTCATTTGGCAGCCAACCAGTTGGTATATAAAGTGCTGTAATCAAACCCCAAGCGATGAAAGCACCAATGTTCGGAATAACCATTCCTGACATAGCACCGCCAACGCGTTGTATGGATTCTTTCATATTACAATCCCCCTAACGATCGTTTGTGTTGATTTTCAACTATCTAAGTATAAAAGTACTTTTTGGTGTTTCACTTTGACTTTTGTTAACCTAAAATTAAGTATGTAACTAAATAAATCATTTACGGTCGTTTTTTATGTAATTATTAGTTAATAAAATATTAACATTAGAAAAAGAGGTTTTTTTGAAAAATGCTGCAATTTCATTGATTTTATTAGCTTTTTTAGCTTTATTGTCTCTTGGTGCAACAGGTTCTTTAGTTACAGGGACTTCTGGAGTATTTAATAAAGTCCAAGGTGAAGTTTTTCAAGAAACTTCTAGTGAAGTTATCCTAGAAGATAATAAATTATTCATATCTATAAACAAAAAAGAGAAAGAGAACTCAGAAAAAGCAGTTATTGATTGTTTAAATTTTTACTCTGCAAAATATCCTGAACTTACAGAGTACACCTGTGATTTAGTAGTCAGAACAAATATTATTATTGACAATAGTTGTAATTACCTTACTGGAGTGCTGGTTAAAAAAGATTCTGAAGAGTCAATAACTTTAGATTACAACAGCAGCTGTTAGTCAAATAGTGAACCAAGTAGACTGTCACCTTCAACCTCTATCTCCGCAAGCGTCTCTCCAACATTAACCATTGAGCCTTCTTCGGTGTTAAGTTTTATTATTTTCCCATCATAAGGACTGTCCAGATCCATATCTACTTTATCTGTAGCGATCTCAGCTATAACATCACCTTTTTTTACTTCATCTCCCACACTTACTTTCCAGGTTAAAAGCTCTGCTTCTGTCATTTGATCAGACATTGCAGGTAAAATAATATTTTCATTACTCATTATCGATCATCTCCTTTATTTTTATTACAATATCCTCTTCCTGAGGAATTACTGTTGTCTCTAAATGTTTAGCGGAAGGCATGGGACTATGTAAACCTGCCAAAAGTTTTGGTGGTTTTTTCAAAGAATTAAATGCACGAGAGGAAACTACTTCTGAAATTAAAGTTGTACCGATAGAACTGCTGCCTGGTGCCTCTTGGCACATTAAAAGTTTATGAGTTTTTTCCACAGAAGTGATTACTGTTTCCGTATCGAGTGGTGAAAGTGTTAACAAGTCAATTACTTCTATAGAGTAGTCCTTAAGAGAGTCATCTTTAACGGCATTCAAAACTGTATTTACCATATTTGAGTATGAGGCAATTGTGATATCACTTCCCTCCAGAACAACTTTTGAGTTTCCGAGTATAGAGGAATCTTTGGGTAGGGGTCCAAGTGTGACTTCAGATTTCAGTTTATAAATTAACTTATGTTCCATGAAAATTATCGGATTAGGATCAACGAATGAAGCAAGAAGCAAATCATATGCATTTTGTGGATTTGATGGGGTCACTACTTTTAAACCAGGTACGTGACAAAACCATGATTCCAGAGATTGACTATGTTGAGCGGCGGCACCCGTTCCGGCCCCACTTGCTCCTCTAACAATCATCGGAACGTTAACTGCACCCCCATACATAAAATGTAATTTTGCAGCTTGATTAACAATTGGATCCATCGCATTAACAATGAAATCGCTAAATTGCATTTCGACAATTGGTTTTGAACCTGTAATTGCTGCACCTACAGCTAACCCAGCTATTACATCTTCTGAAATTGGTGTATCTTTTATTCTCTCTTCACCGTATTTTTCTAATAATCCATCAGTAACACCAAATGCTCCTCCATATACGCCAATATCTTCACCTGCAATGAACGTGGTGTTGTTGCTATCAAGACACAATGAAAGTGCCTCTTTTATTGCTTGGCCAGTCGTCATTTCAGGCATAAGAGTCTTCCTCCAGGTTGGTTTTAGGACTTTCAGGAGACTGAAGTGCTTTTTTTACAGAGTCTCTAATTACTTCTCTTACCTCTGATTCAATCTCTTTTAATGTCTCTATTTCTACACCTTCTTCTGTTAGCTTTCCGATAAATCGTTTTAAAGGATCTTTTTCCTCTTTCCAAAATTCAATTTCCTCTGATGTCCTATAAAGGTTACGGTCAGACTTCGAATGCCCTCTGTATCTGTATGTCACAGATTCAATAAACATAGGTTTTCCAGAACTTTTTATCGTTTCTTTAAATTCTAAAACTGAATTGTAGACCTCTTCTACATTGTTTCCATCAATAGAAATACTTTTGATACCATAGGACTCGGCTCTTTGAGCTATAGATCCACCGGCAACAGCATTCTCTGATGCCATGGACATGCCATACTGGTTATTCTCACAAACAAATAGAACAGGTAAGTCCCATAAAGATGCCAGGTTTAATGCTTCATGAAAAGATCCTTCGTTAACCGCTCCATCGCCAAAAAAACAAAGAACAATATTATCTTGTTTTTGTATCTTGAGTGATAAAGCTGCGCCGACAGAAATTGTTAAACTTCCGGCTACAATTCCATTTGCTCCTAAATTTCCATTCGATAGATCTGCAATATGCATAGACCCGCCTCTTCCACGACAGTAGCCGTCTTCTCTTCCAAGTAATTCGGCAAACATTTTATAGGGGTCTGCACCTTTTGCTAAACAGTGACCATGTCCTCGATGCGTTGAAGTAATTAAATCTTCTCTCTCTAGAGCAAGGCAAGCACCGGTTGCCGTAGCTTCCTGGCCAATAGATAAATGCATTGTCCCGTGTAATAGACCTCTAGAGAACATTTCTTCTAAAGCTTCTTCAAATAAACGTATTAGAAGCATCATTCTATAAAGTTCTAATTTATTTTCTTTATTCACATGAACCTTTTTTAATTATTTTGTTTATTACGTAATTTATTTATTAAATTATCTGGTAACTCGATAGAGTCTCTTGGAATTGGCTCACCTTGTTTTATTTCACCAACTACTGTTGCTCCTTCAACTAAACCAAGAGGAGCTAATCCTTCAGTTTCGGAATAAGGATAAGCAACCCCGTAAGAAGAGAAGCCTCCAATACCATCAATCTTATCTCCTGGTTTCAAATCTTTTTTTGCATGGCCTATGACTTCTGATATCCATGTTGTTGGCTGGAGTCCAGCTTCATTATTTATTATTGCCATTCCTACACTACGAGGAGCCTCAACAGAGGCAAGGTGATAGGGCCTGTAGAGAGTGTAATAAGGCCCCTCTCCCATTGAGAGATACTCCATCTCTTCTATAATTGTTGGGTTGTCAGTTGTGACAATTGAAAAAACACCTGGCGCTGGTCCGAAGGCGAAGTCAACTCTTCCTGATTCTTTTAAAACCCCTCCATCTGATTCGGGTATCAAATTTTTGTTTAGTTCTGAAACTTCACTGATAGGACCGTTCATTCCTACTTTATCCAAAGGCATTCCTATACCATTTGATAGAGCTGTCATCTCAATCATAGTTTTACTTCCATCTACAAAGCTTGCAAGCATTTTTGGATTCATATTTTTCTGCATAGCTCTATCTTTTAAAGATTCGGGTGTAGCAGTTTGATCTAATGGATTATTCTTACCCTTCCCAATACATACCACTTCAAAGCCTATATCAACAGAGAAGTCGTATAGCTCTTTACAAGCAACAGGCTCATCACCATTTGCAACACTATAAACAATTCCTTTTTCTTTTGCTTGTTCGGCAAGGTAAAGTCCAATTGTTATATCAGTTTCAACATTTAACATTAAAATATGCTTTCCAGCCTCTATACAACTTGAAGCAACCTCAGCACCTACCCAAGGAACACCTGTAGCTTCAAAAACAATGTCTATAGGGAGTTCTGCCAGGTCTTTTGCATTGCTTACAATTCCACCATGACCATTTGAGATGGAGGTGCTTGCATCTTTATCGTGACCAATACTTGTCATTCCAGCAAGACGTAAGGCATTTTCTGCCCTTTTTTGATCTATGTCTGCACAAGCAACTAATTCCATGCCAGGTATACGACCAATTTGCGCAGCTAACCCAGAACCCATTTGCCCGGCACCTGCAAGTCCAATACGAACAGGTCTACCAAGTTCTTTTTGTCTCTTAATAAGTTCTTTTGTAAAATTCATTTAATTAATCTCTATCCTGTCATCTATTTTTATTTCAGGTACATTTGTATAGCTACAGCTAACATCACCTGGTAATGCTGCTTCTGTTGCTGAGTCCAACTTTAAAACAAGGTGTCCTAAATTAACAAAATTTTCATTTGCTACAGGTCCAACAGCTGTAACTATTAGTTCTTCACCAGATAAATTTATTTTTGTTCCAACCACAATTTCTCCAACTACCTCTTTTAGTTCATGAACGACGGCTACATCTTGAAGTTCTTCAGGAGCATTATCTCCAAAAAAGACAACAATTCCCTCTTCTAAAAATAAGTGTGCTTGATCACCAATTTTTACTATTTTTGAAGAGTATACGACCACTATATTTCAGTAATCTGCTCTTCTGATACTCCTGAAACAAAGTTTTCTTCTCTTATGAATTGAGCTAATGGGCCAGCAGGTGAAGTATCGTGAATATCTATAGTTGGGACACCTTTCATTGGATAAACCCCAATTCTTGCAGTCCCTCCACAATCAATTACAGCACATGCCATTGCTTTAAAACCACCTTCAGGGGATGATTTGAAGCCATCAAAAGCTTCTGCACCTGTCATGTCAGCAATTTTTTGAGCTACTGGATGAATGCCTCCACCGGTGATACAAACTACATATTTTCTCTCATCTGTAGGTTTAACCTCTAAAGGTCCTCCCCAGCCACCTCTGCCTCTTTCAATTTTTACTTTTTTATATTCTGCCATTTTTACTCCTTAAATTATCTGTGACGCTCTGGTTTTACACAAAGCGCCACAAAAAATATAATTGTTGTCTTAGAAGTTTACAATCCTAATGCAAACAAATAACCAACAACAACTGAAATGGGTCCAGTAATCATTCTACTTGTTAGAACGGCTGGTACACCAATCTCTACTGTTTCCGGCTCCGCCTCACCTAATGCGAGACCAACTGGAACGAAGTCACAACCAACTTGTGGGTTGATTGCAAACAATGCCGGTAGTGCCATAGAAACATCAATATTTCCACGTCCAATCTCAGTTCCAACTAGTACACCAACTATTTGAGCTATTACGGCTCCTGGTCCTAGTAATGGAGACAAGAAAGGAATTGAACATACAATACAGACAATCATCAAGCCAGTTAAGCTAGATGCGAATCCTTTAATTCCTTCAGCTATGAAATCGCCAACTCCTGTTGAAAGGATTAATCCAATTACACCGGCAACGAATGCCATGAATGGAATTATTGTTTGGATACATAACTGTACAGCATCACGACCCGCTTGAAATAATTTTCCAACTACTCCACCAACGGACCTACCTATTTTTTCGATCATACTTTGCATTATTCAGCACCGGCCTTTCTTGATGACATTATTGAATAGATGATATCTGTTGTGACACCTCTAATCAAAATAACAACAAGCCCAGCAAGTAAGTATCTTACTGCTAACGGCGTTACTAATTCTGGAGCTGCAATCTCAACTCCAGCTGCGATTCCCAACCATACGAATAACTCTCCACCATTTGCATGTGGAAAGATTCCTGTAATTGGATGAACAAAACTAACAGCAGCATCGTAAAATGCTGGTTTGTTTTTTTCTGGTAAGAATGTTCCGAATGTATAGCAAACTGGGTTTGTCAGCATAAACACAGCTACAAACGGTAGCAATGTATATCGAACCGGAACGTACATCCAGCCCTCCTGAGCAGCCCACTTGGCAAAGTTTTCAACCTTATCTTCACCAATGAATTTGACTAATGCATTTACTGCAGTCAAAAACACTACTATCAACGGGATAATACCAGTAGTCAAGCTAACAAATACATCTGCTGATGTTCTAAAAACACCAATAAATGCATCGGCCATACTAACTAACGTGTCCATTTTTCCCCCTTCTTTTTATTTCTAATTAGAAACACTCTCTGAATCTTCATTAATTTTTTTAATTAACGTGTCAGCAGCCATAGCTGCAGCATCATAAAGTGGATCCTTTCCATTAGAGTCCGTAAACTCTAATAAACTTTTATTAATCAACTCTTCAACTTGTTGTCCTTTTGCAAAAACAGTTGTTCCTTTTAGAGTGATCGCATCAACAATTATTTTTTGAGGATTTGCAGACATAGCAAGGTAAACTCTTTTTCTTCCCCATTTCGGTTGATTGGTTCCAATAGCGACAGTTAAGTTATCTCCGTGAAGTTCTTTAACTACATTCATAAAGCTGACTGCTTGTTTTTTTCCAAGTTGCATTTGCAAAACCCACATTCCAGCAAGACCTAAAAATAATGCTCCCATTGCAATTGGTGATTCTAAAATAATGTTTTTTCCTTACTTCCTATGTCCATTTTATATGTGAACTCTTTTGGTTTGCAATTTTTACAACCAAAAATATCATTTATTGTGTAACCGGTCAGAGTAAAAATGGTATAGGTAAAAGAGACTATTCTTGAGTGATAATTTTTTCAAGCTCAAAGATATCTTCAATGAAAGTAACTTTCATATTTTTTGGATCTCCTGGAACAATGACTGCTTCTCTTCCAACATATTTGGATACACATTCTGTTGTATCGACTGCTTGCCAGTTATCTATTTTTGCTAATTCATATGACTTCCATAATTCATCTGCTGGAAAAACCTGTGGGGTTTGAATTTCTACAATCGTTTCTTCTTGCCCATTCTTTGTATCTGAACTATTTTTAACTGATAAATTTTTAGAGTTGAAACCAGGTGCTGATGCTCCATTTCTTTTTGCCACATTTATTAACTCATCAAGTAAATATAAAGGCAACAATGGCCTAGCTCCATCGTGAATTAGGATTAGATCATCTTCTGATACCTTTCCTGAATCTTTTAAATAAATGAGGCCTTGGTATTCACTTTCATGCCTTGTCTTGCCACCTACTGTTATTCCAATTAACTTCTCGGTTTCTACAAGCTCAATAACTCTATTAGTTTTTTCCCAATCCTCTTCACGAATAACAAGAAGAATTGAATCTACTAGTCCTGAGTTTTCCAAAGTTTCTAGTGGCCAGCAGAGCGCAGGTTTTCTTCCAACGGGAAAATAAACTTTGTTCTCTTCGTCTGTAAATCTATGGCTAGAACCACCAGCTAATAGGATGGCATGGGTCTTCATATTTTTAAATCGTTTATTAAATCTTTAACTTCTTGACTGTTTTTTGTTTTAAGAATTCTAGATTTTAAATTTTCACTATCTAAAGATTTTAATTTAATTAATTTTTCAAAAACGAAAGGAGCAGCTGAAGGAGACATACTAAACTTTCGTAATCCTAATATGTAAAGAACTAATGCTGAAACTGGATCAGAAGCCATTTCTCCACACACAGATACTTCTTTATTTTGTTCTTTGCTTACACTAAAAACATTTTCTAAAACTCTTAAAACAGCAGGATGAAGTGGATCTTGATATTCCATTAAGTTTGGGTTCCCTCTATCTGCAGCCATAATATATTGTGTTAAATCATTCGTACCAATTGAGAAGAAATCTACATATTCTGCAAAATCTTCTATAAGAATAGTTGAGGATGGCGTTTCAATCATGATGCCGACTTCTGGTAATTCTTTATTTAAGTTTTTAGCAATTTCTATAATTATGTTTTTACTTCTTATGAAGTCTTCAATTGTTGAAATCATAGGGAACATAATCTTTACTCTGTTTGAGTCTCTAGACGTAAGAATTGATTCGATTTGAGATCTAAAAAGTTCCTCAATTTGTAAAGATAAACGGATACCTCTAACACCTAAAAATGGATTTTCTTCAACCGGTAAACTTAAATAATCTACTTGTTTATCTCCACCTATATCAAGAGTTCTATACGTAATTGCTCCACTAAATTTATCTTGTATTTTTTCCAATGTATCTCTTTGTTCTTCAATGGTTGGAATAGATGACCTATCTAAGTAGATAAACTCAGATCTAAAAAGTCCAATTGAATTTAAGAAATCATGATTGAAAGACTCTATTTCTTCTCCAGAACCAACATTGATTAAAAATTCAAAATCTTGTGCTTCATATTCAGACATCGTAAAATTATTTCTAATTTCTTCTTCTTGTTTTTTACTTTTATTCATGTTTGCGATAACTTCTTTATCTGGATTTATATTTAGATCGCCGCTCGATCCATCTAAAGCGATTAAATCATCATTCTGAATCTCTCTAATACTATCCCCAACGCCGATAACACAAGGGATGCCTAGATTTTTTGCAACAATTACTGCATGGGAAGTTGGTCCACCATCTTTAAGAATAATACCAACTACATTTCCCATATTCATAGAGGAGGTGTCAGCAGGTGTTAAGTCATCCGCCACCAATATAGAATTTTCATTTAATTCAACAGTTACTTCTTTTTCTTGCATGGTGTTAATTAAATGTTTACCTACGGAAGTGATATCTTCAGCTCTTTGTTGAAAGTACTCATCTTCCATACTTGCAAGAATATTTGCACTGGTTTCAAAAATATTATAGACCTCTTGCACGGAGGATTCATTCTCTTCAGTAATCTGTCCTGTAATTTCTGGATCCTTAAGAATTAAAATATAAGCATCCAATACATCAGCTTCTTCATTTCTATTACTATTTTTGAAAGCTTCTATTTGTGCTTCAAACTTTGCTGTAAGCTTTTCAGTAGCATCTTGGAATACAATTTTACTATCTGTCTTTAGGTCAATTTTATTTTGGTATACAAAGGCATTGCCAATGCAGCTACCTATAGAGACACCTTTTCCATTAACACTTTTCATTATTTCTTCAAGTTACACGGAAAAAAAGGTTTTTGCAATGTTGGATTACTTCAAAACAACATTATTTTTATTATATGAAATATTTACTTTTAAATTTCAAAGGTATACCAACTTATGGTTGGGTTGAGTATTCTGATAAAAATGGTCTTGAACTATCTGAACAAATAAGTTTTAACAACTACCAGCAAATTAGTCACTTGGCCAAAAATGAAATATGTATAGTAATTGATAATCATGCTGCAGATGAACCAACTCTTTCAATCTCTCTAGAAAACATTCTTAAAGCAAAATACTCCATAACAACACAAAAAGTAACCAATGCTTTAAAAAAAATTGATGCATCAGGAAAAGTTGTAAAACATCTTGATAGAGAAAGTTACCAAAGGCTTTCAACTCCCCTTAAGGCTACTACTGATTCAATTAGTGAGTACTTTGCTGAAAATTCGTCATGGGATTTTGAAAAATATCTAAAGTTAAACAATCATTCATACGAAGACTATCAGACTATTGATGCTGTTTTAATCCTAGATTCAAAGTAAATCTGACCCATACCTACAAAAAGAACTAAAACAAAACCAACCAACTGCTTTGTCGTGAGTGTCTCATTCAGTAAAAAAGCACCTAGCATAACTCCAGTAACTGGTTCTAGATAAGAAATTGTACTAACAGCTATAGGTTTTATTATCTTCACGACATACCAATATGTTGTAAGACCAATGCCTGTTAAAAAGAAGCCTAAGAAAATACTTACGGCAATGTTATCAATTAACCACTCTTTTGAGTCATAGGTAAATTTAATAAGAATTAATGAAGCAACGAGTAGCTGGGAGAATGCAACTTTTAATCCTCCAAGTTGCGAACTAAATCTTTCCCCAATAGTGATAATTAAAGACAAGCTAATAGCACTTATTAATCCATAAAGAACCCCTTCTAAAGAAGTTATGTTTGAAATATCTAATAGATAATACAGACCAATAAAACCTACAAGTATCAAAAATACTTGATAACTTTTGGGTTTATTGCCTCGCAGGAATTCGATTAATAATACAAAAAGTGGGTATGAAAAAACTAAACCTATTCCAACAGCAATTGAGTTTAATTCAATTGATTCAAACATTGTTACCCAGTGAATTGCCAGTAATGGGCCTAGAATTAATCCTGGTTTGATTAGCTCTTTTATATTAAAATCTTTTCTTATCAACAGTGTTGCCAAGAAAAATGTCCCCAAAAATGTTCGGATACCAACTAATTCAATAGAGGTAACTTCTGATGTTCTTATTATTAACGGTATTGTTCCCCAAGAAATAGTTAATAAGATTATTCCAGAATAGGCTTTTGTTGTTGGCTTCATTTACCCAGATTGTTTTGAGTAATTTGTAAATTGTGTATATTCCTTACTGAAATAGAGATCTACTTTACCAGTAGATCCTGATCTGTTTTTAACAATATTGATTTCTGCAACACCAGGTTTTTCAGTTGCGGGATTGTAGTAGTCATCTCTATAAATCATCATAACAATATCAGCATCTTGCTCAATTGCACCTGACTCTCTTAAGTCTCCAAGTCTTGGTCTTTTGTCTTCTCTAGCTTCTGCTGCTCTATTTAGTTGTGAAAGAGCAATAATTGGAACTTTTAATTCTCTAGCTAACCCTTTTAAGTTTCTGCTGATTTCTGCAATTTCTTGTTGTCTATTATCACCAGAATTACCTTGCATTAACTGAATATAATCAACGACTATTAAATCTAAACTCTTAGATGCTTTTAGCCTTCTTGATTTAGCTCGAATATCTGTCACAGTACTGACAGAAGCGTCATCAAAATAAAGTGGCATTGTATTTACTTTGGAAGCTGCTTCGACGACTCTTGACCATTTTTCAGGACCGAGTTGACCTTTTCGTGCATCGCCAGAAGCTACTTTTGCTTCTGAAAATAAGACTCTTTGCACTAACTCTTCTTTGGTCATTTCAAGTGAAAAGAATGCAACCGTTTTACTTTCTTTTGCTGCATTAGTCGCAATGTTTAGAGCTAAGGATGATTTACCCATACTTGGACGAGCAGCAATGATGATTAGATTACCATCTTGTAGCCCAGCTAATGTGTTATCAAGATCTACAAAATGAGTTGCTAGGCCCGAAAGTCCTGTACCTTGATTTTCGATTTCTTCAATTTGTTCAATAGCTTCGTTTAAGAAATCTGAAACACCTATCAAGCCATCCCCGATTGCATCATCTGATGCATTAAAAATTGACTGCTCGGACTCATCCATAACTGATGAGATATCTTTGTCTAGTGCGTATGCAAGAAGTTCTATTCTCCCACTAGCTTTTAATAATTTTCTTCTGTTGGAGTGTTCTAATACAATCTCAATATATCTTTCAAAGTTTGCTGAGCTAGGTACATTCTCGACTAAGCGAGCTATGTATGATGCATTTAAGCTAGTTGTATTCTTACCCTTAAAAACAATTTCGGAAACTGTAACACTATCAATAGGCTTTCCAGAATCAAACAATTCCTTCATGGCATCAAATATTTTTTCATTATTTGGACTGTAGAAATCTCTTGGCTTTACTGCCTCCATCAATCTGTTTGAAGCGTCTCTTGACAAAAGTGCGCTACCTAAAAGAGCTTCTTCAGCCTCAATACTATTTGGTGGAGCTTTTCGAACTCCAAGCGAGTCGCCGGATGAAACTGCTTCTGGTCCAGCCATTATTTTGTTTCAGGAACTATTTCCAAAGTTACGTCAAAATTGACGTCTGAACTTAGTTGTATTTTTATTGTGTGTAAACCAATCTCTTTAACCTGATTCTCTACAATAACTTGCTGCTCTTCTAATTTAAATGTTGAGAATTTCTCAATCGATTCAATTATTTGAGCATTGGTTACGGCTGCATATAGTGTTCCTTCATCAGTTGAGGTTTGAGATATAACTAAGTGCGCATCAGCTAATGCCTGTTGAATAGAATCCGCAAGTTCACTACTTTCTTCAAGTACAGCTTGCCGTTTTTGTTGCATTCTTTCAGCCATTGTTACGTTTTTAGTTGTGGCTACCATTGCCATATTCTTTGGTATTAAATAATTTCGACCATACCCTTTAGCAACATTTACTATATCGCCCTTACGACCCAACTTAGATATATCTTCTTTAAGTATTAACTTCATCGTCTGTTGTAGGATTGTTTGTAAGTACTTGTTGTAACGTAAGGAAGTAAAGCTAGTTCTCTAGCAACCTTTACAAGACGTGCTACTTTTGCTTGTTCTTGTTTAGTGATCCCAGTAATCAAACTTGATCGTATTTTTCCTCTATCTGATACAAATTTTTCTAATAACTTAACATCTTTATATGTAGCTCTTGAAATTTGTTCTTTTGTAACTCTTCTTGGTTTAGGTGCATCATATTTTGAAGACTTAAACTTTGGAGCTCTTTTTTGACCTTGTGCTTGTCCCATTTACATACCTCCTAAAATGGTGCTTCATTCTCTTCAAAATTATCTCTAGCTTTTGGCATATCTGAAGATCCTGAAGAGCCTGAATCTACACTTGCTGTTGCCCATTTTAAAGCTGGTCCAACTTCATCAATCACAATTGAAACTTTTGATCGATTTCCACCTTGTTGATCTTCCCATGTAGAGTAATTAAGTTTTCCAACGATTATTACTCTCATACCTTTGGTTAAAGATGAACTAACGTTTTCTGCCTGTTGACCAAAAACTACGCCACTAAAGTACTGTGGATCATCGTCAACGTTTTGCCATTCACCATCTGTAAATCTTCTTTTCTTTGGTCCCGCAAAGTTGATATCTAAAACAGACATACCTGAATTAGTTGTTCTAAGTTCGGGATCCATTGTAATGGTTCCTACTATTGTTACTGTATTATCTACCATGTTCCTACCTCTAGCTTTCCATCTTTAAGACTTTGTGTCTAATAACATCATCAGATATTTTTAGCACTCTATCTAATTCACTTGGTACTGTTGGGGGTGCTTCGAAAGTTGTAATTGAATAGATACCTTCATTAAAAGTTTCTATTTGATAGGCTAGTTTTCTCTTTTGCCATACAGCTTGCTCTGAAATTGAACCACCATTAGTAGTAATAATTTCAGTTATACTTTTGTGGATTTCTTCAACAAGACTGTCGTCTGCTGTTGGTCTAACAATTGAGACCAAGTCATATTTAGTCATTTTTTCTCCTATGGACACTTGTACGTGGCTTCTTTTGAAGCAGGTACTTACAATTTAATACTAGAAATGGCTTATGACAGAATTTTTTTAATTTCTTTTTTCCATTCTTCAAGGGATTCTTGCAAATCTGCCCCCATGGCATAAGAATGATTTTCTGTTGGAAATTTTTTATTTTGTACTTCTGACTTATAACTCTTGAGTGCTTCTACGGTATCCTCATATTGTTTGGAGTACCTTTTCACAAATTTAGCATCTACATATTCCTTTGATTTCATTCCTAATATGTCATGTAAGACAAGTACTTGTCCATCTGTTGATTTTCCAGCACCAATTCCTATTGTTGGTATTTCAAGTGCTTCAGATATAGATTCAGCAACTATAGATGGAACACCTTCAAGGACCATTGAAAAACAGCCTAGTTCTTGTATGAGAAGTGCATCTTCAAACAATTTCTTTGCTAGCTCGAGAGTTTTACCTTGTACTTTGTAGCCTCCCATCATATTTTTAGACTGGGGAGTTAGTCCTAAGTGACCCATCACTGGTATTTCTGCATTTACCAAAGCTTGAATAGTCTCTCTTCTCTTTGATCCGCCTTCAACTTTAACGGCATCAGCTTTTCCTATTTGAATAAACTTAGCTGCATTTCTCAATGTGTCCGCTAAATCTACGTGATAGGACATATATGGCATATCTGCAACTACGAGGGGCTTAGGTTTTGCATTAGTTACAGCTTTTACATGATGCAACATTTCTTCAACCGTGACAGAAAGAGTATCTTCATGACCTAAGACAACTTGAGCAAGTGAGTCTCCAACTAAAATGATATCAATATCTGCTTCTGAGGCTGCTTTTGCTGAGGGATAATCATATGCAGTAACCATAGAGATGATTTCTTTATTTTTTAAATTTACAATATAAGGTACTGTTTTTTTCACTTTTTCCTCTCTCCGCTTTAAAAGTCGAAGGATTATTCTAATTTTATTATTTTTGTCTAATTAAGCAACTCTTTATTTACAAACTAAAGCAATTATTATTTTTTGTAGTTTACGATACGAATTATTATCCAATAACATTCTTTATATGAAGTTTTTAAAAATCACACTCTTATTAATATTGATATCATGCACAGCAACATTAGAAACTGCTGAGGAAGAGATAACTATGAAAACCCAAAATGATGAATTGAATAATACTGAAAACCAAAAAGCATATTTTGCTGGTGGGTGTTTTTGGTGTATGGAGCCACCATTCGAAGCATTGGAAGGTGTTCTTGGTGCAACTTCTGGGTACATGGGTGGAACAATGGATAATCCGACTTATGAAGATGTTGTAACTGGCGAAACAGGACATGCTGAGGTTGTCGAAATATTGTATGATCCAAACGTTGTGTCTTATGAAGAATTACTTGAAGTGTTTTGGAGAAACATTGATCCAACTGCTTTAAATTATCAGTTTGCAGATGTAGGTTCTCAATATAGAACTGAAATTTTCACTGTAGGAGAAAATCAAATGCAGTTGGCAGAAACATCAAAGAAAGAATTGGGAGATTCAGGAAAGTTTGACAAACCAATTGTTACTGCAATCTCAGCTGCCCCGATGTTTTATATTGCTGAAGAATATCATCAAGATTTCTATAAAAAGCAGGCTATGCGTTATGAGATGTACGCAAAGGCAAGTGGACGAAAAGGGTATATTGAGGAAACTTGGGGTAATGACTAGTTACGAATAGTTTTATATAGCGTTTCTTTCCACTCACTACTATTAATCTCCCAAATAACATTTATATTTCTTTTTGTATGGCTCCAATGCTCGTCAATATGGGGATCGCTTTCACCAACATGTAGTTGATCAACGATTGTCATCCCTCTAGCTGGGCCATCAATTACAACTTGTACATTGTGTCTTGAAGCTTTTGTAGTTACCTCTGGGTTTAGAGCTACTGCCATGGCTACTGGATCTGGTAATCCAAGACCAGGATCACCTAACCAATTTTGACTTGAATCAAGAGCATGTTTGTTACAATCAATAGTGAAGTCTGCTTTTTCTGTCTTAAAACTATACGCTAAATCCATTTCCTCTTCTGTTAAATTTGCTTCGCCCCTACAAAGTTCCCAACCAACCATTGTTATGTCATGATGATTAGACTTAAAAACTATATCTGCTGCTTCGGGGTCACACCAAATGTTGTACTCAGCTGCTGGAGTAACGTTCCCAACTGTATTAGAAGCTCCCCCCATGATGACAATATTTTTTAATCTTAAAAAAGATTCTGGATATTTTTTTATAAAGTTAGCTACATTAGTTAGTGGCCCTAAGGTAACTAATGTTACCTCGTCGAGATTTTGATTAATGTGATTATTTAAAACCTCAATAAAATCTTCGTCTGTTTCTTGAAGACTTGGTGCTGGGTAATTCATATTGCCCATTCCATCTGGCCCATGAAACCAATCAGCATGTTCTCTTTTTTTTACTAAAGGGGCGTCCGCTCCAACGTATACTGGTACATCTTTCTTACAAAGTTCAACTGTGTACCTTGCATTAATACTTCCTTGCTGAACTGACATATTTCCTGAAACAATACTGATTCCCAACACTTCAACATCATCCCACTCAAGAGCCATTAATAATGCAACCGCGTCATCAGAAGCTGTATCAGTATCTATAAAATATTTATTTTTCATATGCTATTAAAGGATATCAAAAGTAAGTAAAACAATCTTTTAAATTGATAAGTAGTTTTAAATTATAGATTACGAACTTTTTGCATATTTTAAATTTATAAAATTTGCAAATATAATTAAACCCGCACCAATATAAATAAAAACATCACCTGGTTCTGAATAAAAAACTACTCCTATCAAAACTACAATCGGTAATCTTAGTAAGTCAATCGGCGCAACTACAGTTGGTTCTGCAAGAGAAAGAGCAGTAGTTATACAAAAGTGCGCACCTAACCCAGCAAAGCCAATTACTACTATCCAAGCAATATTTTCAGTAGTTGGTAAATCTAACTTGCCATCAATAAGTGATGCTACGAGTCCAAATACTAATTGAATAGTTGTTAAGAAAAATAGGATTGTGAGTGTTGATTCCGTGCTAGTGAGTCTTCTGGTGTAAATGTTTGTAAGAGCAAAAACTACTGCTGAAATTGCTGCAGCAACTATTCCTAAATTAATACTTTCAATATCTGGCCTAACAGTTATTAGAACACCAACTAAACCGATAAGTACAGATAAAATTTTGTACTTATTTAATTTTTCATTCAGCATCAAAAATGAAAAAAGAACTATCCAAATTGGCATTGTAAATTCTAATGACGTAACCTCAGCAAGAGTTATAGAGGCCAATGCATATAACCAAAGATTTTGTCCTGTGAAGTGAGCAATATTTCTTTTCATATGAGTTCGTATCTCTTTTAAATTTATTTCTTTAAGTAAGTTCTTCCTTATTAGAAAAAATAAAATAATAGATACACCTATTACACTTCGAAAAAATAATATTTCAAAAGTATCTATCTGAAGTGAAATTTCTTTTCCTGCCACAGCCATGGAGGTAAGGCAAAAAACTCCTCCAACCATCCAAAGAGAGCCTCTGATATTATTTGTCACAACCTAAAGAGTCCCACAATATTTTCTCAAAACCCCTTGGGGATAGTTGTCACTTACAACAAAATCTGGATCAGGTGTGAGTGTGTTTTGTGATTTTGAGGATAAAAGATCTCTGTATTCGTCTGAAGTTCTCCAATATTTAATGCTGTAATCTTGATTATCATCCCACCATTGAACTTCATCTTGAATAGTCCAAATATTATTAATTGAAATTAAATGCTTTTCTAAAGCGGTGTTTGCATTCTTTGAATCTTGAAAATTATTATAGAAACCATCAATAACACTCTCTAAATCTAAATTTTTAATTTCATAGTTAGTAATAATACTATCTAAACCGTCAAGGCCGATTTTGTTTATCCTCAGAGCTTCGTTTACGTAATCTAACTTGGTTGCATCAATATACGAATAAGTTCTATAAATTTCACTTTCATATGCTTCAATTTGAATCTCATCAAATACTCTTTCAATTTCATCTGCTAACTGAATACAGTCATCTATCTTTTCTTCGGAAGAGGATTCGAGGTCTGAGCAGAATGCAAAAAGTAAAAAAACAACTAAATACTTTTTATTGCTCATCATGCCACCCTCTATTAAAGGGTAGGAGGAAAATCGGAGTAATGGTGAAGACTAGGAATAGATTTTGAGCTGTATTTAATGAAAAGGTCTCAATAAAATAACCTGTAACTGTAGATCCAATAGCAATGCCTGAACCAACTGAACTAGCCAACCAAGAAAAAGCTTCTGTTAACTTCCCACTTTCGGTGACATTTGAGACGTAGCTATTAGCGAGTAAAAATATAGGACCTATTCCTAGTCCACATAAGAAACCAGAAAAAATTATAAGATTTCTGGTATCAAAAAAATAAAATGTTGAAACTGATAAAGCTAAAAATAAAAATACATAATTATAATTTTTTAAGCTGGTTGTGTTTTTAAAGTAATATCCATATAACAATGCACTTATAAGTGCCGTGGAACCATTAACAAGATAATAAAAAGCAGTTAAATTTCTTATGTTTCCAATATCTTCTTTTGCAACAACAAATACTGAAATAGTGCTTAGGCAAGCACCAAGGAAAACTAATGAAACTAGGAGCACTGTCTTATTTTTTGAAAACCATACGGACGTATTTTTAGAGGCCATCTCTTTCAGGTTACCGATATCAATACTATTAAAAAACACAACTCCAATGGTCCCAGTAATGGAGCTTATTGCTGCAATATATAATGCAACTATTGGGTTTATATAATTTGATACGGTTGCAAATACCGATGGTCCTATTAAAAAGTTTAACTCATCAATAGAAGACTCTATAGCTTGTACTTTTTGATTATCTTCTTCTTTTGTTATCGCTTTCCAATTTCTACGTGTATATGTGCCAATGTTTGGAACTGAGACACCGAGAAGTACTGAAAGAAAAATATACACAAATTTACTTTGAAAGTCGCCAAGTGTTATTAAGAGAGATGCTGTTGTAAATCCAGTTAATAAAATAGTTACAATTTTTTTTTGACCTAGCTTATCAACCAATCTTCCATTTATGGGTTGAATTAAAGCATTTGAAATACTAAAACTTGCTGCCATTGCCCCACCTATTGCATAAGAGCCAGTTTTATAATTTCCGAATATAACCATTCCGACTTGTAGCATTGAGTAGGGAGCTCTCCCTAGTGCGCCAAAAAATATTAAATTCTTTGCTCCATTAAGACTTACTAATTTTTTATAAGTTGCTTCAGCAGTCATTACTACATTGTTGTAGATAAATAAATATACCTGCCAAAAAGTTAATTAACTTAATAAATCCATGAGCATGTTCATAAATTTTTTATTGCTAGATTTAGTAACTACCCGAGTATTCTTGTTTTTATTTTCAACATTAAAATAATCGACTATTGTCTGACCTCTTGTAATCCCATCTCTTGTGTCAATTATCACATGGAGGTCTTGTGACTCTTCAATTATGGAATTATCCAAAGCAATTGCCATAGTTATTGGGTCGGGTAAGTCAAAACCGTAAAAGTCATACCATTCTTTTGTTAGGTTTATTAGAACTTTTTGAATATCAACAGAAAAATCAGCCAACTTTGAATTTAAAGCTCTTAGTTTTTTAATCTCATCTTCCTTAAGCATTGCGTACTTGTAAGAGTTATCCCAACCAACCATCGTAATTTTTAATCCTGAATCGAAGACTCGTTTTGCCGCTTCAGGATCAACCCAAATATTAAATTCTGCAGCAGCCGAAACATTTCCCGTTCCATCAGATGTGCCGCCCATAACATAGCAGTGTTTAATTTTTGTTGATATTGAAGGATCTTTTTCTAATGCTAAAGCTATGTTTGTCAATGGACCCAATGTAACAAGGGTTATTTCATCAGGATTCTTATTAATTGTTTCTACCAAGAAATCTATTGCATTCTTTTCTTCATATTCTGAAAATTTTGATGTAATGCCAATATCGCCCATTCCATCAATACCATGTACCGACTGAGCACTTGCTGACACTGGACTTAAAGACTTAACATGCTCCGTGAAATCTGAAAGACTGTGAATCTCAATGTAATCACGTACCAATGGTTTATGCGCACCAGCATAAACTTTAATGTTTTGTTCTGTAGCTTCAATTGTTGAGAGAGTATTAATTATTCCTTGTTGAAGGGGGACGTTTCCCGAAACAACCGTTATCCCTAAAACATCGACTTGTGGGTCTTGTAGAGCAAGTAAAATTGCGACAGCATCATCTGAACCCGTATCTGCATCAATAATAAATTTTTTCATTTAATACATAGTGGTAATTGTTAAATGGTGCGGTCTGTGTGTAGAGTGATACTGCTTCCAAAGTCTGTAGTCAAGTTGAGGAATGATTATAGATTTTTCAACAGGTCTTCTCTTATTAATCTCCTCAGTAAGTTTTGCAGTTACATACAAACTTGTTGCCCTAATCTCAATCTCTTCAAGAGAGTTTTTAGCTAGAAGTATTCCATTCATAATTTTACTTTCTAACTCATCACCATATTTAACAATTTTCATGACCTCTAAAGCGACTGGCACAATGTAATCTGCAAATGCACTCATCGATTCCATGTCTTCAATAAAAAATTCTTCACTCCCTGCGAGTTCTGCGTGCATTCCCCAAAAAGCAAGTTGTGCAAGCTTATAAAAATGTATATCATTTTTTTCATTATGTCTAGATGTATCATCAAATCTTGGAAATTCTGTGATTAGCCTCTCAATAAGACCTTCTCCGTTGTGATAAAGTTTTTCAGGACCAGCATTAATAAAATTCATCCAATCGCCTTCATAGTCATCTGAAAGCTTCGTCCCAACATCTAATAATATCTCTAACCTCTCTGCCATCATTGGCATCTCTATGTTTCCAGTAAATATTTTTTTAAGCTGCTTGTCATCTAAGCTAGTTAATATATTCCCATCGTATAGCTTTATCCCTGAGGAAATTGCTTCTTGAATTTGAGTAAACATAGCCTCACTATCTGAAAGCTCTTTACCTTCGCGTACTATTTCGTACTTAATACCACTTTCAAAATCAGTAAAAGCAAAATTAAGTGTATTAATTAACATTGTTGTTCTTATGTACTCCTCCGGATTATTTTTAGAAATATTCTGTTCTGGAGGTGGGAATTCTTCATACGCAATCCAATCAGCAACATTTATAATTTCATGTTCGTTAAGTCTTATATTTTGAAGATTGTCAATAACTGGGTCTAGTGATTTAAGCACTTTAGAATCCCAATTAATATCCATAGGTAAAATGATACTAGCGAAAAATAGTCATGAAAGATATACTTTCAACATGAAATCAAAAATTTGTGTTATTGGTAGTTCTAATATTGATCAAATAGCTTATACACAAAATATTCCTGCCGATGGTGAAACCCTATTTGGAGATTCATTCCAAATGGGTTTTGGTGGAAAAGGAGCTAACCAAGCTGTTATGGCTGGATTACTTGGGGCAGATGTATATATGATTACATGTTTAGGTGATGATGTTTATAAAGAAATGACAGTAACTAACTACCAAACAAATAATGTGAATACTGATCATATACAAATGGTACAAGGGTCCAGTGGTGTTGCTCCTATTTGGGTTGATTCCACTGGACAAAATAGAATAATTGTTATACCTGGAGCAAATAATAAAATAGATGCACAGAAAGCCATTTCTTCAATGGAGGACATTGGAGATATCTCAGTTTTAGTTGGACAATGTGAAATCCCAATGGAGGTCAATAATGAAGTATTTCAATTTGCAAAAAATAATTCAATAACAACAATTTTTAATCCTGCACCAGCTAGAAGTCTTGAAAAAGAATTTTTAGATCACGTCAGCTGGTTAATCCCGAATGAAAATGAGTTTCAAGTTATAAGTGGTATGGAACCAAATAATGAAAACTTTTTAAAATTTAAGAAAAATATTCCATGTAATTTAATAGTCACTCTTGGCGAAAAGGGAGCAGTTCTAGTTGAAGAAAGTGAAATTCATTATTTTGAGGCTCCAACTGTAGAGGCAGTCGACACCACTGGAGCTGGTGACTCATTTATAGGAACCTTTGCATACGAATTATCGTTATCTAATACTCCACAGGAGTCTATAAAAATGGCGGTATCAAAAGCTAGTCAGTCAGTGACAAAAAAAGGTACTCAATCTTCTTATAGTTGATCTATGCAGCAATAACTTTTACTGGTCTATGGTTAAGCTTGATTCCAAAATAATATTTGTTGCGTTACTAACTGCATCCAAATATGTCTCTTTGTTTAAAGCTTCTTTTCTTGATTGGTCACCATAGATTACAAGTAGTGCTCCAGTTCTTACACGTCTGTAGTTTCCAACAACAAATAGGGCTGAAACTTCCATTTCCGAACATAGTACTCCACCCCGAACCCAGGCTTCCCATTTTTGATTTAGGTCATATGAAACTGGCTTGGAGTCAGGGTCGTGTTGCCCATAGAAGGAGTCTTTTGTTTGGACAACTCCGATATGGTATGTACTTCCTTTTTCTTTTGCAGCTTGTTCCAATGCAAAAATCATATCAGCTGAACCAACGGCTGGATATTCGATGGGCATGTATTCTAAAGACGTACCCTCTTGTCTAACAGCACCATTAGCTATTACTAAATCTCCTACTCTTGTGTGTTCTTGCATAGCTCCGGAAGTTCCAAGTCTTATCATTGTTTTTACACCAATGTTTGCTAATTCTTCTACACCTATTGCTGTGGAGGGGCAACCCATTCCAGTTGACATCACGCTTACTGGTCTTCCTTTATAGGTTCCTGTGTATGTTTTGTACTCTCTATTAAAAGCAACTTCTCTTGCCTCGTCAAAATGTCCCGCAATAAACTCAACCCTTCCTGGGTCTCCTGGCAAAATTACAAAATCAGCAACATCATCAGGTTCTAATCCAATATGGTATTGTTTTTGTCCGTCTAGCATAGATTTTTTTTCTGTCATGATTGAAATAATATCAAATGATTAATAAAAGGTCACTAAAATTTTTTGGAAATTTGTAGAAATCACTGTTAAAAGTTATAGTTTAATGATATGAATATTCCTGAAATTAAATTCCCAAATTTAGATCCTCAGTTTATTGAAAACCCTTATCCGCATCTAAAAACTTTAAGGGAGTCATCCCCATTACACAGAGATATAAATAGTGATTTGGTTCTTGTTACAAGATTTGAGGGTGTAAAAGGCGTACAAACAAGTAAATCTTTTTCTTCATCTGAACCAGAAGACTTACATACTTTTAAAAAAACAAGTGAAAGCGGAGAAAATTATCCCTATTTTTGGAAAACAGAGGAATTCTCACTTTTAAATCTTGAAGGTGAGCTCCATGGAGATTTAAGAGGATTAGTTGCAAAGGCTTTCTCAACAAGACAAGTTCAAGAACTTAGACCATTTATGGAAGAAAAATCCACTGCGCTCTTAAGCAATTTACAAGGAAGTAGTTTTGATTTATTAGCAGACTACGCTCAACCATATTCAGTTTCAGTAATTGGTAAATTATTAGGAGTTCCTGAAGAACAGTATGAAAATTTCCTAGATTGGTCTAACAAAATAGTAAAGATGTACGATCTTGAAGTTTCAAATGAAAGCTCTAAAGAAGCTGAAATCGCTGCTAAAGATTTTTATTACTATATAAGTGAATTGATTGATCAAAAAGTCAAAAATCCTGATGATGACATGATTTCAAGACTTTCACAAGTGACAGAAAATAATCAAAAACTTACAAAAGATCAAATTATCTGTACTGTCATCCTTCTTTTGAACGCAGGACATGAAGCAACTGTAAATACAATTGGAAATTCTATTGTTGCATTGAGGAAAAATAATATTGATACTAAAGATCTTGATAAAAGATACGAAATGAAAAAGATTATTGAAGAGCTAATACGTTGGGATAGTCCTCTTCAATTCTTTCAAAGATGGGTTTTAGAAGATACAGATTTAGGTGGCTTCGAATTAAAAAAGAATTCAAAAATTGCAATCTTATTAGGATCTGCAAACCGAGATGAGTTAGCTTTTAAAAATGGTGAAGAAATTAACTTTGAAAGAGATAACTTGAGTCATACTAGCTTTGGAGGAGGTGTCCACTTCTGTCTCGGAGCGCACTTAGCAAGACTTGAATTAGAAGTTTCCTTCACAAGTCTTTTTAAGAACCAAATAGATTTAGTTCAAGAGCCAGTTAGAACAGGTGCCTTTGGAATCAGAGGTTATAAAGAAATTGTCGTTTCTACTTAAGAATCTATTGTCTTAATTACCCCTAAGAGATCACCAATATTGTTTATAGTTGAACTAAACATTCCAGCTGTAAATAAATTGCGGTACCTTCGTTCCTCAGCGGTAATAGCGATTACAGGTTTATTATTTGCATACATATATCCAATTTCTGATGCTGTTCCTGAATCTATATCTTGACCAGTCACTAATGCAACAACTAAATCTGATTCATTCAATGCTTTGATATCAGTTTGAAAGATAATATCTTTTGTGGATTGAGACATATCGTTACCTTTTAACTCGTCTGGATCAATACCTGTCTGATCTCTATGTGGCAGGAAACAATCATATCCCGCTTCTTCTAAAACTGCTGCTATGTCTTCAAGATATTTTTTTTCATGTACGTTAAATAGTGGTCCTGCGATGTATATTTTCTTAATCATATTATTTAAACTAAAAGCTTTTCGCTGAATCAACAAGTTAAAAAAGTAGTATTTTTCTACCAATTATCTCAATAAGTCTTAAACTCTTTTTATGGGTAATTCTAAAAAATTTGGTATGAATACCAAAGCTATTCATACCAAAAAAAGAGTTGAGCTTCCAACAGGTGACGTGATGCCTCCAATACATCTATCTACAACCTTTGAAAACTCTCAACCTGGTGAATACGAATACTTCTATGGAAGGAGTGGTAACCCAACTAGAGAACTATTTGAAAGAACAATGGCATCTCTCGAAGGGGTAGAAGATTTTGAATCTATGCACTCATTTGGAATGGCCTCTGGAATGGCTGCTGTAACACTAATTGGTGAGTTGGTCGAACCTGGTGAAAATGTTGTGATTACTAGAGATGTATACGGAGGTACTACTAGGTTTTTTTCACAGGTAATGACAAAAAGGGGTATTGAAGTAAACTTTTGCGATCTTTATGATGAAGAAAAACTAACCTCTCTAATCAATGAAAAGACAAAGTTGGTATGGTTTGAGTCCCCCTCTAATCCAAGAATAAACATTTTCGATATTGCCAAATATGCAGACATAGTGCACAAAAGTAATGCCTATTTAGTTGCTGATGGTACATTTACCTCCCCATTTATAACAAGACACCTCGAGCATGGTGTAGATATTGTGTTTCACTCAACAACAAAATATATAGGTGGGCATAGTGACACTCTAGGTGGTGTTGTGACAACAAATAATGAAACGGTCTGGGAAGCCTTATTCGAATATCAAAAAACAAGTGGTGCAATTATGTCACCATTCGACGCTTATCTTTGCCAAAGAGGTTTATATACATTAGGACCTAGACTTGCAATGCACTCTGCAAATGCACATAAGTTGGCTGAATACCTAGAAAACTCTGAACATATTAAAGAAGTATTTTATCCGGGACTACAAAGTAATCCCCATTACTTAATAGCTGAAAAACAAATGGACATGTTTGGTGGAATGCTAAGTTTTAATGTTGAAGACCATATAAATCTCAAATTATTTTGGGAAAATTTAGAACTTTTTAAATTAGCGGTAAGTTTAGGTGGAGTTGAATCATTAATTGAATTGCCTAGGCTAATGACTCATGATTCTGCTGAAGGAACTGAAGCGTCAATTGATGATGATCTTGTAAGAATCTCTGTGGGATTAGAAAATACAGAAGACCTTATAAATGATTTAGAATCTGCATTAAATGCTGCAAAGAAATAAACTAAATCCTTTCTCTCTCTCTTTAATAAGTATTTTCACTACGTTTTTACTATTTGCATTCTTTGGTTATAACGGCTGGGGACCAGCAGCACCAAATGAGCAAGCTATTGGTGAGATTTCTAGATGGTGTGAACGTGTAAGCAGTGGATTCTTTAGAGAACCAGCAAATACCTTAGGAAACTTAGGATTTGTAGTTGTTGGCTTGTATATGTTTTTCAAACTTTCAAAAGATGCAACACAGGGAAATACCCCCCTATTTGGATCATTCAAGATTGCGCTTCTTTACGCCTCAGCATCAACTTTTTTAGGACCAGCTTCAATGGCTATGCATGGAACTCACACTAGATTTGGAGCGTGGTTAGACAATGTTTCGATGATTTCTTATGTTCTTATTTTATGGATTTACAACTTAAAGAAACTCACTAAATTCTCTTCCCGGACATTCTTCATAACATATTCAACTCTTTTAGCATATTACGCCTATAGCTATTGGTATCTTGATAGCGGATTAGGGATTGGTGTTGACTTATTTGAACTTAGTATTGGTTTGTGGATTGCCACTGAGGTACTAGTAAAAATACCAAATATTTATGGGAGACTACTTTCTGGTTTAACTGTCTTATTAACTCAACAGCTATTTGGTAGCTCCGTAATTGATTCATTACAGAATCTACAAGAAAACTGGGAGATGCTTTTATATTTTATTCCAGCATTGATTCCTAATTTAGAGGGAGGTACTAAAAGAAAGTACACTCCGTGGTTCTTTATTGGTGTTGCTTCATTCTTTGGGGCACTTATAATCTGGGAAACCGGCGTTCCAGACCATCCATGGTGTGAACCAGATTCATGGCTACAGGCACACATGGTTTGGCATTTACTTTGTGCAGCAGCAACATTAAGTTTCTTTAATTTTTTTAGAACTGAAAAGTCTATTAAGGCCTAAGGTACATTAAATCTTTTTGGTTTAATTTAACAATCACCCGTTTAAAAAATTTTTTCATGACCCCCCTTTTTCTATTAGATTAGGTCTTATAAGTTAAGATTGTCTATCCAGTTGGATATTTCTTTTACAGTATTTTTGTAAACTACTAATGCATGCTCATCAGACTCGTAAGAAGACCTACTGGGGTCAACAAAAGAATTGTGTAATCTATTTTTACCATTGGGGAAAACTGGACACGTCTCTTGCGCTGAGTTGCAGACAGTAAGTACGTAATCAAACTCCTCATGGATGAAGTCATTAACTAATTTTGGATACTGTTTACTGATATCATATCCGACTTCGGCCATTGCTTGAACTGCATAAGGATTCACTTGTATTTCAGGATGTGTTCCTGCCGAGTAAATTTCAGCTTCTGGATACTTGCTTTTAAGTAAACCTTCTGCAATTTGTGACCTACAAGTGTTTCCAGTACAAATTACTATTATTTTCATGAGGCTAGTTTAAATGAAAAATTAGAATAATAATGTGAATATGCAAGCCAACAAAGAACGTAAATTTACCCAAGCTATGGAAAAGTGGATTATGTATTTTATGTATGCATTGTTTGGAGGTTTGTTTTTATTAATTTCGATACAGGGGGACTGGCGTGAAAGTTTAGTTTTGTTTCCTGTAGCGGTTATATCTTTATCACTTACTAAATGGGGAATGAAGTGGCAAAATGAGAGATATCTTAGAAGTGCTGAAAACCAAGATGAGATTGAGTATTTAAAAAAGAAAGTTGATAATTTAGAAAAAAGAATTTCTAATTTGGAGGAAGAATGATAAGTATTGAACTATTACTAAAACATATGGCCTGGGCTAATCAGGAAATTTATAAAGAAGTACAGAAGCTAGACCCAAAGGTGTTTGATTATTATGTCATAGACCCCGAATGGACGGTTAAAACAATAATGGTTCATATTGCAGGGGCTTCACATTTATACGCTCAAAGGTTGGATGGTGCTTCCTTTTCCCCTTTTAAACTTAAAAATACTGAAGGCTCTGAAATGATTGATGAACTACTAGTGGAACTTGAGAGAATTGACCAAGGTTTACTTAAACATGGGCGAAGAGAAGACGAAGAAATTACTTATATGACTTCAAAAGGTGAAGCATCGGGTAAAGTTTCTACAATACTTTCCCAACTACTTTTTCATGCTGGTGAACATAGAGCTCAAATTGTTGCAGCGTTGGACAAACATAATGAAAGATCAATTAACCTAGATAAATATTCTGTGTGGGGGTTTTCTTTAAGTACTGGTGAGTAAAAAGTTATAAATCCATACCTAATTCTTCAGAAGTAAACTGCCACAGTTTATCTCTTAAATCTTGACTATACGCAAGTTTGTTGTGTTTCTTGGTTGTGGGCTTACCATATATGCCCAAAATTCTAGGAGCAAATGTTTTGTATGCTGAAACTTTTGATCTACTAA
>JAONAZ010000010.1 GCA_028376655.1 Acidimicrobiia bacterium
TCTAAAAAAGTCTTAAAACCAGAAAAATCTGTATTAAATAAATACATTTTTGAATTTTTATTTAAAACTGTGTTGCAAGCTCCTATCTCCTGCACGCTCTTACTAAGAATTGCACTTTTATCCAGTGATAATATTTTCTCTTTATGTGGAATTGTGACGTTGTAACCTAAGAAATCTTGATTGATTTGTGTAATTTTGTCTTCATCTATACTTTCTTGCTTAATTAAACTATAACTCCCTCTTACATCAGCAAGATTAAATAGTATTTCATGTATTAGCGGTGAAAATGTTCTTATTAGAGGCCAACCTAATATACCTAAATTATTCAATAATCTCACCACCAATTTTATTAATATCATTAAAAAATGAGGGATACGAATCATCAATGCACTGTATATTGTCAGGAAGAATTTTTTTACCGAGGGTGATATTTGCCACCAAAGCTGTCATCGAGATTCTATGATCATCCTCTGTGGAGATAACCCCTACATCTAAATCTTGCTTCCCTGTTATGTCATACCCGTCAGGGTGCATTTCAATATTTCCATTTAAACTTTGGAAAAACTTTTTCATAGCTTCAAGGCGATCTGATTCTTTTATTCTTAATTCCTCTGCACCTCTTAGAGTTGTTTTCCCTTCTGCTTGTGAGGCTAAAAATGTCAAAATTGGAATCTCATCAATTACATCTGGAATCTCTTCGGGTTCTATTTTGGTTGCTACTAGGTCAGACTTTGAAACTTCTATATCTCCAACTACTTCATTGCCGACTTCTCTGATATTATCTATTACAATATTTGCATTCATTCTTTTTAAAATTTTAAGAAAACCAATTCTTCTTTCATTAATAAGAACTTCTTTAAGGACTATTCTCTCTGAAGACAATATCCCTATTGCAATTAGAAAAGCAGAAGAAGATATGTCTGAAGGGATTCTGTAACTACAAGGTTTGATAATTTGATTAGGCGGTACTGTGATTGACCCACCCATTCTCACAAGTCCTACACCCATATAGGTAAGCATCCTTTCGGTATGATCTCTGGTTGGAATATCCTCAGTTATCACAGTGGGCTCTTGGTGGTATAAAGCTGCAATAATTAAAGCACTTTTAACTTGGGCGCTTGGCACAATTGTATTTATAGAGTTGAATGAAGAAGCCATAGCTTCAAACCTAATTGGTAAAAATCCATTATCTGACTCAATGTTGGAACCATAATCTTTTAATAGATTAACTATTCTTCCCATTGGTCTTTTTGTTAATTGGGTACTACCAACCAACTCAGAAGCAAAATTTTGTCTAGCAAGTAGACCTGTTAATAGCCGAGCTGTAGTACCAGAGTTTTTTGCATTTAATGCATTTTCTGATTTAGATAAGCCCTCCAAGCCAACTCCATGAATAATGACAGAATTTTGTTCTACTATCTCTATATTTACACCTAAAGATCTGAATATTTCTATAGTCGCTAATGTATCACCTGAAATTAGAACATTTGAATATTTTGAGACACCCTCTGAAAGTGATCCAAATATTATAGATCTATGGGATATGGATTTATCACCAATGATAGAAACTTCTCCAGAGAGTTTTTTTTCTGTGTTCAACTTAAAGGTCTCTCCCCAAATTTATCTGATAATGCCCTTCTCCAGTGAACAGAATTGTTTAAATAACTGATTAATTGATCTCTTTCTTGTAGGTTCATTAATTCAATTAATTCATCTAGAAAATATTTAAGAAACTTATTAATGTTGTCAGAATTTGTATCATACATATCCTTTATCATCTCTGGATTGGTTCTGGTGAGCCTTGTAGCCCCATCAAAACCTCCTGCTGCCATACCCATAATTTCATTTATTTCATAGTTATCTTTTGCGGTACCAACCAAGGCAGTACTTATTAAGTGTGGGAGGTGACTTGTAATTGAGATTATTTCATCGTGGTGAATCCTATCGATCCAAACTTCCTTAGATCCTAGTAATTGAACCATTTCGGTAACAATATCTTTGCAGCTATTATCCATTGACTTGGTCTCACACAAAAGAAATGTTGCTCCTCTATAAATTTCTGAATTGGGTTCCCATGAACTATTGTCTGAAACTCCACACATAGGATGACCACCAATTCCAGGAACTTTATAACTATCCATTAAATTACAGATCTTTCTCTTAGTCCCACCTATGTCAACTATTGCTCTAGTATTAGCTATTATTTTTTCTGAACTTAGAGTTGTTACGATACTATTTATAGGCATTGCAAGAATTGTCAAATCGACCTCAGTTGATGAGTTGCTTGTATTAATTCCTAAACTCAAAGCCCTTTCAACCGAAGTTGGATTAATATCTGTACCGTGAACAGCTACTCCTTCACTAAGTAATTTAAGTCCAAGATTTGTACCCATCAGGCCTAATCCTAAAATTCTTGCAGATTTCATTTCTAATTAAGTGTTCTTCCTACTACTTGTGCAATGGAGCTTACTTTTTTACTCAACTCATTTAACTGAGTAGGAAGTAAAGCTTGTGGTCCATCACAAAGAGCTTCATCAGGTCTTGGATGAATCTCTATTAAAAGGCCATCAGCACCTGCTGCAATAGCAGCTAAAGCTACAGGTTCAACAAGTTTACTGTCCCCCGTTGCATGGCTCGGATCAGCAATAACTGGTAGATGGGAGTTCATCTTGAGAAAAGGAATTGCATTCACGTCAAATGTATTTCTTGTTGCTGTCTCATAGGTTCTGATTCCTCTTTCACATAACATTACATTTTCATTACCTTTTGCCAAGATATACTCAGATGCAAGAAGTAATTCCTCTAGGGTTGCACTCATTCCTCTTTTTAGAAGAACTGGTAACTTCGACTCACCTACAGCTTCAAGTAACTTAAAGTTTTGCATATTTCGAGCACCAACTTGAAGAACGTCAACATAATTCTCCATCATTGATAAGTGCTGAGTGTCCATAATTTCACTGAATAAAGGAAGGTTGTGTATCTCTGATGCTTCTTTTAGCATCTTTAAACCATCTTCACCTAACCCTTGAAAACTATATGGTGAAGTTCTTGGCTTAAATGCACCACCTCGTAGACCATTACCTCTAGCAGCCACAACAGCCTCTGCTGTTTCTAGTGTTTGCTCTCTAGTTTCAGCACTATCTGGACCTGCTATCAGAGCCAGTTCTGTTCCCCCTACAACCAAATCTTTAATCTTAATTTGGGTGTTTTCTTCCTTGTAACTTCGGCTAGCTAGTTTATAAGGCTTACCAATTGGGATTACTTGCTGGACACTATCTAAAAGTCTCATGATTGTTCTGTTATCTTCAAGAACCTTTCCGCTAACAGCAACAACGGTTCTTTCTACACCAAAGATGGCTAGAGGCTCATGACCTTGTTCAATAGCTTTACTTTTAACCTTTTCAACATCTTCTTCTGAAGCTGCTTGTTTCATTACAATTATCATTTTTTCTCCTAAATAAAAAAATCGGGCTTTTGCCCGATTTATTACAACACAACTTTAGGGCAGCTTATATGTGCTCACTAAAGTAAAAAAAAGTATTGTTTAATTTCATTGTGATTATCATACCATCTTTCCTTATTTTGCCAATAAGTTTTATCTATCTGGTCGAAGGTTTTTAGCCTCCCCCAGATAAACATGTTGAAATGTTATCTCATCGTTGTAATGCACTAAAACTCTTATGCACCCTTTTAAATCATTTTTCACATTGGGAGCTAAAGTATCTATTGCAGAAATAGATGTATACCCAAGCTCCCTAATAGCTTTAGCTGGAAATGCATCTGTAAGATCATGAGTTGTCGTAAATAAGACAGATATTATTTTATTTACTTCCAAACTGTTGGTCTCAAGAATTTTAATAAATAATTCTTTTGTTGACGAAATAATATCTTCTGAAGTATTAGATACTTCTGCAATGGCTCCTCTAATTCCTATCATATTTTTAGCTTACTATAAAAAAAGAGCGGAGATAAATCCGCTCAATTTTTAAATTTTTGATGTAACTACATCATTCCTTCCATGCCGCCCATACCTCCTGGAGGCATTGGTGCTTCTGGTTCAGGCTCTTCTGCAATTAATGCTTCAGTAGTTAGAACTAGAGAAGCTATAGAAGATGCATTTTGAACTGTTGACCTAGTAACTTTTGCTGGATCTATAACACCAGCTTTAACTAAGTCCATCATTTCACCATTAGCTGCATTAAGACCCATGTTACCCTTTGAGGTCTTAACTTTTTCAACCATAACTCCACCTTCATAACCAGCGTTAATAGCTATCTGACGTAAAGGAGATTCTAGAGCTTTTTTTACAATATTTCTTCCAATAATTTCAGCTTCTGAGCCTCCAGAAATTTTGTCAATGGAGTCTTGAGCTCTGATTAAAGTAACTCCGCCTCCTGCAACAATTCCCTCTTCAACAGCTGCTCGTGTAGCGGCTAAAGCATCTTCAATTCTCATTTTCTTTTCTTTTAACTCAACTTCTGTTGCTGCTCCAACTTTAACCTGGGCAACACCACCAGAAAGTTTCGCTAAACGCTCTTGAAGTTTTTCTTTGTCCCAATCTGAATCAGAATCATCAATCTCAATCTGGATTTGCTTAACTCTTGCCTCAACATCAGCTTTTTTACCACTTCCGTCAACAATTGTTGTTGTGTCTTTCTTAACAACAACGCGTGCAGCTTCACCAAGCATTTCAACTGTTGTATTTTCGGTCTTAAGTCCAAGTTCTTCTGAAACTACTTCTCCACCAGTAAGAATTGCTATGTCTTGCAACATTGCTTTTCTTCTTTCACCAAAACCAGGAGCTTTTACAGCTACTGATGTAAAGGTTCCACGAATCTTATTTACAACTAAAGTTGCTAAAGCTTCACCTTCTATGTCTTCAGCTAAAATTAATAGCGGTTTCCCAGAATTCATAACTTTTTCTAAAATTGGCAATAAATCATTTACTGCTGTAATTTTTGAATTAACAATAAGTATGTAAGGATTTTCTAAAATTGCTTCTTGTCTATCCCCATCTGTTACGAAATAGGGAGATATGAAACCTTTATCAAACTGCATACCATCGGTAAAATCAAGTTCCATTCCAAAAGTTTGACCTTCTTCAACTGTAATTACTCCATCTTTACCAACTTTTTCCATTGCTTCTGCAATAGTTTCACCAATTTCTGTATCAGCGGCTGAAATAGATGCAATTTGTGCTATCTCTTCTTTTCCACCGATGGTTTTGGCGAATCCAGCTATAAAGTCTGTAACAGCCTCTGATGCCTGTAACATTCCTCTTTTTACTTCGATCGGATTCACTCCAGATGAAACTGTTTTCATTCCTTCATTAACCATTGATTGGGCTAAAACTGTAGCTGTAGTAGTGCCATCTCCCGCAACATCATTTGTTTTTGAAGCTACTTCCTTAGCAAGCTGAGCTCCCATATTTTCATAAGGATCTTCAAGATCAACTTCTTTTGCTATAGTTACACCATCATTTGTAATAGTTGGTGCACCCCATTTTTTTTCTAGAACAACATTTCTACCTTTTGGTCCAAGTGTTACTTTCACTACGTTAGCTAATTTATTAACTCCTGCTTCAAGACTTTTTCTAGCTGCTTCATTAAAAACTAATGTTTTTTTTGCCATTTTTTATATCTCCTATTACTTAGTAATTTTTGCAAGAATATCTCTACTTGATAAGATTAAGTATTCCTGTCCGTCAACTTTAATTTCTGTTCCACCATATTTTGAGTAGACAACTTTGTCTCCTGTCTCAACATCTAGCTTTACTTTTTCTCCAGCATCGTTAGTCTCACCTGGTCCTACAGCTATGACTTCACCTTCTTGGGGTTTCTCTTTAGCTGTGTCAGGAATGTAAATTCCTGATGCTGTTTTCATTTCATCTTCTGACAAAGCTTTAACTACAACTCTGTCTCCTAAAGGTTGAAGATTCATTTACATTACCTCCTAAATATTTTTTCTTTGTACATATGAAAATTTAATACTGTTGCGTTTATAAATGTATTTTAATTATCAATTAATTATAGAAGATAGCCTTACATCATTGATGTTAAGATCTTTTGTGGTTAAATTCATTTGCGCAGCACTACATATCATTGCAGCATTATCGGTAGATAATGCCGGTGAAGGGATATAGATATTTTTGTCATTTTTTTTGGCAAAAATAGCTAATTTTTCCCTTAATCTTTTATTTGCCATTACTCCACCACCACCAGATATTGTTGGAATATTTGTTTCCTTAACAGCTTTACTGAAAGCCCCCATTAAAGAATCTACTATTGCCTCTTGATATGAAGCAGCAAAATCTTTTCTTGACACTCCATCTTCTTGTTTTAAGTCTTGGAGATAATAAATAGCAGCTGTTTTAAGTCCTGAAAAAGAGTAATCATACTTTCCTGAAGTTTTTGGTCTTGGTAGAGATATTTTAGATTCATCTCCCCCATCGCTTATTTTCTGTATTGCAGGACCACCTGGAAATCCAAATCCACAATATCTTGACAGTTTATCAAATGCCTCCCCTGCTGCATCATCAACAGTTGTACCTAAGAGCTCGTACTTTCCCCACTCCTCAACTAAAACTATTTGAGTATGTCCCCCGGAAACTAGTAGAGACAAAAATGGTGGATCAAGTTGAGGATGTTCAATCAAGGGTGCGCTTAAATGTCCCACCATGTGATCGACTGGTAAAAATGGTTTATCAAGTGACCACGCAACAGATTTGGCAAAATTGTAACCGACAACAAGACTTCCGACTAACCCCGGACCATCTGTAGAAGCTACAATATCGATATCTGAAAGTTCTAATTGTGCTTCATTTAGTGACAGGTGAAATAAGTTACGTATCATTTCTGAGTGAGCTCTTGATGCAACCTCCGGAACAACACCTCCAAATTTTTCATGAATATCTACCTGAGAAGAAATTTTATTAACTAGTAATTCACTATCTTTCATAATCGCAATTGCTGTCTCATCACAACTAGTTTCAAAAGCCAAAATGACTTTATCCTTAAACATAAACTTTTTCCTTTAGGTAAATATCAGCATCTTCATTTTTGTAGTAATTTTTTCTCTTAGATATTTTATTGAACCCAAAGTGTGTGTATAGATTTTTTGCTGTACTATTTGATTCCCGTACTTCTAATAATATTTTCATGTAAGAAGATTGATTAAAGTATTTTAAAAGCTCATTCATCAATTCCTTACCAATTCCTTTTTGTCTATATTTTTCAACTACACCTATACCTAATATTTCAATAAAGTCATTAATAAACTGAACGCCTAAATATGCGATAACCTTATCATTTTTTGTATAAGTCCAATACTTAAATTCTCTAGCATTAATTTTTTGCTTTATAGTTTCACTTGCCCAAGCAGTAGTAAATATTTCATTTTCAATTTCCTGAAGCTCTATTGCCAATTTCTCATCACATCTTGAAATCATCTCAATCATTAAACTCTACCTTTTTTTCGAGTGATGTCTGTGAAAGAGATACGTCAGGCTCTCGCATATAATTTATAGCTATTTCATTAAAGTTTGGAAACTTATTGTTTTGAAATATTCTCTCTCCTACAGAGTGTATTGTTTCTGCTGATACTATCTTTGGGTCTGCAAGCTTTGTGTTGCTATCATTAGGCAAGGCATTTTCATCTAATAAGTCCCAGTTACCTACTAAAAGCTTCTTTTCATTATCATCTGCAAACTTTTCTTTAAGGCTCTCTATATTCAATATTTCTGGTTCACTTTCTCTCACGACTCCACCTGGTACGGGTTTATATGTACAAAAAGCAAATTCACTTCTTTTGATGTCAATAATCGCACATATTTTTCTATGACTCGTATGAGCAGCAAATGCAAGTGAATCAAGTCCGTTAACTGGAACTATAGGAATTCCTAGGCTTCCACCCACCCCCTGTGCAACAGAATAACCTATTCTTAGACCTGTGTAGTAACCAGGTCCAGTGTCCAAATATATCGCTCCAAGATCTTTTTTTTCTACATTTGTTTTGACTAGTAGCTCATTTATTTCATTTAAAAGTAAATTCGTAGAGCCTTGATTTGATTTAAATATTAAACTTCCAGTTAGTTTTTCTTCATGTAGACAAGCAGAAATATAAGATCCTGAGGTTGAGATAGAAAGTTTATACATATTTAGTAGCTTACTTTCCTTGTGACGTCATCAATAATTTCGATGTCAAGAAATTTCCAGTTCCTAGACTTTGAGTTAGGTATCATGTCTGACCATTCTATAAAAAAAACTGTGTCTTTTTGATTTAATGGTAAATCTAAATCTAGAAATTCATGTATAGAGGAAAGTCTGTAAAGATCTACATGAAAAATTGTTAACTTTCCTTTTCTGTAACTTTTGACAATATTAAAAGTTGGCGAGGTAACTTTTTCTTTAACTCCAAGTTCCCTAATAAGGTGTTGTACTAGTGTAGTTTTACCAGCACCAAGAGTTCCTCTTAGTCCAACTATAGAAGGGATGGGAAGGTCTAAAATAAATTGTTCCGCAAAAGTACTTAAATCTTCTTGTTTCAATTCTTTAGTTATCAATTTCAATCCTTATTAAGCGATTGTCTTTAATGTTTGTAAGTATTTCCCATTCGATTGTGTTATTCCATTCCGCAATATCTTTAATAGAGATACTTAAGCTTTTATCTAAGGAGGTCCCTAAAACTGTAACTTCGTCATCAATCTCTATTTCAAGATTGCTAACATCAAATAAAATCTGGTCCATCGTGACTCTTCCGATTAATTTACAAAATTGATTATTTACTATTACTTTCCCTTCAGGAAAAGAATTCCAAGGATACCCATCACCATATCCAATTGGTGCTGTAGCTATTAATGAATCTTTTTCTAATGTGTGAGCCTTGCCGTAAGAAACAGCTTCGCCCTTTTTTCTATGCTGTATATTAGATATTCTCGTTTTTATCTCCATTACTGGTTTTAATTTATCACCAGTGCTTACTGGAGATACGCTGTAACCATATGCAGAGAGTCCTACTCTAGTCATATTGAAAATCTTTTCATTGTTGTAAGTTGTTGATGCTGAATTATCGGCATGTACTAAAAGGTTATCTGTATTTACATTTGATAAAGTTTTTTTAAAAATTTCTATTGATTGACTAGTCTGTTCTGTATCAGTATCTGCAACTGGAAAATGAGTACAGACACCTTCTAAGCTAAGATTCTTAAAGGATAAAATTTTGGTATACAAAGCTTCAAATTTTTCTGGACTGCATCCAAGTCTATGCATTCCAGTATCGATTTTAAGATGAACTTTAAAGGAATCTTTTGTGTTTCCTAGATCTTCAATGAACTTTTGATTATATACAGTTGTGTCTATATTATAAAAAGCCAACTTTTCTAACTCTGTGGAGGTTGGTTCAGAAAGTAAAAGAATGCGAATATCGTCTGAAATACTCCTTACTAAAATAGCCTCATCAATAGCAGCGACTGCGAACCAATTAACCCCTGAAGATATAGCTGTTCTGACAGTCCAACCTATATCGTGACCATATGCATTAGCTTTAACGACTACACATAGCTCTTTCGAAGTAATGTTCCTTAGATAATCAAGATTGTGTTCAAGATTTTTTTTACTTACGTAAATATTTCCTCTGTCCATAACTCAGCTAAGCTTTCCTTTTAAATCTCGTCTCTCAACTACTCTACTGTTACAGATTTAGCTAAGTTTCTTGGTTGATCAATTGACTCACCATTCAAGTTTGCAACATGATAAGCGATGAACTGAAGTGGAATAATAGAAACAATTGTTGATAACATTTCGCTTGCTTCAGGGAGGGTGACATAATCATTTGAAATATCTTGGAGCTTCTTTGATGAGTTGTTACCAATGGCAATTACAAATGCTCCCCTGGCTTTGACTTCTTGAACATTGCTTGTTGTTTTGTCAAGAAGATGATGTTGACTTGCCGTAACGATTACGGGAGTTCCATCCTCTATTAGGGCTAAGGTGCCGTGTTTAAGTTCTCCAGCAGCAAGTGCTTCTGCGTGTAGATATGAAATTTCTTTTAACTTTAATGCACCTTCTGCAGCAAGAGCATAATCTAATCCCCGTCCGATAAAGTAAATATCTTTGTGGTTATTTATTGATTTTGAGATTTCTTTAATCTCTGATTCACATTTTAGAGTCTCTTTAATTAATGAAGGTAACTGCTTAATCTCTTCAAAAGTCGTTTCTATCTTACTAGATTCATCCCAATGCTTTGCTAAAAGAAGTTGCCCTACCAACATACCTAAGTATGCTTTAGTTGAGGCCACTCCAATCTCAGGACCTACGTGAAGATATAATACGCTATCAGCCATTCTTGCCAATGAGCTACCGACTACATTAACTAAAGCTAAAACATGAGCATTGTTTTCTTTCAGGAGTTCTGTTGCAGCAATTGTATCCATTGTTTCTCCAGATTGTGAAATTACAATAGCTAAGTCATTTTCTCCAACTATAGGTTCACGATATCTGAATTCAGATGCGAGCTCAACACTTACAGATACACCCAATACTTTTTCAAATAAATCCTTACCGAATAAACCTGCATGATAAGCAGTACCACAAGCAACAATCCAAATTTTTTCAAATCCCTTTGCTTGTTTTAAATCTACTGGTATTTCTTCAGAACCTACTTCAAGTCGCCCTGTTATAGTTCTTTCTATAACTTCTGCTTGTTCAAGTATTTCTTTGTACATAAAGTGATCATGTCCAGATTTTTCTGCTTCAGAAACTTCCCAATCAATCTCCTGGATTTCTCTTGATATTTTATTCATATTGATATCAAACAATTCATAGTTACCATCCTTGATCTCAACAAAATCTCCATTTTCAAGGAATATCATCTTGTTAGTATGTTCAAGTATTGCTGCGGAATCGGAAGCTAGAAAGACCTCGCCTTCACCAACCCCAAGCACAAGTGGACTCATCATTCTTCCAGCAACTATTGTGTCCGGCTGTTTTACAGTTGTCACTACAAGGGCATAAGTACCATCTAGATCTTTGGCTACCTGGCACACTGTTTCCAAAAGGTTGCCCGTCCATCGCTTACTTAGTTCAACTGCAACTACCTCTGTGTCTGTTTCAGATTCGAATTGGTAGTCTTCTTTGAGAAGTTCCTCTTTCATCTCATCATAATTTTCAATAATACCATTATGAATTATTGCAAAATCTTGATTGTTGTCATAATGAGGATGTGCATTTTCATCACTCGGAACGCCATGTGTAGCCCATCTTGTGTGGCCAATTCCAATATTTCCATTAATTTTTTTATCGGATAAATGGTCTTTTAATACCTGTAACTTGCCTTGTTTTTTTTCAATTATTAAATTTTTACCATCTGTAATAGCAATACCAGCAGAGTCATACCCTCGATATTCTAATCGAGATAATCCAGCTAATAAGATAGGAAGAGGCTGCTTAGGGCCTGAATACCCAATAATTCCACACATATATTCTCCATTCCAACGAGCAAGTTGAAATTAGACTACGTTAAATTGCTTCTGTTCAAAAATTTCTTCTTGTTTTTAAACAATTTATTACGACCGTAGAGCCGAGTATGTATCCGCCGAATTTTCGATAACATACTTCCTCGTCACCTTTTTCAAGGTCTGGCGCTATATTTGCTCGCTAATCTGATTATAACGAAAATAATCTAATTGAGGTAGTCATTAATTTTAATAAGCAATTCATCAAGAAATATATCCATTTCCTGACTATTCTTTGCTTCAACTAAAACTCTCAGCAAAGGTTCCGTACCCGAATTTCTAATTAAGTATCTACCATCCAGATTTTTTTTATTTGAAAGTCCAAATGCAATCTGGTTAATGAATTCGAGTTCCTCTTTATTTAGAGTGTCTCCTAATTCTATATTTATTAATTTTTGAGGATATTCTTGGATATTTTCTTTTCTAAAATCTGAAAGGGTTGTGTTGAAATAGTTTAATGCCTTAAGTACAAGAAGAAAGGTAACTATTCCATCTCCTACAGGCAAGTATTCAGAGAAAATAATATGTCCAGATTGCTCTCCCCCTAGTACAGCTTTATACTTCTTCATTGCTTCTGCTACATACTTATCCCCAACGGGAGTTTCAATTAAATTAAAGTTATTATTTTTCATAGCTATTTTGAATCCATAGTTAGACATAACTGTGCTCACGACACTTTCATTATCTAATTTTTTAATTTTTGAAAGGTAAGTAGCTAATAAGGCAATGATTACATCACCGTTAGCAACTTTTTTATTTTCATCAATCATAATTAATCTATCAGCATCACCATCAAATGAAATACCTAATTGTCCATCTTTCATGATATTTACAAGATTCTCAGTATGCGTAGCACCAGAATTTTCATTTATATTTGAACCATTTGGTTTATTTGCAATAAACGTAGCTGCGCTCTTATTTTTTGGAATGATATCCTCAATTATTTTGTAAGCTGCGCCATTTGCAGAATCAACTACCAAATTGAATTGTGAAAAATCTATGTCATTAATGGAATCAAGAAAAATTTTATAGTTTTCATAGCCTAAATGAGACTCTTTAATTATTGATGTTTCTTTAGGCACCTCTATTGAATCCATTGTCTCTTCAATTAAAATTTCAACTTCATCACTTAGTTTTGATCCATTTTTATCAATCAATTTAATACCGTTGTATTCGCTTGGGTTGTGAGAAGCAGAAATAATAATACCCATATCATGATTCAGTTCATCAAGAAGAATTGGCATTGAGCCAGATGGTAATATCCCATAATTAAAAATAGTTACTTCCTGACTAAAACCATTACTAATCCACATAGCAATTGTTTCAGAAGAACTTCTAGTATCAGCAATAAGTGCTATTGTTTTTGGACTAAGTATTTTTTCTACTGATGAGCAAACTTTTGATACAATTTCTTCGGTAAGAGATTCGTTAGGTATACCCCTAATTCCATCGGTACCAAAATGTTTTTTCAATGAAGGATTATCTTTTAGTGAACTGCTCGGCTCTTCTTGCTTTCTTGAGTCCGTATTTTTTTCTCTCAACTTTTCTGGAGTCTCTTGTGAGTAGTCCAGCTTTTTTAAGTATTCCTCTTAGCTCAGGATTGAATTGTATTAAAGCTCGAGAAATACCTAAAGCTACTGCATCAGCTTGTGCTGAAAGTCCGCTTCCATTTAGAGTCACATGCAAGTCAAATTGTTTATCCATATCAACAACATTAAATGGTCTGTTGACTCTCATCCTCATATTGGGACTTGGAAAATATTGTTCCATTGTTTTACCATTAAATGTGTACTCTCCCGAACCCTCGGTGAGTCTAACTCTTGCAACTGAGCTTTTTCTTCTTCCGGTTCCTAATATTGCTTCACTCATCGTCTGCAACTTTCTTTATTTTGAAACTTAATTCTACGGGATTTTGACTTTCATGAGGGTGAGTATCTGAAGAATATACGTGAAGTTTTTTAATGATTGCTCTCCCAAGTCTATTTTTTGGAAGCATACCCCAAACAGCTTTTTCGATAATTAATTCTGGTTTACGTTTTTTAAGATCATTGAAAGATTCTTCTTTAATTCCTCCAGGATATCCTGAATGTCTATAGTACATTTTTTGTTCAGGCTTTTTGGACGTGACTTGAATCTTGTCAGCATTAATAACTACAACATGATCGCCAACATCAAGGTGGGGTGCATATTGAGGTTTGTGCTTACCTTTTAAAACTTGAGCAACCTCACTAGCTAATCTTCCAACTGGAAGGTTGCTAGCATCAACTACATGCCAACTTCTATCAGAAGCATCTATACCTTTAAATGTTGTTTTTGTACTCATTTATAAACCTATTGGATTGTAACGAGATTTAAGTATAAAGGTTATTGATATTTATGAAAACTAGTATTTAATTTTCCAAAGATACAATCCATCCGATGGTGCAACATATTTAAATCTTTCAGTTAGTGGAGTTTCTAGAGAGGCATAAACTGAATCTCTTGAAAGCTTCCCATCTACTACTGCTAGCTGAACACCGACTATAGACCTGACCATATTATGTAAAAAAGAATTTCCAGTTATCGTGTATATAAAATACTGGTTATTTTTAGTCCATTTACTCTCAGTTATTTCTCTAATAGGGTTTTGGTCTATCCTAAGTTTTGAATAATTGGTAAAATTTTTTTTTCCGACAAAAGAATTTGCAATAAGGTTAAGTTCGTGGATTATAAGTTCATGTTTTATAAAGTAACTGTAGCCAATGTTATAGGGTTCGTAATTATTCGGAGTATTAACTAAGTATTTGTATGTTCTTAGTTTTGCATCATATCTTGGATGAAAGTTCTTTTTGACTAATAATATTTTTTTTATATGAATATGACTTCCTACTAAAGCATTGAGGGATTCTTTAAATGAGTCTTCAAGGTTTTCATTTGTAATAATGCTTACAATTTGTTGCTTAGCATGAACTCCTCGGTCTGTTCGGCCTGCATAAGTTAGCTTATATGACTTTAAAAGCTTTTCTAATGCTGTTTCGATTGCCTCCTGAACCGTGAGGTGTTTTGGTTGTTTCTGAAAACCATAAAAATGATTTCCATCATAAGAGATTGTTAATTTGTAGTTATTCAAGTTAGAAGAATATTTTTAAAGGGCCTGAAGTCCAAACTAATATAATTATAAAAACAGTTGCGGCAATTCTTGAGCTTCTTTTTTCTACTAGAAATCCTATCTCTAAACTTCTTGAAATTGTATAAAAAAGCCATAGAAAAATACTCAATATTGAAATCTCAATAACTCTGGCACTGAGATTAAGATAATTTTGGAATAATATTACAAAAGATATACACGCTACAATTCCATGTGAATATCCAGTCATAGTAGAGATACTGTTTATATCTAAATTTTCTTTAAACACCCTAGATAAAATGAACCACATTCCTAGGCTTGAAATTATCCATGCGAAAGCACCATCTAATATTCCATAAAATACAACATCAAAAAAATTTGAAAATCTTGTTGTTACAAAAAGTGCTGTGTATATAGATGTAAGACTTGTAATTACGATTAGGAATGCATTTCCACTTTCATACCTGTCATTTATTATATTTTGGATTAGTGGGGGATTAAATCTTAAAAATGCTTGGAATTTTTTCCAAACATCATTGAAAGTACTCAAATTAAACTAGTTCTATAACCGCTAGTTCAGTACCGTCGCCCTTTCGGTAAGTTGTTCTTGTAATTCTGGTGTATCCGCCATCTCTTTCTTGATACTTAGGGCCAATCTCTTCAAATAATTTCGCAACTACAGCTTTGTCTTGAATCATTTTCAAAACTTGTCGCCTGTCATGAAGTGTACCTTTTTTAGCCTTAGTAATAACTTTTTCTGCATAAGGTTTAACCACTTTTGCTTTAGTTATAGTAGTTTCAATTTTTTCATGCTGAATAAGAGATCTGACCAAATTACTTATAATTTGATCTTCATGTGAGGCAGAACCACCTAGTCTTTTTCCCTTTGTTGGTTTAGGCATCTGCGTTTTCCTCAGAATCTAGATCAGAGCTGGTTGGTAAACTTAATCCTAGTTCATCCAATTTTGCTACAAGCTCATCAAGACTTTTTTGACCAAAGTTAGTAAGGTTCAAAAGATCATCTTCCGTATACTCTAAAATTTGACCGACAGTTGTAATGTTTTCTCTACCTAGGCAGTTCATTGGTCTTTCAGATAAATCTAATGCATCTACTGAAATTGATAAATCAGGAGAACTTCCTTCAGATACTGTTAATTCACCTAACTCAAGACCGATTCCCTCGTCAATGTCAGCAAAGAGTTTCCATAATTCACCAAGAGTTTTACCTACAGATGATATAGATTCACTAGGAGCAACTGAGCCATCAGTCTCAACGTCTAATGTAAGTTTATCATAGTTTGTTACCTGACCAACTTGTGTTGGAGTAACTGCATAACTTACTTTTATAATAGGTGAAAATATTGAATCAATAGGAATAAAACTTGAATCACTAGTTTTATTCTTATCTGCTAAACGATATCCAACACCATGTGCAATAGATACTTCCATATCTAATGTTGCATCTCCAGAAAGAGTACAAATTTTAAGATCAGTATTTACAACCTCTACTCCTGCAGGACATTGTATTTGGGCTGCAGTTACGTCTCCTGGACCTTTGGCCTTAACAGTTAGGGTATGGTTTTCTTGATCTTCTACCTGAATTACAAGTCTTTTTAGGTTTAGTAACAAATCTAAAACATCTTCTACAACACCAGGAACTGATGTAAATTCATGATTAACTCCTTGAATTTTTACTCCAGTAACTGCTACACCAGGAACTCTAGACAATAAAGCTCTCCTCATGGTGTTACCAAGAGTTAAACCGAATCCTGGTTCCAGTGGTTCAACTGAAAACTTTGCTCTGTTTGAACTTATTTCTTCTTGAGATATATCGGGTCTTTGTAGTATTAGCAATTTAATTCTCCTCTCTAATTTTTATTTTGAATAAAGCTCTACGATTAATTGTTCTTCTATTTGATGACTTATATCTCCCCTTGAAGGTAGAGATAAGACCTCAATAGTTTTCTTATTATTGTCAACTGATAGCCATGAAGGCACCTCATTGTCTTGCCCTGTGTCAATTGTGTGCTGTACAATGATCATATTTTGACTACTGTCTTTTAATTCTATTTTATCTCCAGGCTTTACCTGAATTGATGGTATGTCTACTAGTGACCCATTAAGTTTTAAGTGTCTATGAGAAGCTATTTGTCGGGCCTGTGGCCTTGTCGAAGCAAATCCAGCTCTATATATAACATTATCTAATCTTGACTCTAAAAGTACAAGTAAATTTTCCCCAGTGATGCCTGACATACGAGTTGCTTCTTTGTAATAATTACGAAATTGTTTTTCAAGAATTCCATACATATACCTTACTTTTTGCTTTTCTTTTAATTGTGTACCGTAATCAGTTTCTCTAACTCTTTTTCTTCCATTTTCTCCTGGAGGATATGGCCTGTCTTGGAGTGCTTTGTCTCCTTTTTTATTTTCAAAAACGTTAAATCCAATTCTTCTTGAAATTTTTACTCTTGGTCCTGTGTATCTAGCCATTACCCTCTCCTGCGTTTCTTAGGTCTACAGCCATTATGAGGAGTAGGAGTAATATCTTTGATAGTTCCAACATCCATTCCCATATTTTGTAAAGTTCTAACTGCAGTTTCTCTTCCTGCTCCTGTACCGCTTATTATGATATCTAACTTATGCACACCAAATTCAGTCGCTCTTCGTACAGCTTCTTCTGCAGCAACCTGGGCTGCATATGGTGTTGATTTTCTTGATCCTTTAAAGCCGACAGATCCTCCAGATGTCCAGACTATGGTTGCCCCATTTGAGTCTGAAATATTTATGATTGTATTATTGAAGCTAGCTTTTATATGAGCAACTCCAGAAGGTATATTCTTTTTATTTTTTTTCTTTGATTTAGTATCAGCCATTACTTAGTTACCTTTTTCTTACCTGCTATAGCAAATCTTGGACCTTTACGTGTCCTTGCATTTGTATGTGTTCTTTGACCCCTTACAGGCAAACCTGTCCTGTGTCTTAAGCCTTGATATGTACCTATTTCTGTTTTTCTTCTAATATTTTGAGATACGTCTCTTCTTAGATCACCCTCAACTCGAAAATTTGCTTCAATGTATTTTCTTATTTGTGCAACCTCATCATTTGTTAAATTACTAACTCTTGTGCTGGGGTCTATTTTGAGATCTGTACAGATATCTTCAGATCTTTTAGCACCAACACCGTGGATATATCTAAGTGAAGCAATAACTCTCTTGTCTCTCGGAATATCAATTCCAGAAATTCTAGCCATCCTCTAGCCTTGCCTTTGCTTATTTCGAGGATTTTTTTTATTGATAACATAAAGTTTGCCCTTACGTCTAACAATCTGGTCGCCTGGACCCCTCTTCTTAATACTTGATTTAACTTTCATTTATGTCTCCAAGTTATCCTACCTCTTGTAGGGTCGTATGGCGATACTTCCATATCTACCATGTCTCCTGGAAGTATTCTTATATACCTCATCCTCATTTTGCCTGAAACGTGTGCAAGAATTTCAGCACCGCTTTCAAGCTCCACCTTAAAAGATGCGTTTGGCAAAGTTTCAGTAACTGTTCCCTGAACCTTTATTATATTCTTTTCTTTTTCTACCAAAATCACCTTGTAATTAGGACCGATAAATCAGAATAGTGCGATTAAAAACTATTACCAACATAAAATTAAAATAAGTTTTCAGTAAAAACACGAGTGCCCTCCTCTGTTAAACCTATTGTGTGTTCGTAATGTGCTGACTTTCTTCCGTCTAAAGTCCTGACCGTCCACCCATCATCATCTACCTTAGTTTCGTTAGTGCCTAAATTGAACATAGGCTCAATACAAATCGCCATCCCAGTGCGTAATTCAAATCCTGTATTTTTTTTCCCATAATGAGGGACTTGTGGTGCTTCGTGCATTTCTAATCCAATACCATGGCCAACATAATTCTTAACATTGCCAAGATTTTTTTTTATCGCAATTTTATCTATTTTATGACCAATAGTTCCTAGCTTTTGACCATCTTCTACGAGTTTTATTGCCGCTTCTAAGGCAAACTTTGTAGTCTCAATCAAGTTTTTATCATCATCAGAAATGTTTCCAATTCCAAATGTAAAAGCAGCATCTGCGTGATACCCTTCATAAGAAACACCGGCATCTATAGAAATAATATCTCCATCTTTTATGACATATTTATCAGGTATTCCATGAACGATAACGTCATTTGGAGATGCACATATATATGCTGGGAAGTCAATTGTTCCTGATTGCGGATACCCAAGAAAACTTGATACTACATTTGATTTCTCTACAATCTCTTTAGCAATATTGTCTAGGTCTTTAAGAGTCATCCCAGGTTTAGCTGCACTGTAAATCTCGTAGTGAATATTGGAAACAACCTTGCCAGCTTTTTCCATTTTTAAAAAGTTTTCAGAAGTTTTAAATGTAACCATATTAACTAGAACTCTTTAGAGAGATGGTTATAGATGTCATCAACTTCACCAACTGCATTAATCTTTACTGTTAAATTATTTTCTTGATAATAACCTATTAATGGCTCGGTATCTTTTTGATATACATCCAGACGAACACTCACAGATTCTTCTGTGTCATCGCTTCTTCCTGAAGTTTCCCCTCTATGCAGAATTCGTTTTATCAATTCATTTTGTTCAGCTTCAAAAACAATAACTTTAGTAATAGGAAAATTTTCACTGATTTCATCTAAGCTTTGTGCCTGTGCCAATGTTCGTGGAAAGCCATCTAGTATTGCACCATTTTGACAATCATCAGCCTTCAATCTTTCAATAAGCATATCTATAACTAAGGAATCCGGAACGAGCTTTCCATCATCTAATAAAGATTTTGCTGTTATTCCTAACTCTGTATTTTTAGACACATGTTCCCTTAACATGTCTCCAGTAGAAATATGCGCAAGGTTTTTCTCTTCAGCTATTCTTGAAGCTTGAGTACCTTTTCCGGCGCCTGGGGGGCCAAGAAAAATTATAACTTCGGTCAATCAATAAACCCTTCATAATTTCGCATACTCAATTGACTTTCTATTTGTTTCATAGTCTCTAAAGCTACACCTACTGTGATTAGTATTGATATTCCGCCAAACCCAAGTGGTATATCCCAAATAGCTGATGCAATTGAAGGAAGCACTGCTACAGATGCAAGGAAAACTGATCCTGGGAGAGTTATTCTGCTGACAATATGAGATAAGTAGTTGGTTGTTGATATGCCTGGCCTAACACCTGGGACGAAACCACCTTGACGTCTGATCATGTCAGATTGTCTTACTGGGTCAAATTGAATTGTTGTATAGAAATATGTAAAGAAAATAATTAACATTCCAAGAAAAAAGATATAGAACCAACTTGTCCCCTGTGAGTTAGCAAGGTTTACGTCGATCCAATTTCTTATTGCAGCTGTAACAGAATTATCTTGGGGAAGCGAGGTTGCAATTAATGCAGGAAAGAATAAAATGCTTGTTGCAAATATAACTGGAATAACCCCAGCACTATTTACCTTTAATGGAATATAGGTACTCTGACCACCCATAACTTTTCTACCTCTTACTCTTTTTGCAAATTGGATTGGAATTCTTCTTTGCCCTTGTTCTACATAAATAATTCCAACAATCATCAGTATGAACATCAGAACTAAGAATGAGAACTGACCTATTCTGCCTTGACCAGCAGTCACTTGATATGCTCCACCAAAGCTAGCTGGTAGTTGAGAGATAATACTTGCAAAAATGATTAAAGACATTCCGTTTCCAATTCCACGTTGAGAAATTAATTCTCCAAGCCACATAATGAATGCAGTACCAGCGGTCATAGTTAATACTATTAACCCCACTCTGGAAGGAGTGTAATTGGGAATAAGTGATATACCTCCAGTTAAACTTCCTCTTGAAAATATATAGGTAAGACCTGTAGATTGGAGTAGAGCTAGGACAACAGTTATATATCTTGTCCACTGGGTTATTACTTTTCTGCCAGACTCTCCTTCTTCTTGTAGTTTTTGAAGGCGTGGAATAACCACAGTTAAGAGCTGTAAAATAATACTTGAAGTGATGTACGGCATAATTCCTAATGCAAATACAGAAAAGGTTTCGAGTGCTCCACCTGAGAATAAATTGAGTAATCCATAAATCCCGGCTTGCGAACCTGAATCTGTCAGCCTCTGAACTGCTTCTAGATCTACCCCTGGCACTGGAACTGATGCGCCTAGTCTATAAACTCCAAACATTGCAATCGTAAACAAAATTCTTTTTCTTAGATCTGGAATTTTAAACATGTATTTAAAGATTGATAACTTCATAACTAAACTTCGATGATCTCTACTGTACCACCAGCTTTTTCCACTTTTTCTTTAGCAACATCACTAATTGAGTGGACTTTTAAGTTAACTGAATTAGTTATTTCTCCATTACCAAGAATTTTTACGAGACCTTTTTTTCTAGTTAAGCCTAAATTTCTTAATGTATCAGGATCCACCTCGCCAGAAATATCCTTTTCCTGAAGATCTGCAACATTAACTACAACGTAGGCCATTTTAGGACCATTACCAATACCTTTTAATTTTGGAATCCTCCTATAAAGTGGAATCTGTCCACCTTCAAAGTAAGCAGGTACAGTTTTACGTGCTCCAGTACCTTTGGTACCTCGGCCGGCTGTTTTACCTCTTTTGCCAGCTTCACCTCTACCTTTTCTTAATTTCTTTTTTGTTGAGCCTGGTGTGGGCTTTAGGTGATGAAATCTTAACTTGTCCATTTTTAAACCTCTTCAATATTTACTAGATGATTTACAACTCGTAACATTCCCTGTAAAGAGTCATCCATATCTCTTTCAACAGAAGAATTAATTTTCTTCAAACCTAAAGATTTGATAGTTTCACGAGATTTATGACCTTGACCAATAAGGCTTCTCTTGAGAGTAATTTTTACCTTAGACATCTTGCGACGCCACTTTTCTTTCAGCTTTAGTTTTTTCGTATGCCTCTACTAATCCTTTAGGAGCAATTTCGGAAGGTTTTTTACCTCTTAATTTTGCAACTGAGTCTGGTGTTCTTTGTCCTAGTAGGCCGTTTAAAGTTGCCTTCGCAACATTCAAGTGTGTAGGAGATCCCAAAGACTTTGCTAAAATATCTTTTATACCAGCTACTTGCAAAACTTCTCTAGCTGCACCCCCAGCTATAATACCTGTACCAGGTGAAGCTGGTTTAAGGAGTACTTTAGAAGATCCATGTTCTCCTGTAATTGTATGGACTATAGTTGAACCTGCCATTGGGATTTGGTGTATGTTTGTTTTAGCATTTTCAATTGCTTTTTGTATCGCCATAGGAACTTCAGATCCTTTTCCGTAACCTATGCCAGCACTACCGTTACCATCACCGACAGCCACTAGTGCTGTAAAGGAAAAATTTCGACCACCTTTTACAACTTTTGCCACTCTATTAATGTAGATAACACTCTCTTGTAATTCTGCTTCAACCATTAAAATTTAATTCCTTTTTCTCTTATTCCTTCAGCTACAGCTGCAACTCTTCCATGATAAATATATCCACCTCTATCAAAAACAGCTTCTTTAATTCCAATTTTGGTAAGGGCTTCGCCCAATTGTTCGCCAACTTTTTTTGATGTCTCCACAGTAAGTTTTTCGTTCTTTAGGTTACTTGATAAAGTACTCGCTGTTGCAATTGTTTGTTGTGTTAAATCATCAATTGCTTGTACATAAATATTTTTATTACTCTTAAAAACAGCAAGTCTTGGCTTTGAAGCAGTTCCAAATATTTTTTTCCTTATTCTTATTTTTCTTTTAAGTCTTGGATTCTTAGTTTTCATAACCAATTTATGCTCCTGCTGTCACAGCAGCTTTACCTGCTTTTCTTCTAACGTATTCGTCTTTATAACGTATACCTTTACCTTTATATGGTTCTGGAGGTTTGATAGCTCTAATATTTGCAGCCACTTCTCCAACTAAAGCCTTATCTATACCGGAAACAATTATGGTGTTCTGATCAGGTACTTCAAATTTTATTTCTTCAACTTTTTTAAATAACACGGGGTGTGAAAATCCACATAATATCTCAAGATCATTACCCTTCATTGATACTCTATGTCCAACTCCAACAAGGGTAAGTGTTTTTGAATATCCATTTACGACACCCTCAATGTTATTAGCGACTAAGGATCTGTACAAACCATGTAAACTTTTAACTACTTTGTCTTCACTTGTCCTGGAAAAAGTAAGTATTCCTTCGTTGACCTGAAAAATTATTCTATCGTCAATTATTGTGGTTGATAACTCACCCTTGGGTCCTTTAACTGAAATTGTCATATCTTTAATTGAAACTTCAACTTTTTCCGGGATTGTAACAGGTTTATTGCCAATACGACTCATGTCCAAACCTCACAAATCAATTCTCCACCTAATTTTCTTTTTCTCGCCTCAGAGTCAGAAAGTAATCCACGTGATGTTGAAACTACTACTGTTCCTAAGCCACCGTTGTTTCTTGGTAGCTTGTCAAAACTTGAATAAACTCTCTGGCCTGGTTTTGATAATCTTTTCATTCCAGATATTACAGAAGTTCCCTCTTCAGAGTATTTCATATCGATATCAATTGATTTTTGTGCACCATCTCCTGATATCTTTACATCAGAAATGTAGCCTTCATTTTTTAATAGTTTTGCTAAATCAAACTTAAAATTTGAGTGTGGAATCGAAACACTAGGTTTAGACACCATAGAGGCATTTCTAATCCTAGTTAATAAATCAGATATTGGATCAGTTACCATTGTTTACCACGAAGCTTTCTTTATTCCAGGAAGCTCTCCTTTGAGTGCTAAATCTCGGAATGTGTTTCTAGACATGCCAAATTTCCTGAGAGTACCTCTTGGTCTCCCTGTAACTTGACATCTATTTCTATGTCTAGTTGCAGAAGCATCTCTTGGCATTTTTGCAATCTTTTTTTGAGCTGCTCTTTTTTCATCATAAGATGATTCTGGATCTTTAATTATTGCTAGCAATTCTTTGCGTTTATCGGTGTAAAAATTTACTGCTTCTAATCTTTTATTATTTTTTACTATTTTACTTGTTTTTGCCATTTTTAATTCTCTCTAAAAGGAAACCCTAGCGAATGTAATAATACATATCCTTTTTTATTATCGTTAGCAGTTGTACAGATTGTAATATTCATGCCGCGAATATCCCTTACTTTGTCATATTCAACTTCAGGAAATACTAACTGTTCGGTTAAACCAAGTGAGTAATTTCCATTCCCATCAAAGGACTTCTTACTAAACCCTCTAAAGTCTCTAATTCTAGGAACAACTACTTGTATAAACCTATCATAAAATTCCCACATTCTATCACCACGAAGAGTTACTGAGACTCCCACCGGCATTCCTTCTCTTACCTTAAAACCTGCAATAGATTTTTTAGCTCTCTTAATAACCGGCTTTTGACCAGATATTGCAGTAAGCTCATCAACAATTGACTCCAGTGCTCTACCATCAGTACCAGCTTTCCCAGATCCAATGTTTAAAACAATTTTTTCAAGTGTTGGAATTTGATTTACATTCTCAAGACCTAACTCTTTTTTAATCTCCTCATTTAATCCTGTATTAAATGCTTCTTTTAATCTAGGAATCATACTTCATCTCCTGTTTGAGCTAGGACTCTGTACTTTTGACCATTTTTATCAAATTTGTAAGAGACTCTTCCACTTTTCTTTTTAACAACCAGTGCAACATTAGAAATATGAATCGGTACTGTTATGTCAATTACTCCACCCTGCATAGTTTGACCCTGTGGTTTTTGATGTTTCTTTGTTATATTCACACCTTCAACAAGCACTTTGTTTTTCTTTGGAATAACTTGTAATACCTTGCCTTCTTTTCCATTGTCTTTTCCAGCAATAACTTTTACCAAATCACCTTTTTTAATTTTCATTAAATTACCTCCGGTGCAAGTGACACTATTCTCATAAATTTTTTCTCTCTCAATTCCCTACCAACAGGCCCAAAAATTCTAGTTCCTCTAGGTTGTTCTTGCTCATTAATTATGACACAAGCATTTTCATCGAACCTTATATAAGTTCCATCTTTTCTTCTTGTCTCTTTACGAGTTCTAACAACTACAGCTTCGACAATATCTCCCTTTTTGATTTGACCACCAGGAATAGCATGTTTTACTGTTGCGGTGAATACATCCCCTAAACCGGCATATCTAATTCTTGAGCTTCCTTTTACTTTGATACATAATACTTCTTTTGCACCTGAGTTGTCAGCAACTTTAAGACGAGATTCTTTTTGTATCATCTTGCCCTCTCAATAACTTCTGTGACTCTCCATCTTTTAGTTTTAGAGATTGGCTTAGTTTCCATAATTTTTACTGTGTCTCCCATTTTTGCTTCAAAACTTTCGTCATGAGCATGAAGTTTTCTTGTTTTCTTAATAATCTTTCCATATTTTGGATGAGGATACTGTAATTCAATAGCTACGGTCACTGTGTTTTGTCTTTTGTCAGATACAACAACACCTGTTTTAACTTTTCTTGACGATCTCTCCACTTGGTTACTCATTATTATCAGCTTTCATCATATCTTCTCTTTTTTTTTGGTTTAAAACAGTCTTTGCTTGTGCAATTTGTTTTTTTATTTTTTTAAATACTGAGTTGTCTTCAATTTGACTTGTTGCCAAAGAGAATCTTGACTCCATTAATTCTTTTTTTAATTCAGTGACTTTAGTCTCTAATTCTGAAATAGATAATTCTCTTAAATCATTTATGCTCATGTGTGCCTCATTACAAATTTTGTATCTATTGGTAATTTATGTCCAGCTTTTCTCATAGCTTCTCTTGCAACTTCTTCTGATACTCCGGAAATCTCAAACATGATTCTTCCAGGTTTTACTACAGCTACATAATATTCAACTGCTCCTTTACCAGAACCCATCCTTACCTCAGCAGGTTTTGTAGTAATGGGTTTGTGAGGAAAAATATTTATCCAAACTTTACCTTTTCTTTGCATGGTTCGTGTAATTGTTATTCTTGCTGCTTCAATTTGACGACCCGTAATATAAGAAGTCTCTAATGCTTGTAAACCAAAGTCACCAAAATTTACCTCGGTTCCACCTTTGGACATGCCTCTTCTTCTCCCTCTATGAGATTTTCTATATTTTGTTTTTTTAGGCATTAACATAAATTATTCTTCTTCCAATATTGATTTTTCTTCTTCAAATTGTTCTTGTGCTTTTACAGGAGTAATTTTTTTGCCTCCGCCAGCTTCAACTATCTTTGAACCCTGCTCACCAGCTTTTTTACCACCACCGGCTTCAAGAATTCTTGACTCTTTTGTTTCGCCCACAGCAGCTTCAACTCTTGACTTTACTGATTTGACTCTCCCACTTGTGGGTCCTCCACTTGCAAGAGAAGCTTCAGCAGCTATCTTCTCTTGATGAAGTTTATTGCTTGCTACAACATCCCCTTTGTAAACCCATACTTTTACACCTATTGCGCCAACTGTTGTGTGAGCTGTTGCTCTACCGAAATCTATATCTGCTCTTAATGTATGTAGAGGGACACGTCCTTCTCTATACCATTCTCTTCTACCCATTTCTGCACCACCTAAGCGACCAGAACATTCAACCCTAACGCCTTCTGCTCCCGCCTTTAAAGCAGAACCAACGGCTCTTTTCATGGCTCTTCTGAAAGCAACTCTGTTTTCTAATTGATCAGCTACTGCTCTAGATAGAAGTTGTGCATCAAGTTCAGCCTCTCGAACTTCAATTATGTTAAGTTTTACTGGTTGACTGGTGAGTTCCTCAAGACCTTTTCTCAAACGATCAGCTTCTGCACCTTTTCTACCTATTACTACTCCAGGACGAGCGGTATGGATGTCTACTTGAACTTTATCTCTTGTTCTCTCAATCTCAATTCTTGAAAGTGCTCCCTTTAACAGCTCTGCTGTTAAAAATTCTCTAATTCTATAGTCTTGGTTAACAAGTTTTGTATAGTCCTTATCACTAAACCATCTAGACTTCCAGTCATTGACTATTCCAATCCTAAATGCATATGGATGTGTTTTTTGACCCATTGTTACCCCTCTGCGCTTTCTAATTCAATTAATATGTGGGAAGTTCTTTTATTGATTCTTCCAGCACTTCCTCTAGCTCTAGGTCGAAATCTTTTTAAGGTAGGTCCTTCATCTGCAATTGCTTTTGTAATCTCTAAATTTGAGGAAGACATTCCATAATTATTTTCAGCATTGGCGATAGCACTTTCTAAAAGCTGTTTAATATCGGTTGCTGCTTTTCTTTTTGTGAAAGTCAATATATTAAGGGCTTCATTAACATTTAGTCCTCTTATTAAATTTAAAACTAATCTCACCTTATATGGGGATTGTCTGATGTATTTGCCTTTTGCTGTAACTGTTTGTTTTTCCATTAGTTCTGTCCTGGGTGTCCTTTAAATGTACGAGTTGGAGAAAACTCTCCAAGCTTGTGTCCAACCATTGCCTCTGTAATAAATACAGGAAGATGTTGTCTTCCATTGTGAACTGCTATTGTCAATCCAACCATTTCAGGAACTACTGTAGACCTTCTACTCCAAGTCTTTATGACTGTTTTGTTACCACTATTTTTTGCATCCTCTACTTTTGAAAGTAAATGATCGTCTACAAATGGTCCTTTTCTAAGACTTCTTGACATAATTAACCTCTACCCTTTTGGGATCGTCCTCTAACAATTGATTTATTGCTGTATTTCTTTTTATTTCTAGTCTTTTTCTCTGGCTTACCCCAAGGGCTAACAGGAGTTCTACCTCCAGATGATTTACCCTCTCCACCACCAAGTGGATGGTCAACAGGGTTCATTGCTACACCTCTTGTTTGAGGTCTTACACCCTTCCATCTTTTTCGTCCTGCTTTACCAAGTTTTGTTAGTTCTGCTTCAGCATTTCCTACTGTTCCAATTGTTGCCCTACAATCCATTGAAACTGTTCTCATTTCACCAGAAGGAAGTCTTAGGAGTGCTAGTCCTCCCTCTTTGCTCATTAGCTGAACTGATGATCCAGCAGATCTTGCCATTTTTGCTCCACCTGCAGGCCTTAGCTCAACATTGTGTACAAATGTACCAGCTGGAATATTTCTAAGAGGAAGACAGTTACCATCTTTAATATCAGCTTTTGGACCAGATATTACTTGAGAACCTGGAGTGATTCCATCAGGTGCAATGATATAAGCTTTTTCTCCATCAACATAATGAAGAAGGGCTATACGAGCATTTCTATTTGGGTCGTACTCAATAGCTGCTACTTTTGCTGGTATATTATCTTTAGTGCGCTTAAAATCTATTATTCTGTATTTTCTTTTGTGTCCACCACCACGATGTCTGGATGTGATTCGGCCTTTATTGTTTCTTCCACCAGATGAATTTTTAGATTGAAGTAAGGACTTCTCAGGCTTACTTTTTGTAATTTCTTTAAAGTCTCCAGATACTTGTCCTCTCATTCCAGGAGTTATTGGTCTAATTTTCTTTTGTCCCATAACCTATACCCCAAATGCCTCGATAGTATCTCCCTCTTGAAGGGTGATTATTGCTATTTTTCTCGTACTCTGTTGACCTAAAATATAACCAAATCTTTTTTTCTTGCCTTTCCTGTACATTGTATTCACAGATAATACTTCAACATCAAATAACTCTTTTGCTGCTCTTTTTATCTCTGGTTTTTTAGCGTCGGAATGGACAAAGAAAGTGTAGGCATTAGAATTTGAGATTCTGTCATAAGATTTTTCAGAAATTACAGGGGAAATTAAAACATCTTCTAAGTGCTTCATACACTTTCTCCTGTAATCTGATTCATTGCATTCTTTGACAAAACCATGTTGTCAGTTGACACAACATCGTATGTGGAAAGTTTTTTTACTGAAACAACTCTTGAGTTTTTTAAATTTCTAAATGATTTAATTAAATTGTCATCGCTTTCACCGTAGACAAATATAAATGATCGATCAATGTTAAATTCTTTTAACACTGTTGAGGCCATCTTTGTTGAAGGTGTCTCTACTGATTCTCCATCAATTATGAAAAGAGCTTCTTCTTTTATCCTTTGAGAAATTGCCATATTGAGAGACTTTTTTTTCATTTTTTTAGGGGTTCTGTCAATATACACTCTTCCACCAGGACCATGTGCAATACCCCCACCAACAAATTGTGGTGAACGTAATGAACCCTGTCTCGCTCTACCCGTACCTTTTTGGGCCCAAGGCTTTGCACCGGTACCAGATACTTGTGATCTTGTTTTTACAGAAGCAGTATTATTTCTATAATTTGTTCTATTTGATTTTACAACTTGATGAAGTAACCCAATATTTATATCTTCGACTACCTCATAATTGAATTGATTTTTTGTTACTTTGCTATCTGAAGTGTTGTAAGTATCCAGCTTAATACTCATTATGAAACCTTAACCGCTGACTGTATTTGGACTATATTTCCTTTTTTTCCTGGAACTGGTCCGTTAACTAAAATATAATTTTTTTCTGCATTGATTTCTACAATTGTCACTGATTGAATTGTCTTCTTTTCATTACCCATTCTACCTGCCATTTTTTGCCCTTTAAAAACATGTCCAGGATATGAGGCGTTACCAATTGAACCACCAGCTCTGTGTACTTTATGAACACCATGACTAGCTTTTTGACCTGAAAAATTGTGACGTTTCATTACACCTGTAAAACCATGGCCTTTTGAAAATCCTGTAATGTCAATTTTTTGACCTACTTCAAAGTACTCACTTACATTTAATTCAGTCCCTGATTTCATTTCGGAATCTTCTTCTAAAGGAACTTCATAAAGACACTCTCCTGGTTCAACTTTATATTTGTCATAATGTTTCTGTGTTGGTCTATTAACTTTCTTTGTAGATCCTATGGTGAGTTGAGCCGCAGAGTATCCATCTTTTTCAGTAGATTTAACCTGCACTACCCTGCATCCCGATATATCTAAAACTGTTACACCCTTTGCATTTGATTCTTCATCAAATATTTGAGTCATTCCAACTTTTTTAGCTATTAATGTTTTCATAACTTAATCTCTACTTCTACACCAGCTGGTAGATCTAGTCTCATTAGTGAATCTACAGTTTTAGGAGTAGGTTCGATAATATCTATAAGCCTTTTATGAATTCTCATCTCAAAGTGCTCTCTAGATTTCTTAAAAACGTGCGGGGATCTTATAACACAGTATCTGTGAATCTGAGTTGGGAGAGGTATTGGTCCTTTTACTTTTGCTTGAGTCTTGATAACTGTTTCTGCAATTTTACGCGCAGATTCGTCAACAACATAGTTGTCGTATGCTTTTAACTTTATTCTTATCTGCTGTTGTTGCTTTGCCATTTCTTCCTCATAAAAAAACCGGGAGCAAGTAGTCTACCCCCGGTTGATTTTTATTACTCTATAACTTTTGTTACTTGTCCTGCTCCTACAGTTCTGCCACCCTCACGGATAGCAAACTTCACTCCTTCTTCCATCGCAATTGGAGAGATTAGTTCAACTGTTACGGAGACGTTGTCACCAGGCATTACCATTTCGGTACCCTCTGGAAGACTAACTTCACCGGTTACATCAGTAGTTCTAAAATAGAACTGCGGTCTGTATCCTTTAAAGAACGGATTGTGACGTCCACCCTCTTCTTTTGTCAAGACATATACTTCACCCTCAAATTTTGTATGAGGGGTGATAGAACCTGGTTTTGCGATAACCTGTCCTCTTTCAACATCTTCTTTATCTATACCACGTAAAAGCAGTCCGACGTTGTCTCCAGCTCTACCTTCATCAAGTAGTTTTCTGAACATTTCAACACCAGTACATACTGATTTTTGGGTATCTCTAATACCGATAATTTCAACTTCTTCGTTTACGTTAACGATTCCTTGTTCGATTCTTCCAGTAACAACTGTACCTCTACCAGTGATAGAAAATACATCCTCTACAGGCATCAAGAATGGTTTATCAACTATTCTTGTTGGTTCTTCAATATAATTATCAACTTGTTCCATCATCTCTAA
>JAONAZ010000011.1 GCA_028376655.1 Acidimicrobiia bacterium
AACTTCGCCGTCAACAACATCTTCATTTTCTGTGTCTTCAGAAGATGTATTTTCTGCATCTTGTTGAGCCTCAGCATAAAGCTTCTCAGCGAATGATTGACTTGATTTTGTTAGCTCCTCGATAGAATTTTTGATTTCATCAAGAGTAGCTTCTTCATTTTCAAGCACCTTAGAAAGAGCATCCTTGCCATCAGTCATAGCTGTAATCTCTTCTTCAGTAGCTTTATCTTTATTTTCCTCAAGCATTTTTTCAGTAGAAGTAACCATACCTTCAGCTAAGTTCCTAGTTTCAATGAGTTCTTTTTTCTGAGCATCTTCATTTGCATGAGTCTCAGCATCCTTGATCATTCTTTCTATTTCATCGTCCTCAAGTGCAGTTCCACCAGTGATGGTAATGTTCTGCTCCTTACCAGTACCAAGGTCTTTTGCATTCACATTAACAATTCCATTTGCATCAATATCAAACGTAACTTCAATTTGAGGGGTACCCTGTTTAGCTGATGGTATCTCAGTTAGTTTAAATTTACCTAGTGATTTATTACCCGAAGCCATTTCCCTTTCTCCTTGAAGAACATGGATTTCAACTTCTGTTTGACCATCTTCAGCAGTAGTAAATGTTTCAGATCTCTTAGTAGGAATTGTTGTGTTTCTTTCAATCATCTTTGCAACAATTCCACCTTTAGTCTCAACTCCCAGGGTCAATGGAGTAACATCAAGAAGTAATACATCTTTAACATCACCTTTTAATACACCTGCTTGTATAGCTGCTCCAGATGCAACTACTTCATCAGGATTGACTCCTTTATGAGGATCTTTTCCAGTCATAGTTTTAACTAGAGCTTGGATAGAAGGAATTCTTGTTGATCCACCAACTAAAATTATGTGATCAATATCTGAGAATGATAGTCCGGCATCATCAATAGCCTTATTTACTGGATCCTTTGTTCTCTCTACTAAATCAGAAGTAATTTTTTCAAATTCACTTCTAGATAACTTTTCTAGTAAATGTTGTGGCCCAGCATCATTCGCAGTAATAAAGGGTAAATTAATTTCTGTTTCGCTAGTTGAGGAAAGTTCAATTTTTGCTTTCTCTGCACCTTCTTTTATTCTTTGCATTGCCATGTTGTCGCTTGAAATATCAATACCGGTTGATGATTTAAACTTTTCAACCAACCAATCCATTACTTTCTGATCCCAATCATCACCACCAAGTTTAGAATCACCGGCTGTTGACTTCACCTCAAAGACACCTTCTGAAATTTCTAATACTGAAACGTCAAATGTTCCACCACCTAAGTCATAGACTAATATTTTTTGATCTTCACTATTTTCTAATCCATAAGCTAAAGATGCTGCAGTTGGTTCATTAATAATTCTTAATACATTTAAGCCAGCAATTTTCCCAGCTTCTTTTGTAGCTTGACGTTCAGCATCATTAAAATATGCTGGAACAGTAATTACAGCTTCTGTCACATCTTCACCTAGGTAAGCTTCTGCGTCTCGCTTTAATTTCTGTAAAATTCTTGCTGATATTTCTTGAGGTGTGTATTCACTTCCTTCAAATTTTTGCTTCCAAGGGGTCCCTATCTCTCTTTTAATTGACCTTATTGTGTTATCAGGATTTGTTATTGCCTGCCTTTTAGCAAGTTCTCCAACAAGAACCTCTTCACCTTTAAAAGCAACAATTGATGGTGTAGTTCTATTTCCTTCTGCGTTTGCTACTACGGCGGGTTCTCCACCTTCTAATACTGCAACAACACTGTTTGTTGTTCCCAAGTCAATTCCTACTGCTTTTCCCATTTTTAATTTCCTTTCTAAAAAATTTCTGTTTTGATTAAATTTTTGGTTCTTGTTCTCTTGATAAATGTCCTCTAACCCTTGGATAGGAGACTGGAGAATGCAAGAAACAATACTTTTTCTTGTTATAAATGCTTATTTGAGTTTCACAAGATAAAATCTCACAAACACGACCAGATGTGTATTTTTTTGATCGCCTAACTCCAGGTTTTACTGAAGAAGCTGTTAACGTACCACTCATTGTTATCCTTTCTTATCTATGTTTTATTATACATATAATCTATGTATATTTACTTAGATTTATATAAAATATAATATAGTTATAAATTTATGCAAACTTTTCGTAAATTTTTTTCTATAAATCATAGTGATATACATTTCTTTTAATAGTGATAATATTAAATAATGGTTAATTTGGATATTCATATTGTTGGTGTTGGCAACCTTGGTTCATCACTTTCAACTGGTTTAAATCACCTTAAAGATGATTTAACCGTATACCTTTATGATCAAATCCCCGAATCTTCTCCATTAAAAAGTTCTCATATTATGAGTGAAATTGAAAATATCAGTGAAGGTGTTTTGATTCTCTGTATAAAACCTAAAGATGTAAAAGAGTTTATTTCATTAAACTCTCATAAGATATCAGAGAATGTTCTTATTTGTACTGTGTTAGCAGGTGTTGAAATTGCTTATTTCGAAAAATACTTTAAAAATAAAATAATTAGATTGATGCCTAATTTATCAATTAAGGAAAACAATGGATTTATTCCATATACCAAAAATTATCAAGAAGATTATTTATCCTTTCTTGAAGTACTAGGTGGTCTTGGTACTATTTCTGAATATGATGAAAAACTATTTCATATAATAACCTCAATTTTTGGAAGCGGTCCAGCCTGGTATTTAGAATTATCATCAAAAATAGTTGAAGCTGCAGAGCAATCAGGTTTAGAAAAATCAGAAGCAAATAAAATAATTAGAGAGTTAGTTAGGTCACTCCCATCATTTCTCTCTGATGATGAATTCAGTTCAACCGTAGATAAAATAAAGTCTCCTAACGGAACTACTGAAGCAGGCCTCAATTCGCTTGTTAACGATTCTTTTGATAAAATTATCTACAATGCAATTAACTCAGCAACTAATAAATCACGTGAAATTTCACAAGAAATAAATAATGATTAACCAAAAAAAACAAAAACAAGTAAATGATTATGTTTTACTTTTCTCAGCAGGGAGTGCTGTCGGCACTTTATTTTTATGGGCTGCTAGTTATATATTTCCAGAGGGAGATATCGTTGAAGGTCGAAGAGTATTTGAAAATATACCTAAATACCTCCAGTATGGTTTCTATCTCTTAAGTGCTTCTTCTGTATTTATCAGTGGTTACCTTTTTTCACTAAGAGCAAAAAACTGGGCACGTGGCACCAGTGAAAAGAGAAAGACAAGTCTAACCTCGAAAATTAAAAACTTTTTTGACGGTATCCTTATGAGAACTGTGTTGAGGTTTCGTGCGGCCGGTTTAATGCATTCAATGATTTATGTTGGCTTCCTTGGATTATTTGCTGGAACAATTACATTAGAAATTCACCATTTAATGCCTCCTTCACTAAAGTTTCTCCAAGGAACCACATATTTTATTTATTCATTTTCTCTTGAAATAGCATCACTAATATATTTATTTGGAATTGCTTGGGCTCTATTTAGAAGAATCTTTGGTACAGAATTCAGAATTAAAACAAAAACAAAAATGGATGACTATCTAACACTTGGTCTTTTAGCTTTTATGGGACTTTCTGGATTAACAACTGAGGCAGGAAGAATAATTGTTGAAGGCTTTCCTGAGTATGAAAAATGGAGTTTTGTCGGTTACTTTATTGCTGATATCCTTCCTATTGAAAACGGAGTTCTTTTTCATAGAACATCATGGATCTTGCATGTAATATCATTTTTCGTTTTTCTAATTTCCCTTCCCCAATCTAAACTCAGACACATCATCACGTCTCCAGTCAATATGTTTCTTAGTCCAAAAGATAGGCCTAAAGGAGCAATGAAAGATATCGGTAATCTTCTTGAAGCAGATGATATTGACTCTGTTGGTGTAGAGGTTATTGAAAATTTCTCGTGGAAGCAACTTGTAGATCTCGATGCTTGTACCGTTTGTGGAAGGTGTACTTCTGTTTGTCCAGCTAACTTAACAGGCAAACCTCTAGACCCACGTGAGATTATCCTTAAAGTTGGACAGGTCATGTCAGAATCTGGCTCCCCTCCAGTTCCTGCAACAGTCTCAACACCAATTGACTTACATGTAAAAACATCAAATGTATTTGAAAGAATAACAGCTGAAGAGCTATGGGCTTGTACCTCCTGTCGAGCATGTGATGAAGTTTGTCCTGTAAATATTGAAATTCTAGACAAAATACTTGATATGAGAAGACACCTTGCATTAATGGCTTCTGACTTTCCTTCAGAACTTGGAAAAGCTTATGTCGCAATGGAAAACTCTTCTAACCCATGGGGCGCATCTCAGAATGACAGAATGAAGTGGTCTGAAGGTTTAGAATTTGACGTCCCCATGCTTGAAGATGAAAACAAAGAAGATTTTGAATATTTATATTGGGTCGGTTGTGCAGGGGCATTTGATGACAGAAACGTTCCTGTCACAAAAGCGGTAGCAACGTTGTTAAAACGTGCTGGAGTATCTTATGCAGTTTTGGGCCCCAAAGAAGTTTGTACAGGAGACTCAGCTAGAAGAACTGGTAATGAATTTGTATTTCAGCAATTAGCAATTCAAAATATTGAAAACATGAATAATTTAAATGTTCAAAAAATTATTACCCAGTGCCCACATTGTTTCAACACAATAGCCAATGAGTATCCTCAGCTTGGTGGTAATTTTGAAGTTATTCACCATAGTCAGTTATTAACAGAATTAGTTCAGTCTGGGAAGATAGAAGTTGGAACAAGTGAAGACCCTTATGTAATAACTTATCATGACTCCTGTTACCTTGGTAGGCACAATGATATTTATACCGCCCCAAGGGAGATACTTGGATCAATAGGCGGAATAGAAGTTCGTGAAATGAAGCGTCAAGGTACCAATAGTTTTTGTTGCGGTGCTGGTGGTGGAAGAATGTGGATGGAAGAGTCTACAGGTAAAAAAGTCAACATTGAGAGATCCGAAGAAGCAATTGAAACTGGCGCTGATGAAGTCGCTGTAGCCTGTCCTTTTTGTTATATCATGATGGATGACGGAGTTAAAGAACTAGGTAGAGGTGAGTCAATTAAGGTCAGAGATGTTTCTCTCATTCTTTTAGATAACCTTAAAAAAGATTAATTTTTATCTCCTAAAAAGAAAACTTTCATATCACCCTTTGATTTATTGATACTATAAATTACATAAACAGCTGTTGTTAGATTACCCAAAAATATGAGCCCCACAACCCAAAAGAAAGTCCTCAGCACTGTTTCTTTATATGCAATCCATAGGCCAAATATTGTAAATCCGGCATAAAGGTCTACTAAAGACACAATACCCCAAGGAAGTTGTGGAATAGGAGAGTCAAGTATGGATACTTGGGTTTGTGCCCAAAATATAACTATTGTCATAGCTATGGCTAAACAATATGAAATTAACTTTGCTATAGTCATACACTGGATTCTAAGGTATAAATAAATAAAATGAGAAACAATACAATTTTTTACAGAGTGCTTCAATTAGATAAATATATTTATGGAGAACTAGTTACCCAGAAGTCTTCATTACAAAAGGCAATAGCAATATGGCTTTCTGGTTCAATTATTAGTACATTAGCAGTTACAACTTTTTTAAAGAATCTTGTAATTTATGTAAAACAAATTATTTCTGAATCTAGTGCGGATCTCCCTCAAGATACGGTCATTGAGTTTCAGACATTAATAATTGAGGTAGAAGAAAGTTTTGATTCAATAGACAATTTTAGCACTTTAATTACTAGTCAAATTTTTGGATTCGTAAATATATTTATTTCAGTTTTAATTATTTATGCAGTTTTAAAATATTTCTTTAAGAGAGATCCAAATTTAATTTTTGTAGGAGTAGTTTATGGATTTTCTTCTATACCAATACTTCTAAATGCACCAATTTTATTTTTTGACTCTATCGCTTTACAAGGAGTAATTTTATTAGCAACAAGTATATTTTCATTAGTATGCTTGGGGTCAGGTTTAAAACAGGTATATATGTTAAGAAATATTGAAGCAATATTGTTAATTCTTTTTTCAGGATTCTCAAGTTTGGTTGCACTGTGAATGCAGCAATAATATTGGCAGCGGGAGAATCTTTGAGAATGGGATTCCCTAAACAGTTGGCAGAATATAAAGGTTCTACAATATTAGAAACTACCATTGAAACAGTATCAACATATTTTGAAGAAGCTGTAGTCGTACTTGGTCACGACAGTGAGACAATTATAGAAAAGGTTGATTTCAAATCTTCCGCAATTCTTATAAATGAAAACTGGCAAGAAGGAATAATCTCTTCAATAAGGACTGGACTACATCATTTAAATCATAATAAAAATTTTGAAAACGTATTTATTTTTCTAGGAGATCAACCATCAGTTGATGGTAAAGTAATCCAAAAACTTTTAAACACAAAACACGACTTTGATGAAGTAATGATTCCAAAATATAGATATAAATATGGATACCCTGTAGTCGTACCCAAATATTTCTGGAATAAGCTTGAACTCATAACTCAGGATAATTCATCTGATGAAGTTGACTCTGTTTTTGGAGAGTTTGATTTAATTAATTTCTTTGAATCATCAGAATTTAAAACTAAAAGTATCAACTTTAACTTCCTTAGACCTACAGATTTTGATGAACAAAAAGATTTTTAGAGTGGGAAAAACTCTTCACATTTTTACTTAATTTATATTAGTTTTTTTGTAAAATTCAATAATGACTTCAATAGATTCCATAAATGGCATGACCCACACCGAGGCTACTAAATTGAGAAGAGCTAGGGTAAGAACAACAGTTACTTTTTTACAGATTGCCTCAACTCGCTCTGGTAGAGCTTTGTTAACAAAAGAAACAGGTATTACCTCACCAAAACTTTTGCATTGGGCCAAGAGAGCTGAACTCATGAAGATTAAAAATTTAGGAAGAGATTATGCTGATCTTTTAGAAGCATCAGGAATTGAAAGCATCGCTGAGTTGAAAAGAAGAAATCCAGAATCTCTTCATGAAACGATGGAATTTATAAATAAAAAGAAAAAAATAGTAGATAGAATGCCCTCTACTAAACGAGTCTCAAAATGGATAGAAGAGTCAAAAGATATAAAAATTACTGTATCTTCTTAGTCAATCATCAACCTATCATTGTATTGTGAATACAAAAAAAATAAGGCTTACCGGTGCTCAACTATCTTTTTCCGTTGGAGCGATCCAGGAAAACAAAGCTAAAATTCTTGACACATTAGAGAAATCAGAAAAAATACAATCTGATATTGTAATTTTCCCTGAACTTTCAATAACTGGCTATCCACCTGAAGATTTACTTCTTAGAGAGAGTTTTGTTGGTAAAAATTTTGCAGTTTTAGAAGAAATAGCAGCATTTTCTGGTTCTACTAGTGCAATATTAGGCTTTGTTGACAGAAGTTTAAATGTGAAATCAACTGATAACTTTGAAAGAAAAATTTCTAATGCTGCCGCTATTGTCCAAAATGGAGATGTAAAAGGGATTTACCATAAGTGCTTTCTTCCAAATTACTCTGTTTTTGATGAGGCAAGATATTTTTCAAAAGGAAGTAAACCAGCTGATTTGTTTTGGTATGACGATATAGCTATTGGAATTAATATTTGTGAAGATATTTGGATTGAAGATGGACCTGCTGACCTTCAAGTTAAAGCTGGAGCGTCTTTAATTGTAAATATCAATGCCTCACCCTTTGACATTAATAAAACCAACTCTCGCAGAAAACATGTTATTGAAAAATCCAAGAAGTTGAATGTTCCGATTATATATCTAAATATGGTTGGAGGACAAGATGAATTAGTTTTTGATGGAGGTTCTTTTGTTGTCGATTCTTCAGGTGAAATCATTTTTCAAGCGAGTCAATTTCAAGAAGAAGTTTTTTCTTTTGACCTAGAGCTACAGGTAAAAGATATAGTTTCAGATTCCAAACTTACATTGAATATAAAAAAAGATAAACTTTCAGACTTACAGTCTCATACACTTTTTGATGAGCTTGAGTCAATGTATGAAGCTCTTAAATTAGGCCTTTCAGATTATGTTCAAAAAAATAACTTTCAAAAAGTTCTTGTTGGGCTTTCAGGAGGAATTGATTCAGCTCTTACAGCGACAATTGCAGTTGATGCTCTTGGTTCAGATAATGTAATAGGCATAGCTATGCCTTCAAAATATAACCCGGATAGTTCTGTAGAAGATGCAAAAAAACTTGCTGAAAATCTAAATATAGAATTTAAAGTTATTGAAATTGAAGATACCGTTGACAAGTTAAGGACCCTTTTAAAAGATACCCTAGAAGAACCACTCGCGAGTGTTACCGATGAAAATATCCAATCAAGAATAAGAGGAAATATAATTATGGGTCTTTCCAATCAATTAGGTGCCATGGTTTTGTCAACGGGTAACAAATCTGAGATGGCGGTTGGATACTCCACACTTTATGGGGATTTAGCAGGTGGTTTTGCCTTACTAAAAGATGTGTATAAGACTGAGGTCTACAAACTTTCAGAGTTTCGAAATCAAGACTCAATAGTAATTCCACTAAACTCAATCAGTAAAGAACCTAGTGCAGAACTTAGTGATAATCAGTTTGATTCTGACTCACTTCCAGATTACGAATTATTGGACAAAATATTAAAAATGTATATTGAGTCTGATTTTTCTTCTGAAAAAATAATTGCTTCAGGAATTGAAAGCGGAATAGTTTATGATGTTTTAGAAAAAGTTGATAAAAATGAATACAAAAGAAAACAAGTTGCCCCGGGAGTAAAATTAACGGAAAGAGCTTTTGGTAAAGATAGAAGAATGCCAATTACCAATACATACATAAGAGAAAGATATTTGTAGAAGTGTATCTAATTAACGGGATTGAAGTATCCAAAAGTGACTTCAACTTACCAATTGAAAACTTATCCCTTTGGAGAGGAGATGGAATCTTCGAAGCCATTCGAATTCACGACCGTTTTCTCTTTGCTCTCGATAGACATTTAAAAAGATTTGAACGTTCAGCCCAGAAGATGTTGTTTGAAAATATTGATTTTGACTTAATCAAGATAGACTTACAAAAAGTGGCTTCTAACTTTACTGATGGTTATGTGAGAGTAATTATAAGCAGATCGGAAAGTATTGATAGCTATGATGTCTTGATGTTTTATCAGAAACCTGTTGTAATACCTGAGTATTATTCTCTGGAGACACAACTTAGCCCGTGGCATCCAGGTGGAGACTTCTCTTTAGAAGAGAATCAAATCGTTGGTACAAAATCTACATCCTATGCTTTAAATATTACACAAACACGTTTAGCCGAACAAAATGGTTTTTCTGATGCGTTACTACTCAATAGAAAAAATATCATCCTGGAAGGTCCAACATTTTCTATTGGTTGGATAAAGGGAGATACAGTATTTATTCCTGACTTAAAACTTGGGATACTAGATTCAATTACAAGACAATATATTAATAAATTTGGAATTAATAATTTACTAAAAGTTAAGGAAGGACGTGTAACTGTTGATGAAATTTATGAAATGGATAGTGTATTCGCACTTTCAACAGCTAAACATGGAAAGTTTGTTAATAAAATTAATGAAAAAAACTATGAGCCAAGTCCTTTGTTGGAAGTAATTCAAGCATGTTTTAAAAATGAAGTAAAAGCTGAAAAGCTCAGCAATATTTAAATTGGAGGTGTTATGAGATTAACAGAGTATTCTCACGGATCTGGTTGAGCTTGTAAATTATCACCTAGTGAGCTTGCACAAGTCTTGTCGCAATTTAAAAATCATAAAGCCTTAGAAGCTGAAAATGTTTCTGTAGGTCTAAATAATCCTGATGATGCGGGAGTAGTAGAGGTTAATGGTAATAAGCTTATTCAGTCCATAGACTTTTTTACTCCAATCTTGGATAGCCCTTATGACTGGGGTAGAGTTGCCGCTGCAAATGCACTCTCTGATATCTATGCAATGGGAGGAGAGCCTCTGTCGGCATTACAACTAGTTTGCTGGCCAAGAGACCATATTAGTTTTGAAATTCTTGGAGAAGTCATCAGGGGTGGACTAGATGTCATGCAAGAAGCCAAATGTTCAGTTATCGGGGGACATAGTATTGATGACGGTGAACCCAAGTACGGCTTCTCCGTAACTGGAGTAGCAAAAGAAAAAGTCTTTTTGAACAACACTATTAAAAACGGAGATCGTCTATTTTTATCTAAACCATTAGGTACAGGAGTGATATCCACAGCAATCAAGAAAGGTAAAGCCAGCTCTGAGATTATCATTATAGCTACAGAAATAATGGCTACTTTAAACAATACCGCAGCTGATTTCGCACATCAATATGGAGCAAACGCAGTAACGGATATAACAGGATTTGGATTATTTGGTCACCTAAGTGAGATGCTAAAAAATACAAATCTTGGAGTAGAAATTAATAGTAAAAGCCTTCCAATAATTGAGGGAGTTCAAGAATTAATCTTAGAGGGTGTCTTTTCAGCAGGAAGCCAAAGAAATTTAGACCATGTTAGTGAGTTAATAATTGATAACAGCCGAGATGAAAATTTAATAAAGCTTTGTTGTGATGCACAAACTAGTGGAGGATTGCTTATTTCTGTTCCTGAAGCTGAAAAAGTTGATATCTCAGAGATTAAAGAGAGCATGGGTCTAGACCTTTGGGAAATAGGTAAAATAAATACCGAATATATCGAAAAGATAAATATTATTTAGTAATAATGATTAAAAAATTTACAAAATATTTTGCAATCGCTACTTTGTTAAAAAACTTGATTGGTACAAAATCAGGTCAAACCGAAGGGCTAACTCAGATTCATCCTACAAAAATACCAGGGAGAACAATATTTATTCGAGAAAAAGAATATTTTATTCGAGAATCTTATGTTGAGAATACAACACCAATTATTTTTCTACATAGCTGGGGTTCAGATTCTTTAGGGAGCTGGTTCAAAATTTTACCTTTTTATCAGGAAAAAAATTCTTTTATAACAATTGACATGAAGAACCATGGAAAATCAGATTCAAGCTGGATGAGATGGGACGTAGATGAAAATGCGGATATAGTTATTAGTATATTAAATCAACTTGGAATAGAAAAATGTAATTTAGTTGGCTGGTCAATGGGTAGTGCCGTCGCACTTAGTATTTCAAGGAAGAAGAAAGAGTTAGTGAATAAGATGGTTTTAATAACTCCATTCAGCTGGCTTGGAGGTGCTGTATATAAAGATAAACCTTTATTCAAGGCTTTCGTTGCAGTAGTAAGAATTAGAGAGAGATTATTTCCAAATATGAATCCTAAATCTAAGTTTTCACATTTACGTAAAACGGGTGCGTTAGGAAATGAATACACTGATTGGGCGTGGAATAATTTACATAAATCTAAAGATGACTTTATATATGAGGATGGTGGAAGATATGTTGTACCATATGATGCTAGACCTTGGATAAAAGAAATTAGTACTGAAACATTAGTGATTACGGGCGGGAAAGATAGTTTAGTTCCTGAAGAAACTTCACAGGAAGTGATCAAAGATTTGGAAAATGTTACCGAAATAATTTTCGACAGTGCTGCTCACTCAATACCATGGACACACGATGAGGAATTAATAAAAGAACTAGAAATATTTTTTCACACATGAAGAATGTTCTTTTTATTGCTCCAACAACATACAAGATTCCTCTTGATGATAATATGCGAAAAAAATTTGAGTATTTATCACAGGTATGCAATTTAAATGTAGTCGCATTTGCAAATGAAAAAAGAGAAATTAATTTAGAAAATACAAATCTTTACTTTTTCAAGAAAACAAAAAGTCGTTTCTATAATTATTTTAAGATATTGATAGTTTCATTATTTTCAACATCAGAGATAATTAAAAGTAACAATATTGAGATAGTTTGCTTTCAGGATCCAGTATCAAGTTTTTTTTCTATGCTTGTTGTGAAATCAAGACACAGAAATGTAAAAATTATCGTTGAAACTCATGGAGACTTTATAGAGACTTTAGGTTTAGAAAAAAACCTACTCATTCCACGTGTGTATAAGTATATTTTCATGAAGCTTTCAAGATATACGATTAATAACGCCGATATTATTAGGGCTGTTTCGTCATCCACTGAAGCTCAAGTAAAAGAAATAAATAAAGAAAAAGATATCGTTCGCTTTCCAGCTTGGGTAGATTTTGATGATTTTAAAGATCTAGATGTTAATAGAAATGCCGAAGAAAAGTTTCAAATATTATTTATAGGAAGTGTGACGGATAGGAAGAAACCTCATTTAATTGTTGAGGCTATGAAGCTTATAAACCAAGATAATATTGAGTTCCTCATTGTGGGCCCTACACCTAATTTGAAGTATCTAGAAAGCCTGAAGAATCTCATAAGTAGTTACTCCTTGGAAGACCAAGTTAAATTTTTTGGGTCAGTAGATAGAAAAAGTGTTAAAACTTTTTATTCTAAAGTCAATTTAATGATCCTTCCCTCCGTCTCCGAAGGCCTAGCAAGAGTAATATTTGAATCCCAAGCTACTGCATGTCCTGTTCTAGTAACCGATGCACCAGGTATGGGAGATATTGTCATAGAAGGTCAGACAGGCTATATATTTGAAAGCAACAGCATTGAAAGCTTGGCCTCAAAGATAAAAGAAGTAGAAGGTAATTACGAAGAGGCGACACACATAGGTAGTAATGCAAAAGACTTTATTCTAAGTAATTATTCTGCAGAAAACTTTAAATTTAGTTTTAAAAAAATTTTCGACACAGTTTAATAAATCTTACCCACAATTTAGTAAAAATTGTCTATTGTTATTGCTATTCTTGAATCATGGATATTGCATTTTATTTAATAAATATCATTCTTATGGCTACGGTAGTGTATTTCGTTACACGAAAAGAAGAAGTCGCTGAAAAAGATGATGAGTATTTAATTAAAGGAATAGTTAGTGAATTAATTGAAAATGAAGAATCTCAAATTTATAAGCTCCTTGATAAATCAGATAAGACTGTAAAAGATTTTTTAGAAAAAACAGGTGAGATAAAAAGTTCAATATCTGGTGTTGATCAACAGACTAGAAATCTTATATCTGTACTTAACAACAATCAAAGTAGGGGACAATGGGCTGAATTCCAAGTTGAAGACTTACTGGGAATAATGGAATATAAAGATGGAATTCATTACGAATCCCAGAAAATTATGAGTAGTGGTACAAAACCAGACTTTACTTTTTATTTACCGGACAATAAAACAATTAACATGGATTCAAAATTTCCATTAAATTTATACATGCAGCTCTCTAAGTTAAATTTAGATTTAGAGGATGACACTCTTGATGAGATATCACGTAAGCAAATTACCGATAGCATAAAATCTAAAAATAAAGAATTTATTGATAAAGCAATAAAGATAAAAATCGATGAAACAGCTAGTAGAGAAGGATATATTTCGCCCGAAGAAGATACAGTCGATTTTGTCCTAATGTATATTCCACTTGAAAACTTATATCATTTCTTGCTCACTTCTGAAATTGGAGCAAGTAGAACTCCGGTCATACAATATGCTTTTTCAAAAAAGGTAATTTTAGTTAGTCCCCAAACACTTATGGCTTACTTAGAGACAATTAGACACTCTATGAAATTATTTAGTCTTCAAACTGATACAAAAAATATTCTTCTTGCTCATGAAAAAGTGAAAAGTGAAATAGGTAAGTTTATAGATTCCTTTGATGAAGTTACGAAACGTCTGGATCAAACAGTAGAATCATTTGAAAAGCTCAAAACTACCAGAAAGAATAAACTTGAAAAATCTTTTGATGATTTAAATCAGGTAAACAAAAATACCGAAGGTTAAATTTTTTTAGTAATTGTCTATTAAATTACTTACGACCATTATGCATTTATCATCAATATAGTTCTTATTTCTAGAATCTAAATATTTGGAAATCTCAACACTTTCAGCCCCAGGTTGATACCAGAAGTTATCATATCCCTTTTCAACCAATTCTTTAGTAATTGTAAATCCTATATTTGGAGGTACTACAAAATTGATAATCGATGGACAGTCGGATATTTCATTGACAGTTTTAAATACTTTTTTACCTTCAATTTGGGTTTCCTTATTGTTGATTGGGATTACGACATGGCCTTTACTATCAAGATCTACAAGTATCTTATAGCCAAACTTGTTTTTATTACTACTTGCTCCAATCAAAGCAATAGTATTATTTTTATCTTTTAGAAGCTCGATCAATTAGAAGTTTTCAGATTTAATACTGTATAGAGTATCTTTTCCAGCTTTTATAGATGATGTATAGCCAGATGCTAAAGGTAACAACTGTTCCATATAAAATATGGAAAGAGTAATCTTGTCAGCATAGAAATCATCATTAGTTTCTTCTAGCTTTTGTTTTGCTAGTATTGCAGCCTTCCCCATATAGTATCCACCTATAACTTGGCCAAACATTTTCATATATGGTGTCGCCGCAGAGCTAGCGTCTACAAGTTCTCCTTCGAGCATTTTTCCACCAAGCCAAAGTGTTACTTCAGATAAGTTATTAACTTCAGCTTCCAACAATGATGCCATTTTTTGTAACTCCTCATCACCAGCTTTCATTACTTCAACAGTTTCATTAACTTCTGCTAAAAGTCGTTGCATTGCCTGACCTCCATCAAGAGGTAATTTTCTAAACATTAAATCAAGTGCTTGAATTCCATTTGTGCCTTCATAAATTGGTGCAATTCTTGCATCTCTTAAATATTGGGCAATGCCAGTTTCCTCTACATAACCCATACCGCCATAAACCTGTATCGCTATTGAGCTCAACTCTACTCCTAAGTCTGAAACCCAGGCTTTAGTTACAGGTGTTAGAAGTCCACATCTTTCTTCACCGAATGCTTTAGTTTCTTCATCCTCAGCAAAATATTCTAAATCCATCATTAATTGATTATCATACATTAGGTATCTCATTGCATCGGTGTAAGATTTCATTGTCATTAACATTCTTCTGACATCAGCATGGTCGATAATAGTTGATTTTTTTGCATCTTCTTTGCTCATTCCAACTGGTCTTCCTTGAACTCGATCACGAGCATATTGAGCAGCACCTTGAAATGCAGGAACAGCACATGAAAGACCCTGTCCACCTACCCAAACTCTTGCTTCATTCATCATTGTGAACATATAGGTTAACCCTCTATTCTCTTCGCCAACTAAGTAGCCAACCGCACCTTCATTACCGCCATATTCCATGACACAAGTAGGGCTTGCGTGTATTCCTAGTTTTTCTTCGATTGAAAGACATTGAACTTCATTTCTTTCACCTATAGACCCATCCTCATTGACCATAAATTTAGGAACAATAAACATTGATATTCCCTTAGTCCCTTCCGGAGAACCAGGGATTTTCGCTAATACAAGATGTATGATATTTTCTGTCATGTCGTGTTCACCAAAAGTAATCCAAACTTTTGTACCAGTAACTCTATAAGTTCCATCATCTGCTTTTTCTGCTTTAGTTGTAATAGTTCCAAGGTCTGAACCTGCCTGTGGTTCACTCAGGTTCATTGTTCCAGTCCATTCTCCAGAAACTAATTTAGGAAGAAATTTATCTTTTTGTTCTTGGCTTCCGTGAAAATTAAGGGCGGAAATTGCTCCTGCGCTTAAACCTGGAGCTAATCCAAAAGCTAGATTTGCAGAGCTTAGAATTTCTAATGTTCCACCGGACAGAACGATGGGCATACCACCACCACCTATTTCAGATGGGAGTGAAATAGAAGACCACCCAGCTTCAGCAAATTTTTTATATGCATCAACAAAACCTTCTGGCATTGTAACAACGGAGTCTTTTATAGTTGCTCCATTTTCGTCACCTATGGCATTAATTGGTGCCAAAACTTCTTCTGCAAACTTCCCACACTCTTCCATTGTTGGTATGACAATATCTTCAGAGAAGTCACTAAATTGACTAATTTTTGATAAGACGTCATAGGAATTAATAACTTGGTAACCAAAGACAATGTCTTTTATTGGTGCCTTGTAATTTACAGCCATAAATAAACTTTACTATAAAACAAATAAAACGCCCAATTATTATCTAGGGCTTACATCAACTAGTTCTGATATTTCACTTATCTTTTCAAGAGTTGGTAGTTCATTTGTTCCCGCTAAAATAGCTCCAGCTGCACAGGCATTTTTTATAGTTAAGAAAATATCATCAACCCCATTTGCTGCAATATAAGCTGCTGTTACATCTCCTGCCCCTGTTGCATTTATAGTTTTAAAGTCAGGAGGAGTAATTTCTACAGCACCTTCGGAGCTAATTAATCTTGCAGGTAAGTTTGACTGTGTTAACAATATTCTTGATACTAAATTTTTATTTAATAGATTTTCAGCTTCAATGACATCAATTTCATCTTTACTAACAACCAAAAAATCAATCTCATAGTCAATTGGATGTTCATATCCCGCCTGGACAACGAAGATACCACTTTTTTTTATATCTGTTATTGAGTCTTTAATATGGGGTATAGAGTACCTATCAATTAGAAGAGATTCAAAGTTTTTAACTTCTGCAAGATTATTCCAAACAGAGTTTGAATAACCAGAGGATACGATAGTTCTCTCACCATCTTTATCAACAAAGATTGAGCATGTTGGAGTTGGGTTGTCGGTAATAATTATTTCCTCGTGGGAGATATTCTTTAATTTTAACTCAGTAAGTAAATATTCACCTAACGCATCATTTCCAATGCTATTACCTAGCACGGAAACAGATACTCCCCAGTTAGCAATGTTTTCTGCACAATTTATTGCAGTTCCTCCAGCTCGGACTTTGTAATCATTACTCCTGATATCTCCTCCAGCTTTTGGAAGATTGTCAACAAAATATATTAGATCTGGATTCAATGTTCCGTAGCATAATGTTTTTTGGTAAACCATAGTTCTTTTATGATATATCAAAAGAATACAAAAGGGAAAAAAAATGAAAGTTGCTTATATTTTAAATTCGCCAAATGCAGCGAATTATAAGGTAGGAGAAATGATACTTCCTCAGCTAGAGGCTGGTAATCACGGTGTTGATGTTGTAGGAATTTTCTTTTTTGATGACAACACTATGTTGCTTCAAAAAGGTAATCCAAAAGGAGAACGGCTAGCAAAGATTGCAGCTGAAAAAGGTATGCTTTTAATGATGTGTGATCAGTGTGCAAACCAGAGAGGTTTAGCTTCTGAAAATGCAGACGGAGGATACACTACTGAAGGTACTGTTGATGGAGTAGTTGCAGGTTGCTTCCCTGACTTATATCAAGCTTTATCTGGCAACATGCCTGATCAAGTTATATCTTTATAACTAAACTAAACCGCTTATCACCGCTGTAAGGATGAGGATTAGTAAGTAACTTATTAGTCCTCCTCCGATAGCTGCATATTTCATTGTTTTAGATATAGAGCTTGGCCCAATTAAATGGTACGCAAGAACTCCAAAAAATGGGACTAAAAATACAATTGCCAACCAAGTATATTTTTTCCCACCCACAACTTGTTTGTTAGTGTTTAAATCAAATAGAGCAAGAGCTGTCCATGCTGAGTAAAGCACAAACGGCATCAAGTATCCATATAATTGAAACAATAACTGCCAAATGTTTGGGCTTGTAATAGGTACTCCACTCATTATTATCTCCTTTTTCGCATCATATAAGTTATCTAAATTCTGATCTCCCATTAAATCATAAGGAAGACTCATTGCCTCTAAATTAGGAACATAAAAAAGATTTACAGCGGGATTAGGGATATTTATATTTTCAAATGACATATTTACTTGTTCTTTTGGCCATGGGAATTCTTTATATCTATTTTTATCCAATTCTTCATTTTGCGCTTCTGCAAAAAATCCAGCAAGCATCATTAATCCGGAAACATCTCCCTGTAGGGGAAGTCTTGATAGAAGACCCCCACCATCTAAAGATGAACAATTATGTAATTGCTCTAGGAGAGGAGGTGTTGAGGTTTGATAAATATTTCCTTCATAACAATTACCAGGACCCCAAGGGCCTGCAAGTGCTAAGTCTGTATAACCTGAGTCAAGAACAACGTTATCTCTTATCTGAACATGTTGTGAAAAATATAATTTAGCATCAAGCATAGGACTAGCAACTATTCCATATTTATCATGATTGATAACAATATTTTTTTCTATAATATCGCCAACTCTTCCTGGTACGACTATTCCCATACCCTTAGCTACAAGTCCAAAACGGTTTGTTGGAGCATCGTAGTTATTATTATCTATAACTAAGTTACTGATAATTGTTGTTTCCCTACCAGGTGGATTCAGCTCGGAATCTAATGTATTTGGTACAATCCCTGACATATTGTTTCTCCAAATATTGTTATATAAGTAAAGATGGCCACCAGCGTTTGTTCCAGAATATCCAAGAGCGTTACCTTCAATGACATTGTCGTATATTAGAGAGTTACAAGGGTAGCATTGACCGATGTAAATTCCACTATCTGGATGTCCAGAGGCATATACATTATCAAATATTCCATCTGTAGAATCAAATGCATAAACACCGTAATCACCATTATTGTAAACTGTTAAATAAGAACCTTTAAACCCTTTCGAGCCATTCCAATAGACACCATTGAGAGAAAAATTTCTGACTGATAAGTTTTCAACACTTACGCCATCTGTATCATAAATTTGAATACCATTTTCTCTCATAAATTCTCCATCAAGGATTACAGAATTTCTATCAGTGCCTCTAATTGTTAAGTAGGGGGTGGTTATGGTAACACTCTCGTTGTAGACACCTGGACTAATCAATATTAAATCACCAGTTAGCGCTTCATCCACTGCATTCTGAATTGTTATGAAATCTTTACCTTTCCCTACTTCCAACACATTAGAACTGAGCTCAACTACGACTTCTTCAATAGGAGCACTGTATTCAACATCGCCTACAATTATTGTCCCGACCATGCCCTTGTTGTTTGTTCCATGATACGGACAGTAGTATTCATAAATACCTGGTTCATCAAATGTATATTCATACTGATCACCTTTAGTGATAATTCCATATTCAAAATAATCTGAAGAAATTGCCTGCCAAGAACCATCACTTGCGATTACATTATGATTATTAGAACCACCAGACTCCCAAACTACAGTTGAACCTACAGGTACATTGATGACTTTTGGCGAAAACTCATCGTCAACTATCCTAATTACTAGAGAACCCTCAGAAGACGCATCTCCATTGCCACAGGCAGCCAAAAAGATTATTAAAAGGGTTAATTTGGAATACTTAATCACAGCACTATTTTAGCAATTAATATGATGGCATGGACAGCAAAGTATGGGTTTGCCCAAAATGTAACACTTCTAGTTCAATTCAGGACAAGAAAGATAAAACTCGCAACAAAGAAGTTCTATCGACATCACACACAAGAGAGAAAGTCTCAATGACTAGTGGTGGACTATCAAAATTTTT
>JAONAZ010000012.1 GCA_028376655.1 Acidimicrobiia bacterium
TACATCAACACTATCAGCTGTGATTGATGAACAAGTGATTGCAATAATTATTTGGATGGTAATAAATACAACAGTTGTTGCCCCAATGCTGCTAAATAGAATTTTAAAAAAGAGTGATAGTCAACAATCAGATGATGATGATCGTTTTGAATCTCCAGTAGTTGAGTAGCAAAAACCACCCAATATTCTAAATTTTTACTATCATATTATGAGTTAATAATAAGGGGAATATTAAATGCTTATAAATTCTATGATTGCAGGAGTAGCTGGACTTCTTCTTGCAGGATACTTTGCAAATAAAGTTTTATCAATTAAGGTAACAGACACTAAGGTAGAAGAACTCTCTACAGCTATTAGAGAGGGTTCAATGGCATTCTTAAAAAGAATGTACTCATGGATAAGTGTTTTTGTTGTAATATTAGCTGTCTTAATTTCTGTACTCACAGATTGGGGCTACCCTTGGGGATCAGTTGCATTCGTTTCAGGCGCATTTCTTTCCTCGCTAGCAGGTTTTATTGGTATGAGGATAGCTACAGCAGCAAATGGTAGAACAACAGAGGCCGCTAGAGATGGTGGAACTATTAAGGCTTTACCGGTTGCATTTAGAGGTGGGGCAGTAATGGGTTTTACAGTTGCAGGTTTGGGTCTATTAGGCGTGTCTCTAGGATACTGGTTTTTTATTGAAGTTTTAGAACTTCCAAATGGATATGACGTACTTGCCGCAATTGGGCTTGGTGGTTCATCGATAGCTCTTTTTGCTAGAGTCGGTGGCGGTATTTATACAAAAGCTGCTGATGTTGGTGCTGACTTAGTTGGTAAAGTTGAAGCAGGTATTCCTGAAGATGATCCAAGAAATCCAGCGACTATTGCCGATAATGTTGGAGATAACGTCGGAGACGTTGCCGGAATGGGAGCAGATCTTTTTGAGAGCTATGTAGGTTCATTAGTCGCTCCCTTAGCTTATGCAGCCATAGTTTTTGCTGGTCAGAGTGTTCTCCCTTCTTTATTACTTTTCCCGCTAGCTGTAGGAACTATTGGTATGGGAGCATCAATTCTTTCATCATTTTTAGTTGTTCCTAAAGAGGGAAAATTAGCACAGGCTCTTCATAGGGGAACATATAGTGCAGCGATATTAACTGTTATAGGTGTATATTTCTTAAGCGACTACATGTTTGCAGACTATGCTCCAAATCCAATTGGACTATTTTTCTCAGTGATTACTGGTCTTGCAGTAGGACTTTTAGTTGGTCAAATATCAGAGTGGTTTACATCTGATCACTATTCAATTGTAAAAAATATTGCTGATCAGGCGAAAACTGGTCCAGCAACACTAGTTCTCTCAGGAATATCAGAGGGTATGAGATCGGCTGCCTATTCAGTAATAGTGGTAGTTTTTGGAATTTACGGAGCACACACAGCAGGTAACTGGGCTTTAGGTGAGGGTGGCGGAATATACGGTATTGCTATAGCTGCTATCGGCGTTCTTTCAACACTAGGAATAACTGTAGCTGTTGATGCATATGGCCCTATAGCTGATAACGCTGGAGGTATTGCCGAAATGGCACACTTGCCACCCGAAGTTAGAGAAGCTACTGATGAATTAGACTCACTTGGAAATACGACAGCTGCAATTGCAAAAGGTTTTGCTATTGCTTCAGCTGCAGTTACAGCCCTTGCTTTGTTTTCAGCTTTTATAAAAAGTGCAGGAATTGAAAAATTAGATATTACAGAAGTAGAAGTGACAATGGGCTTATTTCTTGGAGGTATGTTTCCATTTTTATTTGCTGCTATGACAATTAACGCAGTTGGAAGAGCAGCCTTCAAAATGATTGAAGAAGTCAGACGACAATTTAACGAAATTCCTGGATTAAGAGAAGGAAAAGAAGGAGTTGTTCCCGATTACACAAAATGTGTAGATATAGCTACAACGGCAGCACTTAAAGAAATGTTATTACCTGGTGGACTAGCAATAGCTCTTCCTTTAATTATTGGTTTTTGGAATAAAGAAGCATTAGGTGGTTTCCTGGCCGGGTCACTTGTAACAGGATTCCTACTTGCTATATTTATGGCTAACTCAGGTGGAGCTTGGGATAATGCTAAAAAATACATTGAAGCTGGTGGAGGTGCCGGTAAAGGTTCTGAGGAACACAAAGCAGCAGTTATTGGTGATACAATTGGTGATCCATTCAAAGATACATCAGGTCCAGCAATGAATATTGTTATTAAAGTAATGACAATTGTTAGTTTGATATTTGCTTCCGCTTTTTAAAAGTATAAATATTTATTAAAGACGTATAATATTACTCAGTACTTTATGAGAATATTACTTATAACCAATGATTGGCTACCTAAAAAAGGTGGTATAACTACATATTTAACAAATTTAGTTGAATCAGTAGAGCATGAATTTACTATTTATGCTCCAAGTTGGGCTGAAGGAAGTAATGTCATAAACTCTTCAGCTAACTTTTTATTAAATAGTAAAGATACTGTAAAAGAAATAACTGACATTATTTACAATGAAAAAATCGACGTCATTCTTCACGGTTCTAGCAATCCTCAGTTTCTGTTAATAAATAAATTAAATCAAATTTCGAATGCTAATAATTCCAAGAATATAACAATTCCTCAATTCATGATTTGCCATGGAGCAGAATTTAATATATTGAATTATATTCCACTTATCAGAACTCTATTGAAAAGGAATCTAAATAAACTGAACAAGATATTTACAGTTAGTGAATTTTCCAAAAAAAAGCTGCAAGACATTACTGAAACTGAAATTGTTAATATCGGTGCTGGTGTAGTTATCCCTGACACTAAAAAAGAATTTCAAACCGAGCAGAATTTGAAAATTGGTGTAATGAGTCGCTTTGTATCTAGAAAAAAAATAGATTGGGTAATTGAAGCAGTTCATGAACTTAGAGAAAATGGTCACAACGTTGAATTAGATATATTAGGATTCGGCAAACAAAAAAATTATCTCCAGAGATTATCTTCAATATCATCAGCTAAAGTCAATTTTATTGATGAACAAGTAGATGAAGAATATAATTTTTATGAGAATATTGATATTTTTGTAATGCCTTCAAAATCAAAATATTTTGGTGCTGAATTTGAGGGTCTAGGGCTTGTATACATAGAGGCTGCAAGTTACGGATTACCCACTTTAGTTGGGTCATCAGGAGGCGCACCAGAGACAATAATTCCAGGTCAATCCGGCTTTGTTGTTGGAGACAAAAAAGCAATTGTTGATGGAATTTTATATTTTATTCAGAACCCAAAAGACCTGTCAATATTTGGTGAAAGAAATCAGCAAAATGTATTTAATAATTTTAGTCTTAATATTTTTGCTGAAAAATTTGAAAGTGAATTATTTTAAACCTATTCGTGATCTAAGTTGGTATCTCCAAATAAGCTTAAAATTTGATCTCCTGTAACAGATATAGCCATTCTCTGGTTTTCTAAGGCCTTATTTTTCTTTTCTATTAATATCTTGTTAATCAAATTATCTTTAGTAGCATCTTCAGCTTTCATTCGAAATCTTCCTCTATAAAAGACAATATCTAGAAGTTTTGCTAGTTGTACAAGATGATCTTTTGATAATTTTTTAATCTGCTTTTCATCAAGAGTGAAGTGTTCAATAATCATATTTAACATTGTATCCTTGGAGGCAGACTTCGGCATTTTCAGTATTTCTCCACCTAAAAAGTTTGATATATTTCTATATTTAGTTTCCCCAACTAATTCTCGGATTTCATCTTTAGAAAGATTTTTTAATTCTTCTAAGTCAAATACTGTTCTCAATCTTTGTTTCATAGCATATCCACCATATGGACCAACTGCAGAAGAGTATGTCCAATCCCCTTGTGTTGCAACTTTTCTTGGGTTCTTGGCAGAAAGAGAAAATCTTACAATACTTTCTTCTGGTGAAAGGCAGTCGGGATTTTCATCTTCAAAAATAGGTCCAATTAAATTTTTATAAATACATTTTTTTTGTCTCACACCTTTTTCTTTGATGCCATGTTGAATATAAAACCCTCCATTTGGACCTAGTTTTATAAATATTGAAGCATCACATTCGGAACACTCACTTACAACTCGCTCTTTCATGAGACTTGCTTCCTGCTTTCCTTCTAGTTCATGAATATATTCGGTACTAACTTCCTCTAAAGCTATATCTGGATTTAGACCTACTTTAAAATCATCATCTCTTAACAAGTATGGGTAAGGAACTTTTCCGACAATTCTTCCAGTTTTTACCACATACCTTGACTCAAATGGCAATTTAATAGAGGTTAGGACTAGAGGATCTTGAACCCCATATTTGTCAATATTGTCAGCTATTGTTTTATGCGATTTTTTTAGAAATTCAATTTTAGATTTTTGAGGGTCGTCGCTTTCAAGTATTTCGTCAAGACTATCTTCCATTGATTTAGAAAACTCATAATCAATATATTGATTAAAATATGGTTTCATAAAATTATTTATTAGAGCCATTGCCAGTATCCGCGGTTTAAGACTCGATTCTGAATTAATGAACACTGAAGTTATGCTCTCAATTATTGAAACATATGTTGAAGGTCTGCCAATACCCAGTTCTTCAAGTTTATTAATTAATGATGTTGAGGAATATCTATTTGGAGGGTTTGTAAATTTTTCTTCACTTATGGAGTTAGCAATATCTACAAGTTCATCTTTGACTAAGTTCGGTAGCTCTTGAGATTTTTCAGTTACACTCTTTATTAGATCTCTATATCCACCAAAAGTCCAAGTTGTTCCGGAGAGACCAAGAATCATGGGACCAAACTTTTCATCATCGACTTCTATTTCTATGGTTTTGGTTATTCCTTTTGCATCAGTCATCTGTGAAGCAACAGTTGTATTAAATATTAAATTATAAAGTTTAAATTCATCACTATCTTCCTTGTGAGTTAGTAGCAGCTCAGAAGGACTTGTAAAAGTTTCTCCAGAAGGTCTGATGGCTTCATGTGCAGCTTGTGCATTTTTACTATCACCAAAATAATTAGGCTTTTCTGGAAGATGGTTGTCTGAAAAATTCTCAGATATAAAATTTCTAGAGGCTTTAATAGCTACTTCAGACAATCTAATTGAATCTGTTCTCATGTACGTAATTAGACCTTCTTGATAAAGCCTTTGAGCAATACCCATTGTTTTACGGGGTTGAAAACCTAGGTTGCTTCTTGCAGAAGTCTGTAAGCTTGTTGTTTTTAATGGCTTAGGAGGCTTTCCACTGCGTGCTGATTCCTTAATAGTTGAAATTCTAGCTTTAGCACCTGTAAGCTTTGCTACAATCTCATCAGCCTCATCTTGAGTTAGGTATTTTTTCTCTGGACTAGTTTTGTTTCCGTCTTTATCAAAATCAGATGATGAACAGAGTCTTTTATTTTGAACTTTCTTCAAACTTGCTTCGAATTGTAGGTCTTTACCTATACATGTGGTCGATATTTCAAAATATTGAGATGTAACAAATTTTATTCTTTCTTCTTCTCTTTCAACGATAAGTCTTATCGCTGGACCCTGAACTCTACCAGTTGAAATAAAGGCACCCCCTAAATCTCGAACTTTTGGAGATATTTCGTAGCCAATCATTCGATCAAGTGTTCTCCGCGCCTCGTAAGATTTAAACTTTCCAATATCAATTTTTTCAGGATTGTTTACAGCATTAAGTACCGCTGATGGAGTGATCTCATTAAACTTTATTCTTTTCGGTTCTTCTTTCAGCTCCAATGCCTCTTTTAAATGATAGGCAATTGCTTCACCCTCCCTATCGTCATCAGTCGCTAAATATATTTCAGGTGCTTCATCTGCTAGTTTTTTTAACTCGCTGACTATTTTTTTTCGATCTTCAGGGATTACATAGATATTTTCAAAATTATTTGGTTTTACTGCTCCCCAGAGGATGTCCTTATTAGTGTAATTAGCTGGAATTGATTTGGCATTTCTTGGAAGGTCTCTTATGTGTCCAACACTTGACTTTACAATATAATCCGAACCAAGTATTTTGGAAATAGTTTTAACTTTCGTTGGAGACTCAACAATTACTAAAGGTTTTGACATGTCCTCATTTTTAACATCATTTTTTTAATATGTATAGGATTTTTAAAAAAAAGTATTTTTATTTTCTTTTAAGATGTAATTAAGTGAATAAAATTAAAATATTTTCAAAATCTCAATTTTCAATTTTGTGGTGGTCTGGCTCGCTTTCTAGCTTTGGAGATTGGGCTACACTTTTTGCATCAGTAGCACTTGCAAGTCAACTTGGGTCTGAAAGTGGAAATTCAGGTATCACTGCTGTAGTCCCAGTTATTGCAAGAATTATTCCAGCATTTCTTTCGTCCTTTGCTGGCCTTATGGCTGACAGGATGAACAAAAAAAACATTATGATTTTCGCAGATTTATCACGTATGGTCATCGTTTTATTTCTATTTTTTGCCACTAGTTTGATCCACTTGTTTATCATTAATTTCTTAACAGAAATATTCTCTCTAATGAGACAACCATCTCGTGAGTCTGTGGTACCAGAACTAGTAAATAAAGAGAATTTAGTAAAGGCTAATTCACTATTTGCAATTGGGACATATGCAACATTGCCAGTAGCTTCTATATTTTTTGCATTAATCGCTGATATTAGAGTCCCCTCTTTTATAACTAGTTTTGGAAACGGATGGTCAGGATCAATTATTTTTCTTTTTGACTCAATTACATTTATGATCTCAGCGTATCTCTTATTATTTCTTAAAACGAAGAGTACTAAGACAAGTTTTGAAAACGATGGGTTTGTTTTAAAAGATTTTAAAGAGGGATTAAATTATTTTTTTAGTAATAAAGAAATTAGAAATATAACCGTTTCAATTTCACTTAGTCTTTTTGCTGCTGGAGCTCTTTTTATACTAGGGCATACCTTTTTAACAGTTGACTTGGGCTTCACAGAAAGTTCTTTCGGATTCATGATAGCTTCTTTTGGTACCGGGATTATATTTAGCATGGTTACATTTAGTTATTTTGTAAGTTCATTCTCACGAGTAAGTTTTGTGATTGGATTATGTATGCTGTCTACGGGTATTTCTTTGTATACAGCATTTATTTCTACAGATTTTATGAATATACTTCTTTCAATTTTTATTTCCGGAGTAGGTACGGGTGGAGTTTACCTTCTTACAATTAGTTTTCTACAAGCAACTACAGATCAACAGATGAGAGGTAGAGTTTTTGGTAATTTCTATACTATCGGGAGGATTGCTCTATTATTATCTTTTTTAACTGCAGGTATTGCTGCAAACTATTTAGATTCTTATTTTATAGGAAGTGGTGTTGAGACTGTATTAAAAATCAGCTCTCTGTTGATTTTTATTTCTGGATTGACTACTTTTATAACAAGTTACAGAAAGATATTTAAAGAGTTTGGAATTGAAAACTCCAATTTTAATAATATTAAATTAGACTTTAAATCTTTAGAGGATGAACCAGATTGAATTGTAATTATTTAGCATTTGAGGGTATAGACGGATCAGGGAAGACTACTTTTATTGATGAAATTTCACTCAAACTTACAAAATTAAGTACAGATTTTAAAATTGTTAGAGAGCCTGGGGGTTCAAAACTTAGCGAAGGCATTAGGGAACTACTACTTAGCCATGAATACAAGGTTGACCCAACTGCGGAATCACTTCTTTTTAGTGCAAGTCGAGCACAGTTAATTGAAGAAATTGTAAAACCATCAATTGAAAGCGGTCAAGTGGTTATTACCGACAGATCTGCATATTCTTCCGTTGCATACCAGGGGGTCGGAAGGGGTTTAGGCTATCAAAAAGTATATGATTTAAATGATTTTGCAATAGGGAGTTACTGGCCAGAAAAAGTAGTTCTTCTTGATATTGATCCAGAAATATCTCTATCGAGACAGAAGGTTGCTGACAGGATTGGAAGTGATGAAGTTAGTTTTTTTAAAAAAGTACGAGAAGGTTATTTGCAGTTAGCACAAGATTTTAATAGTAAATTTCTTGTAATAGATGCAGAAGATTCACAACAGAATAACTTCAGAGTAGTATCCGAGTGGCTGGGTCTTGAAGAGTCTTAATTTTAAACTGGAAGATGAATGTAAAGGACCTTTTCATGCATATCTACTTTTATCAGACTCATCTGAATATGTATTAAGACAGTCTATTCAATTTGCCTCTAAAATAAGTTTTTCAGAGAATGATTATCAAAACCAACCCGATATAAGAATTATTGAGTCAGAAAATGTAAATACTATTGGTATTGAAGATGTCAGAGAAGTACTTAATAAAGATAATTTATCTCCTATTTCTGGAAAGTATAAAGTAATCATATTCCCACCTTATAAGTCACTAACTGAGGAAGCTTCAAATGCACTCCTAAAGACACTCGAAGAACCTAGTGATTCAAGTATTTTCATTCTCACCTCAACCGGAAACTTTTGGTCTCACGCAAAAGATGATGCAAATACAGGAATTATTAATACCATTAAGAGTCGATGTAGAACAATTTTTATAGAATCTGAAATAGTAACAAATTATGATTTTTCATTTGATGATTTTTCAAACTTTATCAATATAAGAGACTTCATAAACCTAGCTGATAGAGACAAAGTTAATGTCTTACTTGATACTTTAGAGCAACTAACCAAGGTAGAAACAACCTCTAGCAAAATTATGTTCAAGCTACAAAGTCTGCTAAATAATGTGAAGAATATTCAGCTAGAATTCGAAGATTCAACTGCTACTTTTGGAAATAAATTAACTACTAGGTCTCTAGAGTATGTCATTAGAGCTCTGTTAACAAAGAGTCAAATTAATAAAGCTAACTATAGATATTGTGAATTAATTCAGAATGCAATTGAGGAAATCCAACAGGGGATGAGAGACAGTATTGTACTAAATAATTTATCAGTAGAGCTTGCAGAATTATGAGTAGGTTAACACTTTTAGGAACAGGGTGTCCAAGCCCTAGTAGTTTAAGGTATGGGCCGAGTACGTTATTTACTCATGAAGGAAAGAATTATTTGTTTGACTGTGGATCCGGAGTGACTCAAAGATTAAGTGCTGCAGGCATAAAGTCTTCAGAAGTAGAAATTCTCTTCATAACACACTTGCATTCAGATCATGTCATGGATCTGTATCAACTGTACATATCTGGATGGCACCAGGGAAGAGAAACAAAGTTCAAAGTAGTCGGTCCTTACGGAACTAAAGAGTTTTTTGAGAATATTGTTGCAGCTTTCAGCAAGGAACTTAAAGGACGAATTGAATGGGAGAAACGACCAAACAAGGAGGGGCTGGATTTTGAGGTCACAGAAATTAATGAAACATTTAAATTTCAGGATACTGATTTAGTAGTTACCCCTTTCGAAGTTGATCATTATCCGGTAGAGCCTGCATATGGATATCAAATAACATTTTTCAAAGAAGAAGAGGAAAAATCCATAATAATTTCAGGAGATACCAGAAAAAGTGAAAATCTAATCAAGTATGCACGTAATGCCGATGCTTTAGTACATGAAGTTTTTGTAAATTTAAAATTTGATGAAAAAAGAATGTCCCGTGATACCCTCAAAAATGTAAAAGACTATCACACAAGCCCAAAAGAATTAGGTGAGATAGCAAACATTGCTCAAGTAAAGAAATTAATACTAACTCACTTTGTGCCTCCAATTTTTGATGAAAGCGAACTTATTAAAAAGATTTCAGAATTTTATAAGGGAGAGATAATAATAGGAGAGGACTTAATGTTTATAAAATTCTAAATAAGATTTTTTTCCAATTTAGTAAATTTCATTACACTTAAAAACAAATATCCCCCTAAAAGTATTCCAAAATAAACAAGTCCGCTATATCCAATATTTAAATAGGTAAACCCAAGGCTTATATGAGCGAATGCACTGCCAACAAACACCATGCTGTCACTTTTAATATTCAGACTTACTGAATTCTTTATTGTGTACTTAGAAATTGCAGAGCTGATAGCGATATAAGTAAAATTCCACCCTAACCCCAGCAGGTACAGACCTATTTTTAAAAACAATATATCGGTATTAAAAAGTGAAATAATGCAACTTGCTGTGAGGATAAGACTGCCGATAATTGCGAATCTTTTATTACCATATTTATCAACCAAGTTCCCGAGAATGGGAGATAATAAAAACATACCTAGGGTGTGATAACTGATGATTGCTCCAACTAGTTTTATAGTTTCTCCGATATCTTGAACGTGTAATGGGGTTGCAGACATAATTAGAACCATAACAAAATGATTTAACACCAGAATTCTTGTTAACAATTTAGCAGTACCATCAAGTTCTGAAATTTTGAGTGATTTTTTAAGAACTTGTCTTTCATTTAATGCGCTATTTTTTTGTGAGAACAATGATACAGATATACCTGCAAGAAACATTCCCAGTGTTGCAATAAAATAACCAACTATTAAGTCAGACCCAAACCACTCATCAAAAATCGCTGAATATTCTCCCACTAACCTAGGGCCAAAGATCGATCCAACTACCGAAAACCATACTGCTAGTGATAAAGCCGTTGCCTTAAAACTTTCACTCACAACAAAGGAAGCAACATATCTAGTTTGGAGAGTTGCTGATTGGCCAATTCCTAAAATAAATGCTCCAATTAATAAAAGGATAAATGAATCAATGATTAAAGAATATATTAAAACTAGACCTCCTAAACTTCCTATCAGAAAAGTATTTGAGAGTGCTCTATTTCTTGAGTATTTCTGAGATAGTCTATCAAATATTTGAGTCCCAAGAACAGCACCTCCAACCCCTACGGCATTTGGAAATCCTACGAAGTATGGATTTGAAGAAACTTCTCTTGCAGCTAATACAGTTATTGTTACTGCAGCTATAAAGCCAATTGAAGAAAATGCAACTGAGAGGAGTAAATGAAGTATTTTTTTAATTTCTAAAAGCATAAAGAATAGGATAATTTAATCCCTTATTTATAAATTATTTTCCTGAAGTAATTGTAAAAATTATAAGTCAAGGTAGCATTATGGTGCATGAAGAGAGGGTGACCTCAGCAACCTAGAAAGCAAACAAAGGTGCTAGAAAATGTGGTTTTTAAAACAAAAATATGCTTTATCCATCTTCATTAATTAAAAAAGGAGTAAAAATGAATAATCTCATAACTGCTGAAACAGTTTCACCTGGCCATCCTGATAAGATTGCTGATTTAATTTCTGATTATGTTCTCACTCAAGCCCTAACAAATAACGATGCTTCTAAGGTTGCAGTTGAAACATTTCTGACAGGAACGAAAAATGGAGGGCTAGTTCTTGTAGGTGGAGAAATTAGTGAGATTGCTAATATCTCATCAGATGATATTAAGGAGATTGTTAAATTAGCACTCAGTAAAACTATTAAAACAAGCTTTGAGGATTTCGATTTAGAAAAACTTTCAATTTATAACGAACTTACACCCCAGTCAGAAGAGATAAGAGCAGCTGTGGAAGACGACAAAAACCAAGGAGCTGGAGACCAAGGAATAATGGTCGGTTATGCGACAAACAAAACTAAGTCTTTTATGCCTGTCACTTTTGATAAATCTAGAAATATCCAAAAAAGTTTGTGGGATCTACAGAATTCAGACCCAATGCTTGACTTAGACTCTAAGGTACAAGTCACCAGCGGTGGAGAAAAGACTAAAGTTGTTTTTTCAACACAACACAAGTTGGATATCGATTTAGAAAAATTAAAAGAGCAGGTAATAGAAATTATTTCACAACATATAACTGAAGATTTTGTTCTAGATTTAAATCCATCGGGTTCTTTTGTAAAAGGAGGCCCAGCTGGTGATACTGGTCTTACCGGTCGTAAAATTGTAGTTGATGCATACGGACCATCAATTCCAGTTGGAGGAGGAGCCTTTTCTGGAAAAGATCCAAGCAAAGTTGATAGGTCTGCAGCGTATGCTGCAAGACATCTCGCTAAAAATATTGTTGCGCATGGGTTATCAGATAGATGTCAGGTCAGAGTTGCTTATGCAATAGGAAAAGCAGACCCCTACGAGTTAAGTGTTGAAACCTTTGGTACTGAAAAAAAAGATAACAATATACTCGAAGGCTTTATTGAAAAATTTGATATGAGACCAGCGGCAATCATTGAGAGATTGGCCTTACTTACAGTTGACTATAGAGTAGATACACTTTTTTCACACTTCGGTCACGATGAACGAAACTGGGAAAAAATCGAAAATATCTAGAAACAATTAATAAGGCTGATATAATTGGAATATACATATAGAGAAGGTTAAGACCTCAGCAACCTGGAAGACTATCCAAGGTGCTAGAAAATGTGGCAGAAATGCAACTAACTAGTCAGAACCCTTCTCCAAATTAAAGGAGAAACTTATGAAATATGACTCAAAACTACTACACGCAGGATGGGATTCTGATGCAGACCCTGAGGGATCTATTACTGTTCCAATATATAAAACCACAGCATATCAATTTAATAACACTGAACATGCAGCTAGTTTATTTGGATTAAAAGAGTTTGGTAATATTTACTCTAGGCTTGGAAATCCAACAGTAGGAGCTTTAGAAGCAAGACTTACAGCTTTGGATGGCGGTGCGATGAGCGTAGCCCTAGCTTCAGGGACATCTGCAGTAATGTATTCGCTAATAAATATCATGAGCCAGGGAGACAATTTTGTTACAGCTAGTCAGCTGTATGGCGGTACTTACACAATGTTTGATAATATTTTGCCTGAATATGGAATCAATGCAAAAAAAGTAGACATAACTGACTTAAAAGCAGTTGAAGACAGCATTGATGAAAAAACAAGAGCAGTTTACTGTGAAACAGTAACAAATCCTGGACTAGTTGTTGCAGATATAACAGCACTTTCAGAAATAGCCCACAAGCATGGCATACCATTAATCGTTGATGCTACTTTTACAACTTCTGCAATACAAAAATCTTTTGAATTTGGTGCAGATATCATTGTTTATTCTCTAACTAAATGGATGTCAGGACATGGAAGAGTTATTGCAGGAGCAGTAATAGAAAAAGGAGGTTTCGACTGGGGCAATGGAAATTTTCCACTTTATGATAAACCAGATACTAGTTATGGCAATATGCGCTGGGGGCATGATTTAGGAGACCTGAGTAATGTTGCATACTCAATAAGGTTAAGAACCGTACCATTGAGAAATCTTGGTGCAAATATGTCACCCGATACGGCTTTTGAGGTTATGTCTGGTCTCGAAACCTTAAGTCTTAGAATGGAAAGACATTGCATTAATGCTAAGAAAGCTGCAGAATTCTTAATTAATCATGAATCTGTAGAGTGGGTTAGGTTTCCAGGATTAGAAAGTGACCCTTCTTATGAACTTTCAGAAAAATATCTGAATGGTACAGGTGGATCTATGGTTGTTTTTGGAATCAAAGGTGGTAAAGCAGCAGGCCAAAAATTTATAGATAATCTAAAGATGTTTAGACATGTTGCAAATGTTGGAGATACCCGTTCTTTAGCAATTCACCCAGCAAGCACGACACACTCTCAACTCGATGAGGAACAACTTATAGCAGCTGGCTCCCCTCCAGAGCTTGTTAGGTTATCTATAGGGATTGAGGATATCGAAGATATTATTGAAGATCTTTCACAGGCCATTGAAAGTTCAAAATAACAATATAGCTAAATTTCAGATAGAAGAATTTTCTCTAGAATGTGGAGAAATCCTAGAGGATATAGAAATTGCCTATACAACATATGGGCAACTGTCCGAATCAGGTGATAATGCTATATTAGTTTTTCATGCTTTAACAGGGAGCCACCTACTTGCAGGTAAATTTGAACGTTTTGGTGATAAAAGTCTTCCTTGGAATGAAGAGCTTGAAGTTGGCTGGTGGGATGAATTTGTTGGTTCAGGTAAAATTATTGACACCAATGATTACTTTGTGATTTGTGCAAACTATTTAGGTGGATGCTACGGGTCGACTGGACCAAATACTCCTAAGATTGATAAATATAAAAAATTTCCTGAAATAACATTTGTAGATATAGAAAATTCTCAAAAGTTACTTTTAGATAATCTTGGTGTGAAATCTTTGGCTGCAGTTATAGGACCTTCAATTGGGGGTCTAATGGCTCTTGAGTTTGCATCAAGATTTCCAGATTTTGTTGAAAAAATAATTTCAATTTCTAGTAGTTACAAAGTTTCAACTCTTCAATTGCTTCATAATCTAGAACAAGCATACATATTAAATCTTGGGAAGGAATCAAAAGTACGAACAAAGGAATATCTAGCCTTAGCAAGAATGATTGCACATAAAACATATATATCTTTAGAACTACTTTCAGATAGAGCAAAAAATGAAACAAATTATAATAAAGACCGTTTAGACAGCTTTATTAAAACATCTCAAGAATCATATATGATTCACCAGGGTGAAAAGTTTATTGAAAGATTTACTAGCGAATCATATTTATCAATAATACGTGGTTGGCAAAACTTTCGGTTAGATAAAGATGTATTAGCTAATATTGAATCAAAAAAAGTTCTAGTATTAGGTGTTGATTCTGATGTTTGTTTTTATCCAGAAGAGCAAAAAGAGTTAATGGAAGTTTTACTATCAAAGGGTGTAGATGTAGAAGCTGAGTACCTTAGCTCAGATAAAGGACACGACAGTTTTTTACTTGAGCCTAACCTTTACGAAAAGCCTATAAAAAACTTTTTAAATAGTAATTAAGTTAGAAGTTAATTTTATCCACGGTATTCAAAATATCTTTAAAATTTAATCGTATTTTATAAATAACTAACTAGTCTTTTTATGTGAAAAAATTAATTATGTATATAAGTGTTTGGAGCCTACTTTTTCCAGGATTGGCATTAGCAGATAATCACAACGGTGAAAATGAACTACCAATACCGGCAATAGTAATAGAAGCTGAAATAGAAGAACCTGAAGACCCAGCATGGACATACAAATTTCTCATTCCTACATCTGTAGCAATTGCAACTTTAGTGATTCTTGGGAATATCATTCAATACTTTAGACAGGTAACTAGAAAACGCTATAAGGTTAAAGAATAGTAAAAGTATTCTCAGTATTGCATGTCTAATTCAGTTGAAGATAATTTTCTATTAAATTTTGATACCAAAAACAATTATGTAGTTGCCCTGAGTGGTGGCGTAGATAGTGCCGTACTAGCTTTCCTGACAAAAAAATACACAAGTAATGTAAGAGCAGTTTTCATAAATCACAACCAACAACACTCTGATAAATTAGAAGTTCAAGCTAGAAAAATAGCTAAAAAACTAGAAGTTGATTTTATTAACATTCCAACCTCTCTGGAGCCAAACTCATCAGAAACACAAATGAGAAAAGTGAGAATTGAAAAATTACTTTCCCATATTAATGATGAAGAGTATCTATTATTTGGCCACACACTGTCAGATAAAACAGAAACATTTTTAATGAACCTATTTAGAGGTACACATTTACACGGCTTAAAGTCAACACCTAAGAATATAAGAAAAATTAAAAGACCTTTATTAAATATATCTAAAAAAGAAATTCTTGTTTACGCCAAAGAGAATCAAATAAGTTATTTAGATGATGAATCTAACTTAGATAATGGTATAAATAGAAACTGGATTAGAAATAATGTTTTTAAAGAAGTTGAAAAAAGATTCCCTGGCTCCTTTGAAAAGAAGATAACACAGATAATTACAGAGTTGGAATATGCGCTATCCCAAAATGGAAGCTTATTAGATTATGTTAAAACTGGAAG
>JAONAZ010000013.1 GCA_028376655.1 Acidimicrobiia bacterium
TATTCATCAGATTCAATAGTTGAAGCATCTGTAAATATCTCACACTTTGCCCTGAGGTTTGAAATTTTAACCGACTCTTTGGAAGAATTATTTTCCTGATTATTAGGCTTCTCGTCTGTTTCTACAGCAGATGCTGGTTTATCTATTTGTTCTTGTATTGACTGACTTGACTCTTCTTCGCTTCCTCCACAAAGGGAGACTAGAAGTAATAAAGTAATTATTGATAGATATTTTTTCATACTCTATGTTAGCTTTTTAATGACTTTGGTGTAAATTTGCTACTTGGTGTTTGTTAAATATTCGGTGCTAGCTAACTATTTTTTGTTATTTCTATAACCTGCTTAGAAAGAGTTTTTAGATTTTTATTATTGAAATTTACAATCCATAGAAGTACATATAAAACACCTATTATGAAGAATAATAAAGCATATCCTCTGCCGGGTCCCGTTCCTACAAGTGGAGCTAGCATATCTTCATTTGCTGGATAAAAAGTAAACTCTAAATAATCTCCTAGGGGTCCTGCAATAATAACTCCTAGTGGTCGTAACATTTGAGCAACGGTACCTCTAAGCGCTAAAGCTCTACCTCTTATGTCTTCAGTGGTAATGGCTAGCCATGCTCCGGAAGAAACTGTGTATTGAACTGTTCCGCTGACTCCAGCAATAATACCGTGTACACATAAAAGAAATATACTGGGCCTGATTGAACCTAGAATCAGACTCAATCCACCCAAAAGCCCCATATATATAGCGACTTTTAAATTTCCCTGAAGTTTGTCAGCTAATCGTAAAGAAATCATTGATCCAAAGAGAAAAGCTAAGCCAACACTCGACTCAACAATGCCAAGTCCTCTTGCATCTGTGAAACTTAATATCATAGGAGGAAGTAGTACTGTGGTAAATCCCCATAAAAAATTACCTATTGAAAAAATAAGCACTAAAGTCAGTAAGCCTTTTTGTTTTTTTAGCCAGTTGTAAGCTTCAACTAAATCAAAATAAATATTTCTAAAACTTAATTTACCTTTAACTTCCACTCTCTTACTTTTGAAGAAAGTGATGGTTGCTATGCCGAAGAGACAAGTTATCACATCAACAAGTATTACTCCTGGTAAGCCAAAGAATGAATAGATAAAAGCTCCACCTATTGGTCCAATTAAAACAGAAATTGCTTCTGCACTTTCAAATAAAGCAGAAATTTTTGTTACTTCATTCTTTTTTACTACATCACCTAAGAACGCGCTCCAAGTTGTCCAGTGAGCTATTTCAAAAATTCCGAATGCAAGGGCGAAGGGTATAAGAAGAGTTAATGTCAAAATATTATTTAACGCAAGGTATCCAATAATGCACATCAGTACCGCAATTGTTAGATCAAAAATAATTATGAGTTTTTTTCTTTGAAATCTATCTGCGAGCACGCCTCCAAAGGGCCCAGTAACGACACCAACTATTGCAACAGTAAATAAAATCGTAGAAAGTGCACTGGCTTTCCCCGTTGTTTCATATATCCAAACCCCAATAGCAAAGAAAGACATAGATGAACCTGTCCAAGAAATTGTTTGTCCGAACCAAAGTAAATATATTTTTTTTTCCACAGCCACTCAATGGTAACTGAATCTAAAATAAGAAAAGTTATAAAAAAAGGAATGAAATGAGTGTTGCACTGATTACAGGTGGTTCAGGACATGTTGGTGCTAATTTAGTTAGGGAGTTATCCAATAGAGGTTATAAAGTACGATGTATTGATTTTGATGGAGACCACAGAGCCTTTGAGGGATATGATGTTGAACTCATTAAAGGAAGTGTTACCGATGTCGAGTCATTAGATAAAGCTTTTACGGGTGTAGATGTTGTTTTTCACACTGCCGCAATCATAAGTTTAGAGAGAAAAAACAGGGACCTCATTCGTTCTGTAAATGTTGAAGGTACGAAAAATGTATGTGAGATGGCTCTTAAACATAAAATATCCAAATTAATTCATTTTTCATCTGTTGACGCATTTATCCGAGAACCTTTAGATGCTCCTTTATTAGAAGATAGATCTCTTGTTGTTGACCAAAATACAGTGCCTTATGATTTATCAAAAGCAGATGCACAGAGAATAGTTTTAGAATATTGCGAACGTGGTCTTGATGCTTCAATCATCCATCCCTCTGGAATTTTTGGTCCCAATGACTTTAAACCTAGTTTGTTTGGTCAAGAGTTCTTAAATATTGCAAAAGGAAAGAGACCTTATAGCATCAATGTTGGCTATGACTATGTAGATGTACGTGACCTTTGTGAAACTGCAGTTAACTGTATTGAAAAAGGGGTGAACAAACAGAATTATATTGTTGGTGGTAATTATATGGATTTTGTTTACATGGCTGAGGTGATGGCTGAAGTATTAGGTAAGAAACTAATGCGTGGAACACTTCCTTTCTTTACCATTTATTTATCACTTCCAATATATTATTTACAATCACTCTTTAGTAACGCTCCAAGGGCAATCACTCTCGACTCGATACATACAATTAAAGTACAGAATAAAAATATCCCCAGCCAATTAGCAAAAGATCAACTTGGACATTCGCCTAGAGGTGTAGAAGAAACTATCACAGATACTCTAAAATTTTTCAAAGAATCAGGGTCCTTAGATTAATAAAAAAATTTTGAGTTTAGCTACAAAAAAGACTGTCTGGAGATATTTTTAACTTTTAATTTCTTACTGTTTGTATTTTTTATAAATTACTTATAGCTTTGGAGAGGAAGCATATAGGGGGTTGATCTTATGTTGAGTAAAGAAGCCAGTAAGGCTAAAAATAAATATTCAAAACTTGGTTCGGTTATCTCATGGTTTGTCTTTCATCCCAGGAAAGTAAAGACATGGAAAGTTAAATTACAGAGAATAAATTTCAATTTAATTGGTAAGATAAATTCAAAATCAGCTGGTGCTAAAAAAGAAGAGCTTCTTCTAGGTGGTATTAGGACTTGGAAAATAACTACACCAAATTCGGATCCAGAAAAAATTCTCCTTTATTATCACGGAGGTGCCTATCAAGTTGGAAGTCCCGAAGGTTATTACCCTATGTTGACCCATATGGCCAGAGAAACTGGTTTTACTATTTATATTCCAGACTACCGACTTGCACCAGAACACTATTACCCAGCTCAGGTTGAAGATGGAGTAAAAACATTTGAAGCCCTTATAAATGAACAAGGTTATTCACCTGAGCAAATAGCATTTGGAGGAGATTCAGCAGGTGGAAATATGTCTCTTGTAACACTTCTAAAACTTAAAGAAGACGGTAAGAGTTTACCGAGTGCGATAATTTGCATATCTCCATGGGCTGATCCAGCTGCAACAGGGGAATCTTATAACGAAGAAATGTGTGCTAAAGATTTACTATTGGGTCCCGTTTTTACAAAAATGTGGAATGAGTTTGGCCTAGATGGTTTTGCAGGTTATTTTGTACATGAAAATGACTTAGATGCTGATAATCCATATATATGTCCCATAAAAGGTGACTATACAAACTCTCCGCCAATCATGATTCAAGTTGGGGGTGATGAATTACTACTTTCAGACTCAAGGACTTTAAAAAAAGTTTTTGATAGAGATGGGGTAACGTGTGAATATAAAGAATGGGATGGACTGTGGCATGTTTTTCACCTGGAAGCTGAGATGCCAGAATCTATAGAGTCTTTTAAAATGTTTGGTAATTTCTTAAATAAGCATGTTGGCGTATCTGTTTAAAAACTTCTTAATTACTCTTTAATTTGGTTAGATATAATTTTGTGGAAATCATACTCCCCGTGATTGGTGCAATTATATAAAATAAGATATCTTTTGTATCTCCACTTATTAAGGCAGGACCTAAGCTTCTCGCAGGATTAAGGGAAGCTCCCGTATAGTCTCCAATTAAGAGTGCAGAAATAAAGACTGTTCCACCAATTGCGATGCCGTATATATTATTTTCTTTTCTTGTTACTAGCAAAATAACAAACATCAAAAGACCTGTGCATAGAGCTTCCATAAAAAATCCCTTCCCAGTATTAACTGAAAGGGTTGTCACGCCAAAGTTATGAGTTCTTCCAAATATAACTTCATGAGTCTGAGATGCTAAACATGCTCCTGAGATTTGGGTAGCAATATAGCTTATAGAATCTTTAATTGATATTTCTTTATTAAGTACAAATCCAATTGTTACAGCAGGATTAAAGTGTGCGCCTGAAAATCTACCCAATAAGTAAATAAAGGTTGTTATTGTTACTCCGAAAATTAGAGGTATAAGCCCTGAAGGGAAGTTTTCTATCTCAGAAAGTATGATGGCGCCACATCCAAATAGTACTAATGCATATGTACCTATAAATTCAGCTAGAAGTGCAAGGACAGTTATCTTAAATCTCATAAGAACACAATAATTGAGTTACGATTTTGATATGTTAAACAGAAAACCTCTCAAGGTGACTCAACACGAGTTATGATTTTTATTAAATATCTTGTACCTTTAAAAAAGAATTTCCAATCATTATTGAGTCTTCACCATGCTGATTTGCTTTTTGGGCGATAATTTTTACAACTTCCTTTGATTTATCAACATCGCAAATAATAGAAAGTTCAACTGATTCCTCAGCTTTGCCTTTCCACATCCCTTCAAGTTTTGAAATCGACCAACTGTCAATTACTTTTAAAAGATCATCTTTTGAGTCTTCAACGACTTGAGGAACTGTTCTTATTTTTAGTTCTACATCAAACATTTGATTAAGTATGACAGGTGTAGAGTCTTAACTTCAAAATATATTAATTAGTAAATTTGTATTCTCACTTGTCTTTTATGTCATAGGTCCATGTCATACTCTTATTTGTAAGGACAATTAAGAAGAGTGCATGTAAGGGGTACCTTCTCTTAATTGTTGTTCAGTCACAAAAGATGTTGGAGTGAATGTAGATACTGCATACCCTGTGCATACCCTTGTGGTATCTACTCCAACTCTTTAAAGTTATTTTTTATATTTTTCACATGTCGAGAATAAGATTTTTATATAATTTTACTATGTTAAACGGTAAGCCTCTCAAAGAAACTCTCATTGACCTAACACGAGTCGTCGTTTTTATTGTTATTGTTTATTACTTAATAGAGGCACTTGTAGGTACTTAATTAATTTTTAAAATTTAGATATCGTTAATAAATGTATCGTGAAAACTCTGTCTATTTACTAACTCAACCACACCTGATTTAGTAACGCCAACTACACCTGACTTTGGTACCCTGTTGTAGTTGCTTGCCATAGCAAAAGTATATGCACCAGTTGAGGTTGACATTAATACATCACCTGACTGAGTGTCACTGGGTAGCATTGCCTCTTTTACAAGTAAGTCACCACTTTCACAGTGTCTTCCAGAAACCGCATGCACCATGTCTTCTCCATTTTTTCCACCAGAGATATTGAAGAGTTTGTGTTCACTGCCATACAATGCTGGCCTTGGGTTATCAGACATGCCACCATCAACAAGAATATATGGTTTCTCTCCTCTATCATCTTTAAGAGCACCTGCTGTGTAGAGAATAACACCAGGATTATTAACTAATGCTCTTCCTGGCTCAATCATGACTCTGTAATCATCTTGCCAGTGTTCTTGAATCCCAGTATGAATAGCATCAGCATAGACTTTTAATTCATGGTCTACTTCGTCACCTGCATAAGGTGAAAAGAATCCACCCCCAGCATCAAAGACGACTTCGGCTTGAATAGCTGCACGATGCTTATAGAGAAACTCTGCACACTCACTCATTGCTTTTTGATAACGTTCAGGATCTTTTATCTGACTACCGATATGGACATGAATGCCTGAAAACAATAAGGATGGTGCATCATAAATCTGTTTCAAAGCCTTTTCAGCAAAACCAATAGAGATGCCAAACTGTTGGTCGTATCCTGTGGTCAGCACCATTGGGTGTGTCTCTGCTCCCACATCTAAATTAATACGCATAATAACTGGTTGTTGTCTACCTAATTTAGAGGCGGCAGCTTCCAACATAGGAATCTCATAACGATTATCAATAGAGATATGTCCACCCTCATTTTGCATGAAAAACTCGATCTCTTCAATGCTTTTATATGTACCGTTAAATAATGTATTTTCTAAGCTTCCAGTGACCGCTTGTACGGTTGCCATCTCTCCACCAGAGACAACATCTACTCCCCAACCTTTTTCATGTAATTCTTTTACCAGAGCCTTACAGATAAATGCTTTTGCAGCGTATCGAAAAAGAGTTTCCGAACCAAAAGCATTTGAGAAGTGATCAATATTATCTTTGAGGTGCTCCCAGTCGTACACATACAATGGTGTTCCATATTCTTTACCAACATCAAGTAATGAAGTATCTCCTATGTGAGCGACTCCATCTTTAAATGAAAGATTAGAGGGTAAGTAATTCATTTTTTAAGACGACGCTTTATCCATGCAATATCTTTTTTCTGTGCGTCAACGCCACCTGGGGTTTCAACAATAATATCTGATTTACAGTTTTTGATAACATACTCAAGCTCTGCTTTTGGAATATTTCCTTTGCCCAAATTCTCATGTCGATCTCTGCTGCTTTCAAATCCATCTTTAGAGTCATTGAAGTGAACCAGGTCTATCTGTTTAGTGAGTTTTTTAAATCCTTTTACCGCTTTCTCTGTGGGGATACCTCCTGCCCATGTGTGGCAAGTATCTAAACAAAGTCCAACATTCAAGTCTCCAATCACTTCCCAAAGTCGTTCAATAGAGTCCATATAACGAGCAACGGAGTTTTTTCCTCCGGCAGTATTTTCTACCAATACTCGCATACCTGTGCCTTCCACAAATTCAATGGCTTTTCTCCAGTTGTCGTATCCCTCTGCAATATCTCCACCTTCACCAACAGAACCTCCGTGAACGATAACGGCTTTTGCTCCAAATGATGCTGCTACTTTACAAGTGTCTTTGAGTAGTTTTCTACTAGGATGTCTAACTTTGTTATTTGGTGTAGCCACGTTGATTAAATATGGGGCATGCACATATATAGGCCCTTTGTATTCTTGCAGTACATCTATGTCTTCACGTGGTTTTGGACTCTTCCACATTTGAGGACTGGAAACAAAAATCTGAAAAGTATCACCTTTTCTTAGTTTTATCTCTTCTACAGCATTTTTTGAAGGAATGTGGGAACCAATATTCATTAAATTAAGTATAAATCAATTAATTTGTATCAAAATAGAAAGATTGAAAGATTTTAACTAGGCTTATATTAAGACTTCCTTTTGTGTCTTGAACCATTCAAGCAGGGCACGATAAACCAAAAATTACAGCCACGGGGAGTCATTTGCATTTTTTTCTATTTTTTAAGGAGTAATGTGTATTTTTACGTCTTTTTTAGGGAAGGGAATTGGTGCTGGATTAATTATCAATGGTTCAGTTGATGAAATCTCCTCAATATTAGTAACCAACTTATATACGACATTCTTAAACAAATAACTAGCAAAGAATTTTCCTATACAGGTGTGGGCTCCTCCTGAAAATGGATAATAAGCTTCATTTGGTTCATCTTTATTTAAAAATCTTCGTGGATCACACTTTGTAGGGTTATCAAAATATCTCGCATCATTGTGTAACACTAATGGACCAATAGCCACATATGTTCCTGCGTCTAGTTTATAGTTTTCAACAATCGTATCCCTCATGACATATCGTAAAGAAAAGGGGACGGGAGGATACATCCGCATAGTCTCTGAAAATAAAGATTCACCTTTGATGCCATTTTTTAAATCTGAAGTATCCGTAAGGGACATCTCCTTTGCTTCCTCTCTTAACTCTTCGTAAAAGGTTTTATCTGTAGAGAGGTGGTGAATAGCAGTAGTCAAAGTACTAGTTGTCGTATCATGTGCAGCAAGAAGCAAGAATATCATATGCTCCGCAATTTCATAGTTACTCAAGCCAGCCTCATGTTTATTTGTTTTAACTAATTCTGCAAATAATGTATTTGATTCTGTGTTTAGATTTTCAGCCTTGTTTTCAAAATACTTTAGTAAGGACTGTCTCGCTTTAAGGCCTCTTCTTAATTTTGTAAAAGGTAGTGGAACTCTAACTACAGAAGTTGCAGATTTAATTGCATCTGTAAACAATTTCTCTAATTCTTTTTGTCGTGAGGTATCGACTTCATCAAAAAATAATTCAAGTGAGATTTTGAACATTAACTCTTTCATAGTTGCATACAGCTGAATTGATTTACTTTCTCGAAGCTCCTCAATCCATGTATCGAGTAAAGGTTGTACAAGCTCTAAATAATTGGCCAATGCATCTCTTCTGAATGAATCTTGTAGTAAGCCACGATGGAACCTATGATCGTCAAAATCTCTTAGCATCAAACCATTTTCGAACGTTTTCCCTAAAGAAAACTCCCACCCATGTTTGGATGAAAAATTATCTTCAGCATCTAAAAAAATATGTTTAGTTGCATTAGGGGTCATGAACATCGTTACTCTTTTGTGTAAAATAGAAATCTCAAAGATGTCACCATATTTCTTTTGAAGGTTTTTCACCAGTGATAGGGCATTATTGTTAAATTTTATAGAATGACCAAATAAAAGGTTTCCTTTATCTAAAGGTGGTTTTGTCATCATCTATTGGTAATGTTAAGTAAATTAACTCCAGAAAGCAAAAATCCCAGTTGATCTTGCGACCCTCCGGGATTTTCTACACTATTTCATTTTCGGTCTTGCGACTTCTTTTTCTTTAGTGTTTAATAAATTTACCTAATAATTGACAGTTTGGCAAGAAAAATGAGATTGTTTTTTTCGCGAACTTTTATACATTGAATTTATAAAAATAAGATACATTCGAGTTAGTAAATAATCCTAAAAAATTGAAATTAACTCCAGAAAGCAAAAATCCCAGTTGATCTTGCGACCCTCCGGGATTTTCTACACTATTTCATTTTCGGTCTTGCGACTTCTTTTTCTTTAGTGTTTAATAAATTTACCTAATAATTGACAGTTTGGCAAGAGAATCGTTAATGTATTTTTCGCGAACATTTTAGACATTTATATGGTCCAACATACTTTGAAGTTCTTCTTTTTCGGTATTCTCTATAAGTATTGAGTATGTTTCATCATCAAAAATAAACTTTAGATACTCTTCTTCTAAAGTTACTTTTTTCAAGTCTTGAATGTCTCGAACAACAGTTAATAGTTTTTCTGATGTTCTCATTGCTATTTTATATTCTGAAAGCTCGAGAATTGGCTGAAAAAAACTTTGAACTGCTGTAAATAATTGGAATCCTCCAACAATTAAAATAAGATAGTACAAAACTTCTTCACGAATATTGGATCCAAATTCTTTTAAAGTAATATAGTTTTTTAAAAACTCTCTAAAAGGGCCATCTAAAATATTGTCTATAGAAACATAGGACAATGAAAAACCTGTGAGGAATATTCTCGACATTTTACGTTTTGATCGATAAAGTTTTTTTTCCATTTTTTTTTCTTTTGCTATCAGAATAACGCAATTTGGCTATTGTTTTTGTAATGGAAATTGTACTCGTAAGACACGGCCAGCCTGAATGGTTAAAAAATAATGAATATAATCTTAATCCTAATTTAACTGAAAAAGGTTCTCTGCAAGCCGAAATGTCATCAAGTATTTTTCAAAAAAATGAAGTAGACAAAATATGGGTATCACCACTTTTACGTGCACAACAAACACTTGAACCATTTAAAAAAGCAGGTGTTTCAGAAGATATTACTGTCCACGAATGGCTACAGGAAATGAGAGATAGTGAAGAGGTAGACCTAATAGGTAAGCCAAATAACGAAATTGAAGAATTTTTTATTAAAAGAAATAGTAAATCCTTTGAAGAATGGCTGGTAACTAATCATGGTGAGTATATGAAAGAGTTCAGTGATAATATCATTACAAATCTTGGCGTAAGCCTAAATGAACTAGGGGTAGTAAGCCTCGACAACAAATATGATCGACTTTTTGACCTCCAAAATAATGAGACAGAAAAGCTTATGATTATCTCCCATGCTGGAACAATGTCTGTACTTATTTCTTATTTTTTAAATATGCCGTTATATCCATGGACTTGGAGAAAATTTCTGCCTAGACACGCAGGTCATACTATTTTGAAATCTACACAAATTTCGTCAGGTCATTTTTTTCGATTAAAAGAATTTAATAATGTTTCATTTATGAATAGTGATGAACTAAAAACGTACTAATTACTTACAATTTCTTTAGTAACTGGGCTAACCCCTAATCCACCAATCATGTAGCCAAAAAGTAGCGGTACTGTAACAAGTCCCCCCAGACCATAGAATCTCCAAACCATATCTTGTTCATAGTAAATACTTACACTGAATAAATACAAAACAAAAAGTAGGCCGTATAAACCCGCTATCAATGATGTGCTGATCTGCATTTTCTGTTTGTGTTGAGTGTTGTAGTACCAATTAGTTACTTGTGATGCTAGAAAGCCAAATAAAATGCCCCACAATATTTTTGCCACCATATTTTCTATATTCCCGAGAACTTCATAAAAAGAGAGGTACCCAAAAGATGCGGTATACATTATGAATATTTGATTTTTAGTTGGTCTAAATCTTATGATGAATACAAATACCATACTTGCAAGTAGTGCCTGAAAAAATAGTGATCCTGCAGCAAGTTCTTCACCACCATACCAAAAGAATTCTCCAACATGCAAATATGGATGTAAAAATTGTGTAATAAATGTAATTAAACTAAATGCGGCACCCGCGGTTATTACTGCAGGAGTATCCAGACTTTCTTGATTTGGTCGTGAGGCAAATACATATGCCAACATTAAAAATGCACCTAGAAAAAGCATTAGATGTGAAGGAGATACGAGTGGCTCAACACCCTGTTCTATTCCCAAGAAAGTATGCCAGAGAAGATCAAGTCCACCACCAATTCCAAAAATAACTGCACCTAGAATCCCTATATCTATGTTGTAATCTTTTATAGAGTTTTTAACATACGCTGTTGAGAGTACTGAAAAAGCATAACCAGAATATAACACCGCATGCCAGGGAGTAAAGAATGACTCTAAATCTGTATTAAGGTAAGAATGAGCACTTGCATCAATCCAAGTTCCTACTAAAAACCATGTCATTGAAAAAATTAAAAGTTTTCTATGTGTGGAGTTTTTTATTGGTACTGGTGCTAATTTATCAAACATATTTTTAATTTCTATATTATTAGATAGTAATACGAATACTTAACATGAATAACTTTAAAAGAACTTTAACTTTACGAAACTCGGTCTTTTTAGGCTTGAGTTCAATGATTGGTGCCGGTCTATTTGTGAATATCGCACCTGCAGCTTTCGTTTCCTCCTATTCTTTACTTTTTGGTTTATTCATAGCAAGTATTTTGGCCTTTTCAAATGCAAGCTCATCAGCACAGCTGGCTAATCTCTTCCCTGAAACGGGAGGTACTTATCTGTACGCTAGAAAAGTACTTGGTAATAAAGCTTCTCTTCTTGCAGGTGTTTCTTTTATTACTGGAAAGGTAATTAGCTCCATTGCTATTGCTTTAACATTTGGAAATTACTTATTTCCATCATCACATAGACTTGCCGGTATAGCTCTGGTTGCTGGAGTTGGAATAATAAGTTACTTTGGGGCTACAAAAACTGCCTCTGTTGCAAAATGGTTTGTTTATTCCGTGTCAGGTATTTTGTTCTTTTACATCTTTTCCGTTGTCTCTTCAGAAAATTTTAATTTTGCTATTCCCGTTACGGAAGGATTAACTACTGAGTCCCTACTTCTAAGTAGTAGTATTTGGTTTTTTGCTTTTACTGGGTATTCTCGTTTAGCTACATTTGGAGAAGAGGTTAAAAATCCGGAGGTAATTATTCCAAAAGCCATTCTTACAGGTCTTGGAATCACAGTACTGATATATTTCCTAACTACTTATGCAACATTAGGTATTATTGATCCAGTAATAATTCAGAATTCTTTAACTCCCCTCAAGGTAGCTTTTGATGTATCAAGATTCTCAAGTTTTTCATTCCTAATCTCCATTGCCTCGACTGTTGCTACGGGGTCAGTATTATTAGCTCTGATACCTGGAATAAGTAGAGTTATTGTCGCAATGTCTAGAGATAATTATCTACCAACTCTTTTAGGTACCATCCATAAGAAATACAACTCAGCATATTTTGCAGATATTCTCATATCCGTTGTAGTAGTTATGGGAATATTGTATTTTGATGTTGTTGAAGCAATAAAGATGAGTTCTTTTTTTATCCTGCTGTACTACTCCTTAACAAACTATTCAGTAATAAAGCTTAAAAAATCTCAAAGACTCTACAGTATTTTTATTGCTTATTTTGGACTTTTTGGCTGTTTATTGCTCGCAGGCACACTTTTTCTAAATTTTATAAAATAACTTCACAATAATTGAAGTTTGTGATTTTATTTTCACATATAAATATATATTGTGAAAAATTGATTACTAAGGGTTAACTAGCTTTATGATTGCTCTTCCCTCGTCTGGACCACGCATCATCATTTTTGCCATAGGTCCATATTTATTCATTATAGCTTTGATGCCCTCCTGCTTCTCTGCTTGATCTTCAACAATTGTTGCATGCAGGTCTAAATCCTCTGAAAGTTTTTGAGAACCTGATTGATTGGTTTCATGAATAGTTGCTTTACCATTATTTATAATTCTCTTAACTTTTCCAGAAACATTACCTGTTGTTACGTATAAAGCATCCTCTATCCCAACGACCCAAACTGCTGTTGATACAGGTGTGTTGTCACGCCTGTAGGTAATCAAGTTAATGTACTGCACAGATGAAAAATCATTTAAAGTCATAGAACAACTTTAGGTTAAAAGATATTTAATAATAGCTCTGGTAGCTGAACGAGTCTTCTTGCCAGATAACCATCGGATACAAATAAGTAAATAATGAATATTGCAGTTATGATTATCCTCATCAAGATTCTGTTATTCATAAATAGCTCTCTATTTATTTCTAAGTCCAAAAAGAGGTCTTAGAAATTTTATATTTTTAATAGCATGGTAAATCGTCAAACTTAAAAAAACTATTAAGAATAGAACTAGAGGGAATTTAATTATTGGATGGATATTTACACCTGCAAAGTAAGACATTAATGCCATCTGGACGGGTAGGTGTACTATATAAACCGGATAAACAGCTGTCTTGTAGTAGGTGAGCTGAGGTGAATTTGTATTTAAATAGGTCGCACCCAATCCGAGCATTGCGAGTATAAAATTAAATGACTCAAATGCAATTAAGCGATTATCAAGGGCTAGGCCACTTTCAAAACTATTTATTAATCTATAAAAATACAAACCAAATCCTATAAATAGATGTATTTTCCAATTTCTTTTATTTGAATTCCAGAAACTATCACCCTGAGAAACAAGGACAATACCCATAAAAAACCATATAAATCCTAAGACAAAACCATGACTGGTATTTGCGTATGAAGCATAGTCTATATTGTTGAACAAATGTCCCTCTAAAATTACTGGGATAGAAAACACAAATACCCCAGCAGGTTTGTCTAAAAGCTTTGAAATAATATTTACTTTTGAATCTTTATTTGAAATTAGATTCAGTAAAGGAATAAGCACTAAGCAGTAAAAAAGAATATTTTTTAAAAACCATAGATGAATGCCGTCAAAAATTGTATACATGCCCATCCAAAGATATTCATCCGACCACCCCTCATAATAAGTTGCAGCTATTGCGACAGAGGCAGCTCCAAAGGTAAGCGATCCAAAAATATAAGGAAGCCCCAACATTTTTAATCTTTCTTTTAAGATTTGAGATTTACCTCTTTTTTGAAAAGATAAACGGAGGGCAATTCCAGCTATCAAAAAAACAAGGGGAATTCTCCAGGTGTTCAGAAAGCTGAGAATAATCCATAAACTATCTGTGACTCGTTTGTTTTGAACAAATGCGATATATGGAGCAATAGAAGTAAAAGAAATTCCAAGGTGATAAAAAATAAGTAAGAACATCGCAATAGATCGCAATGCATCAATATCATATCTTCTTTGGCTAGGCATATAAGCGTATTCTATTGAGTTTTATATTTTACTAATCGGCATACTTTTCGGCACCGGCAAAATGGATTGATACATAATCTTCATCTCCAACAACCCAGCTATCATGTGGTTTTTGTGAAACATAAAAAAGATCTCCTGCTGTAACTTCCCTCACGGGTTCATCTTCAATTGCAACTGTTGCAGTGCCTGAAATAACCATTCCTAAATGTTCAGTCTCACAAAATTTTGTGCCTGAGAGTGGAGAGACGTCCACAGACCATTTCCACCCTTTGTAATAAGTAGCTTTACCTATCGTCATGCCGGGTAAGTTAATGACTTCGTATTTTCCTTTATCGAATTCTCTTACTTCATCAGGGTTTTCAAACCTTTTTATTATGTAGTCATCCATTTCTATAATGGGGAGTCTCCTTCGTTGAAATCTCTAAATAGACTAGCTGCAAACACGGGACCCATATAAGCTAATGTATCTCCATCAAATAAATCTGACTCTGATTCGCTATCCAAAGCTGATTGTAATTTTTCAACTGCTGCATCCATAGCTTCTTTTGAGTCCCAAAAGTTCCAACTAATAGCACTATTACCATCAAAGACTGCTCCTGTTATTTGAAGACCGTCTGAATCTTCATAAATAGGTTCTACCTTTTCTTTTAAAAAGCTTAAGACTGCATCAGTGTCTTTAGCAACACCAACAACTAATCTTATGTAGCTTGGTTTTTGCTCACCTACAGTAATACCTTTATAAACATTTCCATATACTGCATCACCCTCATAAATTACAGGTGGTGCTGCCATAAAAGAAGCCGCCTCAGCTAAGGTCGCTTGAATTTTTTCTGCAGCTGCTTCACTTGATTCTTTGTTTTCCCATGCAGCCATATTTATTGTAGAAACTTCTCCTGTAATAGCAGCTGTCATTGAAAGAAGGCCGGGTGTCCCGTCAAACTCAGTCATTACTTTGTCTCTTACAAAAGAAATTGCTTCATCTTTTTTTCCATCTTGTAAGGATGGGATAGTTATTCTAAAGTACATACTTTTCCTCTCTTCTGTAAATATATTATCCTTCTGTTTTCTGGTAGTTACCTATCGCATCCCCTATTCCAATCATGAAGAGTGGATAAAGAATAACTCCGCCTAAAACAAATAAAGGTGCAAATACCACTTGAGGAACTAGTCCGAATAAAGTGAGAATTTGTACTGGAACTATTATTCCAGCAAAAATT
>JAONAZ010000014.1 GCA_028376655.1 Acidimicrobiia bacterium
TTAATGAAGTTAGGAAGCGCTAATATTAAAAAAATACCTACTATTTCTACTGGTGCACTATCAATTGATTTAGCTTTAGGTATAGGTGGCATTCCTAGAGGGAGAGTTGTAGAAATTTATGGACCAGAAAGTTCTGGAAAAACTACTTTATCTCTCCATGTTGCTGCTGAAGCACAAAAAGCTGGAGGGGTCGCTGCATTTATTGATGCAGAACATGCATTAGATCCTATCTATGCTCAGGCCCTCGGTGTTGATATTGACGAATTATTAGTATCTCAACCTGATACAGGGGAACAAGCGCTCGAAATTGCTGATATGCTAATTGAATCTGGTGGAGTAGACATTGTAGTAATTGACTCAGTAGCTGCTTTAGTTCCTAAAGCTGAAATCGATGGAGAAATGGGTCAGTCACATGTTGGTCTTCAGGCTCGATTAATGTCCCAAGCATTACGTAAATTAACTGGGTCTATAAATAGAACTCAAACAACTGTAATTTTCATAAACCAAATAAGAGAAAAAATTGGAGTCATGTGGGGTTCACCTGAAACAACAAGTGGTGGTAGAGCTTTGAAATTTTACGCATCAGTAAGAATTGATATTAGACGTATTGAAACACTAAAAGTTGGTGCTGAAATGATAGGAAATAGGGTAAGAGCTAAGATTGTTAAAAATAAGGTAGCTCCTCCGTTTAAAGAAGCTCAGTTTGACATTATGTTTGGTAAAGGTATTTCACGAGAAGGAAGTCTTCTTGATGTAGGAGTTGAACACGGGATTGTTAGAAAAGGTGGTGCTTGGTTTACTTACGATGAAGTGCAACTCGGACAAGGTAAAGAGAACTCAAAAAACTATTTAAGAGAAAATCCTGATCTAGCTCTTCAGTTAGAAAATGACGTCTACAAAGCTGTAGGTATGATTGAGCCCGATTCACCCGATTCATCTGATTCACCTGAATCACCTGATGAAGCTTCGGATGTGACTAGTGAGGATAAAGTACCAAAAGCAACTAATAAAGAAAAATAACCTATATTCTTTAAAAACGTTCATATAATTTAGATGTGAAAACAACTGTAGAGCTATCTAAACCAGTACTAGCTGTTCCTTCAAGGCAAGGCCTAACCTATTATGTTAAAACGTTTGGTTGCCAGATGAACGAACATGATTCAGAACGTATTGCTGGTTTATTTGAACATGATGGAATGATTAAAGCTGAATCACTGGATGTTTCAGATGTTCTATTTGTAAATACCTGCACCATTAGAGAAAATGCTGATGATAAACTTTATGGAACTCTCGGCCATTTGAAAAAATGGAAAGAAGAAAAAACTTCTAGAAAGCTTCTAGTTGGGGGTTGTGCTGCTCAAAAAGATAAAGAATTAGTAAGATCACGCGCTCCATGGGTTGATGTTGTTATTGGTACACACAATTTAACAAATATAATTAATTTACTTAACCAAAGTGAAGATTGGGGACCAATAACTGAAGTACTAGAAGAGATAGAATCTCTTCCTACTGATGCTCCATCTGCACGAGAATCCGAAGTTTCTGCATGGTTAACAATACAAATCGGTTGTGACAATAGTTGTACTTTTTGTATAGTGCCATCAGTTAGGGGACCTGAAATAAGCAGAAGGCCATCTGATATTGTTAATGAAGCAACATCTATGGTTGAATCTGGTGTAAAAGAAATAACTCTTTTGGGACAAAATGTTAATTCTTATGGCAGGGATTTAAAGATTGATGGAAGGTCAAAACCATATTTTACCGAATTACTTACAAAGCTAAATGATGTTGAAAACCTACAACGTATAAGATTTACTTCTCCACATCCAAAAGATTTCAAATTAGTTACTTTAGAAGCTGTTCAAAATTTAAGTAAGGTTACTAACCAGATACATATGCCTTTACAGAGTGGTAGCAACAATATATTACGTAAAATGCAAAGGGGTTACACACAAGAAAAATATCTCGAAAAATTGCAATTAGCTAAAGATACTATTAAAAATGTGTCACTAACAACAGATATTATTGTTGGTTTTCCAGGAGAAACAGATGATGACTTCAAAGAAACAATGTATGTGATAGAAAAAGGACAATTTGATGCAGTTTATATGTTTAAGTTTTCCCCTAGGCCAGGAACAAAAGCTGCTGATTATGAAGACCAATTTGTAATCAAAGAACAGATTGACACTCGTTTTATGGAACTAAAAAAAGTTCAAACGGATATTAGTCATGTACGTCTACAAAGGTTTATAGGAACTAAGCAGTCTCTATTGGTTGAGAAATATTCAAAAAAATCTAAAGAATTTATGACTGGTAAAATAGACGGGGGACAAACTACTCATATTTCTGCAAATAATGTAAAAATTGGTGATTTTGTAGATGTAGAAATTACCGAAGCCACCCCATTTGCTCTTAAAGCGATACTTGTCTAAGTGCTTTACTTTCTAACGGGCTTAACTGCCTCTGGTAAGTCATCAATCGCACATGAAATAGCAGTAGAAAGAAATATTCCTATCCTTTCTTTAGATTCTATGGCTGTTTATAAAGGTCTTGATATTTTAAGTGCAAAGCCATCTGATGTTATGCGTGCACAGGTTGAATATTTCGGATTAGATATAGCTGAACCAGATCAAAATTTTTCAATTGTTGATTATTTAAATTATCTTCTAGATATAGACTTTGCAAACTTAACATATAGCAAAGACATTCTCGCTGTTGGTGGTACAGGTCTTTACTTTTCCTCACTAGTAAAAAAATATGAATTTAGACCAACAGATCCAACTATTAGAGCAGAACTGGAACAACTTAACTATGAACAACTTTTAAAATTTCATGAGATATATAAGATAGAATTACCTAATGTCGAACTTAATAAACGACGTTTAATAAGAAATATTGAATCCAGTATTCTTGAAGATTCTAAATATGTTTTTCCATCTATAAATATTTCATCAGATAAAGTTGGAATATTTTGGAATAACCCTGACTATAAACTCAATATACAAAAAAGAACCAATAATATGATAAAAAATGGTTTAAACAATGAATTAAATTTGCTTCAAAACCCATCGAAAACAATTCTTCAAGCAATTGGAATGAATATTGACAGTGATATTGAAAGTAATATTAATCAAAAGACATATAAGTTAGCTAAAAAGCAATTAACTTGGTTCAAGAAAGAAGAATCATTAGAAATTCACACAACAAATGATCGTAAGTTTATCAAGAATAGAATGATAGAGTTATTAGATGAGTAATTTTGCTTACATGTCTGGTACTGGGAATGATTTTATTGTTTCAACCTACACCGGAACAACTTCAGAAATTCAAATAATTTCACTAGTTGCTGATGCAGACTACGAAGTTGACGGAGTTATATTTGTAGAACCCCTTACAGAATCATCAGTAAAAATGCATTACTTCAATAGTGACGGTTCATCTGCTGAGTTGTGTATAAATGGTGTTAGATGTACTGCGAAGTATGCGCTAGATAATTTACTAATATCCTCAAACAATCTGACTGTAGTAGCTCCTGTGGGAAGTCTTAATGTTTTAATTAATGAAAATATTGTCACGGTTGATGCTCCAATTCCTACCTTTTCAGAAGATAAATACATTATTAATGACTTACAATGCACTAAATCAGAAGTTGGTAATCCTCATTTATTAGTCGAAGTTAAGAATGTAGATTCTTTCAATCTAAAAGAATTTGCGAAAAGAGTTAATGAAACTGGAGATTTTGTAGATGGTGTTAATATTGAAATATATGAATTAATAGAAACCACTTTTATAAAAAGTAGAGTTTATGAAAGGGGGGTAGGCGAGACTGATGCTTGTGGATCAGGTGCTCTATGTCTTTTTAACTATCTTCATACAAATAACGAATCCAGTAATCCAGCTACTGTTTTATTTCCAGGGGGCGGATTAGATCTCGAATTTAAAGATTCAAAACTTTTTTTAAGCGGAGCAGTTACATATCTCTAAATAGAGACACTACTTTTCCAACAATTGTTATATTTTCTGTAACTTCAATATTTTCAAAATTCTTATTTGCAGGAATCAGGTATTTTTTATTGTTTATAGTATCTACGTATTTTACAGTTGCTTCTGTTTCGAATAATAAAAAAGCGCCTATATCACCATTGTTCGGAGTTAAAGATTTGTCAACTACAACTAAATCGCCATTATGGATACCAGCATCAATCATTGAATCACCATTTACTTTTAAAGCAATTAGAGAGTCGTTAAAATTACTTTCTGGATATGGGATTTCACCAACTTTATTTTCTTCAGCTGTCAAAGGAAGTCCAGCTGCAATTTCTCCTACAATTGGGACAGCTCTGAATTCATCTGAAGAGTCATTAATATGTAGTGATCGTGATTTTCCATCCGATTTACTAATAACACCTTTTTTTTCGAGTTTTTTTATGTGATATTGCACGGTACTTGTAGATTTCAAGTCAACAGCTTCACATATTTCTCGCACAGAGGGTGAATAGCCATCATTTTTTATTGTAAAGTTTATGTAATCCAATATTTCTGTTTCTTTGTTATTCATAAGTTAATAGTAGTACATATGTTCTAAAATTAAAAGTGTCACACCCCTTTTTTAATATAGGATTATGGATAAGTTAAAAAATATAATTTACACAATAAGTTTAGTATTGATATTTTCAATATTCACAACACCCTATCTTGTCAACACATCAGATAAAGGTACACAAAGCTTAGATACGACTTATAAGGTAGTTAAAGGAGACACTTTATGGTCTATTGGTTCTAATTTTGGAGTAGAAAATATCTCAGAATTTGTTTTTCATGTAAAAGAGGTTAACAATCTGTCTGAATCTACAATTCTTGTTGATCAGATCATAATAATACCCTAGGTTGTTTGCATTAAGATTGTAAAATCTTTATAATATACCATATATGGTATGCCCTTTTTGTCAAGCACAAGAAACTTCGGTAGTTGATTCCCGTAAAAATAGTGAAGGGAATTCAGTTCGCAGAAGAAGAAGCTGTATTACATGCAAGTTAAGATTTACAACTTATGAAAAAGCTTCTATAGGTTTAATAGTGATAAAAAGAAGTGGCAATCGAGAAGAATTTAATATTGAAAAATTGTATTCGGGTGTTCAATACGCTTTCGGCGGTCAAGAATTAAGTGAAAAAAAATTAAAAAGCTTAATTGAATCAATTTATAAAGATATTGAAGGTCATGGAAGTAAAGTTCACTCAGAAGTAATTGGGGAAACCGTTTTGTCACATCTAAAAGAAGTTAATGAAGTTGCATATGTTAGATTTGCTTCGGTTTACAAAGAATTTTCTGACGCTTCAGACTTTGAAAAAGAAGTAGCAGAATTTAATTAGTTTAATTTTTGAAACTTTTTAAATGTCAATGATTTATTGTCATCGAATATATTTAGTGATTTTTGAAATGCATTTATTTCAGTTTCTTTATTTAAAATAAGCGCAGAAGCAATAGAATTTACAACTTCATATTCATTATTTCTTAAAGCTGCCAAAAGACGACCATGCAGGTCTTCAGCTGTGATAATTGCCGTGTTAATTAAATTTCTATGGTTATTCATTTCTTTGATTTCTGGCAAATCAGCATAATTTCTTTTACTTGTAGCGGTGATTTCCGATAAAGAGGTTGTTAGTTGATCAATCTCTGTAGTTTCATCAATTGCCAGTAGTGAATTATATACTAAAATTTCTGAAACTAATATCCTATAGGTAAGTAAATCATCCAAATCGTTAATTAGTGTAAATATATTGAGTAAATTAGCTTGAATTAACTGTAATTCTGCAGGATCAATAGATTCATTTTGAATTACTGCATTTTTATACTCAATTGTTGAAGATTCTACAGATTGTAGATATGCACTAGCATTTGAAATGTCATATTTAGAGTAAAAAGTATCGGTTGATATTTCCAGAACATTTTCCAAACCCTCTATAAGGTTGTTAGTTTCTGAAGCTATTAGAGAGTTTGTCTCAATTACCTCTTGTAAGTTTGCTGAACGGGATCTAAAGCTTCCAATTGAAGTTCCAATTATTAAAACTGTAAAGATACCTATCATTACCGGCATTACCCACTGACGTCTTGATTCAACGTCTGACCAGATTTTCTTAATTTTACTCGTAACATTCACAGGTTGGAAAGCTGATGTAGGATGTGAGTCTTGATTCCCAGTACCTTGATTTAATTCGGTATACAGATCTTCTGTTTCTTTAATATAAGACTCTATAGATGACGGATTTTTAACTTGTTGGTTTTCAACAGGAAACTCAGTCACTTTTGTATAATTTTCAACTTTATCTACTTGTATTTCTTTCTTATAAAGATTTGTATTTTGGCTAATCGTTGATTCAGATTCAAATCCAAGGAGTTCAAGAATTTTTATTCTATCTGAACTTTTTGCTTTGTTTATAAAAATAAAATCTCTAATATTCATCATTGAAAGGTTACCATTGTATATGAGTAAAAACATTCAAATTAAATTACTAACTAAAGATGGGGTTTTACCAAAAAAACAACATGCACTTGACATAGGTTATGATATTTACTCCTCTGAGAATGTTGACTTATTACCAAAAAAGGTGACCCTTGTTAGCACATCAATTGCTATCGCCCTTCCATCAGGTGTTGGAGGTTTTGTATTACCTCGATCTGGACTTGCAACCAAACATCAGATTACCCTTATAAATTCCCCTGGATTAATTGATCCTGGCTATACGGGTGAGTTACTAATACCACTGATAAACCATAGTGATGAAAAGTATGCAATAGCCAAACATGATAGGGTCGCACAATTAGTTTTACTAAATGTAGAAAATCGAGACTTTGAAATTGTAGAATCATTGACAAAATCAGAACGATCAAGTGATGGGTTTGGCTCAACGGGATAATTTCTTTTTATAATAATGACATTTAGCTAATATTAAATCTACGCGGAAGTAGCTCAGCTGGTAGAGCGCAACCTTGCCAAGGTTGAGGCCGCGGGTTCGAATCCCGTCTTCCGCTCACAAGGCGACGTGGCGGAGTGGCTACGCAGCGGTCTGCAAAACCGTGTACACCAGTTCGATTCTGGTCGTCGCCTCCAACTTTGGAGTTTTATGTTAGCAATTACAGGATCAGGAGAATATCTACCAGGTATAAGCAATGCTGATGAAAAATTACTTTCAAAGTTAAAAGAAACTCCAAGAGTATTAACATTTCCTACTGCTGCAGGTAAAGAGAGTACCTCACGTATTAATTATTGGTGTGACCTTGCAACTAATCATTTCTCAGATTTAAATGTTGAACATAAGAACATTAAGGCATTAAAACAGAATGATTTTTTTAATGAAGAACTCTTAGAAGAGGTTAAACAATCAAATTTTATATATTTTTCGGGAGGAAACCCAACATATTTGTATGAAACTATTAAAGATACACCGTTTTATGACGAAATAATAAATCTTCATAATAATGGTGGAATAATTGCCGGGTGTAGTGCTGGAGCAATGATAATGGGTGAAAAAATGATAAAAGGTTATGGTTTTAATTTAATAAACAATGTAATTGTGATACCTCACTACGGAGAGTCTTTTTATTCTTGGATAACAAATACAGTAAAACTTTTAAACCGAGGTAACTATAAGTTATTATGTTTGGAAAAGGATACGTATTTCACAATTAATAAAGAAAAAATTGAAATCATTGGCAGTAACAATGTACACATAATTTTTAAAGATAAACATGATACCTACAAAGATGGAGATAAAATTGACATTAAAGAGTTGAGTATTTAATGTGCGGGCGTTATTTCTTAGATGTGGAAGCTCTTAGAGACATAAATATTACAAATGATAATACAATCACCTATGAAACAAATTTTAACATCACACCGCAATCTAGAGTACCTGTAATTATTGACAATAAAGCAACAATGGCCACTTGGGGTTTTTATCCAGATTGGCTTAAAAGTCAAAAGAATTCAAAACCATTATTTAATACAAGGTGGGAGACAATTCAAGAAAAGAGAACATTTCAAACAGCTTATAAAAAACATCGTTGTCTAGTACCTATATCAGGATGGTATGAATGGAAAAATATAGATGATGAAAAACAACCATATTTTTTCCATAAAGACAAAGAATTATTACAAGCAGCGGGTATTTACTGGGTAAGGTCTAGTGGTGATATAGAATTTTCAATAATAACAAATGAAGCTAAAAGTGAGTTATCAACTATTCACAACAGAACTCCATTAATACTTGAAAGTAATGAACAATCTAAATGGACTTCTGAAATAGATAGCATTTCTCTTTATGAAGAAATTTCTATTCAGAGTAATATACCTATTAAATTTCATAGAGTGAGTAAATCAGTAAACAATCCTAAAAATACAAATGCATCTCTAATAAACGAATATACAGAGGTTCCCTTTTAATGAATTCGCAATCACCTATCTACTCTTTTAAATTTACAATTTCCTGGATTTTTATTTATATAATAATTATCTATCTTCTTTCTGTTGTAATTAACGTTTTTATTGCTGCATATTTAGGTTTGTGGATATTAAATTTATTAATAGAGTTAGCTGAAAGATTTTTACTTAGGTTTGGTAAACGCATTTATACGGTTGAGCGTTAAAATTTACTTTAGTATTATTTCTTGCTATATTTGAAAAAAGGGAGATTAGCTCAGTCTGGCAGAGCGCTACCTCGACAAGGTAGATGTCACAAGTTCAAATCTTGTATCTCCCACAAACACTTGTGGAAAAAATTCTACTAATCATTGAACTTTGTATCTTCATAATCTAAAATATAACACTAGATTGTTGACATCAAAGCATATGCGTTCCCAAATCGTTCCCAAAATGTACCATTTAGAAGTCATTAGCCTATATTTCTCAATTTATTTTTATCGCAAAAGTGTATTTGTGTAGATTATTTATGATGAATTTTTGGGAGTTATGGCACTTAGATGTTGGTTGGTCACCTCACGGAGTTGAAGAATTCGGATGCAATAAGAGCAAACTCTTCTGACACTCCAGCATCATGGCCTTGGTCAACAAGCCCGTAGTGGAGGATACGGTGACCATCCGCACACTCTTCGAAACTCAGTATCCTGTTCCCGAGCTTGTCGGTTGAATTCATTCCAGCATTGCAACTGCTTACCTTCGCCCACAGCTCGGCACTTTCTTCCGCGGGCACAAATCGCAGCCCAACGGGTGAATCTCCACCGCTGTAAGGGATGACGTCATCGTTCATTCCATGCACTTGCAACACCGATATGGCTGCCGTTCCTGGGGAAGGTTCTCGACCCTCAATCAACACGCTGCCAAAACCTGCAATCCCGCGGAGTACCGACGTCTCAGCTGCCAGGACGTGAACTAAACCAGAACCATTCGAGTGGCCGAGAGCAAAAAAGTCTGAGGTAAGAGGGAACTGGGAAGACAGTTCTGCAACGAGGTTGCTGACAAAGGCAACGTCATCTGCGGTGGATTCCTCCACGCCCAGATTCCACGATCGCTTGTATCCCTCGGGAATAACGGCAATGCACTTGGGTTCAAAAGAACACACTCGCTGAGGTATCCATGCAAAATCCTCGGGAGTTTGACCATTGCCATGAAAGCCCAACACGATGGAATAGGAAGCCGCAGGGTCATAGTCGTCGGGGAGCACCACCAGTGCACGACGTTTGATTTCTTCACCGTCAACTTCTTGTAGTACAACTAGCTCAGACTCACTGTTGATCCCGTCTCGCTCAACAAGGTCCCCGGAGACACCTTTGTCCGTCATTTCTCTCTGCACTTCGTCACCAACACCTGGTTCTTTGTCGTTGTTTGCGCAACTGCCAAGCACGAGGCATGCTACTGCAAGACCTACGAGCGCAATAGGTGCTCGGTTCCCCTCCCTCTTCAATGAGTGCCTAAATTGATTTTGTATTCTGAATAATTTTTTTTCTGCCATAAATAAAATATAACAGAGGGGTGTGACATTTGAACCTCCTTCACTGGTATTGTCATTTTGTTGTGTGTAGTCATTATCAGGCACAAATCGGAACGAAAATGGGAACGCGTTCCCCAATCGTTCCCAAAACAACGAAAAATACATCTTCTTGACGCGAAATGCGAAAGAAAGAACGCCTATTTCATTGAGTTTTCTGATATAGTATGAAGATGAAAGCAACAAATTCCAGCTCGACAAGGTAGATGTCACAAGTTCAAATCTTGTATCTCCCACTAAAAATGATAAATCTCAATAAGTTTAAAATTTTCTTTTATAAATATGATCGTTTGTGGATTACAAAGAAATCTGAGACACTAATTTGGACTATTTTAATCATTATTTCATTCTGGAGTTTCTTAAACAGATAGTTTTAATTTAATAACTACATAAGTACCGGGAAGAATTATAGTAATTAAGACCGTTCATTTAATGTAGTATTCAACTTAAATGAGTATGTATAAAGGAATTTACAGTGGTCATTATGAAAAGAGGGGTTTCTCCAGGATGGGAATTCCCTTTTTTCTTTTGTAACTAAATAAATCCAATACTTAATATAAACTTATGTCTTCAAAAAATCTAGGCCACTTGCGTTTAATAATATTTTTCACAACAATTATTGGTCTACTTTCATTAATTTCTCCAAAAACAGAACTTAATATTTTTAACCTAAATGTTTTACAATTTACCCTACTCTATGTTTGGCTGATACAGATTATTGGTTTCATATTTGGATTTATATATCAAACTGAAAGATATTATGATTTCATTGGTAGTTTGACTTACTCATCGTCTACATTAATCGTTTACTATTTGCTTCCAGTGAAGACCAAAATAGATACCATACTGCTAACTCTTGTACTAATTTGGTCATTAAGATTAGGTTTATTTCTCTTTAGGAGAATTTTAGAAGATGGTAATGACAGTAGGTTTACAAAACCTAAGCAGTCATTTCTACATTTTCTACAATACTGGATAGGACAAGCAATGTGGGTATCTTTCACATGTATAGCTGTATATGTTGCTCTGATATCTGAAGAGGAAAATTCTCTTACAGCTGTTTCTATAATGGGTTTAATTATCTGGGTTATTGGATTCTCAATAGAAGTTATTTCTGATAGACAAAAGAGACAATTCAGAAAAGATAAACATAACAAGGGGAGATTTATTACTGCTGGTCTATGGAGCAGGAGCAGGCATCCTAATTATTTTGGTGAAATAACTTTATGGGTAGGGGTAGCAGTTATTGCTATAACCAGCTTAAAAGGAATTGGTTACATTGCATTAATTTCTCCTTTTTTTGTATTCGCTTTACTTTCAAAAGGTAGTGGAATACCCCTACTAGAACGTAGTGCGGACAAAAAATGGGGAAGTGAATCTGGATACCAAGAGTATAAAAATGAGACGCCAGTTTTATTTCCTAAATTGTTTAAAAATATAAAAAACACCGACAGCAATAGCGATTAATTGATAATAGGGTAGTGTTTCATATCTAATTATGAAGTTATAACCAATACCTATAATACCTAAACCAACTGCTAGCTTCTGCCAGTTCTTCATTAAAGTGAGTCTAATTTTTCCAAAAGAATTTCTTTTTCCCCTGGTAACATTTCTACAACATGTTCACTATCTGGATAAGTTTTATTAGTAACTTCAGATTTAAATCCTTGAATAGCTTTAGCACGTTCTAAATTTAATTCTTTTTTTATAGATTTACCATCTCCCCAAGATTTAGCATGTCGGGGCATTTTAATCCCTGTTGTTTCTCCACATATATCTTCAAAGAAAAGAAACATTACATCTCCACCTGAACCTGATCCGAGAGAGTTCAATACAAGAGAGGTGTGTTTTCTAAGTTCAGTAAGTGCATCTTCTGCTACACACTCAACTTCAGCTCCAAAAGCACCTGCGCTTTCTAAACTTTTCATATCTTTCAGAATACTCATTGCTTCCTCAGCAGTTTTACCAACGGTTCTTATTCCACCGTACTTAGTTGCCATAGATGGAACCATTCCTACATGGCCTTGGACCTGTATGCCTTCCTTAGCAAGCATCTCAACAACGTCCATACTTCTAGGTGTTAAAACAGAATCAGCCCCATTCATCATTACATCAAATGCTCCGCGTAGTATTTCTTCATTGGTAATAAACCTTCCAGCAAATAACGCTGCAGTAATAAAAGTATTAGGTGCACCTTTTCTTACTTCTTGATACCAGTCGCTACCAGTAATAATCATATCAATATTCTGACTCGCAACAATTTCTGCTTCCTCTTGATTCCCTGCAGTTACTTGTGTCATTTTTATATTCTTATTTTTATTATCAATAATGTCAGCAATTGTTATGTTTCTATTAACCTGTTCGTGACCAAATGTATATATTCTTTTCATCTAAACAGTATAAATGAATGTTTATCTAAAAAACAAAGGGGGGTGATTTCGATTCTTCCTCTGACCACAATAAACATAAGCTTATTATTATTATTGTTATGGAAAAACAAAAACCATTACTTCGAGGCTCTTTTCACCAAGCAATGTTTTTTATTGCTGTCGGAGCATGTCCATTATTAATTATTAGGAGTAGTAATGCACCTGAGTATGTTGCTACAGCAATTTATTCGGCTGCTGTGATGATGATGTTTGGATTTAGTGCTCTCTATCACAAATTCGACTGGAATAAATTAACAAAAAAAAGATTGAGAAAGCTGGATCATATAGGAATCTTCATGATGATTGCTGGAACCGCAACACCTTTAGCTCTTTTAATGACTCCTTGGCCAGAGGGATTAGCCTTACTGATTTTAATTTGGTGTGTTGCTCTGTTGGCAGGTTTACAAGTTATTTATTTCCCAAATATTAATACATTTTTAAATGTAGCTGCATATGTATGTATGAGCCTTATCCTCTTCCCTTTTCTATTAAGGATGCTTGATATGTTTACTGCAGCTAACAGCATTCTGATGATTTTAGGTATTTTTCTTTACATTATTGGCGCAGCTGGTTTCGGTTTCAAATACCCAAAACTAGCACCAAAAATTTTTGGGTACCATGAAGTTTGGCATTCTTTTGTTTCATTAGCTGCAATTCTGCATTTTATAGTTATCTATTCGATAATTTAATTATTCAGGTATCAAAATCTAGTAAAACATAGGTTTACTCCTGACCTGCTTAAACTTCTTCATTAACTTGAATATCTTCATAAAAAGTCTGGCAGAAGTCTAGTATGCCCACTATTGAATAGTATTTTATTCTACGCTTACTGCAACATCAAGCTTCTCTGTAACGAGCGTATATTCACACAGAATAAAATAAAATAATAAAAGGTCAAATAGACAGCCCTTTTCTGGAAACAAGGGGGTAGTTAGAACTGTTATATTTTAAAAATAATGAATTTCATTAGATTGGAATAACTCATTTATATATATAAAATAGCATTCTAAATGAAAATTTCCTACCGACCCAGTAACGGACAGTATCGACTTTTGATTAAAAAAGAATATGATTCTTGGTTAAGCTCTAATTTTACACCTACAGGAACATTTAAATTTGAATTTCCAATGAGCGAGTTCCTTATTCCTATTGAAGGTAAGACTTTACATCCAACAGAAACTAAAACAGTAATAAGTATTGAATGCCATATGAAAAATAACAAATTTACTAATTTACAGATTACTGATCATATGGATAGTAAAAGTTTAGGTATAACAAAAAAAGATATCTACGAGAATATTAGGACATCGAGCATTATGGTTTTTGATTACGATCTTACAAAAATTCTTCCTGTTCCCATGTGGGACAAATTAATTGTAAAAGACTTTATCGCCAGCTCTTTAAATGATAATTTCACTAAATATTTAAACAATATTTTGCTTGCAACAGAATATATACAATATTGCAGTTATGCAATGACAGAACCATATGCAGTATGGTTAATCGCACAACCCTCATTCTTTAGAAAACCCCAATCTACTTCAATTGAAAACTCAGATCCTCATGAAATCTTAAATCCCGTAGCTGCAGAAAAAATAGTAAATATGATAAATTCTATAGATAAAAGCCTTTTTGTTCATAGCCCTAAAGGATTAAAAGGGGGAGATCTTACTAATAAAGCTGAAACAATACTTTTCGAATATTTAAATATGTATGACTATAA
>JAONAZ010000015.1 GCA_028376655.1 Acidimicrobiia bacterium
GTTAGTAATGAGTTATCTTTTAACTATTGATGGACCTTCTGGTGTTGGAAAAACTACCCTCGGTAGTTTATTAGCTAAGGAATTAGAATCTAATTTTTTTTCAAGCGGGAAATTATATAGGATAATTGCTAAATATTTAAACGACAATCCCCAGGAAAATATAAATGATATTTTTTTAAGCATAGACGAAAACTTAAATATAACTTTGAATAATATTTTATATGAGGATTCCAAGTTATATACAAAAGTTATTAATTTAAAAAGTTCAGAAATTGCAAAATTAAGAGAAATACGGAAACTTGTATCAGATTCCTTATTACTACTTTCTAATAATTTAAAAAATGGACTGATTATAGAAGGGAGAGATATGGGTACAGTTGTCTTTCCACATGCTGATCTTAAGATATACCTTGATGCTGATATTGATATAAGATCCGACCGAAGACTTAAGCAATCAAATGAATCTGAAACAAAATCTGATTTATTAAAAAGAGATGAAAATGATAAAAATAGAAGTGAGTCCCCATTAAAAGTTCCAGATGATGCACTTTATATTGATAATACTCATATGGATATGGAAGATGTTCTTAATATTGTCAGAGAGAGCTTAAAGCTTCTGTAGCTGTCCACTGCTTATCTTTATTCACGCTCCTAATAGGATCTACCTTATTATTTGGAAATATCTCAAGTAGAAAGTTACTTAATGTTGTGATATTAGACCTAAGCTCTTTGGGCAATGGAAAGTATTCTGTTTCATTAGTATTTTCAAAAAATTCAGTATTTTTAGGTTCAAGTTTTTTTATAATTTCTTGAACTATATGATCTGGGGCGGACGCTCCAGCAGTCACTGCAACATTTTTGCCACTAAGTTTTAATTTATCAATTTCACTAGTTGTGTTCACTCTGTAGCTCTCTTTGCCCAAACTTTTTATAGTTGAAACGAGTGCTTTCGTATTACTAGATGTATCGGAACCCACAACAAGAACTACATCAACAAGAGAGGAAACGTTTATAACAGCTTCTTGCCTATTAGTCGTAGCGTAACAAAGATCACTTTTCCGTGGCATATTTAGGTTAGGAAACTTTTTAATCGCAGAGTCCATTATTGGCTTCCATTCGGACATAGCTAATGTTGTTTGCGCTAACAAGGCAACACCTTCATTAGCTATATTTATTTGCTCTAAATCTTCTTCTTTTTCAACTAAAAACATTGAACTTGGTGCAACTCCCAATGCTCCTATTGCCTCATCGTGATTTTTATGTCCCACGTAAATTATTTTTTGACCTGATTCTGTAAATTTCTTAGCTTCATGGTGTACCTTAGTTACAAGTGGACATACAGCATTTACTTGAACGGAGGAGATTGTATTAAATTCAGACTCAATAACTGGTGCTGTTCCATGAGCTGATAACATTAAAACTGCATTTTTTGGTAATTCATCAGTCGATTCAATAAATTGTATATTTTTATTCTTAAACCTTTCGACGATCCAGTCATTATGGACAATCTCGTGGTAACAATAGATGGTTTCATCGTAAATTTTTAACATCCAGGTGAGAGCTTTTATAGCCATTTCAACACCAGCACAGAAACCTCTAGGAGTAACTATATAAAGATTGTTTACCATAACAGTAGGATAGCTATATTTAAATTATGACTAAAAACAATATGAATGAAGTTTTATTGATTGGGCTACCAAACTCGGGTAAGTCTTCTTTAGTAAATGCTCTATGTAGAAAGAAAGTCTCTATTATTGGATCAACACCTAATACAACACGAGACAAGGTTTCATCGACTATTAAAAGAAATGAAAAAACATTTAATATCTCAGACCTTCCTGGATACCTCGAAGATCCCGATGAGCTTAATGAAAAATTTCAAAAAAAATTAAAAGGTTATTTAAACAGTGCTTCAATGATTATGTTCGTTATTGATGTCAATACAACAAATTTTACAGGACTTGATAAAATTCACAATTTACTTCAAACAACTCTAAAAGAAGATCAGAAAATCATAACGGTATTTAATAAGTGTGAAAATTTTAAAAAGTTTGAACTCAATACTCAACTATATAAATATATCTATGATGCGGATTATTATGTATCTTCTATTCATAAATTAGGAACCGAAGAACTGTTGGACTCATTAACTAAAAATATGTCTTCAAACACTACCTCAATTAAAAATACATATAAATCTATTGCGATAATAGGTAAACCTAACTCTGGTAAATCTACATTATTTAATAAGCTACTTAACGAAGAGCGGGCTATAGTTTCTAGTATTTCAGGTACAACCCGGGATAAACTTGAGGAAACAATTCAGTTTGATTCAGATTCCTATAATATTATTGACACAGCAGGAGTTCCACGTAAAAAGCAAAAAAATCAAATAGATAGATATGCATCATCTTTAGCGGTTGGACAACTTGAAAACTCCGTAATTGCTTTTTTAGTTGTTGATGCAACCCAAGGCATTAATTTCGAAGATATGAGACTTATCAGTGAGTGTGTTGAAAATAAGGTAACACCTGTATTAATAATGAATAAATGGGATTTATTAATAGAAGATGAAAAACTTTCTATTAATAAAAACATTACTTCTTTATTAAAGAAATATTCCTGGTTAAAAATACTACGAATTTCAGCATTAAATGGAAAGGGCGTTAAAAACTTAAATACTATAATTTTTGATCTTCAGCAACAATTATCCACAAGAATTACTACACACGAATTAAATATTTTATTCAGAGAGATTTGGACTAAAAAACCACCCCATCCCTTTAGAGGTAGGAGAGCAAAGTTAAAATATGTAACTCAATATGACGTATACCCTCCATCGTTTAGTTTTATTTTGAGCAGCAGAGTGCCTATAAATTATCAGAACTTTATCGATAATCGTCTAAGAGATACATATAACTTTGACAATATATGTTTGAACATAAAATTTAAAACTTAACTTGGAGAATTTTGGTTTTAAATTGGGTGTATTTCTTTTTGGATTCTATCTTATCCTCAGATTATTTCAATTTTTGATAAATTTAGTAATTTAAAAAATACAAGCCACTTATAAATAAATAATCATTATTTGTTTGAAATGTAAATAATTATACCTATTATTAATACATCCACATTTACGTGTGGATTTTGTATACAAAAGGAGAAAAATTGAGTAATTTCAAAGGATCCAGAAGTTGGCGCCTTATCTTACTTTTCTCAGTTTTTGCATTAGTTGTAGTCGCCTGTGGAGGCGACACAGCAGAAGAAGAAGTTGCTGTCGATGAGACAGAAACAACTGAAGCTCCTGCTACAACTGCTGCGGCAGCTGAAGAAGCAGCTCCATCAGGACCTGATGGTGTTTATAAGATGGCGATCTTCTCAGATCCACAAACACAAAATTACTGGAATTATCTTGATACAGAGACAGATGTTTGGACACAATACGTGATGTCCGGACAAGCTGCATCATTATTCTCTATTTCGTACCCAAATTATCAGTTGACTACAAACTTGGCAGCCGAACTTGTCGAGACTTCAACTAATAATGGTGATGGAACATGGACTTATACAGTCCCAATGATTCAGGGGTATGAATGGAGTGATGGAACAGCTATCACAGCCAATGATATGGTATTCACATATAATACTGCTAAAAATCTTGGCCTCTTAAGTAACTGGGAAACAAGTTACCCACAAGGTAATGGAACAGACTCAGCTGCTGAGGATTTTGCGCAGGGTATTTTAACCCTCGTCGCAAGTGATGATTACACTGTACAGATAACTCTAAACTTTGATGCTGGGTTAGCGTCATGGCAGTACCAAATTGCACAAGCACCAATACTTCCAGAAGTTTATTGGGCGCAATTTGCAACTGACAGAGAAACCCTGTTAGCAGCCTCCGGAGCTGAAGCTCCAGTAGCTAGTGCGTTTGTTTATAACAAAATTGAACAAGGTGCTTTCTATACATGGGCATATGATGCTAACACAATGTGGGACGGTGGAACTACAACTATTTATAAGAGTGGTACCACAGTTGAATGGGATAATGGAAAAGCTCCAGCTATAAGCCAAACATTTGGTGATACAACTGGTGATTCATTCTCATACACAGCAGGACCATATGTAGGTACTGTTGAATTCACATTATATGGTGATCAAGATGCTGCTTATCTTGCATTTCAAAATGGTGAAGTTGATTTTGTTCTTAACCCATTAGGTGTTAAGAGAAATCTTTTTGACCAACTATCCAGAGTTCCAGGTGTCGAAACTGTTTCCAACTTAGGTAACGGTATGCGATACATGGCATTCAATACCAGGGTATTCCCTGGAAGCGACAAGTCCTTTAGACAGGCTGTAGGTTGTATTTCCGATAAGGAATTCGTCCTAAGCAGTATTCTTCAAGGTGTTGCTGTAAATATGGATGGTCAAATGCCTGAGGCATTAACTGCTTGGGTTGCACCTGTAACAGGTGTCCTTGCTGACTGTGATAACCTAAATGCTGAAGAAAGATTCAACAAATCAGTTGAAATTCTTCAAGCAGGTGGTTGGACAGCTTCAGATTGGGGTTCCCATGCTGGTGGTGCTGAAAGAGCAGTCGCTCCAACAGGACTTAAAGGACCAGGAGGAGAAACACCTCCATCAGACATGTTGCTATATGCACCAGGTGCTGGCTACGATCCTTTAAGATCAACAATGTCATTATTCATTGCTGATTGGATGCAACAACTTGGACTTGACGTAACTGCGAGACCAACAGGTTTCGACATTATCGTTGACAAGGTGTTTACACCAGAAAACTGTAAAGATTGGTATTTCTACATGCTTGGTTGGGGTCTAAGTGCATTCCCTAATCATCCTGGAGATTTTTTCCATTCAAAGAACGACACATGCGAAGGTGGATATAACACACCTGGTTTTAACAACGCAGAATTTGACGCATTAGATGATCAATTCCAAGCTGCTAAAACTATCGGTGCTGCTATAGAGCTATCGCAAAAAATGGAAGCAATTTTATTTGATGAAATGCCATATTTGGTATTATTCAACGTACCTACACTTGAGGTATATAAGAGTAATGTTGAATTTCCATTCACAGATGTATTAGACGGGTTAACAGGAACAGGTGCGGGTTATTCCGGTCTTGTAAAAGTTACTGACTAATAAGATTATTTGAACATAGGTAGGTTTCGACCTACCTATGTTTTTTTTAAATTAACTATAGGGTGCAAAAGTGATTGAATACATTATTAGAAGGACATTACAAATGATTGTTGTGTTCTTTATTTTTTTAGTATCTTCATATCTTTTATTTAATGCAATACCCGGTAACGCTTTTTCAAACTTACTTCTTAATCCAAACCTACCTCCTGATGCCTACGAAAAGGTTTTACAAACATATGGATTAGATAAACCTCTTTTTGAACGAGTCCAACTTTACGTTGTCAACTTTTTTAAAGGTGATTTTGGTTATTCATATAAATATTATCCTCAGACGCCAATTGAATTAATTGCAGAAAGATTACCGCGTACTTTAATGTTATTTTCTGTTGTTAATATTATTTCTTTTTATACTGGATTTTTCGTAGGTAAAGTACTTGCGTGGAGAAGAGGCACAAAGTCAGAGACTTGGATTACAGTCACTTCAGTCTTCTCTTACACAGTTTTCTATCCTTGGTTTGCATTAATGATGTTATGGTTTTTTGGTTATAAGCTTGGTTGGTTTCCAATAGGTAAATTCTTATATCCTGAGAAATGGTATGACGCACCTTTTGATAGTGATATTATATTTGCGATGATGATTAAATTTGTTGTTGTGATATCGATATTACAATTTATAGCATATACAGTTTCCAGAGGCATAGAAGCTCTTTCAATTAGGAGAAATATACGTTTTACTAGTTTAGTTTTAATATTCATCGGTAGCTATTTTTACTGGAATACAGGTGAGGCGCTAGCACGCAAACCTTATGCAGCCGACATTGCATACCATATGATACTTCCAGTCTTAGTCGTCACGATTGTTGCTTTTGCCGGTACTGCACTTCTTACGAGAACAACCATGATGGAAGTACTAAAAGAAGACTATATTCTTACCGCTAGGGCAAAAGGAATAAGTCAAAAGAGGATTAGAGATAGACATGCTGCTCGAACAGCTTTATTACCAGTTGTTACATCCTTTATTTTTACCATAGTTACTATTATTGACGGTTCTGTACTTACTGAACAGATATTTTCATGGCCGGGAATGGGACAACTCTTGTTACAATCTGTACTAAATGAAGATATTCCTGTAGCAATGGCAGCCTTTTCGTTTGTTGGAGTATTCGCTTTATTGGCACACCTAATTGCTGACATCTCATATTCTTATTTAGATCCAAGAATTAGAATTAAATCGCAAGGTTAATATATGCAAATTAATGAACAAAAAGAAAAAAATTTACAAAAACAACTAAGAAGAGAAGCTATTAATAGAAATTGGAAGTTATTTTCCCAAAGCAAATTAGGTATGATTGGACTTGCGATAGTCACCTTTTTTCTCTTCCTAGCACTACTTCAACCAGTCTTATTCTTTACTGGCTTGTGGAGTCAAGGTGTTTACAATCCTGTTGTTGGTTATGATCGGATAACTGAAACAAAATTGGTAGTCGAATGTCCAAAGGAATACCCTACACCAGAGTATGAAAATTATGCTAGTTGTCCTGGGGATGGTGAAGTTCAGAAAAAGATGTTATACCTTGCTCAAGGTGTTGAAGTAGGTGATATGTATGAAGTATATTTACAACCTGCTCCTCCTTCAATAAAACATATTTTAGGTACAGACTCACTTGGAAGAGATGTTTTCTCACAAATTATGGAAGGGAGCCAAGTTGCTTTTGTTTTAGGTTTGTTAAGTGCAACACTAGGGGTTGGTATTTCAACAATTCTTGGCACAGTTGCTGCATTTTACGGCGGAAGGGTTGACAGATATTTGATGAGACAATCTGATTTAGTTTTGATGCTCCCAACCTTACCTTTACTATTTATTATTTCAGCTTTCGCTGAGTTAAAAATTTGGCATCTCGCAGTAGTCTTAGGTGTGATTGGCGGACTGGGGGGCAGCGTCATAACTATTAAATCCCAAGCTCTTCAGGTAAAAGTTAAACCATTTGTGGATTCGGCAAGAATAACAGGAGGTTCCCAAAGAAAAATTATGTTTTCACACGTACTGCCAAATGTAGCACCACTAGCATTATTATTTATGGTATTTAGTGTTACTGGCGCTATTGCTTCAGAGTCAGTTCTTTCTTTTCTTGGACTTTTAAACATTGATATGAGTTGGGGATTAATGATATATTTATCACAAACTGATGGATTCATTTTTTCCGGGCTTGAATACTGGTGGTTAATATTACCAGCTGGTTTATCCGTTACTTTTTTAGCAGGCGGATTTTATCTAGTTGGACGAGGTCTTGATGATGTATTCAATCCTCGTTTAAGGAAGAGATAATATGACTAAGGATATTTTAGTAGTTGATAATCTTAATATGCATTATGAAACACTTGAGGGTAATGTTATGGCAGTCAACAATGTAACATTCACAGTTAAAGAAGGAGAGTCTTTCGGTTTAGTTGGGGAGTCGGGCTGTGGTAAATCCTCTGTCGCATCTACATTATTACAATTGCAATCTGAAAATGCGATTATTTCTTCAGGTAGTATCAAATTAGACAACCAAGAATTAGTTGGTATGTCTGAATCAGATTTACGAAAAGTTCGCTGGAATGATATAAGTATTGTCTTCCAAGGAGCAATGAATGCATGGAACCCAGTCATTAAGATTGGAGAGCAAATAAGGGAAGCTATAAGAGAGCATCATCCCAATAATACAAAAAAAGAAAATACAGAGAAAATATCTGAGCTATTTAAAATTGTTGGACTGGATGACTCAATTATGGATCGATATCCGCATGAATTATCAGGTGGTATGAAACAAAGAGCTATTATTTCACTTGCATTATCTTGCGATCCAAAAATAGTAATTGCAGATGAACCTACAACTGCTTTGGATGTTGTTATTCAAGACCAGATCTTAAATGAAATTAAAAAAGTGCAAAAACTACTTGGACTTAGTTTAATTTACATATCTCATGACATAGCTGTAATTGCAGAAATGACAGACAACATGGCAGTTATGTATGCAGGTTCTATTGTAGAAAAGGGGCCAACTGCATCAATTTTCTCTAATCCTAGACATGCATATACAAAACTATTGCTTGAATCAACACCTTCAGTAGTGGGAGAAAAGAAGAAACTAAGAGCGTTAGACGGAGAACCTCCAAGTCTCATTAATGGACTCAAAGGTTGTTCTTTTTCTCCAAGGTGTCCGGATCCAACTGATGCTTGTAAAAAAGGAAGTTTAGAGATGAAATTGATCGAAATAGAAAGTGCGCATTGGGCTGATCAATGTTGTGTAAATTGTGGGTGATAAATGAACAATGTGATTGAAGTAAATAATCTAGTAAAAAATTTCGAAGTATCAAAAGGTTTCTTTTCTAGAAATAAAAATGTAGTAAAAGCTGTAGATGGTATTAGTTTCAGTATTCCAAAAGGGGAGTCACTTGGATTAGTTGGACAGAGTGGTTGTGGTAAAACAACTACTGCTAGAGCTTTATGTTTACTTGAACCCAAAACCTCAGGCGATGTAAAATTTTTTAATCCCGAAGCGAATGAAATGCAAGACTTAGACTCTCTAACAGAGGAACAAGTAAAACAATTTCGTAGGAATACACAAATGATATTTCAAGATCCCTATGAATCGCTTAACCCAAGGTGGACAATAAAAGATATAATTTTGGAACCACTCAACATTCATAACATTGGATCACTAGAAAATAGAACAGAAGCAGTTGTAGAGATACTTAAAACTGTTGGTCTAACTCCTCCCGAAAATTATTTACCACGATACCCACATGAACTTTCTGGTGGTCAAAGGCAACGTGTTTCCATTGCTAGATCATTAATCATGAATCCAAAATTTGTTATTTGCGATGAACCAACATCCATGCTCGATGTTTCTATCAGAATTTCAATTATGGATTTAATGTTAGATTTAGCTAAAGACTTACAAGTTTCTTATTTATACATAACCCATGATCTTGCAGTAGCGAGATATATGTGCAACAGGATTGCTGTTATGTTTAATGGTAAAATTGTAGAAATTGCTAAAACAGAAGATCTCTTAAGCAATCCTATACATCCATATACAAAACGATTAATATCATCTATACCTGTACCTGATCCAAAATATATTAGAAATAAATACGAAATAGATTTTACAGAGTTAGACGAAATAATTAAGAATAATAGTGAAAACTTACCTATGGTTGACATAGGAAATGAACATTTTGTTGCAACACATGATGTTAAGGATCTACTTATTTGAGATTAAGAGATATCTTCCTACCCCCAAATTTGATAACTCTTTTTAGATTATTAGCCTCTTTATACCTCTTTCAAAACTTTCAACCATTAGAATTTAATACATATTTTTTAGTCGTAATGATTGCCATTATTGGACTAAGTGATTCACTAGATGGCATTGTTGCAAGAAAATTTAATATGGTTAGTGAACTTGGTATTATCCTTGATCCCTTTGTAGATAGAACAGTATTTATTTTGTTAGTTATTTGGCTTCAA
>JAONAZ010000016.1 GCA_028376655.1 Acidimicrobiia bacterium
AGCAAGAGTTGCGATTGCAGCTGAATTAATGATGAATCAACTTATAGAGCTTGACCCAAGCAACTCTGAAGCATATAAAACTGCAGGAGAAGCTTACATCAGCGAGTTGAATGAATTAGATTCGACAGTATCTGCATTAATTGAAACAGTGCCTTCTAAAAATAGAAAACTTATAACAACTCACGAGTCTCTTGGTTATCTTGAAGCCAGGTACGGTGTTGAAGTGCTTACTACTATTATTCCAAGCTTATCCTCAGCTGATGAGATTTCACCGGCTCAGTTAGTAGACGTTCTTGATGTTATTAAAGACAATGATGTCAAAGTTATTTTTATTGAGTCTGAAGCACCATCTGTGTATGCAGAAACAGTTGCTGCTGAAGCAAATATAAGAACTGTTACAGGTCTATGGGTTGAGACTCTAAGGGAAAATCAGTCTTATTCAGATTGGTTAACTGAGAATGTTGAGTTAATTGTAGAAAACTTAGTAGACCTTCCTTAAGATAGGCTCAAGGAAGAAAGCTAAAAAATTACAAATAAAAGTCTAATAATCTCAGATGGTTGTTGCGTACAATACGGTGACGCCCTAGCTCTTGACGATGTTACTTTTTCTATAACTGAAGGAAAACTGGTTGCAGTTGTCGGGCCAAATGGTGGTGGAAAATCTACGTTATTCAATGCTATGGCAGGAATAACACCATTATCACATGGTTCACTAAAAATAAAAGGAATGGATCCTAATGAAGCAAAGAGTTTTATTGGCTATGTGCCACAAAATAGCCAAATAAATTGGAACTTCCCCCTTTCTGTTAAACAAGTAGTTGAGATGGGACTAATTACGAAGAATACTTTCAATCCATTTTCAAATCGAAAAAATGATGCGATAGTAGAAGACTCACTTAACAAAGTTGGCTTGATAGAAAAAATCAGTGAAAATATTAATAATTTATCCGGGGGACAGTTACAGAGAGTCTTATTAGCGAGAACATTAACTCAAGGTGCAGATATTTTACTATTAGATGAAGCATTTAGTGCCGTGGACATAGGTGCAGAAGATGATCTTATGAAATTAATTAACAATATAAAGCAAGATGGAAAGACTATCTTAATTGCTACACATGACATTAATAATGTTGAAAAAAATTTTGATGAAGTTCTATGTTTGAATAGACACTGCTGTGCATTCGGAGATCCCTCAGAGGTCTTAACTGAAGATGTTATTCAGGAGATGTATGGTTCCCACACTCAAATACTCAAAGAACATACCCCTGGTAATCATGGTAATCATAATGGGAATTGAAATCCTTACAGACCCTTTAAGATATGACTTTATGGTACGTGCTTTAATAACAGCCCTTTTATCTGGAGTTATGCTTTCAATTCTTGGTTCACTCACTATAAATAAAAATATGGGATTTATGGCTGATGCTATTGCACACTCAACACTTCCGATTATTGCTGTAGGTGTCTTTTTTGGATTCAGCATTTCAGAACTTGGAGTTCCTGCAGCCATTGTTATAGCCCTATTTCTTGGGTTTATAATTAAAAACAGCAATATTGGAGAAGATACTTCGATAGGAATTATTTTCTCTTCTTTTTTCGCTTTGGGTTTTGTTTTAATCTCTGTGCTTGATGTTTCTATAAATTTAGAAGACTTGTTATTTGGTCAAATATTAGCAGTAAGCTCTTCTGACGTTATTGTAATTTTTATTCTGTTTGTAACCGTTCTAGCAATTCTTTTCGTATTCTTTAAACAAATATTATTTTATTCATTTGATCCAATCGGAGCTCAAGTAAGAGATTTGAATGTAACTTTTTTAAATTATCTATTCCTTATAATTTTATCTTTAACAATTGTAGGCTCATTACAAACAGTCGGAATAGTATTAGTTTTAAGTTTGTTATTAATTCCTGCTGCATCGGCAAAATTGGTTACTAAAACTTTCTTAAATTCCATAAAAGTCGGAGCAATTTTTGGAGCAGTTTCGTCTGTATCAGGGCTGTACTTATCTTATTATTTCAATCTTCCGTCAGGCCCAACCATGTCTTTAGTTGCTTCATCAATATTTATATTATCTTTTACTGCTAATAAACTTATGCAAAAACCTAAATTAATAAGTCATTAAAATAACTAATGTAGCTTTATGAAAAAATACTTTTTTTGCTGTTTTATTTTTCTAATTTCTTGCTCCTCAGTCCAGAATGAAGTTACGATCACAGTAGACGATTCATCCTCTAAAACTGTTACAACCACTGTTCCAGAACCAACATTTGAGAATGACCATGATGATGAAGGACATGACGATCACAAAGAAGAAGGACATGAAGATCAAGATCATTCTGATTTGGTCTCTTTTATGGTGAACGTCAAGAATGGTATTCCAGAAAAACTTGAAGTCATTGAAGCAACACTCGGAACAAAGGGATTAATTAAAATAAGCAGTGATTTATCTACGGAACTCCACTTTCATGGTTATGACCTTTATCTAGATGTTGTACCTGGAGATAGTAATGAAATAATAATTGACTTTACGATTGCTGGTGAGTTCGAGGTAGAAGACCATAATTCAGGATATGAAGTCGCAAGATTGAAAGTTTCACCTTAATTAAATAGAAAAATATCATATAACAAATCTCTACCTACTATTGCATCTATGAATGTAATAATTAAAGCTAAAAATTTAAGTAAAATTTATGGTGAAAAAGAAACAAGTGTTAAAGCTTTAGATAATGTAGACGTCGAGTTTAAAGAAAATCAGTTTACAGCAATAATGGGTCCTTCTGGTTCTGGTAAATCTACATTACTCCATTGTTTAGCAGGTCTAGATAGGGCAACTTCTGGAAAAATACTTCTGAAAGGACAAGATCTTTCAACACTTAATGACAAACAATTAACAAAAATAAGAAGAGATAGTTTCGGTTTTATATTTCAAGCATTCAACTTAATCCCCACACTTACAGCAGAGGAAAACATCACCCTTCCCGCATCTATTGCTGGAAGAAAGCCAGATATGGAATGGGTTGAAAATGTGGTAAAAACAGTTGGAATAGATGATAGATTGACACATAGGCCAAATGAGCTTTCAGGTGGTCAACAACAAAGAGTTGCAGCAGCTCGAGCCATGGCTACGAAACCAGAGGTAATTTTTGCAGATGAGCCTTCCGGAAATCTTGATTCAAAATCAAGTCGTGAATTACTCACTTTCATGAAATCTTTTGTAGAAGAATTGGACCAAACAATAATTATGGTTACTCACGATCCTTTTGCTGCATCATTTGCAGGACGAGTAATAATGCTTAAAGATGGTGAGATTGCAAGCGATTTAGACAGTCCAACACAAGAGGAAATTGTTACTGAGGTAACTTCATTAACCAATATCTAATGTTTGGATTCACAAAAAGACCTCTTTTCCTAATTGCGTGGAAAAACTTAAAAACCTACCCGGTAAGAATATTTTTAACAACATCCTCAATAATTTTGGGTGTTGCTGTGATTATTGCCTCTAATATATTTTCAGAAAGTAACAAATCTGCTTTTGATAATTTATTTACAGGAATTTATGAAGGTGTTGATTTAGTAGTACAACCAATTCAAGAAGATTTTGCACAAGGGTTTAGCGGGGATGGAGGTCAAGGTCCTATTTCATTTGAAGTCAAAAAAATTCCTGATGAAAAAATACAGGAAATTCAAAATTTACCCTCTGTTAAGGCTTCATGGGGAGAAGTACTTGGTTTTGCACAATTCATAAAAGTAGTTGATGGAGAAACTATTTTAATCTCTAACGGATTTGCTCCTACTTTTGGAGCTGCATGGGATGACAATGAATTCGCAGCACAATGGTCACTAGTTACAGGATCACGTCCTACAAATAGTAAAGAAGTAGTAATGGATGTTATTACTGCAGAAAAAAATGACTTTAAAGTAGGAGACAGAGTTACAGTTTTAGCTGGTGCAACACCTGCAACATTTACAATTGTTGGTACAGCAGAGTTTGGAACAGTTGGAGCTCCTGGAGGATCAACGTTTGCCTTGTTTGAATTTAAAACAGCTCAGCGATTGCTGGATTCACGAGGCGAAGTCAACTTAATAAATGTCGTTATTCAAGATGGTTTTGATATCGATGATGTAAAAAATGACATAACAAATCTTGATAAAGAAAATCTTAGTGTCATCAATGCTCAAGAAGCGGCTGCTGAACAGGCAGACTCTATAAAACAAGGATTAGATTTCTTCAATACAATATTGAACGTTTTTGCAGGTATAGCAATATTTGTAGGTGCCTTTATCATTCAAAACACTTTTAGAATATTGCTTTTACAGAGAACAAAAGAACTTTCATTACTGCGTGCACTAGGTACCTCAAAAAGACAGATATATAGACTTGTTATTTCTGAATCTTTATTTATGTCGATTATTGGTTCTGGTATAGGAATCGGTTTAGGCATTGGTTTAGCTGTAGCTGTAAAAGAAGGGCTTCAATATTTTGAATTTGGCCTTCCAGACGGACCTCTTGTTCTCACAACAGAAGCAGCAATTACAGGTTTAATTATTGGAATAACTGTAACTATTTTCTCATCCTTACTCCCAGCAAGAAAAGCATCACAAGTTAGTCCAATGGAGGCAATCCGTGACAGTGTTTCTACTCCAAAAAGAAAGTCGCTAGTCCTCCGACTCCTACTAGGTTCACTAGTCTCAATATTTGGTTTTGGTATGTTATTTGGAGTTCTTTATGACTTCCTAGATCTCCCAACACTATCCTCACTACAACAGGTTGGATTTGGAGCTGGAGTAATTTTTATAGGAATTTCTGTAATTACCCCATCAATAACGAAGCCATTTGTATTTTTATTTGATAAAATTTATGAACTTATTTTTGGGATATTAGGAAAACTAGCTACTGAAAACTCTAAACGAACTCCCAGAAGAACAGCATCTACAGCATCTGCTTTAATGATTGGCTTAACGCTTATTTCATTGGCAAATGTAATTACAACATCTTTTAAAGCCCAAGCCGAATCCCTTATTGGAGAAGTTATCCTTGCCGATTATCAAGTTGGAGCGGCTAATGTATTTGCCTCCCCAGGTATTCCTACTGGTTTGTCAGAAGAATTGTTAGCTTTGGATGAGGTAACAAAATTATCAAGAACTAGAGCAACAGTAGTTGGATATAACGAGAGACCACTTATTTTAGGAGCAGTAGATCTAACTGTTTTCGATCTTGTAAAAACTGATGACATTGCGGGTAGTAGGGAAGATTTTATTAATAAAAATGCCGTAGGAATTCTCAAACGAACCGCAGAACGAGAAGAGTTAAAAATTGGTGATGAGGTGTTATTAACCATTCCCGAAGAAGGCCAAGTAACTTTTGTCGTTTCTTATATTTTCGATTGGACCACTCAACCTCCTGCAGAATTTTTTGTCCTTTTAGAAAATAACACTTTCTTTTCTGAAGAATCCCTGGATACCGAGCTTTATTTCAATGTGGATGTAAAAACTGATGAACTTGAAGAAAAAATAAATACAATTGTCGCAGGCTATCCTGGTGTCGAGATTAGAGACGAAGAAGGGCTTGTTGAGGAAGCTAATAATCAGATTCAGTTATTGTTAAATGTAATTTATGGCTTTTTGTCGATATCAGTTTTTGTAGCTCTCTTTGGTATTACCAATACACTTTCACTTTCTGTTTTTGAACGAACTAGAGAAATTGGACTGATGCGAGCAATTGGCACCTACAGGAAACAAATTAGAAGAATGATTTTCATTGAATCCTCTATTATCGCCATATTCGGAGCCGCTCTTGGTACAGGTTTGGGTATTTTCTTTGCCTGGAGTTTGATACAAGCACTAGCTGATGAGGGATTTACAGTTTTTGCAGTTTCAATTTCACAAACATTTATGTGGATCGGAATAGCTATTATTGCAGGAATAATAGCAGCCATACTTCCAGCTATTAGAGCATCTAGACAGAACATATTGGAAGCAATATCTTACGAATAACAATTAAACTATAACCCTATAGAATTATATTTATGGAAAACAATAAAACGGTTGAAATATTAAGTGAACTAGTACGTATAGAGTCAATTAGTTCAGATAAAAAACATGTTGATGATGTATTGAAATCAGCAGAGTTCGTAAAAGGGTTATTTTCAAGCTTAGGTCTAAAGACAAAAATTGCAACTTCTGGTGATAGCCGCCCTGCAGTTTTGGCCCAAACAGAGATGAATCCTGAAAGAAAAACAGTACTACTTTATGCCCATCATGACGTACAACCTGTAGGAGATATTAACAAATGGAATACAGAACCTTTTACACCTGAAATTATTAATGGAAGATTATACGGAAGAGGTTCTGGAGATAATAAAGCAGGTGTAGTAACCCACTACGAAGTTGTTAAAGCTCTTATGGATGACCTTCCAGTAAATATAAAAGTGTTTATTGAGGGTGAGGAGGAAATTGGTTCACCTTGCATGGCAGAGTTTTTAAATGAGTTTCAGGATGACTTAGAAGCAGATGTTATTGTGATTGCTGATTCTGGAAACATAAGAATAGGAACACCTACAGTCACCACCTCTTTGAGGGGTCTTGTAGATGGATTTATTGAAGTAGACCAACCTATGCGCGCCGTACATTCAGGTGTTGGTGGAGGAGTTGTTCCGGATGCCTTTATGGTTTTAAGTAAAATTATCTCCTCATTTCATAATGACAAAGGAGAGCTTCAGATAGAGGGATTGACACCAAGCGATATGGAAGTGTTGGAACTTGAGGAAAAAGATATAAAAGAAATTTTTGGATCAGAAGAGATTAATTTATTTGAATTAGAAAGCATCTCCAAGAGACTGTGGCTCGAACCAGCTTTAAGTATCTTGGCAATTGATGCTCCTTCTACAAAAGAAGCTGTTAACTTGGTTATTCCTAATGCGAAAGCAAAAGTAAGTTTGAGATTACCACCTACCGAAAATCCTGAACATGCAATGAAAATGCTTGAGGAACATATTATGAAAAATGTTCCATGGGGTGCAAAAGTTAGTTTTACTCCTGAGGCTATGGGCTCAGGGATCGTTGCAGATCCAAATAAAGAATTCACCACAAAATTAGTTCAAAACTTTGAAGAGGTATTCAAGACTGATGCAGCATTCATGGGTGTTGGAGGTTCTATACCTTTTGCAAACGATTTTGTTGAGAAGTTTCCCAATGCAGAGTTAGTACTTGTGGGTGCTGGAGATGAAGAAATGGGTAATGCTCATGCACCAAATGAGAGCGTTGAAATTGAAGATATTGAAAATCTCATTAAAAGTTTAATAAAGACCTTAAAAGATTTTTCTTAACTACTTAGAGCCTTTCTCATTAACGGGATTGCCTCCATAGCCTTCATGCCTTTATCTGTTATTTTATATTCAACATGAGGAGGAATGGATTTAAAATCTTTTCTTGTTGCAAGTTTATTTTCAGTAAGTTGTTTCAAAGTTTCTATTAGCATTTTTTCTGAAATTTCAGGGATTTCTCTCTTGATAGCACTAAATCTCTTAGATTCTTCTAACTTTGATAACACAAGTAGTGGCCATTTCCCACCTAATACTTTCAAAACAGCCCTTATCGGACAATCAGTTTTATACTCAATTCCCATATTCAAATTATACACGAACCTAAGGGTATGTGTACTATAAATTATGTACTATAAAAAAAGTATGTACTATATTTAAAATGGGTGTAGGATGCGTAAATAATATATAGGGAGAAAATGAAAAATTGGAATTCAATTTTAAGATGGGTCCACTTGTTTTTCGGTGGAGCAATAAATGGCTACTTTTTTTACACAGTAGTTCTTGGGAACACAGCAACTGAAATGATGGTAAACCTTGTAATGCTTTCAGGTGGTCTAGCATTCTGGACCGGATTAGCAAAATGGCAACTACCAAGAATAAGAAAATGGAGAAAGAAGGTAAACAATGCCTAAAGAATGTGGATGTGGAAGAAGTACTACTGGATTCTGTCAAGGCCTTCACTCACTAAGTAAAGAACAATGGGAAGTAAAGAAGAAATCTGGTTCTAAAGAATAAAATACAACAAAAGGAATGTTCTAGTGTCTTACTAGAATATTCCTTTAGGTACATGGAGAGAAAGTGGAAATCGGAATAGATTCATTTGCAAAAAAGACCCAAACTAATGAGGGTGGTGGGGTCGACAATAATGCACAAGCAATGAGTGAGTTAATCGAAAGAATAGTACATGCTGACCAAGTAGGCCTTGATGTATTTGGTATTGGAGAACACCATAGGGAAGAGTTTTTAGATTCTGCTGCTCACAATATCCTATCTGCTGCAGCTGCTAAAACTAAAAATATAAAACTCACAAGCGCAGTAGCTGTTATTAGCGCAATGGACCCAGTTCGATTATTTCAAAACTATGCGACCCTTGATTTAATTTCAAACGGAAGAGCAGAAATTGTGGCAGGTAGAGGATCTTTTACAGAGGCCTTTCCTTTATTTGGATTGGATTTTGCAGATTATGACAATCTTTATGCCGAAAAGCTTAATTTATTATTAAAAATTAGAGATGAAGACGAAGTTACATGGTCAGGTAATTTCAGGCCACCATTAGAGAATCAAACAATATACCCAAGACCATTACAGGAAAGGTTACCTATATGGGTTGGAGTCGGAGGAACACCTGCATCTTTTGTAAGAGCTGGTGAGCTAGGCTTACCCCTCATGATTGCGGTCATTGGAGGAGAGACACATAGGTTTAGACCTTTGGTCGATCTTTATTATGAGACTGCAGAAAAAGCCGGGCACAAAAAGTCATCTTTAAAAGTTGGATTACATTCTTTAGGTTTTGTAGCTCACTCAAAAGAAGAAGCAATTGAAAAATACTACCCAGGTTATCGTGTTTGGTTTAATCAGATCGGTAAAGAGCGTGGTTGGCCACCTGTAACCATGGAAAGATTTGAACAACAAATAGATGATTTAGGAGCTTACCTTATTGGCAGCCCTGAGGAAGTAGCAGAAAAACTAGTTCGACACAGTGAAGCATTGGGCGGAATCTCACGGTTTACTTTTCAAATTGATAATGCTGGATTAACGCATGAAGATTTAATGGAGACATACTCTCTTATTGGTGAAAAAGTCAAGCCATTGGTAAAGTCAATAATTAACTAAATTTTTAAAATATCGAATAAATCTGTTTAACAATTATTTAACATATTTTTCTGCAAGCAATATAAATTTTTTGTAATCTACCCTTAACAAATAAAAATTAGAGATAGGAAAATTTATGGACACTTTCATGGATGAAATAAAAAATATTAAAATGCTCACGAGAGTCGTAGCTGTTGCAGTGTTGATTAATTTTGTAATAATCGCCGTATTGGTGGGACCTGATGCTGTTGGCTTTGATCCAACTTATGGGCCAATTACTGGGATATTAAACTTTGTAATAGCATTCTGTACATCAGGTGTTCTTATGGGGATATATGTTGTATTTGATGTAAAAAAGACATTTGACCTAGCTCACATGCACAATGTATTATTCGTAGCTGTTTGTGCTCAAATGCTTTTTGCGTTAGGTGCTGTCTTCAATTACAACAGTGTATTCG
>JAONAZ010000017.1 GCA_028376655.1 Acidimicrobiia bacterium
GCAGCGAGTAGAGAAAGACCCCAAAAAACATAATAAATTCCTCCATTTGCAAAAGTTGAAGCGAGTATTTCATCTTTTGACCAAAATCCTGCCAACGGAGGAATGCCGGAAATTGCTAAAGTTCCAATTCCCATCATTGCTGCAGTAACTGGCATTTTTGTTTTTAGATTTCCCATCTTATGAATATTTTGTTCGTGATGCATCTCGTGGATAACAGCACCTGCACCGAGGAATAATAGAGCTTTGAAAAAAGCATGTGTTACTAAATGAAAGATAGCTGCGACATATGCACCTGAACCTATAGCGATAAACATAAAACCGAGTTGTGAGATTGTCGAATAAGCTAATACTTTTTTAATATCATCCTGGTTTATTGCTGAGAATGCACCAATCAAAGCCGTTAGTAAACCAGTAGAGATTACAATTAATTTTCCTGTTTCAGAAAACTGTAAAATTGGTGAAATTCTAACTAACATAAATACTCCAGCTGTGACCATTGTTGCAGCATGAATTAAAGCACTAGCTGGAGTGGGTCCTTCCATTGCATCAGGCAACCAGCTAAATAGTGGGAATTGTGCTGACTTACCAAATGCCCCAACTATAAAACAAATAACAATAACGTCTAGGCTCTGTTGATTTCCCTTTAATACTTCGTCAAAAACTTTCTCATAGTTAAATGTGCCAAAAGTATTTAAAGTCAACATTAGCCCAACAAGAAATCCGAAATCACCAATACGATTAAGAATGAATGCTTTGTTTCCAGCTTTTGCAGCAGATTGTTTTTTTGACCAAAAAGAAATGAGGAGATATGAACTTAAGCCAACTAATTCCCATCCAAAAAACATCACTAAAAAATTCCCGGACATAACTAACAAAAGCATTGAAAATACAAATACATTAAAGTAAATAAAATATTTTGAATAATTTTCATCGTTACTCATATATGAAGTTGAGAAAATTTGTATAACAACTGATAAACCTGTTACGAGTACCATCATAATTCCAGAAAGACCATCTAAAGTAAATTCAAATAATATTTCTGGTTTTGTTATCCATGTAAAAAATTCGAAATGGATTGGTTCAAATTTCTGTGTTACTAATAATAAGAACATTCCTGTTGCTGTAGCAAAAGATAAAAGGGCTGAATTAATTGTTAAGAAGTTAAGAAGGAACTCATTAAAAAACCTTTCAACTAATTTGATGCCGATAGCAGTAAGTAGTGGTAATGAAACAATTACTAAAAGTATAATTTCCACTTTCTACCCTCGAGAAGATCTAAGTAAATCAACAGATGCTGAGGATTGTTTTTTGAAAATTGAAACGATAATAGCCAAGCCAACTACTACCTCTGCGGCAGCAACAACCAGTACGAAGAAAACAGAAATTTGCCCTTCTATAGTTCCAAAATGTCTTGAGGCCGCTATAAAGGTTAGATTTACTGAGTTGAGCATTAACTCAATACACATAAACATAATAAGAGCATTTTTTCTTATCATCATCCCTATGAACCCTATTGAAAAAAGAACTGCTGCTAAAGTCAAATACCAGTCCGTTGATACCTCAATCATATTTTTTTCTTAGGTTTTGTATCGTAAGCTAAAGCAATCGCTGCTGAGGTAGCAACAATTAATAAAATTGAAATCATTTCAAAAGGAAGAACCCATTCAGTAAATAAACTTCCAGCTATGAGGTCGGGTGTTCCTTCTAGGCTGTAATCGACCGCTGGAAACCAAAGGTCCCACTTAAATCCAGATTTAATTACAACATAGGAAATAATACCTATCAATATAAAAAGGGTCCCTGACACTAATAATGTTTGTCCTTTAATTTCTTCTCTTGTTTGATCAGGTTTATCAACACCAATCATCATTATCACAAATAAAAATAGTGTCATTACAGCTCCGGCATAAACTAGCATTTGAACCATTGCCACGAATGTTGCATTCAAAGTAATATAAATTATTGCGAGTGATGCAAGAGTTAATACAAGTCCCATTGAATTATGAACTGGATTTTTTGCAAATATAACGATTAAAGCTCCCAAGATTACTAGGCCTGCTGGAACTGCAAAAAGAAGTATATCTAACACTCTTTCACTCTTCTTCCATTGTTTGACCTTTTTCTGGCTCTTTTTCTCCATAACCAAGAGAGCTAGTCCAACCAATAACGTTTTCAAAATCTGGATTGCCATTAGGAGCTGTCGCTCTCATCCACCCATCACTTTTTGTTAATTCTTCTGGATTGGTTAATTTTGTTTGCTCTTCATGAGTATTTGCAGAACCATCGTCTTTAACAAGTAAGACAGATTTATCAAATACTGCCTCAGATCTATCTGTGACACTCATTTCAAAAAGTGAAGTCATTGTTATCGCTTCTGTTGGACAAGCTTCTACACACAAGCCACAATAAATACATCTCAACATATTTATTTCATAAATAAAGCCATATCTTTCACCAGGACTTATAGGGTCTTCCTCTGGATTATCTTCACCCCTAACGTAAATACACTGTGCGGGACATGCTCCAGCACAAAGTTCACAACCTATACATTTTTCCATACCATCTTCATACTTATTGAGGACATGTCTTCCATGAAAACGCTGGGGTTTAACTCTAAATTCTTTAGGGTATTTATCAGTTACGGATTTCTTAAATAACTCTTTAAACGTTACTTTTAATCCTTTTAATAGGTCATATCCACTACTCATTTTTTAACTCCAAGGTAAACCAAATTCTCTAACTCCTAGAACGATGGAGGAGAGCAAAAGCCAGACTAGCGAAATTGGGATAAGTCTTTTCCATCCTAGTTCCATTAATTGATCGTATCTCAATCTTGGTAAGGTCGCTCTTATCCATACGTATATAAATAATAAAGAAAAAGTTTTAACTCCAAGCCAGACAGCCGGCATAAATGCAGATATGAATGGGGGTAAAAATCCTGAAAAAGTTGGTCCTAACCATCCCCCTAAAAAGAAAGTAGCTGTAATTGCACACATATTAAACATATTTATATATTCAGCTAGAAAAAACATTGCAAAACGAAATCCTGAATATTCAGTGTGAAACCCTCCTACCAACTCTTGTTCGGCCTCAACCAAGTCGAATGGTGCTCTGTTCACTTCAGCAATAGAGGCAATAAAAAATATTGCAAATGCAATAAATTGTGGAAATATATTCCACTTAGGAATAAAACCTACAATTGAATCTAGTATCGGAATTGGGCTAGATAGAAATCCTGATTGGCTTTGAACAATATCCGTCATAGACATTGATCCTGAATAAAGTATTACTGGGACTAAGGCTAAACCCATCGCCGCTTCATAAGAAATCATTTGTGCAGAGGCTCTAACTCCCCCAAGAAGTGGATACTTTGATCCAGATGACCATCCAGCAAGGACTACACTATAAACAGCTATTGAAGATATGGCTAGGAAAAATAGAACTCCTACATTAATATTTGCACCAACTAAGTCTACATTTACGCTCTCTCCCTGGATTACTAAATCAATGCTTGGCCCAAGAGGAATAATCATAAATATTAAGAATGATGGTACTAATGCAAGAATTGGAGCTAATAAATACATAGCTCTATCTGCTTTCAGTGGGAGAATTTGTTCTTTTAGAAGAAGTTTTATTGCATCTGCTACAGTTTGTAAAATTCCAAAAGGGCCAGCTCTATCTGGACCGACTCTAGATTGCATTCCAGCTACTAACTTTCTCTCTAGCCATATAAGCAAAATTGTATTGGTTAATAAAAGCCCTAAGATCAGAACAGCTTTAGTTAATCCAATTATTAAATCAGTTGACACTTAGTTCCTTCATATTTTTAGTCTCTTTTATATCAAATTCTTTAGTGGGATCAAGTTTTTCAAAACCTCTTCTATTAATGGGAGCTATAACAAGATTGTCTGGTAAAAAATTATTTATTTTTATATTAACAAAAAAAGAGGCTGAACCTTGTGTTAACGTAGCTACATTTGATTGAATACCATATTTATTTAAAGTAATTGAATTTAATTCAATAAATCTTTCTGAACCTAGCATTGAAATAGACTGTGAATTGATTTGAGTGCTTGAGTCTCCATAAAGTCTTTTTACCATTAATAAAGATATATTATTTTTTTCAACATCATTTGTATTTAAATTAATTTCTTTTTCATGTAGAATTCCAAAAAGATTTGAAGGTTTGTTGAGATTATCAAATGTTGGTAAGTTCACAGTAGTTTTATATTGAGATACAAGTTCGTTATTTATCTCACTTACATTTTCATAATTAATGTCTTCACCAAGTGATTTGGCAATCATTACTAAATACTCCCATTCCGAAAGTGTTGATCCAGGATCAGGAAGTATTTTATTTTGTTTCATGACCCTCATCTCCATATTTGTTATAGTTCCCTCTTTCTCCCCAAAGGCTGTTGTTGGAAGTATCAAATTGGCAAGTTCTGTTGTTTCATTTTTAAAAATATCAAGTGAAATAACATAGTCTGCCTCTTGAAGAATATCTTTTATTTGGGATCCAAAAAATGAAGCGTTGACTGGATTTGCTCCAATTGTAAATACAATATTCTTTTTTGAGTTTTCATATTCAGTACAAAATTCATTCAATCCCTTTAGCTGATCTATTTGCTGTAAGGCGCCAAAAGTATTTGCTTTACTAAAACAATTTAAAATTTTGAGATCTGAAACCTTCTGTAGGTAATCAATTAAAGTATCTAAAGATTTTTTTTGCTGGAGTGGAGTAGATTTTCCAATAATTGTGGTTACTTTCTTACCATTAATAATATTTTTCAATTCTTTGATGTTACTAAGTTCCTTTTGTATTTCGAAATTATTAGAAATAACTTCAGAACCTATATACAAGTCTGCGAGACTTTCTAATGCAGTATTTGTATGACCAAATATAACTAATTTGACTCCGTTTTTAACAGCCTTTTTGATTCTTAAATATAATACTGGTAAATTATCTTTGATATCCTCTGCCCATACAACTATTGCGTCTGAAGAATCAAGATCTTCAAAAGTAGCATTTTCATATTGATCACCAAAATATCCATTAGATATATGATCATCTGCAAAATAAACATTTGAATTATCTTTACCTAAAAATTCATTTCTGTTGAGTAAATTAGCAAATTTATTGATTACAAAATATTCTTCATTTGTACTATTTGCACCAATTATGAATTTTATATCTGGATTACCTAACTCTTGAATTTTTTTAGTAATTTTTTCGTTAGCCTCTGAGATGTTAATATTTTCAAAGTTCTCATTTTCTTTTGAATGTATGCTTAATAATCTATTTGTAGAGTGGAGATACTCAAAATTATATCTTCCCTTATCTGAGAGCCAACCTTGATTAGTGTATTCATTATCTTCACCAAGAATTCTTAACATTTTATTTTGAGATACATTTAATTCAACTGAGCACCCTAATGAGCAGCAGTTACAAGTTGAAGAAACTTTTTTTAAATCCCAAGGCCTTGCCTTAAATCTATAACTTGTTGCAGTTAATGCACCAACTGGACAAATTTGAACAGTGTTTCCTGAAAAATAAGATTTAAAGGGCTCATCCGGAAATGTATTTACTTGTGTCTTGTTTCCTCTTTGAATAAATTCAATTAATGGATCACCTGATATTTCCTCTGAAAACCTTGTACATCTCGCACATAAAATACATCTCTCTCTATCGAGTAAAACAATGTCAGAAATTGGAATTGGTTTCTCGAAATGTCTTTTTTCTTCTATGAATCTAGACTCTCCCGGTCCATAAGCCATTGTTTGATCCTGAAGTGGGCACTCTCCTGCTTTATCACAAATTGGACAATCCAATGGATGGTTTATAAGTAGAAATTCTAAAACACCCTCTTGGGCTTTTTTGACAACTTCAGATTCTGTCTCAACGCTTAACTCGTCTGTAATTTGTGTTGTACAAGAAGGCACTAATGCTTTTCCTCTTGGTGTATCAATTTCAACAAGACACATCCTACACATACCAACTGGATCAAGTCTTTTATGCCAACAGAATCTTGGAATATGGATACCTGACTCTTCGCAAGCTTCTATAAGTAGTTGGCCCTGTTTTCCTTCAAGCTGTTTTCCATCAACTGTAAAAGTTACTTTATCACTCAACTTATAACAACTTTCTTTGGTAGTAAGATTTCGACTTCAGATCTAAAGTCTTTCATCAAAGAGACAATCGAAGCAGTAGCTGAAGGTCCTAGGGGACAGATTGTTGTCATCTTTGGTGGCCATGTAAGTCCAGGTGAAATATTGTCACAAACATCTAGTAGTAGATCTATATCTGATATACGTCCTCGTCCAGAAGCGACTCTTTCTAGGATATTTTCAAGCCAGGTTGTTCCCTCTCTGCATGGAGTACATTGTCCACAAGATTCATGAGCAAAAAAGCTTACTAAACTTTTGGCTGCTAAAACTAAATTTGTATCCTCATCCATCATGACTACTGCTCCAGACCCAAGCATAGATCCTTCGTTGGCCACATCATCGATTGTCATTTTGACATCTAGTTGATCTCCACGTAGCCAAGGAGCCGATGCTCCTCCGGGAATAAAGGCTTTAATAGCTTTATTTTTAACTCCATTACCTAGAGTTTCTACAAATTCTCCAAATGAAGAACCCATCTCTATTTCATAATTTCCAGGATTATTAATGTGTCCTGAAAGACTGAAAATTCTTGTTCCTGTAGAACCTTCTACTCCTAAGTTTGAATAATCTTTTCCTGAATTACTCATAATCCATGGAACTGAAGAGATTGTTTCAACATTATTTACAAGTGTAGGTTTGTTATATAGGCCCTTTACTGCTGGAAAAAAAGGTGGTTTTAATCTAGGCTCACCCCTTCTACCTTCTAATGAGTTAAGTAGAGCTGTTTCTTCACCACAGATATATGCTCCTGCACCTAAGTGAACAACAATATCTAGATTCATAGATGATCCAAATATATTTTTTCCTAAATATCCTTTTTCATAGGCTTGTTCAACTGCACTTTGAACTCTTCTAGCTGGTTTGGCATATTCTCCACGAATATATATGAATGCTTTTGAAATATTTGCTGCGAAACAGGTTATCATCATTCCCTCTATCAATTGATGTGGGTCTCTTTCAAGAAGAATTCTATCTTTGAAGGTACCAGGTTCAGATTCATCACCATTAATGACAAGGTATCTCTCCTCATCTTCTGCCAGAAAACCCCATTTCACCCCAGTAGGAAAGCCTGCTCCTCCTCTACCTCTAATGTTGGAGTCTTTAATTTCTTCTAATACTTCTTCAGGAGATCCAGACTTAAGTACTTTTTTAACAGCTTTATACCCTCCATTTTTTTCATATGATTTTAAAGAGTGACTGTCCTCTGGATTTTCTCTCATATGTTTAGTTAAAAGAATAGTTTCTTTCATTTTTTTTCCTTTAAAGTATCGTAAGTTTGAAAGCCTGGAACAGGGCTCGATGTCCCTGTGTTATCTTCGATTGCCCAATCAAAAGACTTAACTCCACCAAATTTTTCTTGAAGTTCATCAGCAACTATAACCTTTGGTTCAGTTTCTTTTAACCAACTACAAAGATCTATTGCTTTATCGGGTGTAAGACCTTCAATTGTTTCATAATTTACCTGAACCGCTGGAGCTCCACCACACGCCCCAATACACTCAACTGACTCATAGGTAAATAAATTTTGATCATCAGTTTCATTATTACTCAAGCCTGTGAATTCTTTAACACTTTCAATTACTTCACTAGAGTTACTTATTTCACACGAAATTGACTTGCAAACACTGAGTAAATATTTCCCTGTTGGTTCTTGTTTGTACATTGAGTAAAAAGAAGCAACAGACTGTACTTGCACTTCAGTAATCCCAACTAATGAACTAATTTCAACAATTGATTCATTTGATATGTATCCATCTTTGTCTTGAGCCAAGTAAAGTAGGGGGCCTAAGGCAGACCTTTTTTGGGGATACATCTTAATAATTTGTTTTGCTTTTTCTAACCTTTGTGTTTCCCACCTCATCTATCAACATCTCCAATTACTGGGTCAAGTGAAGCAATCGCTGCAACTGCATCAGCTATGGGACTATCGGCCATGACTATTGGAAGTGCTTGAAGATTACAAAACGATGGACCTCTTACATGCATACGATATGGCTTGGAGGTGCCATCTGAAACTATATAACAACCCAATTCACCTCTAGGAGATTCAACGGCCACATAAGCTTCTCCCTCAGGAACTTTAAATCCTTCAGTATAA
>JAONAZ010000018.1 GCA_028376655.1 Acidimicrobiia bacterium
AGCTGATTCATAATAATTTTATATACTCAGGTGTATGTCAAAACTGTAAATAAGTATTCTTTTTGCAAACTATTTGCATTAATATATAATTATGCAGACAACTCACTCCCACCACTTATCTCTTCATGGAAAATCACCTCTTCATAATTTAAGCCCTCAACTTAAGATTCTTTCTACTCTTTTAATAGTTATTTCAATTGCTTTTTCAAAAATAATTAACCCATTCCAAATCTTGTCCCATGCTCTGATAGTTTTTCTAATGATAAGGTATTCAAGGATTCCTCTAAAAACTTATCTCAAGCGATTAACTATTGATATTCCTTTTATTTTGTTCGCCCTCTTTCTACCTTTCTTAAGTAGCGGTAATAATGATGTCGTAATGACAATTCTTTCCTTCGATGTTTATAGAACAGGTTTACTTGAAATGCTTGCAATTCTTTTTAAAGCAACATCTGGTGTTTCATTGGGAATTGTTCTAACTGCAACGACTACTAATATAGAAATTATTTATGGCTTGCAGAAATTAAAACTTCCTTCAATAATAATTGCAATAATGTCATTCTCTATAAGGTATATAGATGTTTTTATTGATGAATTTAAACGAGTTAAAATCTCAATGCAATCTCGTGGATATATTGAAAAAGGTATAAAAAATTTAATACCTATAGCTTATGCATCAGGAGCTATGTTAATAAGAGGGTACGAGCGTGGAGAAAGGGTATACCTTTCAATGGTTTCACGAGGTTTTAATGGTGTAATTGAATTACAAGAACGACAATACATGAAATCAAATTATTTACTATGCCTTGCAATTAGTTCTGTCTTTGTTTTAATTCTGGATCTTAACTTATGAGTAAATATTTAGAAGTCTCAAATTTAACCTATGAATATCCTGATGGCTTTAAAGCTCTAAATGAAATAAGCTTTGGTCTTGGTAGGGGTGACTCTCTAGGGATACTCGGACCAAATGGTGCTGGAAAAACTACACTAATACTTCACTTAAATGGAATTCTAGGTGAGCTTGATGGGTCTATAAGATTAAATAATCTTGAATTTACTGAAAATAACCTAGCTGAAATTAGAAAAACGGTTGGAGTTGTTTTTCAAGATCCCGATGATCAGTTGTTTATGCCTACAGTCTTAGAAGATGTAATGTTTGGTCCAAAGAATTTTGGCTTTTCAGAAGTGATTGCCAAAGAAAATGCCGAGGAAGCATTAAATATGGTTGGCATGAATGATTATCAGGAAAAAGCACCACATCATATGAGTTTTGGACAAAAAAGAAAAGTAGCAATAGCAAGTGTTCTTGCATCAAAGCCTCAGCTATTAGTTCTTGATGAACCAAGTTCTAATCTTGATCCCTCCTCAAGAAGAGAATTAATTGATATATTGTTATCGTTAGATATCTCAATAGTCCTAGTAACTCATGACTTACCTATGGCATTAGAAATTTGTCCAAGGAGCATTGTTGTTAATAATGGAAAAATTACTGAGGATGGTAAAACTAAAGAATTACTTACAAACAATAAAATAATGAAAGAAAATCGATTAGAACTACCTTTTGGATTTGCCTTGCATCATTTAGATGAAGAATAAGACTCTTTATTAATAAATTTTGTAATTTTTTCTCTTGCTTCTTCAGCTTCTTTGATTGGAAAGAACTGCCATGCATGCCATAAATTATCCCAAACTTGTAGTTCATAATTACTATTAATAAGTTCTAGTTTCTTACTGAATTCGACCGCATCGTTATAAAGTAACTCATTAGAGCAAACTTGAATTAGTACATCTGGAAATGATTTTATATCTGCAAAAACAGGTGAGAGAATAGGATTAGTGGGTTCATGTTCTCCAGAATAAAATTCTCCCATCATATGCATACCGTCTAGCAAAATTAGAATATCTTTATTCTTAAGAAAATTTCTATCCTTATTTTTATCCGAGAGGTCTAGCCATGGAGACATTAGTACTAGCTTTTTGGGCCTAAGGAGAAATGTTTCGTCTACGCATAGTCCAGTTGCAAGTCCTGCACCAGCTGACTCTCCTATCCATATTGAATCCTTTCCACCTTCAAGGGTATCTAAATATGAAATTATTTCTTTTGCGTCGTCATGAGCGCTTGGGAATAGTGCTTCAGGTGAAAGTCTGTATTCAAATATATATGTAACCATATTTGTTGATGCAGTGATCTGAGATAGTAGATTTTTGTGGGAGATTACACTTCCTGAGTAATATCCTCCGCCATGAAAATAAACTGCATAAGTATCAGTCTTTGGGTTCTTTGGACTTAGTTTATGTGTGTTAAATTTTGCATCCGTTAGTTTTGAAATCTCAATATCTGGATGAAATTCATTTAATTTAATTCCAGAATAATTTATTCCATCTCGTGAAACCTTGGCAAAATTAACTCTTTCTTGATAAGTAACTTGATTAACAGGTTTGCTCATGCGAATTTTATCTCTATATTTTCTTAATGGAAGAATTATATAGAATAACCTCGTTCTCATTGATATTGGAAGGTTTGGAATGTAATCCAAAGTAAATATTTCAAGTAGTTTGATAACGATCTTTAACATACTTTAATTATACATTTAATGGAAGAATCTAGAAATCCCTATAATAGTTTAATGGAAATAGCAAAAGGCAGTATCGCAATAATGGGTTCTGGAGAAACCAGCCCTGCACTTGTTTCTGTGCATAGAAATTTTATTAAAAAGTTAAACAATAGTGTAAGTGCATACTTGATTGATACTCCTTTTGGTTTTCAAGAAAATGCAGATGTATTAGTTGATAAATTAAAACTTTTCTTTAAAAAAAGTGTCCAAATTGAGATTAATCTAGCAAGCTTGAGGAACCAAAGCAACATAGATTCTGTTGAATACTATGAAATGATGGAAGAGCTCAAGGAAGCAAATTTTATTTTTTCCGGACCTGGAAGCCCAAGCTATGCTTCTAAAACTTGGCTCAAGTCAGGAATTCCAAATTTAATTATTAATCACTTACAAACCGGCAAACACGCAATATTTTCCAGTGCTGCGGCATCGACTCTTGGAGAAAAAACAATTCCAGTATATGAAATCTATAAAGTAGGAATTGATCCTTTTTGGGAGAATGGATTAAATATTCTTCAACACTATGGGCTAAGTTGCACAGTTGTTCCCCACTACAACAATAAAGAAGGCGGTAATCATGACACCACTTGTAGTTACATTGGAAGGAATAGACTAAATAACTTACTGGGTGCTGAATATACAAATATTTTAGGAATAGATGAACACACAGCTCTAGTGATAAATGGTGAAGAAGAAATATTCAACATTGAGGGAATCGGAAATGTTACTGTAGAAATAGATGATGGCCAAAAAATCTTTAAAAGTAACGCTGAATACCCACTTTCAGAATTACAAGATATTCTCCAAAAAAAAGAAAATAGCAATGCAGCGCCGTTAAAAAATAGCGAGAAAGATGATGATTTGAATACTCTTAAAAAAGAAATAGCAAGATTAAATTTAGAACTTAAAAGTAACAATGACTTTACAACGCTATTTGATAGGGCAATTTTAGAGATTATCAATTTAAGAAATAAATTTAGAAGTGATGGAAGATATAGTGAATCTGACGATATCCGTAATTTATTGGACAAATTAGATATCACAATTGAAGATAATAAAACTACATCAACTTGGAAGTTTAAAGATCAATAGTCCCATATTTTCCAATAATTTTAAATTTTTTCGTTACTAAATCTAATTTTTCTTTAAGTTGATCATCAATATCATCGACAGTATTTTGATAATCAATATAAAACTTATACTCCCAAGGGCTACCAATAATTGGTCTTGATTCTAGTTTTGTTAAATTAACATTTGTTTCTTCAAATATTTTTAAAGCGGCCAAAAGAGATCCTGGCTTATCATCTGCTATTAGTACTGCAGATCTTTTATGTTTGTCTACATTTATATTGGGATCTTTGTCTCCAACAAGAAAAAAGCGAGTGTAGTTCTCTATGTGATTTGATATATTTCTTTCTAAAATCTTAAATCTTTTATCTTCTTCAAAATGCTCCCCTGCAATACCAGCTATATTTTCAGACTTTTCGTCCAAAAGACTGAGGACACTCCCAGCTGTATCAAATACTGGCTGAAGTTGTAAATTCATTTCTTGTAGAAAGTTACTACATTGTTGTAATGCTTGGGGATGTGAAATAACTTTTTCTATATTTTCAATTTTTGAATTTTTAAGACCTATTAAAGCATGGGTTATTTTTTTCTTAAACTCTCCATAAACGCTTAGTTGACTTTGAATTAAGTTTTCATAGGAATCTACCACTGTTCCGACCAAGGAGTTTTCAACTGGTAGTAGACCATAATCCTCTCCTCCTGTTTTAACTACAACTTCTCTGAATGTTTGACAGGCTATATATTCTTTATTTGGAAAATAATTCTTCAATACAGATTCTGAATAAGAGCCCATAGAACCTTGGTAATATATTTTATTAATTTTTTCCATATAAATAATCAATACCCTCCCTATATCCATCGATTCCTTTTCCTGCGATGGTAAGATCGCACAGTTCAGATATTAAGTTTACTTTTCTAAAATTTTCTCTATTTTTTATATCAGTAATATGAACTTCAACTATTGGAATCTTAAGAGCTGCCAATGCATCTCTTATTGCAATACTTGTATGAGTGTATGCGCCAGGATTTATTATTAATGCATCTATATGTTCTTCGAGTATTTTATGAAGTTTACTGACGATCTCTCCTTCTATATTGGATTGATAAATTTCAAGTTCGAACTTATTTTTTGAATGATTTTTAATAATTTCTTTTAAGTCGTCATAAGAAGTACTTCCATATTTAGATAATTCTCTTATACCAAGCATATTTAGATTTGGACCATTGATTACAAGCACTTTATGCATAATTTAGCTCATTAAGTAATTCATCTAGGTTGTAATCAATTAAAATTGGGTCTCCAATATTTCTTAAAAGAACATACCTAACAATATTATTTGAAGATTTTTTATCATTTGACAATAAGTCTCTGAGTTGATTCAATTCACTATTAAATTTATAGTCAATATCAAACTCAAGTTTTTTCAAAAAGTTTTCAAAGGATTCCACGACTACGGTATCTAAATTGCATTTTTTTTCAGATATCCTCAAAGCTTTAAGTATTCCAATAGCTACTGCCTCACCGTGAGAAATACCGTGGTTTGAATCTATTTCAATAAGGTGACCAATAGTATGCCCAAAATTTAAATACATTCTTTCAGAGGTTTCTTTAAAATCACTCTCTACAATTCCATTTTTGATATCTATTGCAGATTTTATAAGTTCAATATTAATTTTTGTAATATCAATATCGTAGACCTCTTCTACCAATTCCGGATTTTTTAAAAACCCTGCTTTGATTAGTTCAATCAAGCCAGATTTAATCTGATTTTCGGGTAATTCATTTAAAAATTCAGGACAAATTAATACTTCTTCTGGAATCATAAATGTACCCAATTGATTTTTTCCATGTTTGGTGTTGATTCCATTTTTACCACCATGTGCTGCATCGACCATCGATAAAAGGGTTGTAGGAATTAATATTAAACTTGTACCTCTTTTGTATGTACTTGCAGCAAAACCAATCGAATCGGACATTACCCCTCCGCCAATACTAAATATTGTTGAGGTTCTTTGGATTGATTGCTCAAACATATCTTCCCATATTTTGGTAACAGTATTGAGATTCTTTTCATCTTCTTTTATTTCAATCTTCTTAAGGTTCATAGTTGTATTTTGTAAAATAGGAAATTTTGTTAAGACATTCCCATCAACAAAGGTGAGACAATTTTTATTATCAATTATTTTTTCACAATAAGTTATTAACTCTTTTAAGTTTTCGAAATAACGTACATTTGATTTTTGCAATTTAACCCCAACCTAATTGATAAACAATGGCTTCCGAAGCTTCTTCCAGGCTGAGCTTTGACATGTTAATAGTATTTTTACACTGTTTGTAGATATCTAACCTATCTTGATAAATTTTCTTTACATTATCTTCTCCAGTTGCAACTAGAGGTCTATTGCTTTCTTTAATATTCAGCCATAAATTTTTGAATTCATTTTCTAGATAAAAACTTTTATCAGAATTAATTACAGTATTCTTAATTGAAATTGATGTCATAGAACCTCCGCCAAGTGATATCACCGTATTGGAGTTTTTAAATATTTTTTCAAAAGCTTTAACTTCATGAATTCTAAAATATTCCTCCCCATAACGATTAAATAATTCTTCGACACTTTCCACACCGGTAGTATTATCCTCAAGTACAGCTTGATCCAAATCTATAGTATTAATTTCTGTGTTTTTTTTGATAAGGTCTAAAACAGAGGATTTCCCTGAACCCATAAATCCAACTATGAAAGCAGTGTTGCTAGACATCGTATTTCATACTCCATAATTCATTTTTCATATTAAATTCATCTGTTTCAAGTTTTGAGATATTGTTAAAATTTTGAATTATTTCTTTTTTATTATCTCCACCTGTTTTGAGAAGTAAATTATTAAGTATTTCAAAGGCCATAACTCCCTCAAAAATTGGAATAGCTCTTGGAACAGCACATGTATCAGAACGTTCATACACTGTTTGTGTTTCCATTTTTTTTGCTAGATCTATGCTATTAATTGGAGTTAATGTAGTACTTATAGGTTTTAGGTATGCAGTGATGTGTAAATCTTCTCCATTTGTCATGCCTCCTTCGAATCCACCTAAGTTATTTGAAATCTTGTTTATTTTTTTTCCATCTAAGGAGTACTGGTCTTGAACTTCAGTACCAAACTGGCCAGCTATATCAATACCTTTTCCAATTTCAACAGCTTTAACACTTTGAACTGACATAAATTGTTTTGCCAAAATTGCATCAAGTTTTTTATCCCAATGTACAAAGCTGCCTATTGTTGGAGGAACTCCTGAGGCTACACATGTTATTGAGCCTCCTAAAGTATCTTTGTTTTTTCGAGCTAAAAGAATTTTTTCTTCCATCAACTTACTGATATCCTGGTCAGGACATCCTACGTCAGACTCTGTGACCTTGTTCTTTTCAATTCTATCTTTTAGATTTTGTTGATATGTTATAGGTCCTATTGAAGAGACATATCCGACAATAGTTATTCCTAACATCTCAAGTACCTCAGCAGCTATGGCTCCTATTGCAGTTCTCATTGCTGTTTCTCTTGCACTTGCTCTTTCTAAAACAAATCTGATATCTTCGTGGTTATATTTTGCAGTACCAACTAAATCAGCATGTCCGGGACGAGGAACTACATACGGTTCAATTTCTTTATCTTTCCAGTTCTCCCAATCTCTATTCAATATTCTTAAGGCAATGGGTGCACCAGTAGAAATTCCATTAACTACACCTGAAGTGATTAGAACTTCATCCTGCTCGATATTCATTCTGCCTCCAGAACCAACACCTTTTTGTCTTCTCTGTAAAAAGCTATCTAAGTATTTTTTGGATATATTAAAACCAGCTGGTACTCCCTCCAGAATTCCAGTTAGCTCAGGTCCATGGCTTTCCCCAGCAGTTAAATATCTAATCATCTCTACCCTCTAATTTATTTAATACTTCACCATAAATACTACTGGTACTTAGCTCAGCTGATGTCCATATATTAAATGACTCTATAGCCTGACAAATTAACATTCCTAACCCGTCATATCTTAAAATGGATTCATCAAAATTATCAAAGAAAGTATTTTTAGAGCCATACCCAAGATTTATAACAGTTTTTAAATTAACTAACTCCTTCCACTTTATCGGTAATCGGTCATTTTGATACGGAGGCATGCCAA
>JAONAZ010000019.1 GCA_028376655.1 Acidimicrobiia bacterium
TTATTTTTATTCATCTTGTATTTGAATTGTGAAATCACTTAATCATCAGTTAAAGTAATAAGATACATGTTAGCTATTGAAAACCTAGAAGTAGTTTACCAAGATGTAATCCTTGTTCTAAGAGGAGTTTCTCTAAAGATAAAAAAAGGAGAAATAGTTGCTTTACTTGGTAGTAATGGAGCAGGAAAAACTACAGTTATTAGATCAATCACCGGACTCTTGGATGTACAAAATGGAGACATTACAAAAGGATCAATATCTTTAGACGGTGAAGATATTACAAATCTAAATCCTTCAAAAATTGTAGAAAAGGGCATAGCTCAAGTTCTTGAAGGTAGAAGAATATTTTCCGAGCTAACAGTTGTCGAAAATTTGAGACTTGGAGGACATACCAATAGCAATGACATAAAAGACAACATTGATAAAGTTTTAGATCTATTTCCTATCCTTAAAGAAAGATCAAAAGGTAAAGCTGGATATCTTTCTGGGGGAGAGCAGCAAATGTTAGCCATTGGGAGGGCGTTAATGTCTGATCCAACCTATCTCCTTTTGGACGAACCAAGTCTTGGCTTAGCACCAAAACTCGTGGATGAGGTTGCAGAATTGATTACAGAGATAAATTCTCAAGGGGTGACAGTTTTGCTTGTCGAGCAAATGCAAATATGGCACTTAATATTTCAGACCATGGATACATAATGGAAACTGGAAATGTTGTGATGGATAACAAAAGTAGTAAGTTGCTTAATGATGAAGATGTTAGAGAGTTTTATCTAGGTTTAAATGCTGAGGGAACTAAGAGGAAGTCTTTCAAGGACGTGAAGCATTACAAAAGAAAAAAAAGGTGGTTGTCATAGAATCTTTAAAATTTAACAATGTGACATTAAAATTTGGGGGTATTACAGCTTTAAATGATATAAGTTTTGAAGTTAAACCAAAAAAACTTTATTCAATAATAGGACCAAATGGTGCCGGAAAAACCTCAATTTTTAACTGCATAAGTGGAATATACAGACCAACAACTGGAACAGTAAAATATGGAGATAATAATATTAATGAGCTTAGACCTGATGAAGTTGCTTCATTAGGCATAGCAAGAACTTTTCAAAATATTGAGTTGTTTGAAAATATGACTGTATTAGACAATATTCTAATTGGCTGTCACAGACAATTAAATTACGGTCCTATATCAAGTTTGCTTTATAGTAAAAAAGTTAAGAAAAATGAAATTCAGGCAAGAAAGAATGCTGAAGAGATTATAGACTTTCTTGAAATTGAACAATTTAGATATTCTTATATTATGTCTTTACCCTATGGGGTTCAAAAAAGAGTTGAACTAGGTAGAGCCCTAGCTATGAATCCCGACATGTTACTGCTAGATGAACCCGCTGCTGGAATGAATAATGAGGAGACTGAAGATATCGCACGATTTATTATTGACATACATGAAGAAATGAAAAAGACCATAATTATGGTTGATCATGATATGAATATGGTCATGGACATTGCAGAAGAGGTTATGGTATTAAATTTTGGGGAAAAATTAGCTGAAGGTGTACCTGCTGAAATTGTTAAAGATAAAAAAGTTATTGATGCATATTTAGGAGTGAGTTAGTCATGGCATTATCTATGGATCAAATTTATGAAGAAATCTTGAGAGATGGGGGAGAAACCCCATCTAAAAAAGTAAGAGAGACTGCTCAAAGATTCCCAGATATGATTGCAATGAGGTATAAGGAATTTGGCTTATGGCAGGAAACTACATATGAAAACTTTTGGCTTAAATCAAATTACTTAGGTATGGCACTTAGACACTTTGGAGTCACCAAGGGAGATTCAGTAGCTATTCACTCTGAAAATAGACCAGAGTGGTTTATTGCAGATATAGGAATTCAGTCAATGGGCTATGTAAGTGTGGGCTTATATCCATCAAATCCATCCTCAGAAGTACAATATCTGCTTTCGCATTCTGAATCTAAAATATTATTTGCGGAAGACCAGGAACAAGTTGACAAAGCACTTGAAGTTATAGATGAGTTGCACGGCTTGGAGAAGATAATTTATTTTGAGGAAAGAGGTCTTTACAACTACGATCATCCAAAATTGATGAAATTTGATGAGTTTCTTAATATTGGTAAACAGGAATATGATGCATACCCAACTTGTGTAGATGAACAATTAGAGGCTATAGAAGAAGAAGACATTGCTTTTTTAGTTTATACCTCTGGAACTACAGGTCCACCAAAAGGTTCTATGATTTCTCATGGAAATATTAAATGGGTTGGCTCTCAGATTCCAAATTTTTCATTAGTAGAGTCAATCACGGCAACTAATCCACAAATCTTATCTTATCTACCTCTATGTCACATATTTGGCAGGCTCACAGACTTGTTGATAGCTACCCACACACATGCAACAATAAATTTTGCAGAATCAATTGATACAGTTCAGATGGACTTAGTAGAAATACAACCAACAATTTTCCCAGCAGTTCCAAGAATTCTCGAACGGATGCACGCTGGCGCAATAGTGAGAATGAGAGATGCTACTTTTGTAAAAAAACAATTATTTAGGATTTCAATGTATTTTGGAAATTTAGGTGCTGAACGTAAAATCGAAAAGGGCTTTAATGATAAAGTTGCACAAATTTATATTGGAATTGGGTGGCTCCTAGCTTTTAGAACTTTAAAGAAAAAATTAGGTCTAAGTAAAGCAGAAACAGCTATTTCTGGTGCTGCCCCTATAGCTCCTGAAATATTAAAATTTTTCTTGGCATTAGGTGTTCCAATTTTTGAGGGCTATGGCATGACAGAAAATTGCGCATATGCATCCGGAAATAATGATAAAAAAATGAAGTTAGGGACTGTAGGTGTTCCAAATCACGGCGTAGAAATAAAACTAGCTGATGATGGTGAAATTTTAGTAAAATCACCAGCAGTTTTTAAAGGTTATTTTAAAGATGAAGAAGCTACAAAAGAATGTATCGATGATGAGGGCTGGTTATATACAGGTGATGTAGGTGTTTTTGATGGAGAGTTTCTCAAAATTGTAGATAGAAAAAAAGACATCATTATCACTAGTGGAGGTAAGAATGTTTCACCACAAGAGATTGAAAACAAGATAAAGATTTCACCTTTTATTAAAGATGCTCTTGTAATAGGGGATAAAAGAAAATTTTTATCAGTATTAATTGCTATAGAGTTTGAAACAGTATCTAACTGGGCTCTTCGTAAAAATATTACTTATACTACTTACAGAGATTTGTCTGAAAAAAAAGAAGTTAAAGACCTTGTGTGGAGTGAAATACTTAAAGCAAATGCAGAAACGTCATCATTGGAAATTAGAAAATTTCAAATGATTCCTAAAGAGCTTGATCATGAAGATGGAGAGATGACAGCTACTCAAAAAATTAAAAGGAATGTATTGATGGAGAAGTTTAGTGACTTAATAGAGGAGATGTACACTTGATTATATTTCTACAGGCAACAGTTGAAGGATTATCTTTAGCAGCTATTTACTCTCTAGTTGCTATTGGATTTGTACTAATTTATAAGGCCATGGAAGTTTTAAGCTTCGCTCAACCCGCACTCGCTGTAGTTGGTGCAGGAATAATCAGTTCACTAGCTGTAGATAGAGGGATTCCTTTTTGGCTTGCTTTATTTTTAGGGGTTATCTTAACTGGAATATTAGGTTTATTAATTGAGAGAACTTTTTTAAGACCCATGGTCGGAGAACCAGTATTTTCTGTTGCAGTTTTGACAATTGGAATCGATATTTTATTAAGGACAGTTCTTGATAGCTGGATTGGAATTAATCCAAAATACATGGGAGATCCTTTCCCTACTTTTGGAAATTTTGGTGCTGTAAATATAGGTGGTGTAAATATTAAATACCTTGAGTTAGCAGCACTCATTACTGCCATAATATTAATTATAATTTTGAGTATTTTCTTCAGAAAGTCAAAATATGGAATTGCCATGAGAGCAACATCTTATGACCAGGAAGCAGCAATGGCCCAAGGAATTAATGTTGGTAGAATATTCGGCCTTGTTTGGATGATAGCGGGGATATTAGCTGCCTTTGCTGGTTTTTTCATCACAGGAGGATTCAACACCTTATCACAATTTAGCTTCATATCAGCACTGCGAGCATTACCAGCAGTTGTAATTGGAGGCCTAGACTCTATTCCTGGAGCAGTTGTTGGATCTGTCATCATCGGCTTGACGCAGGGCTATGTTGCCTATTATCAGCTAACCTTTGAAAGCTTTGTTGGTTTTTCATTTGGCAATGGATTTTCGGTCGTTGCTCCATATATAATTATGTTTGTAATTTTAATTTTTAAACCAGATGGCCTATTTGGTACTGAGGAGGTTGAAAGAGTATGAGAGGTAGACCTAATCTTTATACTGACTACCAAAAGGAATCTTCTATATTTTCTAACAACACACAAAAAAGTTGGTTTGGAATATTAGTTACCTTGTCTGTTGCTTTTTGTTTTTTAGCTAGTGATTACTGGATACTCTTATTAACAACTTCTTTTTTGATAGCTATTGCAGGTTGGGGTTTGAATATTGTCTCTGGATTAGCTGGTCAAATTAATCTTGCTCACGGAGTATTTATTGGAGTTGGTGCTTACGCTTCTGCTGTAATAGGAGGTGTAGCTACTTCTAGTGTTATTGGTTTCGAGTTAGATATGATTTTTTGGTTGCCCTTAGCGGGTGTTGCTGCGGCCATTGTTGGGTTAATAATTGCTCCAATTACCGTCAAACTAAAAGGCCTTAATCTTGCTTTAGTAACGCTAGCTTTGGTTTTTATAGGATCACATTTATTTTCAAACTTTAAATCTGTCACTGGTGGAGCAGGTCTCGGAAGAAAGGTAGCGACTTTAAAGCTATTTGGTGTCAATTTAGAGAGAGGAATTGAAATCGGGACTCTTTATTTACAAAAAAACCAAATTCTTTATCTTGTCTGTCTACTCACCTGTATTTTTGCTGGTTTAGGTGTTAAAAATCTTGTCAGATCAAAAGCTGGAAGGGCTTATTCTGCAATCCGCGATGGTGATATTGCTGCAGAAGCTCTGGGTATTAATATTTTCAGGCATAAAGCATCAGCTTTTGCTTTATCTAGTTTTTATGGAGGGATAAGTGGGGCACTCTTTTTTACTGTCTCTGGGGGAGTTGAACCTGGTACTTTTAGTCTTTTATACTCTATTACATTTGTAGCAATAGTAGTTATTGGAGGTGCAGGAACAGTCTTGGGGCCACTATTCGGGGCACTTTTTTACACACTATTTCCTGCTTTAATACAGTTTTTCCTTCATATTTTTGAAATTGGAGAATCATCACTACCTTTAAATCTTGGTCAGTTAGAAAGATTACTTTTTGGTTTATTCATCATTCTTTTCTTAATCTTTGAACCTAGAGGTTTATGGGGCATTTGGTTTAGGTTACGTAATTATTTTAAAGCTTGGCCCTTTTCCTACTAACTTCATCAAAACCTAGTAACCTAAATTTATTAGTACTAATAACAAAAGGGGGAATAATGAAACCATTGCGTAAGCAGGGAATCATTCTTTTTACAGTTCTAGCCCTTGTCTTAGTTGCTTGCGGCGGAGCCGCTGAAGAAACAGTAGAGGAAACAACTCCTGAAGTTGTGGAATCACTTGAATCTCCAGCTGTTACCACTGCTAGTACCGTAGACACAGGTGTTGGAGTTACAGCAGAAGCATGTCCGGAAGCTATAGGCGGTATACCGACAGGTGCCGATCCTACAAAAGGTTGTATATATCTTGGATTACTAAATGATTATACAGGTCCATACGGACCGCTTGGACCTGCTTTAGAAACAGGCCAAAGAGCATTTTGGCTATGGGCAAACCAAACTGGTGGAGTTGGAGACTACAGTGTTGCAATCGTTGAAGGTTTTGACACAGGTTACAATCCTCAAAAACACCTAGAAGGCTATAACGCACAACGCGATAGTGTTGCAGCAATAGCTATGTCACTTGGTACGCCACAAACACTCTTTATCCTCGACAACATGGATGCAGACAATATGATTGCAGCTCCAATGAGCTGGTACTCAGGTTGGTCTTATAAATCTGTTGATAAAGGATTAGTAATTGAATTCGGTTCAGCATATTGTGCTGATGGTATGAATGCAGTTGATTGGGCATTAGCAAATTATCCAGTAGAAGTTAAAACTATTGGAATTATGGGATATGCTGGCGACTACGGTGGCGATTACGCTAAAGGTGTAACAGCTGCTGCAGAAGCAAACGGTCTCACTGTTGCTTGGGAATATATTGTTCCAAGCCCAGAGTTTGATGTTGCTCAGGCAGTTGGTCTAATGGTTACAAAACCAGTAGATGCATACTTTCCAGCGATAGGACCTACTCATATGGCACAAGTAGCCGGTGGAGCTTTACAACAAGGATTGATGCCACTATCTATGATGGCTGCACCATCTTTCAATGATGCATTCGTTAGAGAAGGTTTTGCATTAGAACAGTTATTTAATTCTGGTTCTATGTATCTTATGGCTTTCGTTGCTCCGTATGAAGCTGAGACAACAGGTCATGGTGTTATGAGAGCAACTCTCACAAGTATGGGAATTGATTCTGCAAACACATTCATAGTTGCTGGTTGGGCTTCACAACACCACTTAAAAGGTGTGCTTGAAGCAGCTAACAAAGGTGGAGATCTATCAAGAGCAGGTATCAGAAGAGCTGCTGGTAGTGTTTATGTTGACTCTGATGGCATGATGCCAACAAGAGAACTTGGACAAAACAGAGCAGATGCTGAGAGCTTCGTAGCCGTTCCAGATGGAACGATTGCTAGTGGAGTTCGACTATTGGCAGGAAACTATGTTGGTCCATCCGCTGGTGGATACGACTGGGAATCTGGTCCATGTAGTTAATTTTTAATTAACTTAGTTATTTAAAGAGTCGACTTTTGTCGGCTCTTTATTTATTTATATAACCTAAAATTTTATTGTGAAAAAATTAACAATATTTGAAAAAAAAAGATTATTAACATTTTTGATATTCATCTCCTCTATATCTTATTTTGGGCTTTTTGTTGATACTGATTACTACTACATGTCTCCAGGTCCACCTTATGAATGGGATATTACAATTGACTCTGCTATTTCCTATGAAACTGAAGGTAACTTATACCAACTCACAGTCCGAAGAGATGTTGCAAATTATCTTTTATACTCGTGGGCATTCCTTAGTGATTCTGTAGACCTTTATCCAAAGGAGGTTATTTTACCAAAAGGAGTAACACCTAGTGAACTTAGTCAAATCAGCCTTCAAAATATGCAAACTTCTGAGAATGTTGCAATTGCTGTAGCTCTTAATTCTCTTGGTTACGAAGTACAGTCAGAGGGAGACGGTGTTTTAGTAGTAGGAATTCTTGATGACTCTCCAGTAAGAGATAAGTTGCAAAAAGATGATCTCATTATTTCTATAAGTGGAGAAAAAGAAGTTATTTATAGTATCAACTCATCAACACAGTTCATCTCCCTATTAAGGACTTTTTCAATTGGTGAGACGGTATCAATTGGGATCATGCGAAATGATGAAAATATTCAAATTGAAACACAATTAATAGAACACATTGAATACAAAAATGAACCTATGGTAGGATTCTTGGCGTCAACCCCAAATCAAAGATTTGTTTTTCCGATTAATGTCGATATTGATACGGGAAGC
>JAONAZ010000002.1 GCA_028376655.1 Acidimicrobiia bacterium
AAAAATATTTGAGAGATTTTATAGAGTTGATAAAGGTAGGTCAAGAAAAATAGGTGGCACAGGCTTAGGTCTTGCAATTGTGAAACACGCTCTTGATAGAAATAATGCTGAAATAGATATTATTAGTGAGGTGGGTAACGGCTCGACCTTTACAATTATTTTTCCTAAAGTAAACGCAGAGTAAACGATTTAGACTTCTAAATTTAATTTAATTTAAACTTATATATAATTTAAACAAGATATGAATTTAAAATCATTAAAAAATTTAAGCTTTGCAATCTTTTTCTTATACTTCTTTCTTGTATCAATAAAACTTCTTGAAAAAGGAATCAAAACTTTGGGTGCTGAATACACAGATCAACTTTTTGAATCTGTCTCAAATCCTTTTGCTGGACTTTTAGTAGGAATACTTTGTACGGTTCTAGTTCAATCTTCATCAGTAACAACTGCAACAATTGTTGGACTAGTTGGTAGTGGGGTTTTAAGTTTAGAATATGCAATACCTATGGTTATGGGTGCAAATATTGGTACAACTGTTACAAATACATTAGTATCCTTTGGTCACGTTAGGAGAGAACAAGAATTTAAAAGAGCTTTTGCAGCATCCACTATGCATGATTTCTTTAACTTAATTGTCGTTATTTTATTATTTCCTCTGGATCTGTATACCGGGTTTATTACAAAACTTGCGGAGGACGGAACAGAATTTATACTTGCGACAGGTTTTACTGCAACAAAACCAAATAGTCCGATTAAGGCTGGTATTAAGTGGGGATCAAATAACATACTTGATGGACTTTCTTCAATTCCATATGTTAATAACCTAAGTGAGAACTCTTATAGGGTTTACGCTGTATTATTAATCGTTGTTGCAATAGGATTCATATTTTTAAGCCTCAGAAATGTTGTATCAAACATGAAATCACTCATGCTTAATCAAATAGAGTTTGGTCTTGACAAAGCTCTTGCAAAAGGTGGGGGTCTTTTTGCGATACTAATTGGTATTTTAATTACATTTTCTGTCCAAAGTTCAAGTATTACTACATCAATACTTGTACCAATAGTTGGATCAGGTATTTTATCAATTGAGAATGCTTTCCCAATTACTCTTGGAGCTAATATTGGAACAACTATCACTGCCGTGTTAGCTAGTTTTGCTGTTGACGATCCTGCCGGATTGACTATTGCACTTCACCATGTATTTTTTAATTTAATGGGTGTTGCAATTATTTATCCATTTAAAGCAATTAGAAATATTCCTGTAAATCTGGCTAAAAGTCTAAGTAATATTACCGCTAAAAGAAGATACATTGCAATACTGTATGTATTAATAACATTCTTATTACTTCCCCTTTTGGGCGTAGTACTATTTAATTAAGGAGATAAATGAGTAAAGAATCATTAGACAATATAGACGCAAAGCTAAGTGAGATGCTTACAAATAGTATGCATATCTATGATGTATCAATGAACTGCCTCTTAGGTGACACAAATCTAGATACCGTTAGGGATGATTTATACGCTACAGATAAAGCCATTAATGAACTTCATCGTGAAGTTCGAAGAGAAATGATAGTTCATTCTGCAGTAAATTCAAGAAACTTAGATATTCCTTTACTGCTCTCGTATATGACTATGTCAAAAGATATTGAGAGGATTGGTGATTATTGTAAAAATCTTTTCGAAATTGCAGAAACAGGTAACACCTTTACTAAAGGAGAAAATTTAGATAGCTATATTGAGTTAAGAAATGATATAGGAAAACTAATTGTTTACTTACAGTCATGTCTAAATCTCGAAGATGAAACAAAGATACATGATCTAATCACTCTCGGCTCTTCGATGTCTACAGATTTAGATGACAAAATAACAGCTCTACTTGAAAACAAGGAAACAATAGAATATCCAGTTTCTACTACATTGTTTTACAGATATTTGAAAAGGATTGTTTCACACATTGTTAACGCAAGTACAGCACTAATAATGCCAACAGATCAAATAGATTATTTAGACGAGTAGAACTCAATCAGAGTTATTTAACATCCCAAGTTCCAAGGGATCTAACTAATTTATCTAACTCACCATCACCCTTTGAATCTTTTGCAAAATCTATTTGTTTCATAACGTCTTCATTATAAGTCTCTCTTTGAACTTTTCTGAAAACTCCCATCGGCGTCGGGCCATAGGGACCATGTGACAACCTAGAGAGTGAGAATGCAACTGATGGATTTTCTCTTGTAATATCGTGTACATAGATTTGTGAATCATCAATATCTGTTCGTTTTGCAATTTTAGCTTCCCCATTTTCAATGGTTACTGCAAACTCGTCTTCAGCACCAAAAATAACCTTCTCGCCATGTACTAAATTTATTCTGTTTGCTACTCGTCCTTCTTTAGAGGTTAATTGTTCAAATGCTTTGTCATTAAAGACATTGCAATTTTGGTAAATCTCTATAAAAGCAGATCCTTTATGGGTTGATGCTTCTTGCAATACCTGTGTAGTTAAATCTCTATCCATATCAACTGAGCGAGCCACAAAGGATGCTTCAGCACCTAGGGCTACACTCATTGGATTAAAAGGAAGTTCTACAGATCCAAAGGGTGAAGATTTAGTTTTCTTACCCTCTTCACTTGTAGGAGAGTACTGTCCTTTTGTCAGTCCATAAATTTGGTTGTTAAACATAAGAATTTTGATATTCACATTTTTTCTTAGAGCATGTATTAAATGATTTCCACCTATAGAAAGTGAATCTCCGTCTCCGGATACTACCCAAACTGATAAGTCAGGATTTGAAAGGGTCACTCCAGTTGCTACGGCAGGTGCACGTCCATGTATTGTATGTAATCCGTATGTATTCATGTAGTAAGGGAATCTTGCTGCACATCCAATACCTGATACAAAAACCATTTTTTCTTTACTTATGCCCAGTTCAGCCATAAAACTTTGTACAGAGGCCAAAATTGTGTAATCTCCACAACCGGGACACCATTTAACTTCTTGGTCACTTTGCATATCTGTTCTTTTGTAATTCACTGGAACTTTACTCATTTATCTTTTCCTCTATTTTTTCAGCTAATTCTTGTGCAGTGAAAGGTTCTCCTGCAACTTTATTAATACCTTTTGCGTCAATCAAAAATCTTTCTCTAATAAGTTTTATTAATTGTCCTGTGTTTAATTCTGGAATTATAATTCTTTCAAAATTTGAGAGGATTTCACCTAAGTTATCTGGAAATGGATTTATAAATGTTAAATGAGCGCTTGCTACTTTAACTCCTTTTTCATTAAGCCTATTTACTGCTTGTGTTATTCCTCCATATGTAGAACCCCACCCTAAAACAAGTGTGTCAGCTTTTTCATCACCATTAAGTTCTAAAGGTTCAATATCATTAGCAATATTAGCAATTTTCCATGCTCTCATGTCCGTCATGTATTGATGGTTAGCACTATCATATGAAACATTTCCAGTACCTTCTTCTTTTTCTAGTCCACCAATTCGGTGTTCTAAACCTGGAACTCCAGGAACAGCCCAAGGTCGGGCAAAAGTAGTCATATCTCTGTGGAAAGGCAAGAAGCCATCTTTTGAGTTATTTGTAGTTGTTAAGTTATTGGTGAGAGAAGGTAAGTCAGAAATATCTGGTAGTTTCCAAGGCTCAGAACCAGTAGCAACATAGTTGTCTGAAAGAAGTATTACTGGTGTCATGTACTTCAGAGCTATTCTACTTGCCTCTATAGCAGTGTAAAAAGCATGGGAAGGTGAACGTGAAGCAAGTACCGGTAGGGGAGATTCGCCGTGCCTTCCATACAGGGCAAATAATAAATCGGATTGTTCAGGTTTTGTGGGAAGACCAGTTGATGGACCTCCACGTTGTACGTTCACAATAACCATAGGTAGCTCTGCAGAAAGAGCTAGTGAAATAGTTTCACTTTTAAGGGCTAATCCTGGACCACTTGTACCTGTTACGGCTAGCTTTCCAGTAAATGATGCACCTACAGTTGCTGCAGCTGCTGCGATCTCGTCTTCCGCTTGGAAAGTTATTACATTGAAATTTTTGTGCTTTGATAATTCATGAAGTATGTCTGATGCGGGAGTGATGGGATAACTTCCATAAAATAATTCAAGATTAGATAGTTTTGCTCCTGCTATAAGACCCCAACTTAATCCGATATTCCCATTTATATTTGTGTATTCTCCAGTCGGAAGTGCTGCTTTCTCGACAACGTATGTATGATGAAATGCTTCAACGGTAATACCAAAGTTGTAACCAGTTTTCAAAGTCTTTATATTTGCATCTGCTACCTCTGGAAGTTTCTCAAATTTCTTATTTAGCCAATTTATAGTGTCTTCTAATGGCCTATTAAAAACCCAGGAAATAAGTCCTAAAGCAATCATATTTTTTGACCTAAGAATGGCTCGCCCTTTTATTTCAGAATCTTTTAAAGCTTCTTTTGTGAGCTTCTCCATTGGGACTTCGAATACTCGATATCCATCAAGTTCACCTGATTCTCTTGGATCAATTTTATATCCTGCTTTTGTGATATTTTTTTCTTCAAAAGCATCTTCATTAATAATAAGCATTCCATTAGGCGCTAAGTCATGTAGATGTGCTTTCAAAGCAGCTGGATTCATAGCAACTAAAACTTCGGGGTTATCTCCTGGAGTTAGAATATCAAAATCAGCAATTTGCACTTGGAATGAAGATACTCCAGCAATTGTTCCCTGTGGAGCCCTTATTTCTGCCGGGAAAGCCGGAAGTGTAGCTAAATCATTTCCGAATAAAGCAGAAGTGTCTGTAAATCGTGTACCGACCAGTTGCATACCATCTCCAGAGTCACCAGCAAATCTGATTGTGACAGCTGGAATAGATTCAACTGTTTTGTTTTCAATTTTTAATTTTGGTTCGTCCATGTGTTTAGTTTAATCTTTCCGGAGATAATGCGATTTCATTTTGTTGAGTTCCTTCACAATTATTAGCATTTTCACCGGAGCAGCATTCTGCTTGGTTGAGTCCAAACATTGCGCATGAGTTGTTTACACAAGCAGCGTGTCCATGCAGATACACCATTATATTTTTACACCAGCTACACATTAAGTTACTCATATGTTTTAAATCTATAATATGGCCAATAGCGCATCTTAAGCTTCCAACATTCTAAATATTTAATAGGACCTATAGTCCTAGAGTCACTAGAAGATAAAGTACGTTGATCGCCTAATACAAATATTTCATCATCCCTTAATTGAACCTTTACAAAATCATCAACAAAACTTTTAGCCCAAGGATCATTTATTTTCTCGGAGTTTATCAATATAGAGCCTTCTTGTGAGTCAACTTCCTCACCAGGAAGACCTATAACTCTTTTAACAACATCAATATTTTTTTCATTGTTGTTAAATATAACGATGTCTCCTCTGGCAGGTTTATCTTTTAATTTTGACGCAAGTACAAATTCGTTCGGAAGAAGTGAAGGTTTCATACTTTCTTCTTTGATTTCATATGCTCTAATTGATTTATTTTCATTTCGGAAAACTATATATAACAAAAAGGCAAAAAATGTTTTTAAGTTAACTATCTTTAATATGTTTTTAATCATAAATTCTTATCTTACTAAAGTTAATAGTAGTTAATTAAGGAGATTTATGAAATTATTTAAACCAACAAGAATTGCATATGCGCATTGTGATTTGCCTTGTGGAGTATACGATCCAGCGCAGGCACGTATTGAAGCAGAGTCAGTATTAAATGCATCAAAAAAATATCAAGATTCAGATGATGCTAGCTTCAAGCAAAGATGTGTAACTATAAAAGAAGAAAGAGCTGAAGAAGTAAAGCACCATCTATGGGTATTGTGGACAGACTACTTTAAACCAGAGCATCTTGAAAGATTTCCTAATCTTCATGATTTATTCTGGAATGCAACTAAAAAAGCTGGAGAAGCTAAAAAGACAGAAGATCCTAAAGTTGGTGAAGAGTTGATTGCTTTAATCGACGAGATAGATTCAATTTTTAAAGAATCAAAGTCCTAGTCAAACTTTTTAAATAGGTGCCCGATTTTAATTAATTCGGCACCTATTTTTATATCATTTAAACCCCAAAAATTCTCTGTTTCCTTTTGGATTGCTGAAGATACTTTCCTACTACTTGTTGGCATGAATGGATACAACAAATTTGCGCAAGCATCAATAGCTTGAAGAGCTGTATAAAGTATTCTAGCTGCACGGTCTTGGTCTTCTTTTATAACCTTCCACGGCTCTGTTTCATTTAGATAAACATTAACTTTAGAAACAAATCTCATTGATTCTTGTAAGGCTGTTTTTAACTCAACTGCTTCGATATACTTTCCAATTTGTTGAAATGCATTATCTGCTTCCTTTAATAATTCTTCATCAACATTTTCCAGCGGTGAAGGAGTTTTTATAATATCTTTGTTATTATCAATTTGAGTAAAAACTCTCTGAACTAGATTACCCCATGTTGCAACCAATTCTTCGTTATTCCTTCTAACCATTTCTTCTTCAGTTAATTCTGAATCTGATTGCTCGGGAAGAATTGAAGCTAGTGTGTATCTGATTGCATCAGGATCCCACTCTGCTAGGTAATCATCCAAACTCTTTCCAACACCCCTACTAGCTGATGCTTTTTGTCCTTTTATAAGAATATATTGGTTCGCAGGAACATTTGTAGGCATATTTAATTGACCATAGCCGGCTAATATTGCTGGCCAAATGACAGAGTGAAACGGAACATTGTCTTTACCGATAAAATAATATGATTCAGCATCTTCTTTATGCCACCAATTTTTCCATGCATCTTCATCGCCAGAATTCTTTGCCCACTCAATAGATGCAGATAGATAACCTATCACGGCTTCAAACCATACATAGATTTTCTTACCATTCCCTAAATCATCAACTGGAATATCTATACCCCATTCAAGATCACGAGTAATTGCTCTATCCTTAAGCCCATCTTTAACAAATGATTTTGCCCAGTTGATTACATGTGGTCTCCAGTCTTCTTTTGTATCTAACCACGGAGAAAGCTTTTCTCCAAGTAGGCTTAATTTTAAAAAAAAGTGTTCAGTTTCTTTAAATTCCGCCGGATTACCTGAAAGCGTACTCACTGGATTAATTAATTCTTCTGGATCAAGGGTGGAGCTACAGTTATCACACTGATCGCCTCTAGCTTCTCCATATTCACACTTAGGACATTGTCCCTCCACATATCTATCAGGCAAGAATTTATTATCTATTGGATCGAAAGCTTGAAGTGTTTTTTGTTTATCGATGAAACCATTATCTAAAAGTTTGAGAAAAATATCATGGACAACTTCTTTATGATTATCGGTCATGGTTGTTGTATAGTTATCCCAAGAAATCGATAGTTTTTCCCAATAATTTAGAAATTCATTATGGTATTTATTTACTATATCAATTGGTTCGACACCTTCTTCATCCGCACGTACTGTAATTGGAGTACCATGAGCGTCGCTTCCAGAAACCATTAATACATTATTTCCAATAACTCTATGATATCTTGCAAATATATCAGCTGGTAAATATGCACCACCAATATGACCTAGGTGTCTAGAACCACTGGCATAGGGCCAAGCTACTGCAACTAATATATTTTTGGACATTCTATACCTAAGAATAGCTACTTCTCATTTCTCGTTGTGTTTAATTTAAACCTATCATAGAAAATATGGATATCATACTTGGTTCGATAGCCTCTCTAATAGGCATAGGTTTTACATTAGAGCTAATTTTTAAATCTTTTAAAAGTAAAAAACCCTATATTATTTCCTGGGCAGTTGCAGTTTTCATGTACACAATCGCAACCATAGCTCTAGTTTCTGGTCTTATAGGGGGTTGGAATTATATGAATTTCGGTATTTTTTACTTTTTCGGAGGCATTACAAATGTACCTGCATTTGGTATTGGAAGTGCATATTTAATTTTTGATAACAATAGAGTGAATGTCATATCGGGGTTGTACATTCTCTTCGTGCTTGGAGCATTGTATTCGATTATCGCAAGTGGTATCCCTGATTTTTCAAACATTAGCGGTATTCCTGAAGGTAGTGAATTGTATGAAATTAGCGGTCCAAGAATGTGGGCAATATTAGGTAACTCCATGGGTAGTATTTCTTTGGTCGGAATTGCTGCCTATAGTATTTACAAATTTAGAAGAGTAAATGAAGACTTGGTTACAACAAATGTATTAATAGTTGTTGGCTCTTTTTCACCTGCACTTTCTGGTGTTCTCCTTGCTTTGGGAGATGGCGCATCAAAAACTCTTTCACTTTTAGTTGGAATGTTTTTAATTTATCTGGGTTATAGAGTTTCACAACGACCAAAAATATAACTGATTCACGTAACAAATAAGAAACAATTTAGTAATAATCATTTAACTTCTACAGCGTTGTATTAAAAAAAATCCAAACTAGATTATTTATAAATATTTATTTAAAAAAGGAATACAAATGGAATTAGTAACTCACATAGATAGTCTTTGGATATTGATTGCTGGAATATTAGTAATGTTTATGCAACCGGGTTTTATGCTTGTAGAAACTGGATTTACAAGATCAAAGAACTCTGTCAATATTGTTATGAAGAACTTCATGGACTTTTCAGTAGGAGCGCTTACTTACTGGGCCTTTGGATTTGCGTTTGCATACGGTGGTTCTACATTGGGTGGATTCATTGCATACGGAAATTTCTTCTTAGAAGGTGACTCGTCTACTTATTTCTTCCAAGTAGTCTTCGCCGCAACAGCAGCAACTATTGTATCCGGATCTGTCGCAGAGAGAACAAAATTTAGCTCATATTTACTTTTCCAACCCTTTATTTGTGGATTAATCTATCCAATAGTAACTCACTGGGTATGGAGTGGTCAGGGTTGGCTAACTGATATTGGCTTTGTAGATTTTGCGGGTTCAGGTGTTGTGCATATGGTAGGTGGTTTTGCTGCCCTTGCAGGAATACAGGTTGTTGGACCCCGTATAGGAAAATTTGATAGTAAAGGAACACCTTTTTCTATACCTGGTAGCTCCATGGTTGCTGCTGCACTGGGGGTATTTATTTTATGGTTCGGTTGGTATGGATTTAATGTCGGATCTGCTTTAGCAGCAGTGAATGTTGACTTAGCTGCAATAGCAGTAACTACAACATTGTCAGCTTCTGCTGCCTCTGTAGCTGCAATGTATACTTCAATGATCGCGGGCAAGCCGAACGTAGGGATGACATTAAATGGGGCGTTAGCGGGACTTGTCGGGATCACAGCTGGTTGTGCAAACGTAAACAACCTAGGTGCTGTCACAATTGGAGTTGTTTCAGGCGTAATTGTTGTAGGTTCAATAAACCTCATAGAAAGAAGAGGTCTAGATGATGCAGTTGGAGCTGTCTCCGTTCATGGCGTATGTGGAGCATGGGGAGTTTTAGCTGTAAGTTTATTTGATACTACAGATGGACTTTTTTATGGAGGAACATCATTAATTGTTCCACAGCTTATTGGGATTCTAGCCATTGGTTCTTGGGCATATTTAACCTCCTATGCAGTCCTGAAAGTCATTGATTTAACTCTTGGTTTAAGAGTATCTAAAGAAGAAGAGATTGCTGGTCTTGATGTTTCAGAACATGGAACATCAGCATATGGAGATTTTATTCTTAAAAAATAAGATAATCAAAACTCAGTATTAGAAAATCAGTCTTTCGTATCAAGGGTTCCCCCTTAATGTGACCAGGCTGATTTTCTATTTATATGGCTAAAAATATGTAGTAAGATTATATAACTTATGGGATTTGATTTTAGCGAAAGAGACTCGTGCGGAGTCGGGTTTATAGCCTCTAGAGGGCTTCCACCTACTCACGGGATGACCCTTAAAATACTGGAATGTCTATCGAATCTTGATCATAGAGGAGCTAAGTTTGCTGACGGAACTGGAGATGGAGCAGGAGTTCTAACTGAAATACCTTATGAGCTTATTAATGCGGAACTAAAAGAGAGAGACATCACACTTGGCAAAGGCAAAAAAATAGGATTAATTTCATGTTTTTTTGAAGCAAAAGAATTAAATGAATCAAAAGAAATTATTGAAAAAAAACTTTCAGATTTCAAAATTGACCTTTTATATTGGAGAAAGGTTCCTACAGATAAAGAAATTTTAGGTACTTTAGCAAAAAAAGTCAAAGCCTGCTATTTTTCATGCTGTAATTTCTTCTGAAGAAAAGAACGAAAAAATATTTGAGAAAACTTTGTATTTATTTAGAAAATCATTGGAAAAGGAAATCTCAAATCATAAGTTTCTTAATATACATATAAATTCATGTTCTTCAAGAACAGTTGTATATAAAGGTCTCTTCACCGCAACACAGGCTTCGGATTTCTACTGGGACTTAAGAAATCCTTTATTCAAAACTAGATTTGGTATATTTCATCAACGATTTTCAACTAATACATCTTCAACATGGGATAAAGCTCAACCTCTTCGTATGCTTGCGCATAATGGTGAAATTAATACTATAACTTCTAATTATTCATGGATGCAAGCACGCGAAGTTGATGCTACTTCTACTTTTTGGAAGGAGGATATTGAAACTCTCAAACCCTTTATTGATGAAGATATATCAGATTCTGGACAATTAGATAACGCGGTTGAGCTATTAGTGCAGTCTGGTAGAACTTTAGCCCATGCTCAAGAAATGCTTATGCCTTCTGCGTGGGAGAACAACCCAAGATTTACGGAGGATGAAAAAGCATTCTATCAGTATCATTCATTTTTAACTGAACCATGGGATGGACCTGCAGCAATTGTTGCCTCTGATGGTTTAGATATAATTGCTGGTTTAGACAGAAGCGGGTTGAGACCCATGAGATGGATGGTTTCAGATAGATATATACTTGCCGCCTCAGAGGTTGGAATTTGTCCATCAGTTGAAGCAGGAGCATACAAAACAGCACAATTAGAACCTGGTCAGACTATAAGGTACCGAATTAAAGATGATGAGTTACTCGATGAAAAAGAGGTAATTCAAAAATTAAGTCAGAAAAATCCATACAAAGAATGGGTTAATTCAAAACCTCTTAATGTAGATACAAAATTCAGCGACGTGGAAGATAAAAGTCTCAACCTCAGTTTATTATCTACTTATTTTGATTACACACCCGAGGAAGAGAGGCTCATACTCCTACCTATGCTTAAAGGAGAGGTACCTACAGGTTCAATGGGCAATGACTCACCTTTAGGGATACTAAGTAAAAATAAACCTAGATTAAGCAGATTCTTTCATCAGTTATTTGCTCAAGTAACAAATCCACCAATAGACCCCATTAGAGAGCGTTTTGTAATGTCTACTAAAACATATCTAGGAAGAAGAGGATCCATACTCAAAGAAACTTCACAGCAGGCTAATCTAATAACATTAAAATCACCTATTTTAAATGGTGGGACTTACGATAAATTAATTTCAGACGAATTTCTTGGAAAGAAATCCCAAGTAATTAACTTTTGTTACAACAAGGCAGAACAAGCAATCGAATCTGCATTAAAAGAATTATGTGAAAAGGTTGAAGATTCAATAATTAATAAGAAAAAATCTTTAATTATTTTATCTGATAAAGATTTAAAAATAGGTGAAAGTGTCATACCCTCACTACTTGTAGTCGGAACACTTCATCACTACTTAATTAAAAAGGGTATTAGGTTACAGGCCTCATTAATAGTTGCGTCGGGTGAAATCAGAGATGCGCATGATTTGGCGTGTCATATTTCATACGGAGCATCAGCTGTTTGGCCATATTTAGCTTTAGAAAATGTAAGAAAACTGGCTTTATCAACACCTGATTTAGGCATCTCAGTAGCTGAAGCCCAAGAAAATTATACTCAAACTTTAAATAAAGGATTATTAAAAATAATGTCCAAGATGGGAATCTGTACAGTGTCTTCATATAGGGGTTCCGAACTTTTTGAGATAATTGGCTTAGACAAGTTGATTATTTCAGAAGCATTTACATATTCAAAAAGTCGAACAGAAGGTATTGGATATGGAGAATTAGAGGATCAAATTAAAATCTGCTCTGAAGAAATTACTCAAGATCTAGGTGGTTTTTACAAATATAAAAAAAATGCTGAGCCTCATATAACCTCACCAGCAACAGTTTTGAGACTTCAAAAAGCAGTTAGGTCTGGAGATAGAGATATCTGGTCAGATTATCTACAAACGTTAGAAGACAGACCCGATGTACAGATACGCGATTTATTTACACTTCCTGATACAACACAGGGTTACGAGAATCAAAAAATATCTACACTAGATGAAATTTATCAAAAATTTACAGTATCTTCTATGTCTCTAGGAGCATTGTCAGAAGAAGCACATCAAGCCCTAGCAATAGCAATGAATAGACTTGGGGGAAAATCAGGATCTGGTGAAGGTGGTGAAGACCCAATACGATACGACACGGAAAAAAATTCAAAAATTAAACAAATAGCTTCCGGGAGATTTGGAGTTACGCCTGACTACTTAGCCTCTGCAGAAGAATTTCAAATAAAGATGGCACAAGGATCTAAGCCTGGTGAGGGTGGACAGCTACCTGGTTTCAAGGTAGATTCACATATTGCAAAATTAAGACACACAATGGAAGGAGTTACGCTTATTTCCCCACCTCCTCACCACGATATATATTCAATTGAAGATTTAGCACAGCTAATTTACGATTTAAAAACATTTAATCCAACTAATCCTGTAAATGTAAAACTTGTTTCAGAACCGGGTGTGGGAACAATAGCTGTTGGAGTTGCTAAAGCTGGTGCCGATATAATTACAATTGCTGGCAGTGATGGAGGTACAGGAGCTAGCCCTTGGACAAGTATCAAACATGCAGGATCTCCATGGGAACTAGGACTAAGTGAAACTCACCAAGCATTAGTTTTAAATAATATGAGAGATAAAGTACTCCTTGAAGTGGACGGAGGTCTTCGTTCTGCAAAAGATGTAATAATTGCAACCACCTTAGGTGCTGACAGGTTTGGTTTCGGAACACTACCACTTTTAGCATTAGGCTGCAAGATGGTAAGACAATGCCATGAAAATACATGTCCCGTTGGCATTGCGACTCAAGATGAAAATTTAAGAGCAAAATTTAATGGAGCACCTGAGCAAGTTATGCAGTTATTTACTTTCCTCGCTGAAGATGTGCAAAAGTATTTACGATTATTCAATGTAGAAAAATTAGATGATTTAATTGGTCATGCTGACCTACTTGGACTTAAAGTTTTGAATAACAACCTTCCTAGTAGCTTGCATAAGCTTCTTGTAAATGCTGTTGCAGAAAAAAAACATCCCGGTTTTATAAAACATGAAGAAGGAAGACTATCAAGGAGAATAACTTCAGAAGTCATCAAATCATTGAATGCAAACAAAGAATCTTTTTTACAATATCCAATATCTAATGAAGATAGAAGCATAGGGGCAAGGCTTTCCGGCGAGATTTCTATAAATAAGTTAAACAAACAAATTGAAAAAAATCCATGTCGAATTAGCCTTTCTGGTTCTGCCGGTCAAAGTTTTGGAGCATTTATAAGGGATGGAATTAATCTAAAACTAACTGGAAGTGCCAATGATTATGTTGGTAAAGGTATGGGTGGTGGAAGTATAACAATAATACCTCAGGGTCAAAAGATGCAAGGCGCATACCATGCAGCTGGGAATGCTCTTTTATATGGAGCAACTGGCGGGCAGTTATTTATATCCGGTAGAGTAGGACAGAGATTTGGAGTAAGAAATAGTGGGGCTATTGCTGTTGTTGAAGGCTGTAGTGCTCATGCAGCTGAATATATGACAGGAGGCACCTTAGTAATTCTTGGAGATATAGGATTTAATTTTGGGGCAGGAATGACTGGTGGAAAGGTAATAGTTTTAAATACACAGAAAAGTTTTAATCAATATATATCACAATCTGCACCAACATCACATGCATTAAATGAAATAGATAGCCTTGATTTAAAGACTTTATTACAAAAACATATTGAACAAACAGGTTCTGAGTTAGCATCCAAATTATTAAATAAAGAAAACTCATGGCACAAAATATTTACGGTTTTTGGTGGAATTGCTGAAATTACAGAAAAAGAAGTTGTAAACGTTGAAAGTAAAATAAAAGCGTTAGATTAAAAATTCCTCTGTTAAAAAATAACGACTTCATTTATCATAGAACTATGTCTTCAATAAAAGAATCTAAGAATATCCTCAAATGGTCAGATACAGTTGAGTTAGTTGATAACTTAAGAGTTGATGAGGTCGGTCTCAAGGAAAGGGTAGCTTCACTTGCTAGTAGGAGTATAAAAAAAGATTCTAAACTCCAAGCTTTAAATTATATAATCTCGATGTGCGACCTTACAACTCTTGAAGGTGAAGATACAGAAGGTAAAATTGGACAGATGACAGCAAAAGCAATAAGACCAGACCCAAGTAATGATGAGGTACCAAGTGTCGCAGCTGTGTGTGTTTATCCTGCTCTTGTTTCAAAAGCTAAAGAGATGACTCGTAATTCTAATGTTAAAGTTGCTTCTGTCTCTTCTTATTTTCCAAGTGGACAAGCTCCATTAGAATCAAAAATACTTGATACACAGTTCGCAATTGATCAAGGTGCTGACGAAATAGATATTGTTATCAATAGAAAAGCTTTTTTTGAAGGTGATTATAGAAAAATGTACGATGAAATAGTTGCACTTAAAGAAGTGTGTAAATCAGTCCATTTAAAAACAATATTAGAAGTTGGAGAACTCAGGACCTATGAAAATATTAAAAAGGCAAGCTTAATTTCACTAGCCGCAGGTTCAGACTTTATTAAAACATCAACAGGAAAAATTTCTAATGGATCATCAAGAGAAGCATGTTATTTAATGGCAAAAGCAGTTTGGGATTATAAGACTGTTACAGGTTTCAAAGCTGGTATAAAAGTTGCGGGTGGAATACGTGATTCTAAGGATGCAATTAGATATTTAGTTATAGTGAATGAAGAGTTAGGAAGCGAATGGCTAAATCCAGATTATTTCAGATTTGGAGCATCTAGCCTAGTGGATGATGTTTTAAAACAAATAAAAAAATTAAAAACTAATGCATATCAGTCAAGCTACTATTTTCCAAGAGGATAATTTATGAATAAATGGGAATACGCTGAATCAATTGAATCAAGTTCAATCGTAAATATTGATAAAAAGTATGGAATCTTTATTGATGGTAATTTTCAATCTGCGAATTCTAAGAAATTTATCAAAACTATATCTCCATCAACTGAAGAAGTTTTATCCTCAGTTACTTTAGGTAACGAAATTGACATTAATTCAGCAGTAGAATCAGCAAAAGAAGGCCTTAAAATATGGTCTAAAATATCTGGAACAGAAAGGGCAAAATACCTCTTTAAACTTGCAAGACTAATTCAAGAAAGATCTAGAGAATTTGCCGTACTTGAAACTTTAGATGGAGGTAAGCCTATTAAGGAATCTCGTGATTTCGATTTACCTCAAGTTGCAGCTAATTTTTTCTATTTTGCAGGTTGGGCTGATAAGTTAGATTTATCCTGGAATGCAAAAGGGCTAAAACCTTATGGTATTATTGGTCAAATAATTCCTTGGAATTTTCCATTATTAATGCTCTCATGGAAAGTAGCACCAGCCCTGGCTACTGGAAATGTAGTAATTCTTAAACCAGCAGAAAGCACCCCATTAACAGCAATACTTTTTGCAGAATTGTGTCAAGAAGTAGGACTTCCACCAGGCGTATTCAATTTAGTAACAGGTGATGGTACTACTGGAGCTGCACTTGTTAAACATCCAGATATTTCTAAAATTGCTTTCACTGGATCAACTGGTGTCGGTAAATATATTCAAAAAGAGACGGCAGATAGAGATATCGGACTTACTCTAGAATTGGGTGGCAAAGCTGCAAATATTGTTTTCAATGATGCTGCTATTGACCAAGCTGTAGAAGGTGTCGTTAATGGAATATTTTTTAACCAAGGTCATGTTTGTTGTGCGGGATCAAGACTCGTATTACAGGAAGATATTCATGATGAATTTGTTACAAAGCTAGAAAAGAGAATGCAGTCTCTTAGAGTGGGTAATCCGTTAGATAAAAATACAGATATAGGTGCTATTAATTCAAAAGAACAACTGGATAAGATTACAAACTTAGTTAATGAAGGAGTAAAGGAGGGTGGAAGTATTTTTCAGACAGATTGCGAATTACCGCAAAATGGATTTTGGTTTAAACCAACTTTATTTACGAATGCTCAGCCTTCATATAGAATTTCAAGAGAAGAGATTTTTGGACCAGTTCTTACCACTTTAACTTTCAGGACTCCAGAAGAAGCCATAGAGATATCGAATAATACAGAATATGGACTCTCTGCTGGAATATGGACAGAAAAGGGTTCTAAAATACTTTGGGCAGCAGACAGGCTTCAAGCAGGTGTTATATGGGCAAATACCTTTAATAAATTTGATCCATCTTCACCATTTGGAGGGTATAAAGAATCCGGTTTTGGAAGAGAGGGTGGTAGGCACGGGCTACTTTCTTATCTAAAGGTTCAATCATGAATGAAATAAAAAAAACTTATAAAAATTATGTAGGCGGTAAGTACGTACGCTCTGAATCAGGAAAAACCTTTCGAATAGATCTTAAAAATGATTTTTATGAAGTACCACTTACTTCAAGAAAAGACATAAGAGATGCTGTCGTTGCTGCAAAAAAGGGATATAGTAATTGGCAAAAACTTTCTCCATATAATAAAACACAGGTTCTTTATAGGCTTTCAGAAATGCTAGAAGGTAACTTCGAGACTTATCAACAATTACTTCAAGATGCAGGATTAACTAAAGCAAAAGCAAGTGAAGATATTCATAAAGCTGTAGATACAATAATTTGGTATGCCGGAATGGCTGATAAATGGGAACAAATGACAGGTAATCTTAATCCAGTCGCAGGAGATTTCTTTAACATTTCCCACCAAGAATCATTGGGAGTAGTATTTACACTGAATTCAAACAACCAGTCACTCAACAGTCTATTGTTGAACATGTTACCTGCACTAACGGTAGGATGTGCTGTGATTAGCTTTAACGAAGAAAATTCTGTCATTGCACTTAAACTTGCAGAAGATATCAATAATTCAGACCTACCAGGTGGAGCATTAAACATAATGTCTGGAAAATTTGAATTATTAATTGAGGATGTTAGCAATCATGTTGAGATTACAGCTATGGCTATATATAAAGAAATAAATAATCATGATAAAAAAATTATTAAAGAAAATGCATCAAAATCATTAAAACGAATTTTCATAAACCCTCCAACTATGGGTTTGGAAGCATTATTTCCATTTATTGAAACTAAAACAGTTTGGCATCCTAAGGGACGATAGTCTTAAGTTTCTGAATCTTATTTAAAACTTAATTAATGTTAAAATCTTTTCATGTCTGAAACTACCTGGGGAGATTTACCCATACCAAATATTTATAAGGAATTAAAAGGAGAGTTCGTTACTTTTAATGAAGAAGGTGAATACCTTGAGTGTAAATATCCCATACAAGAAAAATACTTCAATCCTATGGACACAACTTTGGGAGGTATTATTGACTCCTTTATGGACTGTACAATGGGACCACTAAGTTTTCTTCTTGGGGAAATGGTAGTAACCAAAACTTTTACGGCTAAATATATCAGACCAGTAAATAACAGTACAAATTTTGTTCACGTTAAAGCTTGGAGAGATTCAGTAAGTGATAAAGGCTCAATGTATAAAGCAGAATTATATTTAGACGATGAGAAAATCGCAGCAGTTGCAGAAGGATTATTTGTTAAACCAAAAACTAGTCGTTAGTTTTAGTAAATAAATAAGCAGATAAAATAATTACAGTAACACCAGATATTTGTGACAATGATGTTGTTTCTTGTAAAAATATATATCCGAATATAACTGAAAATATAGGAATGATATAGACAGTAATTGAGCCAAAAATAGCTCCAACGTCGTCTATCAACTTATAAAAAGATAGAAATGCTACGCCACTACCACCAATACCTAATATCAGAATAGATGGCAATGAACCTTGAAGTGTTGGTAAAAAATATACACTATTCAAACTAAATAATATAAATGAGAATAGTGAGGCATATCGAAGAGCAATTCTCAATGTATTTAATGCACCATAGGTCTTAATAAGGGGTTGAACAAAGTTAGCTGCAAATCCATAACTTATGGAAGCTAATAAAGCTAAAATAAAACCTTTGCTTAATTCAAGGTTGGTAGTTTGAAAACCAAAAGTGAGGATATAAATTCCTACGAAACCAGTAAAAAGATATAATTTTTTAATATTTGAGATTTTCTGTCTAAAAAATATAACAGCAAACATACTGATAAAAATTGGTGTCGAACCATTCACTAAACCTGCCAAACTTGAAGTGATAGTCTTTTCAGACTCAGCAAATAAATAAAACGGAAGTGACATCCACAACATACCAACGATTGCGGTATAAAAATGATCAGTGTATGTCAGTTTCTTTTTCTCAATACGTAATGAATTTATAAAAATCATTCCGATAAATATTCTATAAAAAGAAATCTGAAATGGGTCTAGTTCATCCAGAGCAAATTTCATAAGAAGAAATGAAGAACCCCATAAACTTGAAGTTAAAAGTATTTGAAGATAATTTTTCAATAACATCTTGGCTAAGCATAACTTATTAAGACATATAGGAGTAAGCTAAATACTTCGTTAATCTATATTTCACTGGTCAGTGATTAGAAATGTTTGATTTCTTTCATTAATGAGTTTATTAGCAGGTGTATTTCCATTATTCATAATTGTTTTAACTATTTCATTTTTACTTTTGCCTGTTACTAGTAGATAAACATTTTTAACTTCTTTTAGTAATTGAAATGTTGCTGTAACTCTCCACTTTGACAAAATGTTTACCTCATTAGAGACATAAAGAGCACTTTTTTCATTAACAGCATCAGTCCCAGGAAATAGCGAAGCAATGTGGCCATCCTCCCCAATACCTAGAATTACTGTGTCAAAACTTTTTATATTATCTCTAATTTTAGATGAATATTTTTTTGCATCCTCATCCGCAGATACGCCTGAATATTCAACTTCTAGTATTCTCGCTTCACTGTCAGAAAAGATTGAATTAACAAGTTTTTGATTTGAACTATCGTTATCTTTAGAGACCCATCTTTCATCAACTGTCCAAAAAATAATCTTGGATAAATCTTTTATATCACTCCTAAGCAGAGAGTAAGTAATTTTTGGTGTACTTCCTCCTGACAGACCAATAGAAAATGTATCTTGTTTACTTTTATTTATTTCAGAAATAAGTAAATTCGAGAGGCAAGAAGATGCCTCAAGGTGATTATTTGCTTTATATACAATTAACGATTCTGACATAAATTTATTGTTACACTTAAAACTTTAAGTAATATCAATGATAGTGGAAAAACATATAGTAATAGAAGGTAATCATCAATTAAATGGTGATATCTATATCAAGGGTGCAAAAAATGCGGTCTTGAAACAGATGGTATTACCTATTCTTGCATCAGGAAAATATGAAATAAGTAATGTACCAAATATTACTGATGTCACCTACATGAGAGAAGTTTTAAGTTATATCGGTATTAAGTCATCATTCGAAAATAGTACATTATCTGTAGATTCACCAGAAAACATAGGAATAGAAACACCTTATGAACTAGTTCAAAAAATGAGAGCATCAATTGTTATATTGGGTCCCTTATTAGCACGTAAAGGAAAAGCTAAAATAGCCTTTCCTGGAGGAGATCAATTGGGACCAAGACCCGTTCAAATGCATCTAGATGCTTTAGAAAAAATGGGTGCAAATTTTCATCTTGAACATGGTGTATTAATCGGAGAAACAGATGGGCTCAAGGGTGTAGAAATAAATTTACCATATGCATCGGTTGGAGCAACCGAAAATTCCTTATTAGCAGCTGTTTTGGCAGAAGGAACAACGGTTATCGAAAATGCAGCAAGAGAACCAGAAATAGTCGATATAGTAAAAATGTTAAAAAATATGGGTGCTCAGATAGTTGGAGAAGGCACAAGCGAAATTACTATTGAAGGTGTCAATTCATTAAACCCAACAAATCACAAAGTAGTAGGAGATAGAATTGTAGCGGGAACATTCATAGCTGCTCTAGCTTCAACGCGTGGATCTGGTTCAATAATAGGAATTGATGCGAAAACACTACCAATGGAAATTAAAAAATTTCAAGAAATTGGAGTTAATATAACTTTTTCTGAAAATAAAATAATTGTTGAATCAACAAATGCTTATGATGCTATTGAACTATCAACACTTCCTTTTCCTGGAGTTGCTACTGATTTACAACCAATATTTGGTACAGCATTATTAAAAGCTGAAGGTACTTCGATAATAACTGAAAATGTATACGATCAACGCTTCCAATGGATTCCGGAGGTACAAAGAATGGGTTCAAATATTCAAACTGGATGGCAACACGCAATGATAAAAGGTGTTAAAAATCTATCTGGTGCACCAGTTAATTCAACTGATATTAGAACTGGTGCCAGTTTAATCATTGCAGCACTCCAAGCCGATGGTGATTCGCAAATTACGGGTATAGATCATATTGATAGAGGTTATGAGGATATTGTTTCATCATTACACTCGATTGGCGCAGTTATTGAATATAATTAAGTTATGGAAAACTCAGATAATATAAATTTTCCTTCTCTTAAAAATAGAGAAGAAAAGGTAGATATCGATCTCGATATTTTAAACGAGACAATTGAATATATTCGTCCAGCAGTACAAGCTGATGGAGGAGATATTAAATTAGCGTCTGTTGACAACGGTGTTGTAAATATTGAAATGTTAGGGGCATGTGTAGGTTGTCCTTTATCCATAGCAACTTTAAAAAGCGGTATCGAAAGAATTTTAAAAGATAAAGTACCCGGTGTTGAGGAAGTTATTGCAACTTAGGCATTTGCTGAATCAACAAAACTAGTATATAAATTTAATCCAAAAAGTAAATTATTTTCAATTAGAGGTTCCAAGATATAACGAACATTATTTTTAGTTACACTACCAGCTAATTGTTTTGGGTTTGAAAGTTCTTCATAAAGTCCAAGATTACTAAGTATATTATCTCTGTCATCTTTATCCAAAGAATCATCTGAAAGTGCAATTACAATAAGAAAAAATAATTTAGATTGTTGTGAATTTATCTCATCTTTAGATGTTGGGGCAAAAAATTCAACTTCTGAAACTGTATTGTCATCTGAGTTTATATTTAAATTAATTACAAAAACTGACTGTGGATTTTCAATATTACCAAATTCATAATATAGAGTTTGTTTTTCAATGCTTGTCCATTTAACTTCATCAGGATTTATCGAAAAGAAATTTGTTGTCTGATCATCCTCTGAAATAGTAGAAACTAGTTGATTCCAATTTGAAACAAATATCTGTGATGTTTTGCCTAACCCTTCCGATATTAAAAATTCATTTACTGCAATACTTTCATTTGTATCTTCTTCAGACGTTGACTCTTCTGAGCTACAACTACTTAGAAGTAATAAAATAATTATTAAAGTAGATATCTTATTTTTCATTTTCAAACAACTCCTTAAGTCCCTTTAAATTATTCCTCCATATTAATTTCAAAACAGGGGAACCAAAGAATTCACCAACTGGACCAGCTAGATATATGGGAAATCTTAATGTTTCTTCCCATTGAAAATCTGTTTTTTCTTCAGTAATTTCTCTTAATGTAAACTTGCCTTTACCTGTGACTATCCCAACATGATCAACTCCAATAGATTTTTTATCAATCCATTCAGTTACTGTCATGTAATCAAATAATTTAATTGGACCAACTTTTGTTAAAACTTTCATTTTTGCGCCTAAACCCTGTGTTTTATCATTTAAAAACTCAATACTTACAGCATCTTTCATCCAATTTGTATGGTTTTTGAGGATAGATACCTCGTTCCACACTTCATCTATAGATTTATTAATAGTTATTGAAACGTTAATTGTTTTACTCATTGTCTGTTAAACAATATTACTTCATAAGTAGAATAAATAAATATGAAAAAAGATGAATATCTATATCTTGACCATGCTGCAAGTACTCCTATGAGAGAAGTTGCATTTGAGGTATATAAATATACTGAATCAGTTGCGTTTGCTAATTCAGCAGGTGGACATGCATTATCTAGGAAAGCAAAGAATATCCTAGAAGAGTCCCGAGATAGTATTGCAAATCACTTCGGTGCAGCTCCTAAGGAGATAACTTTTACTAGTGGAGGAACTGAAGCTGATAATTGGATTATAAAAATGCCTTTTATCAATAACAAAAATAAAAATGCTGAATTGGTAACTTCTGAAATTGAACATGAAGCCGTACTTGGTTCTGCTGAATGGGTAGAATCCCTAGGATATAAAGTTCATTTAACTCCATGCGATAAAGATGGAGTTATAAAAGTAGATGATGTGTTAAAGAATGTAAATAAAAATACAGAGATTATTTCCATAATGCTTGGGAACAATGAAACAGGAGTTGTACAGCCTATTAAAGAAATTTCACAAGCACTTAAAGAATTAGATTCAGAATATATATTTCATTCCGATGTAGTACAAGCGGTAGCAAACCGTAAACTTGACTTTCACAATATTGGAATACAAAGTGCTGCTATATCAGGTCATAAAATTGGCGGTCCAAAAGGTGTGGGGATTATGTTCTTGAGTTCCGAAGTTAAACTACCTAGTTTTCTTCATGGTGGGAAACAAGAACTCGAGAGAAGAGCAGGAACAGTAAATGTGTCAGGAGTTGCAAGCTTGTCTGCTGCTTTAGATGAACAACAAAATAGTATGATTGTACAGAACCAGAAAATTCTTAATGAACGAACCGAATTTGAAAAAAAGCTTTGGAATTCTTTAGATGTTATGGTTGTTGGCGATACTGTTGATAGGTTAGACCATATTTCAAATATTCAATTCAGTGGAATTAATTCGGAAACTTTAATGGTGGCTCTTGACTTACAAGGTTTAGGCGTTTCACGGGGATCTGCATGTGCGAGTGGAGCACAAAAGCCTTCACATGTTTTACAAGCTATGAAAGTATCTAATGAAAAAATTAATAGTCATCTCAGATTTAGCTTTGGATGGAATACAAATGTAGGCGATGGTATTAAAGCAGCTGATATTGTCTTATCAGTTATTAAAGGTATGAGTTGAGAGTATTAGTTGCAATGAGTGGTGGAGTTGACTCTTCTGTTGTAGCTGGACTTCTTAAGTCACAGGGTCATGATGTTATTGGAGTAACCATGAAACTTTGGGAGGGCCCAAATGGTGAAATGCCGGAAACTGGATGCTGTACAGCTTCTGATAGTGAAGATGCAAGAAAGGTTGCTGCAAAGCTTGATATCCCGTATTACGTTTTAGATTACACTGAATCTTTCTCGGAAAAAGTAGTAGATAATTTTATAGACATGTATGCACAGGGATTAACACCAAACCCCTGTGTGGAATGCAACAGATCTGTTAAATTTGATCATTTTTTAAAGCAGGCTAAAGAATTAAATTGTGATAAAGTAGCAACTGGTCACTATGCCAAGATCATAGAGAATGAAAATAATTTTGAACTTCATAAAGCAGATTATTTAGATAAAGATCAGTCCTATGTGCTTCATATGCTTAGTTCTTCAACACTTGAACATGTCATGTTTCCACTTGGGACAATATCAAAGCCTGAAGTTAGACAAATAGCTGCTGATTTAGGTTTAAAAACTGCATTTAAAAAAGATAGCCAAGATATCTGCTTTGTTGGTAAAAAAAACTATCGAAATTTCGTAGATAAACGAATTGATATCTCTACTTCGGGTGACATTGTTGATAGAGATGGTTCAACTATGGGTCAACATGAGGGAGTACATGAATTTACTGTTGGTCAGCGTAAAGGTATCCCAGGTGGTCAAGGAGAACCAAAATACGTAACAAAAATTGATGTCAGAAATAAAAAAGTATTTGTAGGAGATAAAAAAGATTTACTTACCTCATCTTTTTATCTTGAAGATGTTTCTTTTGTAAATGGAATTGAAAATGAAAATCTTACAATTCAGACTAGATATAATTCTGAAGACCTACCATGTGAGATTAAAATGATCACCAAAAACACGTTAGAAGTATCTCTATTAGAACCTACCTATGGAGTTGCACCAGGTCAATTTGGTGTTATCTACAATGGAACAAATCTTATAGGGGGAGGAAGAATTACTTCAAAACTTAATGAAACCCTACCAGTATGAACCCAAAAGATTTAGATAGAACTATTAAAAAACTTTCAGAAGCTGAACACGCATATTATGTACTAAATGAACCAATTATGTCCGATGGCGAGTATGACAATTTATTTAATAATCTTAAGCAGTATGAGATTGAGAATCCAAAAGATTTGAAAACCTATTCACCCACTCAAAGAGTTACAGGCACTCCAGATAGTGCATTTAGTCAAATTGAGCATAAACAAAGAATGTATAGCTTAGATAATGCAGAAAATATTATGGATATCAATAAATGGTTCGAAAGACTAGGAAAAATATCAGATCAAAATCTATTTCCAATTTCTCTAGAGCCCAAAATAGATGGATTAGCTATATCTATTATTTATAAAGATGGAATATTGCAACAAGGATTAACGCGTGGTGATGGGCTTATTGGTGAAGATGTAACACACAACGTAAAAACAATTATGAATTTACCTCTTCGATTAAATACTATTAAAAAGGGTGTGATAGAAGTTAGAGGTGAAATTTACATGCCAACACAAAGTTTTAATAATTTAAATAAAAAGAGAAAAAAAGATGGAGAAACTTTAGAAAAACTTAAATCATTAGAAACCCCCTCCCTAGTGGATAAATCGCTTATAGCTGAAATTAGAAATGAGGGTGTCGTACCCTTTATAAATTCAAGAAATGCAGCAGCAGGATCTCTACGTCAGAAAGATTCCTCTATAACTGCAAGAAGAGATATTAGATTATTAGCTTATCAATTAATAGACCATAACAACAATATTGCATTTTCCTCTCACGAACATCAGGTATTATCTTTAAAAAAATATGGATTTGAAACCAATGATGTTTTTTTAACTAATTCTATCGAAGACATTCAATTTACATTAAAAGCTATCGAAAGTAAAAGGAATAATTATGCGTACCAAATTGATGGAGTAGTGATGAAAGTAAATTCAACAGAAATTCAAGATGAACTAGGATTTACTGCCAAGTCGCCTCGTTGGGCAATCGCTTTTAAATTTCAAGCAGAAGAACAAACGACCAAACTAATAGACATAAAACTTCAAACTGGAAGAACAGGAGCAGTTACACCTGTTGCAGTGTTACAACCAGTCAACGTAGGAGGAGCTAAAGTTTCGTATGCTTCTTTACATAACCCAGACGAAATTACAAGAAAAGACCTAAGAATTAATGACTATGTAGTTGTACGTAGAGCCGGTGACGTTATTCCAGAGGTAGTAAGCGCACTAAAGAAAAGACGTGACGGCTCACAATTAATCTGGAAAATGCCTACAAATTGTCCTTGTGGGGATTATAAAATAAATTTTCTTAAAGAAGAAAAAATACCCAGATGTAGTGGAGGTAATTTATGTAAGCTTGCTAAAAAAGAAGCATTGATATTTTTTGCATCCAGAACAGGACTTGAAATTGATGGGATGGGAAAAGAAACGATTGAGTCATTGATAGAGTTCGGTTTAATTGATGAAGTTGAAGATATTTTTTATCTCAAATATGATGATTTAATCAAATTACCTCAGTGGGAAGACAAGAAAGCAAAAAACTTAATAAGCGCTATTAAAAATTCAACTACTTCTGCTCCATCTAAACTCTTAACAGCATTGGGGATTCGTTTTATTGGTAAGAGAACAGCTAATTTATTAATTCAAAACTTTGGATCAATTGATATTATTTTTAAAGCAAGTACTGAACAGTTAGAAAGCATACATGGTATTTCTGGTAGTGTCATAAATTCCTTGAATGATTGGAAATCTGAAAAGAAAAACATAGAAACCCTTCAATCCCTTAGGAAAAAAGGCTTTAAATTTGAAGAGAAAATTAAAAATGTTGATAGCAAACTTAGTGGAAAAACATTTGTATTAACGGGAACCCTTCAACAATCAAACAGACAAGAAGCCGTTAATCTAATAGAAGAAAAAGGTGGATCTGTAACAACATCAATATCAAAAAATACAGATTATCTTGTTGCTGGGGAAAACCCAGGATCCAAATTTCAAAAAGCTACTTCACTGGGTGTACCTGTTATCACAGAAAAAGAATTAATAGATTTACTAAGTTAATTATTTATATAAAATTTCCAAGAAAACTCGCCAACATCGGGTAGTCCTACTACTTTATTCCATGTAATTCGGATATTTTGTTCTCCAGGTTTCCAATTTTCAAATGTTTTATTAGGACCTGGTTTCCATATGAATACTCCGGTAGCTTCAACATTTAATATTTCAGAAGATGGAATTATATAATTATTCACAATTAAAACGATTTCATAATCTACAGGTAAATTAATTTCTATAGAACTTTGTTGGGGAACTTGATAATTAGGAAGTGGGGATATTCCTTCAATTACGATTGGAAGATCAATACTTTCTTCATTATCTTGGTAAAAATTAACTCCTACTGACACTGTCAAAACTAATAGGAATGATAAAGAAAGAAAAATAAGTCTATAAGTGTTCTTTTTCATACACTAAAATATTATCTAATAAACAAAAAGAGACCAATACAAATTATGGATAATTTTAAAGATAAAATCGAAGCAATTGAGATTGATAAAGTAGGCGCAAATGATATTAAAGTCATTGATGATGTAATTCAACTTCTGGACACCGGCAAAATTAGAGTAGCTGAACAAATTGGAAATGACTGGGTTGTAAATGAGTGGGTTAAAACAGCAATTCTTTATTATTTCTCTGTTAAAAAATTGGAAATAATCAAGTCTGGTGAATTGGAATACTATGACAAAATTGAACCCAAAAAAAATTATGAAGAATTGAAGATAAGAGTTGTTCCACCAGGAGTTGTTCGTTATGGAGGTTTTTGTGAACCTGGGGTAGTGGTTATGCCAGGATTTGTAAATATAGGTGCTTATGTAGGATCAGGTACAATGGTGGATACATGGGCTACAGTGGGTTCCTGTGCGCAAATTGGTAAAAATGTTCATCTTTCAGGAGGTGTAGGAATTGGAGGAGTGCTTGAACCACCAAGTGCTATGCCAGTAATAATAGAAGATGGTGCTTTTATAGGATCAAGATCAATTATAGTTGAGGGAGTAAAAATTCAGAAAGGTGCAGTTATAGGTGCAAATGTTTCAATAACAGGAACCACACCAATTATTGATGTTACGGGCAAGGAACCTAAGGAATTTAAAGGTGTTGTTCCAGAAAATTCAGTAGTCATACCCGGTACACGCCCGAAAATATTCCCAAGTGGAGAATTTAGTACTCCATGCGCATTAATAATTGGAAAGCGTAAAGAATCCACAAATCAGAAAACGTCACTCAATGATGCATTAAGAACATTTGGAGTTCAAGTTTGAATTTAGATAAATTAACAGAAGAGTTAATTGCTATCGAATCTGTTACGGGTGAAGAAAACAAAATTTTAGATTTTATAGAACAATATTTACATTCTTCAGAATTTACTGGTGAATTAATAAGAAACAAGGGCGGGATAATAGCTCATCGTCCCTCAGAAGGTTCAAAGATTGCATTTGTAGGACACGTAGATACTGTACCTATTGACTTAAATCAGCTTCAGATTAATGATTCAAACAAGATTTATGGCAGGGGATCAGTCGACATGAAAAGTGGAATTGCAGTCATGTTAGAAGTATTGGCAAAGAATTATCAAAATGTGGTTGCTGTTTTTTATACAGCCGAAGAAGGTCCAATGGTAAATAATGGACTTGAAGTATTAATGCCAATATTGAAAAAAGATTTTAAGATAGATTTTGCAGTAATACTAGAACCAACTAACGGTGAAGTTCAGCTAGGTTGCTTAGGCTCTGTGAATGCTGATCTTCAAATAAATGGTAAATCTTCACATTCAGCTCGACCTTGGATGGGTGAAAATCCTATATTAAAATTATCTGAAGTTATAAATTTTATTCAAAATAATGAAATTGAAGAACACATTATTGACGGGTTGACTTACAAACAAATTATAACAGTCACAACAATTTCTGGTGGATCCGCCAACAATGTAATTCCTTCACATATAAATTTAAATATTAATTTTAGATTTTTACCTACTCAAAATGAAGTAGAAGCTACCAAATTTATAACTGATACATTTTCAAAATATGGCGATATAACAATTAAAAATACTTCAAATGGTGCTTTACCAAATCTTCAATCTCAAAATGTTAAAGATTTTATTAACATTACGGGTGCTGAAGTAACATCAAAACAAGCCTGGACAGATATTGCAAGATTTTCATATGAAAATATTCCTGCGGTTAACTATGGGCCTGGTGACCCTCTTCTTGCCCATTCTCCAGATGAATTTGTTAATACGAGTCAAATAGTAGAATCATATGAGTCTATCGTTAAGTATTTAGAGGGATAAAGAATGACAGATAAAATTGATATCAAAAATGTAGCTAAATTAGCTGCACTTAAACTTAACGAAGATGAACAACAACAATTAGAAAAAGATCTCTCAATGATCATTGAACATTTTGCTGCGTTAAGTGAAATGGATTTACCAGATGATAAGATAAGTATTCATCCACTGGGAATGTCCTTAAACCTTGCTGAAGATATTGCCTCAAAATCTCTAACTCACGAAGAAGCTTTAAGAAATGCTCCTGACTCTAAAGATGGTCAATTTGTGGTCCCACCCTCATTGGATTAATAATGGAAAATCATAAATTATCCATTTCTAAAATTAATAAACTATTCAAGGATAAAGAATTAAAACCTTCTGAACTCTATGATGAAGTATTCGAAAGAGCAGCTTCTACTGAATCTATTATCCATGGACACCTAACATTATTTCAAGAAGAAAATATTCAAAAAGCTCTTGAATCAAACACGCGTTATGAAAAAGGAGAACATCTAGGACCCCTTGACGGAATACCTATTGCAATAAAAGACAATATTAATATTTCAGGCCACGTAACTAGCTGTTCATCAAAAATGCTAGCAAACTATGTTTCACCATATGATGCAACAGTTATTACAAAGCTAAAAAAAGAAGGAGTCTTATTTACTGGTAAGACCAATCTAGACGAATTTGCTATGGGTTCATCAACTGAAAATTCGGCGTTTGGTCCAACTAAAAACCCATGGGATCCCTCAAGGGTACCTGGAGGATCATCGGGTGGTTCTGCAGCAGTTGTTTCAGCTGGTTCAGCAATTGCTTCTTTAGGAAGTGACACCGGCGGTTCTATTAGACAACCAGCATCATTTTGTGGTGTTGTTGGTTTTAAGCCAACATATGGGACGGTTTCGAGATATGGGTTAATTGCCTTTGCCTCATCATTAGATCAAATTGGTCCAATTACTAATAATGTAGAGGATGCTAAATTAATATTTAATTCTATAAGTGGCCACGATCCAAAGGACGCAACTTCATTAATTGCAACAAAAACAGAACAGCCAAATTTAAATAAAGCCAAAATAGGTATTATTAAAGAATTAATGGAAGACGGAATTTCAGAAGATGCTAAAGAAGAGGTTTATAAGGTTGCTAAATTAATGGAAGCTGAAGGGCATGAAATCGTTGAAGTTTCTCTCCCGTTAACGAAAATGTCAATAAGTATCTATTATCTCATTGCTCCTGCTGAATGTTCAGCCAACCTTTCTAGGTTTGATGGAGTTCGCTATGGAGCAAGAGTATCAGGTAATACCAGTTCTGAAATGATGGAATTAACCAGAGCTGAAGGTTTTGGTCCTGAAGTTAAGAAAAGAATTCTTTTGGGAACCTACGCTCTTTCAGCAGGTTATTACGACGCATATTATGGCCAAGCATTAAAAGCTCGAGCTATGATGAAAAAAGAATTTACTGATATTTATAAGCAAGTTGATTATGTTATATCACCAACTACTCCTTCAGATCCATTTAAATTTGGAGAGAAGTCCGATAATCAGTTGGAGATGTATATGTCAGACTTATGCACAATCCCTGCAAACCTAGTAGGAATGCCTGCAATTAGTATTCCTACGGGACTATCGTCACAGGGACTTCCACTATCTGTTCAAATAATGAGTCCTGCAAATACTGACAATACTTTATTAGATTTTTCACAGACACTTCAATCTCTTGTTTCATTCATAGATAAGCCAATTCTCAACCGGACAGAAAAATGAACATTATCCCAACAATCGGCATGGAAACTCATGTTGAATTAAAAACAAATTCAAAAATGTTCTGCAGATGCTATGTGCTTGATACAGATTTGCCAAATGAAAGCTTGTGTCCAACATGTCTAGGCTTACCAGGGTCACTTCCTGCGCCTAATAAAAAAGCAATAGAGTTTATAACATTATTAGCTTTAAGCACCAATTGCAGTATTACCAATGAAGGTATGTTTCATAGAAAAAATTATTTCTATCCAGATCTTCCTAAAAACTATCAAATTTCACAGTTTGATTTACCAGTAGGAACAGAGGGTTCTCTAGAAATTGTTGTAGATGGAGAATTCGAAACAGTAGAAATTGAAAGAGTTCACATGGAAGAAGATACAGGTAAAAGTACCCATATTGGTTCAGGTCGAATTGATTCTGCAACTAGTACTCATCTCGACTTTAATCGTGCTGGTATACCCTTAGTAGAAGTTGTTACTAAACCTTTAATTAAATCCTCAAAGGAGGCAGTAGCGTATATTGAAGAACTTAGACAGTTAGTTATTGATTTAAATATTTCAGAGGGAAAACTTGAAAAAGGTAACTTAAGATTTGATGCAAATATTTCTGTTGCTTACGAAGGAGATAAAGAATTGGGAACAAAAGTAGAGATTAAAAATATGAACTCTCTTAAATCTCTTGAAAAAGCTATTGAATATGAAATTTCACGACAAACAAAAATGCTTAAGAGTAAAGAAAATATTATTCAAGAAACAAGACATTGGGATGAGAAAAAAGAAGTAACTAGCTCAATGAGGTCAAAAGAAGGAAGTGCTGATTATCGTTATTTTTCTGATCCAGATATTCCAAATATGATTTTGAGTGAAGATTTTGTGAATACAATTAAAGCTACAATACCAGTTCTACCTTCCGAAAAAAGAAAAGTTTTTATGGATAGCGGGTTAAGCATAGAAGATTCCAATAATCTTGGAAAAAGTTCTAATTGGATAGGAGATTTTTATATCCAAGTTTCAGAGATAACTAAAGATTCTAAAGCATCTTTTAATTTCATAACTGGAGAACTTCAGGGTCAGTTAAGAAAACTTGAATTATTGTCACTACCTAATTGGGTCACAGCTAAAAACTTAAGTGAAATAATTATTCTTGTTAATAATGATAAAATTTCATTTACCTCTGCAAAAGAAATTCTTACGAAGTTAATAGAGGAAAAATTGGAACCTGAAGAATATGCGGTAAGTAATAACCTTATTCAAGAAAATGATATTGATGAAATAGGCAAAATAGTTTTAGAAGTTATAGATAGTAATGAGGAAGTAATTATCCGTATTTCCGATGGCGAAGATAAACTTATCGGCTTTTTAGTTGGGCAGATTATAAAACTTTCCAAAGGCAAAGTGAATCCGTCGGTGGCAAAGGAACTCTTACTTAAAGAGATAAATTCATAAACTGACTAACAATTGTTGCCCCAAGTAATCCAAATGCGCCTGCAGCTAGGTCATCATAAAGGACACCTTTTTTACCTGGAAGATTTTCCATTTTTGCAACAATACTTGGTACTTTCAAAATGTCAGAAGCTCTAAATATTAAAAAACCTGTAAGCAGTGGTAATAATTCTGAGGGTGATGCCAAAGATGCAAGGCTCATCCCGACTATTTCGTCTAAGGTTATCCAACTTGGGTCATCTTTAGCAGATTCTTCATCCACTGAAGTAAAATAAACTATTGTTAAGAAAATAAAAACAAACAGTAACCAAATTGTTGGTAATTGTAATAAATAAACAACTAATACAAAAATAAGTGAAGCAAAAGTCCCACCACCTTTTGTATCTGCAAATATTGATTTCCATAATAATCCAGCTCCAAAACCTGAAGCAATAAAAGTCTTCATATTTGAATATTAGTATTTTTTATGGATTCATTTAATAAAAGGTGTAGTATTTGTAATTAATAATGAAAAAATCTGAATATATTTGGTTAGATGGTGAGCTTGTCGAGTGGGACGATGCAAATGTTAGTGTCATGACTCACACCCTCCATTATGGTACTGGTGTTTTTGAAGGAATGAGAGCCAGGGCTACTGATAAAGGTACTTCTATACAATTTTTAAACGAACACGTCGATCGTTTATATAGATCTGCAGAAGCATATAATTTAGAAATTCCGTTTAATAAAAATGTTATATCAAATGCAATTAAGGAAATAGTCAAAGTTAATAAACTTAAATCTGCTTATATCAGACCGTTAGTCTTTTTTGGAGATGGCGAAATGGGACTATTGCCAAAAGACATACCCGTAAGAGTAGCTATAGCAGCTTGGGAATGGGGAGCATATTTAGGTGAGGATGCTGGTAGTCAAGGAGTTAATGTTTGTATTTCTGAATGGCAAAGAATTAGTCCTAAGAGCTTTAAACCTTTTGCAAAAGGTGTAGGTGGTTATATGAATTCAACTTTAGCAAAAATAGATGCAGTCAAAGAAGGTTTTGATGATGCCATTATGTTAAATGATAAGGGTAATGTCGCAGAAGGAAGTGGGCAAAATATTTTTATGTACAAAGACAATCAATTACTAACACCACCAATTGAAACTGGTGCGTTAGGCGGAATAACAAGAAAGACAGTTCTCGAAATTGCAAACTATCTAGAAATATCCGTGATAGAAAAAGACTTCACTCCAACAGAATTATTATCTTCCGAGGAAATCTTTTTTACAGGTACGGCAACAGAAATAGTCGGTGTAGTTTCTGTAGATTCTAGTCCTATAGGAGATGGTTCAGTTGGAGAGATAACATCTAAAATCAGAAATAAATACTTAGAAATAGTTAACGGACAAGAAGATAATTTCAAAAATTATATAACATTAATTTAATGTCTCAGGAACCAAATATAAATATAAGCTTTAAAGAAAGTACTCTTGATACAGATCTTCCAGTTCCTAGAAGAATGCCATCTAGGCCAGCAGAATACGTTAACCCCAATTTTAGTAGTTATGGAAATGTTGGTCCTGACAGTGGTTTTGCAATGAAAATTGTTAATAAAAATAGTGAGCTGTGGTCTAAGCACGGTAGAAAAAAATTAATAAGTAATGTAATTCTTAACCTCATATTGTATAGGTCATCTCATTTTGGGAGAGCTCCTATGTCTAAAGATTTTCACTTAGTTCTTGGTTTACTTCGGATTACACAAAATAATACTGGAGAACTTACGGATGAGGTTCTTGATGTGTGTTCTAAAGAAAAAATGCAGGGTTTACACTTAAATAAAATATTTAATTTTTTAACATAGCCCCATAAAACATAGATTCAATAGGGTATTTAATATGCAAATAGTAAGAGCAAAACATGAAAACGAAATTTTTTATGGAGATTTATACGATGGTAAAGTTACTAGATATGATGGGTCCCCATTCGTAGTATGGGAAAATACAGAAGAAGTTTATGATCTTGATGAAATTGAACTTCTAGCACCTGTACTACCTTCAAAAGTTGTAGCTATCGCTAAAAACTATGCAAAGCATGCCGCTGAAATGGGCCTTCCGGAATATAGCGATAACCTGCCAGAAAACCCAATAATATTTATTAAACCTTCAACTTCAGTAATAGGTTCAGGACAAAATATTAAATATCCACGTATTGGCGAACATGTAGACATTGAAGCAGAACTAGCCTTAGTAATTTCAAAAGTTTCTAAAAATATAGACAGAAATAACTGGATGGAACATGTTTTAGGAATAACAATAGCTAATGATTTATCAGAAAGAGTTTTACAAGGAGAAAATGGGCACTTTACAAGAGCTAAGGGTTTCGATACTTTTTGTCCCCTTGGCCCATTTATTCAAACTGAATTTGTAGAATCCCCAGAACTTCAAATAAAATCATATATAAATGGTGATTTAAAACAAGATGGCAACACAAGAGACATGATGTTTAAAATTGGAGAAATATTGGAATTTATATCTTCCATTATGACTTTATTACCAGGTGATGTAATTTTAACAGGAACACCTGAAGGTGTCAGTAAAGTAGAAAGAGGAGACGAAATAAAAATAGAAATCGACACTCTTGGAATTCAAACTAATACAGTTGAGTAATAGATGAAATTAAGAATTGCACCATCCCCAACAGGATATTTACACATTGGAAACGCACGAACTGCACTTTTTAACTGGCTTTACGCTAGAGCTAACAATGGAAAGTTTCTTGTAAGAATAGATGACACAGATACAGCCAGATCCAGCGAAGAATATATGCTCGATATTGTAGAGAATTTTAAATGGCTTGGTATTGACTGGGATGAGGGGATAGAGGTTGGAGGTCCACACGGAGAATACAAACAATCTTTACGTTTTGATAGGTATAGAGAAGTTGCAGAATCATTGCTTTCAAGCAATTTAGCTTACGAAGATGAAGGAGCAATACGTTTTAAAGTCCCAAGTGAGAATCAAATAAAATTTGAGGATATAACCCGTGGTGCTATGAAATTTGAGTTAGATGATGTAGAGGATTTTATTATCTTAAGATCAGATAAATCACCAACTTATCATCTGGCATCAACAGTTGATGATATTGATTATGAAATAACAACAATCGCAAGGGGAGAAGACATATTATCATCTACACCGAAACACATCCTCATAATGCAGGCATTAAATGCAGACATTCCATCATTTTGCCATCTACCTCTTTTATTTGGTCCTGACGGTAAAAAATTAAGCAAAAGACATGGAGATACATCAGTAAATCTATTTCGAGAACAAGGGCTACTACCAGATGCACTATTTAATTACATGTGTCTTCTCGGATGGGCTCCAGGAGATGATCTTGAAATTTTCAGTAAAGAAATTGCTATCTCTAAATTTAATCTTGATGATGTGCTCCCAAATCCAGCTATATTCGATACCACAAAACTATTGTGGATGAATGGACAATATATTAGAAATATTTCCTATGATAAATTTAACAAATTAGCCGCAGAAAAAATAACTATTGAAATTAAAAGGGATCTATTCGATAAAGAAAGAGAACGTATTGATAAAATTTTACCATGTGTTCAAGAGAGGCTAGAAACACTCAATGATATAACCCCACAAATTTATTTCCTACTTGATGAACCATTTGAGGTAAACAAAGAAGACTGGGATAGTGTTAATTCCGAAGATGGACAAGAGTACTTGTTTGCAATAAGAAATAAAATAAAAGATTTGGAAAATTTTTCATTAGAAAATATAGAAAAATTAATGCGTGATGAACTTAAAACTCAAGATATTAAACCTAAAGTTGGTTTTCAAATAACTCGAGTATCAATTACCGGAACAAAAATTAGTCCTCCACTTTTTGAATCAATTTACTCATTAGGCAAAGATGGTACATTAGCTAGACTTGCAGAAACAATTCAAAAATTATAACAATTAATAATTAAATTAATATATTCTTAATACTTATACGGCCCCGTCGTCCAGAGGCCTAGGACGCTGGGTTTTCAACCCAGAAACGCCGGTTCGAATCCGGTCGGGGCTGCCATCATTCGGGGATGGTGTAATTGGCAACACAGTGGGTTCTGGTCCCATAGTTGAGGGTTCAAGTCCTTCTCCCCGAGCAGAGGCCCCGTCGTCCAGAGGCCTAGGACGCCGCCCTCTCAAGGCTGATACGCCGGTTCGAATCCGGTCGGGGCTGCTAATAATCTATAATTTTTTATACCATCTTGGTTTATTTCTTAGAAATTCTAAATAATCTTCTTCATCGTCAATCTCAAAACTAAATTCTTTATGAAATACACGTTCATATTCTATTTTGTTTTTAGTAAGTATTTTTGTATGCTCTTCAAAACTCTTCTTTCCGTACTTAAACGTTTCAAACTTTATACTGCCACCAAAAATTGGTGTTCCGTTATCTTTGCTCGCTGTTATTACAATCTTTTTATTTTCACATAAATTTATCCAAGTTCTTGCAAAATGTTTGGTTATATATGGAAGATCTGCATGTACTATTGACCAATATACATATTCTTTATTGAGGCTTAGAAAATGTTTAATTTCAACATTGAGACCATTTTTTCTTGTACTAAAAATATTAATTCCGTTCAAATTACAAAATGATTCCACGTTCTTATCATTACTTATAACGAACACTTTAGTTTTATCAATAGAAAAAACATTTACCAAATTAAAAATTAAATTTTTTTGTAAATTAATACGTTTTTCTTTTGAAATAATATTTGATAATCTAGACATAGGATTTTCAAAATCTCTTACTGGAATGCCAATTAAAAAACTTTTCTTCATAATCTTATTTTTGCCTTACCATGCTATTAGGTTAGTAAGTGAAATGATTAGAAAAACAAAAATAATTGCAACGGTTGGTCCAAGCGTTCATTCTCGGGAAAAAATACATGGATTAATTGATTCCGGTGTTGATGTTATACGTTTAAATTTTTCGCATGGTACTTATGAAGATCATAAAAATGTTGTCGATTGGGCAAGGTCGTATTCTAAGCCTGTTGCCATTATGCAAGATATCCAGGGTCCAAAAATAAGAACTGGAATTTCAAAAAATGAGACTTACTTAGTTTCTGGAGATTCAATAGAGTTAACGAACAAAGAGGACATCTCTACAAGTGAAACTTTATACATTAATTATGAGAGCCTCTTGAACGATATCAAAGTTGGAGAAAGAGTCTTTATAGATGATGGTCAGGTAGTTTTGAGGGTTACCAGCACAAACGAACAAACTCTCACAGCTGATATTGATATCGGGGGAGAACTTAGGGATAACCAAGGTGTTGCATTTCCAGATTCAAAACTTTCCGTTTCCGCAATAACTTCAAAAGATAAGCAAGACCTTGCATACGGAGGAGAAATTGGTGTAGACCTAGTTGCTGTTTCATTTGTTAGAAAAGCATCAGATATAACTGAAGTAAGAACTCTTGTAAAAAAAGGTATAAAAATTATTGCTAAAATTGAACTTAAAGAAGCCATGAAAAATTTAGATTCTATTATTGATGAATCTGATGGAGTAATGGTTGCAAGAGGCGATTTAGGAGTGCAATTACCTCTTGAACAAGTGCCATTTGCTCAAAAGAAAATACTAGACACAGCTAATTACAAAGGTAAAATTTCTATCACAGCAACTGAAATGCTCCAGTCAATGAAAAGTTCATTCCGTCCTACAAGGGCTGAAGTCACTGATATAACTAATGCCATTTTAGATGGAACTGATGCTGTTATGCTTTCTGCAGAAACATCAATTGGAGAACACCCAGATATTGTGGTAAAAGTAATGGCATCAATTTGCGAGGAAGCAGACTCTAATAGTCACTATTCTGCCATGAGATTTAAAACCCTTTCTTCTGTGGATACATTTGCTACATCTCTAGCTAAAGCTGCGGTACAAGTAGCGAATGATATTGAAGCTAAGGCAATTGTTGCATATACAGAAACAGGCACAACACCACTTTTAATATCAAATTATAGACCTGATGCACCAATCATTACGTTTAGTGCAAAGGATTTAACTTTGAGACAAATGAATATCCTATGGGGTGTTGAGCAAGTAAAAATTGAAAGATTCGATACAACTGAAGAAATGTTTGAAATTGCAGATTCTTGGTTACAAAGCAATAAAAACTTTAAAAAAAATGATAAAGTTGTTATTGTTGCAGGAACACCTCCCAATCAAGAGGCTGCAACAAATTTATTAAGAGTTATGAAGATAGGTGAATAATGGGACAAAGAATAGAATTAAAAACAACCTCCTTCAATAAAAATATCATATTTGATTTAAACAGGTCACTATCTGGACAGGATGGTATCACTTATCACAATATTGCAGATGCATCATTACATGATGAAGTCAGCGCTCAACTAGCAATGAAGCTTTTTAAATACTCTCAAGATATAGAAAGTATTTTCATTCAGTCCAACATAGTGACTGTTAATTTCAATAAAAATATGGGATCAGGTATTGAAGAATTTTCAAAGCAAATTGAAGATTTCTTTCTTTTTTATGGTGAAGAAGAGTGAAGGTTGGAGTAACAGGTGCAAGCGGATATGTTGGCAAAAAGGTAGTAAAGGAATTACAAAATAACAAACATGAGGTTTATAAATTTGTAAGAAGACCAGTAAAAAATGAAAATGAAATTTATTGGAGCCCTTCAAAGCAAGAAATAGATATACAAAAATTTGAAAAGCTCGAAGCAATAATACACTTAGCTGGTGAAAGTATAGCTCCTAAAGATTTACTTGGGTTTCTACCTTTTTCTGGAGGACGTTGGAACAAAGAAAGAAAGTCAAGAATATATTGGTCACGCAAATGGGCATCAGATCTTTTTGTATCCACCTTTCAATCTTCAGATAATCACCCTAAAATATTTATCACTGCTTCAGGTAACGACATATATGGAGATCAAGGAGATCAAGTCGTAACAGAAGAGACAGTTTTCAATAGGGGACAGTTCCTCCAGTTAGTTGCTGAAGAATGTTGGGAAGAACCACTATACAAATTAAAAAGACTAGGTGTAAGGGTCGTGTCAGCCCGTGCAGGAATTATGCTTGGTAAAGGAAATGTTGCAACTAATATTTTTACACTTATTACAAAATTAAATATTGCAAGTCCAATTGGAAAAGGCACACAATATTTTTCTTGGGTGTCAGTTAATGATGTTGCCAAGGCTTATATTTTTTGTTTAGAAAATAAAACTATTGAAGGCCCAGTAAATGTAACTTCACCGGAACCACTTATGCAAAAAGACTTTGCACGAATTATTGCAAAGATTATGGATAAGGCTTTCTTTTTCCCGCCTGTCCCAAAAGTAATCATGAAATTAGCTGTCGGTTGGGAGCTTGGTGAAAGTTTAGGCTTAAATAGTATTAGAGCTATTCCGAAGAAACTCTTAGCTGCTGGATTCGAATTTGAATATCCAACCCTTGAGACAATGAAGAATGACTTTAACTAATGTCCTCTTACGAAGATAGAATGTCCGAAAAGTATGGATTTTTTTCTGACAAAAAAAATAGACCAACTGATAAGGTACCTTCACCTTCTAGTGAAAATAGTGATGATTTAGAAACTACCGATGATAATAACCTTATTGTACCATTAGAGGCATGGCAGACAGTACTTAATCAATTAGGTAATCTACACGAGGCAAATCAACTTATGGCAGATGCTAGAGAAAGAGCTGCGAAAGCTGAAGCTGAAGCTGAATTTTTAAGAGAAAAATTAAAGAACACAAGAGAACAATTGGATACTGCTAGTAAGAAGAAAAAATTTTTCTTTTTCTAAACGTTTTGATTATCTGATACACCTTTAATAATAAAAAATGATATCGCTAATAAGACTATAAGCACACCCATTGCTGGGTTCCTACCAAGTCCAAGTGTGTTTACAACAAATCCCCAAAGAAGTGGGCCAAGTATCGTGGCAAACCTTCCAACTGTTGAATATAATCCGTAAAATTCGCCTAAATGTTTTTCAGGACTCAATCTTGTCATAAATACTCGGTCTACTGCAAAAATTCCACCAATATTAAATCCTCCCAGTACACCAGTTACATAAATTAACCATAATTGATCAAATTCTGTGGCAATTATTGCAATAGATAGCGAGAGCATCCAACAAATTAGACTAATTAAAGTTAATTTTCTAGGTCCGTATTTATCAGCCGCCTTTCCATATACGTATCCTCCTATAATTGAAATAATAATTGCTAAACCGAGAAGATTCTGACTATCACTAGGACTCAAGCCAACTTCTTCAACTAAATAAACAGCAAGCAGTCCACTGATTAAGGTATTTATAGCATCCGCATAAAAAAATCTTCCAATAAGAAATCGTGTAAGACCTGTATATTGTGTTGAATGTTTCCAGGACTTTATAACTAATGAGATAGATTCAGTAATTTTGATAGTTGATCTCTGATCACTTACTTTTTTTTCTTTAATGAAAAGAAATGCTGGAAGAGAGAAAATTAAAAACATTATCGCTACGGATCTGAAAATCTCAACATAGCTATATCCAAGATTTTGTAATACTGTCGCTACTCCAAATCCCAGTAACGATCCAACATATCCAAAAGCAACACCTAATCCTGATATGCTTCCTCGATTTTCAGGGTTACTAACAGAAATTAGTAATGCATCATAAACTACAGAGCCAAGGTTGAAGCCTATTAAGGAGACAATAAAAAACAATACAGAGATATTCACATTAAAAGTTCCTAATAAAAATGTGGCAATTATACAGATCATTGTTGTTATAAGGAGTATTGGTTTCTTGCCTTGAGATCCATCAGATCTTGCCCCCACCCATGGACCTAATATAGCAACTATTACCATAGCTCCAGAAGTAGCAAAGCCAAGTGACTGATCAGTCCAGCCCTGTTCTGTTACAAGCCATATTGAAAAATATAGACCAGGAATTACAAAGGCATATACTGTATTTGCTAAATCAAAAAAGAGCCATGAGTACAGACTTCTTTTTTTAATGTTGTTCATTTAATGTCTTTTATAGCCTTCGCAAACCTACTTAATCCCTCGTTGAGATCAGCGTCACTTAGTGCATAAGAGCATCTTAGAAACCCATTCATTCCAAAAACTTCTCCAGGTACAAAAGCTATGTAATATTCATCTAATAACCAATTACAGAAGTCGACCGAGTTGTTGACTCCTTGTATGACATTATTAGTACAGTAGTAGCTAATATTTGGAAATAAGTAAAAAGCACCAGTTGACTTTATAAGTTCAACATTTTCAATTTGTGTAAATTGATTTATTGCATTGATTCGTCTTCTATTAAAACTTTCTTTCATCATATTGGTCGCATCTAGACCATTTTTGAGTGCAGAATATGCTGCTATTTGAGATAAGTTTGAGACATTAGAAGTCGCATGAGACTGTATCTTTTTTGCCATATCAATAACTTCTTTGTTAGCAATAATCCATCCAACTCTCCAGCCAGTCATAGAGTAAGCTTTTGCAACCCCGTTTATTACTATTGTATTTTTTAATTCTTTATCGTATTGGGCAGGAGAAGGGGAGGTAACACCCTCATAAACTAAGTGTTCGTAAAGTTCATCTGAAAGTATCCAAATATTATTTTCAAAAGCCCAATTATAAATCTCTTCAGCCTCTTTTTTTGTATAGACCACACCTGTTGGATTTGAAGGAGATACCCAGACTAAAACTTTAGTTTTTGAAGTTTTATGTGCTTCTAGTTGATCTTTATTTACTTTGAAATCTTCATCAAATTCCGTATTTACAATCACTGGACTTCCACCTGAAATCTTTACTGCCTCCGGGTAAGTTGTCCAATACGGTGAGGGTATCAAAACTTCATCACCAGGATTTAGTAATGACATAAAAGTTGTTAAAATGGCATGCTTTCCACCATTGCTCACAACAATGTTTTCTTTACCAATATTTATTCCCGAGTATAAGCTACTTGTTCTTACAATCTCTTCTTTTAAAATATCTAAACCAGCGACAGGTGAGTATTTGTGATTTGATGTGTCTTCAGCTGCTAATTGAACATCTTCTACAACATACTGTGGTGTTGGAAAGTCAGGTTCGCCTGCACCAAAGCCTATAACTGGTTTACCTTGTTCTTTAAGTTCGCGGGCTTTATTAGAGATAGCCATTGTTCCAGATGGAGTAATTAATTTATTAAGTTTTGATATTTCCATAAATCCTACTTTCATGAATTATTTTAACCATAATAAATTAAAAACTATGCTTGGGTTTTATTAAACTATATTCATGGAACAAATACTTTTAGGTAAACCAGTTGCTAAACAACTTGATAAAAATAGCGAATTATTAATTAATGCTTATAAAGATAAAAAAGGTGTACAACCCCTGCTTACCGCTATAACAGTTGGTGAAAATCCAGCTTCCCTTTTATATGTCTCAAGAAAACAAGATAAAGCGAAAGAACTTGGAGTAGATTTTAATTGGCTTAAACTTCCTAATGATTCAACTCCCATTGAGGTATTAGAACAAATTGAAGCAACAAAAAAAATCTCACAGGGAATAATTGTTCAACTTCCCCTTCCTGTACATCTTGATTTTGAAGAAATTGTTAACCTAATACCTCCTGAGCTAGATGTTGATGGGTTAACAACACATAATCTTGGCTACTTATACTCAAAAAACTATAAAATACTTCCAGCTACATCACTCGCAGTATTAGAACTTATAAAATATTATGATATTAAAACAGAAGATAAAAATATTGTAATTGCAGGTAGATCAAGATTAGTCTCTTCCCCCTTATCAAAATTACTTAGCAGTAAACAATTCAATGGAAATGTAACAGTAGTTCATAGTAAAACTTCTGATTTGAAATCTTATACGCAACAAGCAGATATTCTTATATCAGCTATCGGAAAAAGTAGATTGTTCAATATAGATTATCTAAAAAAAGGATCAGTAGCAATTGATATAGGTATTTCTAATGTAGATAATAAAAACTATGGTGACATCAACCCTAAAGGCCTTGAGGAGCATTTAATTGCTAGATCACCATTTCCAGGTGGAGTGGGGCCAATAACCGTGTCAGCACTTTTCGCTAACTTAGCTCAACTTATTAAATAGAGGCCCATTCATCTTCTGATATTGTTTTATCCATATCAACTTTTCTTAGAATTAAAAATCCAATAACAAAAAATGAAGTTATCACGGGAAGGGAAAGTCTAGGGTTTCCAGTAGTCACACTCACATAACTATAAATTAATGGCCCCCAAATGGCTGAAAATCTAGATAGTACAGAAAAGAATCCCATAAACTCTCCTTCAGCACCTTTTGGAAGCATTGAAGCGTAAACGCTTCTACTTACTGATTGCAAACCCCCCATACCCATTGCAGTAAAGACACCTAATGCAATTACAGGAAGAAATTGTTTCTCGGGTATAAAAGCAGCTGCATTACCAACTATAAATATTAGAAACATTGTGTAATACAATGTATTTTTTTGACCAATACGTTTTGCCATTACTCCAGCTAACTTAGCACCAAAATAAGCAACAAATTGAACAACAATAAATACCATAATTATTTGAGTTTGATCTAAGAGAATAACTTCAGAAAAATATGCCCCTGACATATTGATTATAGTCTGCAGTCCATCCCAATAAAAGAGATAGGCTATGAGGAAATACATAAGAAATGGAAATTGTCTTATTTTCTTAAGGGTCTTAAAATTTTTACTATAAGCATTAGCAAATATGTTTCCTTCAACAGATATAGATTTATTTTCAGTTATTTTCATTCTTGAGAAACTCATCATTGAAAAAACTAACCACCACAGTCCAGCAGATGAAATTGCAATTCTTGATGCTAATTCTGTCTCAATTCCAAGTAGGTCTGGACCAAGTTGAATAAGAGCTAGAGAAATTACTAGTTGTAGGCCACCACCTAAATAACCCAATGCATATCCTCGAGCTGAAACGGCATCAATCGTATCATCTGTTGTAATATCTTTTAAGACACTATCATAAAAAACATTCGAACCAGTAGCACCAAATTGTGCCATAAAATAAATACCCAATGTAAAAATTACATCACCTGATGTTGCAAAATAGAAGGTTGAGGCAAATACAGCTCCTCCGTATGCAAAAATTTTAAATAACTTCATTCTATTCCCAGATAAATCTCCAATTGCCCCGATAGTTGGCATGATTAAAAAGAATATAAATAATGCAGATCCAATAGCAAATCCCCACACTTCTGCACCGGTGTAAAGGTTTCCTCTGAAATTGAATCCCTCAGAAGGCACTACAACGCTTACGAAATATACTGGTAAAATTGCACCTAGAGTCGTTGTTTCATAAGCTGATTTTGCCCAATCATATAAACTCCAACCAAAAATAGTTTTTTTATTATTTTTTTCTGTCATTTTTCTCCTATTAAAAAACTTTAATATTAAAAATCTGAAGTTGTCGGAAAGAATCATAAAAATTAAAAAATTAGACGACTATATTCAATTTATGTTTGTAATTTATATCGAAGGATAAGTTGTTATGGGGTTTAAGTGTGGAATTGTAGGAATGCCAAATGTTGGTAAATCTACATTATTTAATGCATTAACACAAGCAGGAATAGAATCTGCCAACTATCCATTTTGCACAATTGAACCAAATGTTGGCATTGTTCCTATAAATGATCCAAGGTTAGATGACCTAGCTCAAATAGTAAATCCTAAAGAGATTATTCCCACAACTATGGAATTTGTAGATATTGCTGGCCTTGTTGAAGGGGCTTCAAAAGGCGAAGGTTTAGGTAATCAATTTCTTACAAATATTAGAGAGACGGATGCAATTGTACATGTTGTTCGCGCATTTGAAAATGAAGATGTTGTTCACGTAGCAGGAAAGGTTTCTCCATCTGATGATATCGAAATCATTAATACAGAATTAGTTTTAGCTGATCTGGCAACTGTTGAAAAACTTTATGAAAAAGCTGTCAAAAATACTAAATCAGGTAAAAAAGAAGGATTACCTCTAAGAGATCTATTAGAAAAAATTCTACCTGTACTGGAAGAGGGGTACAGTGTAAGAACACTTAGTTTTAACGAAGAAGAATCTAAATTATTAAAAGGTTTTCAGTTATTAACAATTAAACCTGTTCTTTATGTTGCTAATGTCGGAGAAAATGGATTTTTAAACAATCCACATTTAGATGCAGTTGTAAACTTTGCCAACTCAGAAAAATCAGAAGCAATAGCTATTTGTGCTGATATTGAAGCTGAAATAACTGAATTAGATGAAAAAGAAAAATATGATTTTCTTCAAGAGATGGGTCAAAATGAATCTGGACTGGATCGGTTAATTAAAGCCGGTTATAAATTACTTGGTTTACAAACGTACTTTACTGCTGGGATACAGGAGGTAAGAGCCTGGACAATCAACGTCGGGGACAGTGCACCACAGGCTGCTGGAAAAATACATGGTGACTTTGAAAAGGGTTTTATTCGTGCTGAAACGATAGCATTCCATGATTATGTTGACAATATGGGTGAAAAGGGTTCAAAAGAAGCTGGAAAACTCCGCTCAGAGGGCAAAGAATATATTGTTAAAGATGGTGATGTAATGCACTTTTTATTCAATGTCTAAATCACAATCAAGGTATTTAAACACGCATTAAATTTTTTTAAGTAATTCTTTATGAAAATGAGTTTTGTGACATAATAATCACGTGAAAGTAATAATTGTTGGTGCTCATGGCGAAGCCAAAGAGCTTATAAATAGAATAAGTACAGGTTGGACAGTATCTGTAATTGATATGGACCAGGACAAATTACGGAACTTTAACCCAAATAGGCAAATAGAAAAATATCAGGGTGATGGGACATCTACTTTGGTTCTAAAAAAAGCTGGTATAGAAGCGGCTAGTGCATTGATCACACTTACTCATGATGATGAAGTAAATATAGAAATTATTAAAATTGCTAAAAATCACAAAATATCACGACTGTCATCAGTGGTTAATAATGAATCGAATATTAAATATTATGACGAGCTAGAAGTCGAGCTAGTAGACCCAAATATCTTATTAGCCAGAAGGTTTGAGCACATACTTGAACCGAGAAGAGTTGTTTCACAAGCTTTTGCAGGTGGAAGAGCGGAAGCAATCGAATTAGAGGTAAATGCTGATAGCCCAGTAAGAGGTAAAAAACTGAAAGAAATTGGATCTGATTATTTTATTGTTGGCGCTCTTTTTAGAAAGGGTAAAGTAGTTATACCTCATGGGGATACTGAACTTCAAACGGGGGATTTAGTAACTGTTGTTTTACAATCTGGAGCATTTGGAAACGTAATAAAATTATTTTCAGGTTCTGTATCAAGATTTCCACTTGAGTTTGGTAAAAACACAGCAATTGTTATTAACTCCGAGGAAGAGTTGAAAAATCTTACTGAAGCAGAGTTTTATTCTCGAAATACAAAAGCTGAAGAATTGGTAATTCTTTCACAAGAGACTATATTTACTGATACTAAAGAAGAAGATAAAACAACATTTGAAGCAATCCTTAAAGATCAAAAATTTAGAACAGAGAATATACAAAAAAATTCTCTTAAAGAAATAGAGTCTAAACTTGATGAATTATCTATTGGTACATTAATTATTCCTGTCACTGAGGATGTAAAGATTTCAACAATACGTACATATATTAATTTTTCAAATAAAAATAAAATTCCAATGCTATTTTCAAGAGGAACGTCTCCTATAAATAACATTGGTTTTTTATCAAGTAGTGATTTCTCAGAAATTAGTCCGACTACAATTTCATTTGATATTGCATCAACTTTAAATGCAAAAGTATTTGCAGTCGTTGTTGATCAACCCAAGTTTATATCTCACGAGAATAAAGATTCTAAAAAATCTATGACGCAAAAACTTCAAGATGCAGCATTATCAAATGAGGTTCAATTAGAAATACTTTCTGAAGAAGGTAATGAAGCAAAAATATTTACATCTCTTACAGATAAGTTTGATCTATCAATAATTGGTCGTAATAAGTCCACTACTTGGCAGTTAAAGAAAACTACAGAGTACATATCTCAGAATTCTTCTTCTTCAGTTTTGTACATTCCAATTTAGGAGTTTTTGTGGAAAGTTTTGATGCAATATCGTTAGTAGTAATATCCTTGGGTGCATTTCTCCTTCCTCTAGTTGGTTCTCGACTTAAGATTCCTTCAATTGTGCTTGAAATAGCTTTTGGGATCATAGTTGGCCCTGTACTACATCTAGTAACCCCATCAGAATTTATTTCAGGTTTAGCTGTTCTAGGCTTTTTACTATTAATGTTTTTATCCGGATTTGAAATTGAACTTGATACATTTAGAGAAAAAGGGCTCAGAACATTAGCTCTACCAATCGTTGTTTATTTATCTACTGTCGCCATTTCTTTTGTGATTATTACAGAATTAGAATATCCTATATTCCTAGCTCTAGTCCTCTGTACTACCAGTGTTGATATAGTTATTTCTGTATTAAGAAGCGATGATACAATCAAAACTGATTATGGACAAATGTTGTTTATAATTGCCCTGCTTGCCGACATATTAACTCTTCTGGCTGCGACAGTTTATGCATCAGTTATTAAATCAAATGGCTTTTCTGTCACAAACTTAAATATTATTCTCTATTTTGCAATAGTTATATTTTTACTAAGGATTCTGAGAAGATTAGCTTGGTGGAACCCTCAATTATTCTCCCGAATGTTTGATGGTAATGATCCAGAAGAACTAGGCATCAGAAGTTCATTAGCTCTGATGTTAACTCTTGTTGGAGTTGCAGTTTTATTTGACATAGAAGCAATCCTTGGAGCATTTTTAGCAGGTACGCTATTTGCATTTGTTTTCCCCAATAGAGGAAGTTTGGAGAGCAGCCTAAAGGGTTTTTCTTATGGTTTTCTAATACCAATCTTTTTTATAAATATTGGCTTAAACTACGATATATCTCTATTTTCAAATACTGAATTTTATATAGATGTTCTATATTTATTTGGTATCGCAGTGGTAGTAAAATTAGTGCCATCTTTATTATTAATATTCTCTAAAATTTCTTTATCAAAAATATTTGCTGGAGGGTTTCTACTTTCAGCTAGATTTAGTTTAATAATTGCTATGGCAGAAATAGGTGTAGAGCTTGAACTGTTATCAAAAAATTTAGAACAGCAGATTATTCTTCTTGCCGTTCTAACAGCAACCGTATCTCCATTGTTATTTAGAATCTTCAATAAAAATTCTAAGATTTAATAGTGAAATCAAATTTTATTTTATATCTAAAAGGGATTGGTATGGGTGCAGCCGATATTGTTCCTGGAGTATCTGGTGGTACAATAGCATTAATTACTGGAATTTATGAAGAACTTATTTCTTCCATAAAAAATATTAATCCGAGATTAATTAAGACATTATTTAAAAAGGGAGTAAAAGAATTTTGGATAGAACTAAATGGCACATTCTTCATTATTTTATTGAGTGGAATTGCTACTTCTGTAATTCTCTTAGTTCAGATTATTGTCTTTTTATTGGACAGCCATGAGTTTAAGATTTGGGGTTTCTTCTTTGGCTTAATTATTGCATCTGCATATATAATTTTAAAAGATATCCAGACATTAGATATTAATAAGGTATGTATAGTAATTTTAGGAATTGCCATCGCGGCTTCTGTTGTTCTTTCAGATACTACAACCTTGCCAAATACTGACATTTATATTTTCTTTACAGGTTCAATTGCAATAACTGCCATGATTCTTCCGGGTATCAGTGGATCTTTTATTCTTCTTTTGCTCTCAAAATATGAATTTATTATTAACGCAATAAAGGATTTTGATATAAGGATTATTCTAGTTTTTGGTTTAGGTTGCATATTTGGATTATTAATTTTCAGTCGATTCTTACATTTTTTATTTCAAAATTATAAAGATAATTTACTAGCCCTACTTTCAGGTTTTCTAATAGGATCATTGTTAAAGGTATGGCCTTTTCGTCAAACAGTTAAAACTATAACTAATAGTGATGGGATAGAAGATGCTGTAATAACTCAACCTGTTTTACCAACTTCTCAGGACATAGAAAGTATTGCAATGTTCATCATTTTTTCAATCAGTGGATATTTGCTAATCAATTTTATTCAAAAGAAATCAATATCATAAAATAATTCAAGACCCCGGGTAGAATTAACATATGAGATTAGGACTACCAGAACTTTTAATAATTTTAACAATTCTATTGTTACTCTTTGGGGCCAAACGTTTACCAGGTCTTGCAAAATCTTTAGGTAAATCAACAAGAGAGTTTAAAACCGGTCTAGAAGAAGAATAAACTTTGAAGAAGATACTAATTCCTTTTTTTATATTATTTGTTTCTTGCACACCTGCAGAAGTAACTGAACTAACATCTGGCGAAGAAATCTACACATCTAGATGTTCTGCATGCCATGGTTCAGATTTCTCAGGTCGTGTAGGTCCAAGTCTAAATATGGACTCAAAGGCGGCCCAAATGCCTGACTCATATTGGGTTCAAACAATCACCAAGGGTATGGGCTCAATGCCCGCCCAGCGACTAAGTGATAATGAGGTAATTCTTGTAATTAATTTTATCAAAGGACAGTATTAGTTTTCTCTAATGGTGCCAGCATTTATTTGTAAAAGAATATTAATTATTTTTGGAGAAGGCTTAGTTAACACCATTGTTTTTTTTAAAAACGAATATTAAATTAAATTTTCAACAGAAATTCTGTAATAAGTTATTAACCAATTTATACCAAATTAGATTAGTTAATTTGATTATTTTCAAGTAAAATTTACATATTGTTACAGAGGAGAGTATGAAAAATCAACTACACGAATTTTTAAAAAATCAATCATCATCTATAGACGCCAAAGTAGAAGGAAAAACCCTAATAGACTATATCGATAATAATGCCGAAGAATATCCAGACTTTCCTGCAATAAATACACCAATTAATAATGAGTATTCAGGATGGGATGCAATGTCTTGGAGTGAATATAGAAATGAGATTCATAACCTAGCGTCAGGCCTCATTGATATTGGCTTAACACCAAGAGATACAGCTTTTATTATGTCTAATAATACCAAAGAACATAATATCTCTGACCTTGCAATAATGCATTGTGGTTCAACTCCGTCAACTCTCTACAAGCAACTCAAATCTGGACAAATTGAATATGTTGCAAATCTTATGGAAGCAAAAGTTGCTATTGCAGGAGATTTAGAATTATTTCATGAGATTAATAAAGCCAAAGAAGATTGTCCAAAATTAGAAACAATAGTTGTTATTAATGGATACGAAGAAGTTAAAGATAAGGAGTATGTTGTTTCTTATCATGAATTGCTAGAACGTGGCAAGGGCATTAATGATAAAGATGATACATTATTACGTGATGCTATCAAAACTGTAACACCTGAATCACTTGCTTGTTTAATTTTTACTTCAGGTACAACTGGAAATCCAAAAGGGGTAATGATTACCCATAGAAATGTTTTATGGACAAATGAAAGTCTTTTTGGTGAATTGGTACCCGCATCTATGCACCCAAGAATTGTTTCCTACTTACCTATGGCTCATATTGCCGCTAGAGCAGGAGATCACTACCAAGCTATATATAAAACTGGTCAAATCTTTCCTGTACCTGTTCTTGAGGATATGTCACTTGCTCTACCAACAATTCAGCCCAGTGTATTCCTAGCTGTACCAAGAGTATGGGAAAAATTTCAGGCTGGTTTACTTAATAAAATTAATGATTCAGACAAAGCAGATCTAGCATTAAAAGCCATTGATAATGGACTGGAAAGAGTAAAGTATGAACAAAGCGGTGAAAGTGTTCCTTTAAAAGTTAAACTTCTTGACGCAGTTTTTAATAAATTAGTATTTTCTAAATTTAAAGAAGGTTTAGGGATTCAAAATACCGAATATTTTGTAACAGCTGCTGCAGCGATGAATCCAGATGTTCAACGTTGGTTTCACGCTATACATATTGACGTTACTGAAATTTATGGAATGACTGAAGATACTGGTCCCGCAACAGTTGGCATTGCATCAAATGCAGTTGAATCTTTAACTAATAAGTTAAAATCAGCGGGAGTGCCTATACCCAAAGTATTTAACCCAATTGGTAAAGTAGGTATACCTTTAGCTGGTACAGAAATAAAAATATTAGAAGATGGAGAGTTATGCATGAAAGGTGGTCACGTAACAAATGGTTATTACAAACAAGAAGAAGCAACAAAAGAAGCATTTGATACTGATGGCTGGCTTCATACGGGTGATTTAGCTGAAATTGGTGAAGATGGATATGTCAAAATTATAGGACGTAAGAAAGAGATAATCATAACGTCTGGAGGAAAAAATATTGCTCCAGTAGAACTTGAAGATCTTATTAAACCCCATCCATTAGTCGGACAGATTTGCATGGTTGGTGATGGTCAAAAGTTTCTTTCTGCTTTAATCGTCCTCGATAGAGAAGGTACAAGTGAGAAATGGGCTGAAGACAACTCTATAAATTACGATATAGACACTTTTCATGAAAATGAGAAAGTTATTGAAGCTATTCAAGGTCAGATTGATATAGCAAATAGCAAAGTTGCGAATGTTCAACAAATTAAGAAATTTACCATTTTGGAAGAAGAGTGGACAGATACAAGTGGGGAATTAACACCAACTCTTAAACTAAAGAGAAATGTTATCAATGAAGTGTATAAAGATAAAATAGACGCAATGTACAAGGAGTAAACATGAATCAAATAAACTTTGAAAACAGAACAGTTATTGTTACCGGGGCAGGTAATGGCCTTGGCAAAGCATATGCTCTAGAACTCGGAAGCAGGGGAGCAAAAGTTATTGTTAATGATCTTGGAGGATCCGTCGATGGTTCTGGTGCAGCAAGTTCACCAGCTGATGAAGTTGTGGCTGAAATATCAAAAAATGGTGGAGAAGCTATTGCTAACTATGATTCTGTTGCAACTAAAGAGGGTGGAGAAGCTATTGTTCAGTGTGCTGTTGATAACTTCGGAACAGTTGATGCAGTTATCAACAATGCTGGTATCTTACGTGATAAAAGTTTTGCAAATATGTCTGAAGATGAATTATCACTTATTTTGGATGTACATTTAAAGGGCACTTTTTTTGTAAGTCAGCCTGCTTTTAAAGTTATGAAAGATAATAATTATGGAAGAATTGTTAATGTCGCATCTCCATCAGGTTTATTTGGCAACTTTGGTCAGGCAAACTATGGTGCAGCGAAAATGGGAATTGTGGGTCTAACAAATGTCCTTTCAATAGAAGGTGCTAAATATAATATAAAAGTAAACGTCATAGCCCCAACAGCATATACAAGAATGACAGAGGCATTACTTCCTGAGGATGTTGGCAAATTATTTAGTGCTCAATTAGTTACACCTATGGTTGTATACCTAGCATCTGAATCTTGTGTACCGACACATGAAATTTTCGGTGTAGCAGCTGGCCGTTTTGCACGAATTGGAATAATTACTCATAAAGGATATGTTAATACATCTGCCACTGCCGAGGATATAGCTGGCAATATTGAAGAAATTAGGACTATTAAGGATGGAAAATATCCATTAAGTAATGAAGATGAACTAATGATCATTCAAGAAGCAATACAGGGAAGCTAACTTAAATACTTATTTGAATGTATAATTTTTTATGGAAAAAATAGACACAAAACAAATACAATCCGAAGAGCTTGTAAATAAAAGACTTCAAGAATTGATTGATTTTAGAAAAGATGATCAAGATTTACAAGTATTTTGGGGTAAGCAATTTGATCTTGGTTTAGCTTGGGTTCAATTTCCTGAAGGTTCCGGCGGTTTAGGATTAAATCCTAAATATCAAATGCTCATTACTGAAAGACTAAGAAGTGAAGGTATTTCTCAGCAAAATAGAATAGCTAATATTTTAGGAATAGGAATGGGTGCGCCTACGATTATTGAATATGGCACTCCTGAGCAAATAGAACAATATTTAAGGCCAATGTTTACAGCTGAAGAGATATGGTGTCAATTATTTTCTGAACCAGGATCTGGTTCCGACTTAGCTAGTTTATCTACTAAGGCAGTAGATGATGGAGATGGTTATATTGTTAATGGTCAAAAAGTCTGGACTACTCTTGGCCACTTGGCTAAATGGGGATTGTTAGTTACTAGAACAGATCCTGCTGCGCCTAAACATAGAGGTTTAACTTTTTTTATAGTTGATATGGAATCTGATGGGGTTGAAGTTAGACCCTTGAGACAAATTACAGGTGAAGCAGAATTTAATGAAGTATATTTTACAGATACCAAAATACCAAAAAAGAATATTTTAGGTGGACTCGGTGAAGGTTGGAGAGTATCTTTAGCAACCTTAATGAATGAGAGAGTAGCAATCGGGGGTAATGTTAGAGAAAGAGGTAGCGGAGCACCTGGACATTTGGTACAAATATGGAAAGATAGAGAACTTGAAGACCCTATTCAAAAGGACAAACTTGTAGAATTATGGATTCAGCAGGAAGCTGTCAGGCTAACAAATATAAGGGCATCTGAACTAAGAGAGAAGGGTACACCTGGACCTGAGGGCTCAACCAGTAAACTTTATGAAGCAGAAATCAATAAAGCTTCTTATGAATTTGGTATGGAGTTATTAGGTAATGATGGACTATTATTTCCGCGGGGATATACACTCACCCAACCAGAATTAAATTTCGATAATGATACATTCGGTTTTACCGATACACAAAGTTTATTTTTACGTTCAAGAGCTAATTCAATTGAAGGTGGTACATCTGAAATAATGAGGAATATTATTGCAGAAAGAGTTCTTGGATTACCTGGTGAACAAAAACTAGATAAAGATAAGCCTTGGAAAGATATACCTAGATCTTAATTCTTAAGAACTATACAGTATTTACCATCATCACAATACACTTCTATATCTTTTTGTAGAGCAATATTTCTAAGCGTTCTGGAAGATCCATAAGGTATATCCATATTATCAATATCCCACTTAGAACCCTTTATTGTCAGGTTAGTTATTTGTGAAAGTGTAATGATACTAAAGATTTTATCAACCTCTGTATAAAAATTATTATTAGGAGAAAAAATTATTGTTTCATTTTTTGTTATCCACTCAATATGTTCAGTTTTATTAAAGGCTGAAATAGTTAATAAATTAGAAAATAGATGATCTAATTCTTTACCCTCACCACCGATAATTGTTATTGATTCTGAGCCATGCTGTTTTGCAACTTCTAATGCAATTTCTAAATCTGTTTCATTTTTATTTTTATCATAAGTCAATATTGTTGCACCGTCTTTAGCTGCAGTATTCTTAGTGCTAGTTTTAATAGAGTCAAAATCTCCGATTATATGTGTTGGCAAATAAGATAAATTATATAAATATTTCGTTCCACCATCTACACCAAAAATGTAATCATATTTTTTTAATAATTGATTTTTTGTAACAGTACATTCACCATTTAGTGAAATCAAAATATTAATCATTGTAATTAAAGATTATCATATTTTATGATTCAATAATAGGTGCAGCGATTTTGAGGGAGGTTTTTAAAGCATCCATTACCAAAGATTTGCTTTCTGCTTGTGAAAAAACAAATCCAAGATATTTTTCTCCTTTTGGAGGCATTTGTAGATGACTATTCTTCGACACTGTTATATCTACAGAAGAAACATTTTCAATATCAGTTAATTCATCGATATTTATAGATACAAATTTACCACTTTTTGGTACTGGCAACATTAAAACACCAACATAATTGCTAAGTAATTCTATTTGTTTAAATTTTTCAGTACTGAAGGCTAATAGTATTAGTTCCTCTAAAGACTGTTTAAATAATCCAAAACTTAAACATCTTGAGCAAAGACCTCCAATCATTCTGGGATTTATTTCAATGATAAAAACTTGATTATTAAATATTTTGAATTCAGCATGAATTGGTCCATTTGTTAATCCAATTTTTTTACATGCTTCATGGAGTTTAAGCTTTACTTCTTTAATTACTTCATCATCTAAATTGCTTGGTGTTAAATATATGGACTCTTCAAAGTAAGGCTCTCTATAAATTAATGGTTTCTCAAATACTACAAATTTATGTAGTTCAGAGTTAATTAACATTCCCTCGTACGCGTATTCATTACCCTCAACAAATTCTTCAATAATAAGTTCATTTTTTTTACAATCTTTAATTATATTTTTAATAAGAGTATCTTTTTTATTTTGATTTGTTACCTTAATTACCCTATTGCTTGCTGTACCCTTGGTAGGCTTAAGTACTCCGAACTTATATTTAGTTACAAATTCATCAACATCGTCCATGTTATTGACGTATTTATTTTTAATTTTTACTTCAGTTATTTCATTAAAAATTTCTCGGGACTTATATTTGTCCATTGCTAAATTCACCGAGTATATCGAATTACCTTTAGCATTTAGTAAATCCACTAACTTTGCTGCATACACTAATGATGAATGGTCAACTGGTAAAACATGGGTTATGTCGATTAGTTTATCTAGAACAATTTGAGTAATATCTTTAGAAAAATCTGAAACAATAATATTATCGCTTAATTTTTCAGAAACTTGTTCACTGTCTGTGATTATAAAAAATGGTATTTTCAACCTTTTAGCGGCTAACACAAAGTCATTTGATTTATAACTTTGCTCTGGAATAACCAGTAATACTTTTTTCATTTATTTTACACAATCCACAATTTCACTATCATTATTATATGACTGAAAATTTTAAATTTGATATTGGTGAAAAAGCAATTGGAAAAGTTCTTGAAATAAAAGAGCAAGAACCGGGGGATAATGAGTATGCCTTATTTCTTCAGATAGATGGTGTACAAGGTAACCAATACACGTATGATCTTAGTTTTTTAGATTTAGAACAAGCTAGATCTGATGACAAACGAGTTGAATTTGGAGAATTAACTGTAATTATCGCTTCTAAAGATTTAGATAAATTTAATAATGCTAAATTAGAACTTTCAGATGACCCTTCTGCACCTGGTCTTACTATGGATAATCCTAATACACCGAGTCCAGAAATCTTTGGAAACCCTGATGAAATGCCTGAACTAACTGGTGAACTTGCTGAAAAGGTTCAAACTGTACTTGAGTCACAAATAAACCCAGCAATAGCATCCCATGGTGGTGTTGCTCAACTAGTAGGCGTTGAGGGGCAAGATGTTTATCTTAAACTAGGTGGCGGTTGTCAAGGTTGCGGTATGGCACAGGTTACATTGACACAAGGTATTGAAACTTCCTTAAGAGATGCTATTCCAGAAATAGGTAACATTATTGATGCAACTGACCATGCTTCTGGTGATAATCCTTATTTTGAATCTGCTAAAAAATAATTAAAATTTAATTACAGTTTTACCAATATTTTTTCTATTTAAAAAATTATTCAGAGCGATCGGTATTTCTTTAATTGAATAGATATTTCTTGGGACTATATTAAGTTTACCATCGTTCATGAAACCTATTAGTTCATTAAAGTCTTCAGCTGTCTCTTCAGGTGAAGACTGAGTCCACCGTCCCCACCATACTCCAACTATAGAGACACCTTTAACAAGTGTTATGTTTAATGGAATTTTGGGTATTTCTCCCTGTGCGAAACCAATAACAAGAAGTCTTCCATTCCAAGCTGTTGCACGTAAAGCTTGTTCTGTTATGTCTCCTCCAACAGGATCTATAACAATATCAACACCATTTCCTCCAGTGAGATTTTTAGTAGATTCTTTTAAGTTTTCTTGATCGTATCTAATTACATGATCGGCACCTAAGTTTTTAACATATTCTTCTTTCTCGTCGGAACCAACTGCTGCAATAATGTTTAAGCCTAATATTTTACCTAACTGTATTGAGGCGGTACCTACACCACCAGATGCACCGAGAACAAGGAGCGATTCACCCCTTGAAGCATTTGCACGTCTTTTGAGTGCGTAATACGTTGTTCCATAGTTTATAGGCAAACTTGCCCCTGCGATTGAGCTTATATTATCTGAGATAGGAATAACAAGGTTTTTGTTTAGGCAAACATATTCTGAAAAACCACCTATTTCTGGTAAACCAATAACTTTCATACCCTTTTTAAAATCAACATTTGAGCCGACTTCTTCTATATACCCACAAATCTCATTACCAGGTGTAAATGGAGGATTTACTACAACTTGATATTTTCCTTGTACTAAAAGTGCATCCGGATAATTTACTCCTGCAGCTTCTACTTTTACAAGAACTTCGTCTTTTAGTGGTGTAGGTTTTTCTGTATCTTTAATTTGTAGAAGTTCAGGATTTCCTAGTTCTGTACAGATAACTGATTTCATGCTTTTCCAATCTTTGACTTCGGATAATTCTATATTTAATATTAATTTTTAACAAAATACTTATACATACAACATTATAAGGGTTGGTTTTGAAATCAAAAAATCTAAAATTTGATTTCAAAAAATTATTAATTATTTTAATTTATATAACTTCAAATAATCCTGCAGCACCCATACCGCCACCGACACACATGGTGACAACAACGAATTTAGCATTTCGTCTTTTACCTTCAATAAGTGCATGCATTGTCATTCTTGCACCAGTCATACCATATGGATGACCAATAGAAATCGAACCACCGTTAACATTGTAAATACTTGGGTCAATACCAAGTTCATCTCTACAATATAAGGCCTGTACAGCAAATGCTTCATTTAGTTCCCAAAGACCTATATCTTCAACTGAAAGATTAAACTTATTTAATAAATTTGGTACCGCCAATACAGGACCTATACCCATTTCTTCAGGTGCTAATGCCGATACAGTCATCCCTCTATAGTAACCAAGAGGATTTAGACCTTTTTCTTCTGCTTGTTTAGCCTCCATCATGACGACTGAAGCTGAACCATCTGAAAGCTGTGAGGCATTACCAGCGGAAATAAATTTACCTTCACCATACACTGCAGGTAAAGAAGAGAGTCCTTCTAAGGTTGTTTGCGGTCTATTGCCTTCATCTTTAGTTAGTTCAACAACCTCTTCAGTAACTTCGCCAGTTTCTTTATTTTTAACAATTTTTGTTGAGGTTGTGGCAACTATTTCATCATCAAATTTACCTGCTTCTTGTGCAGCAGCAGTTCTCATTTGACTTTCTAATGAGTATTCATCCTGAGCGTCTCTTGAAACTTTATATTTTTCTGCGACATGGTCAGCTGTTTCAATCATTGGCATATATGCATGTTGTTGCATATCTAAAACTAATGGATCAGAGTTAAGTCTGAAATCAGCTGTTTGAACAAGTGATATGGATTCTATCCCACCTGCAACTACAACTTCCATATTGTCTGTAATAATTTGTTTTGCACCGGTAGCAATTGCCATCAGTCCGGAAGAACACTGCCTGTCAATTGTCATACCAGGTACTGAGTCTGGTAAACCAGCTGCCATGCCGCTTAATCTTCCAATATTTAATGCTTGAGTGCCTTGCTGTTGAGCACAGCCCATAATTACATCTTCTATTTGTGTAGGTTCAATACCAGCACGTGAAATTGCTTCTTTAATAGAATATGAACCAAGTGTAGGAGCACCAGTATTGTTATAAGCTCCTCTATATGCTTTACCAATAGGTGTTCTTGCTGCCGATACTATTACTGCTTCTCTCATATTTTCTCCTTAAATCGATTTCTATTCTTTGACTATATATAAAGTTAAAGTTTCAATTATTGCTGCTGGCTTTTCTACACCGTCTATTTCAATAGTTACTGAGGTTTTTACTAGCCATCTACCATTTTTTTTATACTGTGCATCAGTTAAAACGAAACGTCCTCTAATTTTACTATCAACGGGGACAGCTTCCATAAATCGAACTTTATCAGACCCATAATTAACAGCTGTTTGCATTTCTGCTGGCATAAATCCTGAAGTTGCCGACATATAGGAAACTAAGCTTAATGTTAGAAAACCATGCGCTATTGTTGTATCCCAAGGTGTTGGGGCTGATTTGGCTAGTTCTGGATCTACATGTATAAATTGATGATCATTTGTTGCATCTGCAAATTTATTAATTCTTTCTTGAGTAACTTCTATCCACTCTGAAAGGCCAATTTCTTCACCAATATGGTTTTTAAGTTCGTTTGCTGGAATAACGTTCATAAAATCTCCTCTAACAAATTTTTATTAGATGCCTTTTTAGCAAAATTAAATGTACTTTCTCCAAATGCATCTATCTCTTTTTTATCTACATCACCATAATAACCAAGTGAATATCTTACGTATACACCTTCCATGATCATGGCATGTTTCCAAAATGATAATCTTATATAGAACTCAATATCTCGCAAGCTTAGAGAAGATTCATGTTCATAAATAGAAAGTATCTGGTTTCTACTTAAAAAGCCGGGACTCAAAGATGGAGAATAAATAAAAGGTGTATCCTTCTCTTCCAAGTTTGACCAGGAAGCTATCACCGTTCCGAGGTCAGCTAATGGGTCACCTAAAGTGCATAATTCCCAATCTAAAATTGCTGTTACCTCACTATCTTTAATTCTCACATTATCTAATCGATAATCACCATGTACAATACGTACACTTTGTTGATTTGGAATTGAATTAAACAAAATATCAGTTGCTTTATTTAAATCGATTATATCTCTTATCTTTTGTGCATCGAATTGTTTACTCCATCTTGTGAGTTGCCTTTCAACATAATCTTCATGCTTTCCCAAATCACTTAGTTTTGAATTAACTACATCATAACTATGAAGTTCTGCTGCAGCTCTTATGAAAGATTTTGATATTTTTTCTTTTTGATTTTTAGAATATTTATTTGCAATAATATTATCTGATATTGTTTCTCCATCTATGTACTCCATAATATAAAAATCCTCATCACAAATATTTCTATCAGAACATAATGAGATTACTTTTGGAACCTTGATTTTACTTTTATATAATTCAGAAATAATCTTATACTCCCTCTTCATGTTGTGAGCAGATTCAAGCTTATTCCCAAAAGGGGGTCTTCTTAGTACATACTGATAAATTCCATCTTCAATTTTAAATGTTATGTTTGACCTTCCAACTTTGAATTGTTCAAATGTAAAGTTCCTATCAAGTTCAGTCACTGATGAAATATATTCACGTAATTTGTTATCAAAAAAGTCCATGCAATAATATATTACATAAAGATTGTTCACGAGAGTTAATTATTGATAGAATAAATTGTGGATTTTAATTACTCAGAAAAATCATTAGATTTACAAAAAAGATTACATAAATTCTTTGAAGAACATATTTATCCAAATGAACAAGCTTATGATTTAGAAATTGAAGAATCGGGTAATTCGCTTCACATACCGCAAATTCTTGACAAACTTAAAGACTTAGCAAAAGCTGAGGGTTTGTGGAATTTATTTCTACCAGATATTGAATATGGTGCTGGACTGACGAATGTCGAGTATGCACCACTTGCCGAGATTACAGGCAAGGTCTGGTGGGCACCAGAGGTATTTAATTGTTCAGCTCCAGATACTGGAAATATGGAAGTTCTGTATGATTTTGGCACAGAAGAGCAAAAAGAAGAGTGGTTAAAACCATTACTAGAGGGTTCAATAAGGTCATGTTTTGCCATGACAGAACCTGATGTAGCTTCATCTGATGCAACAAATATTAGTAGCTCTATTGTAAGTAAGGGTGATAACTACATTATAAACGGACGTAAATGGTGGACATCAAATGCTATTAATCCCAGAGCTAAAATATGTATATTTATGGGTGTTACAAATCCTGAAAATGCACCTCATCAAAGACAAAGTCAAATACTGGTACCAATGGATACTGAAGGAATCTCTATCCTTAGACCTATGCAGGTCTATGGCTACGATGATGGTTATACAGGACATCCCGAACTTTTATTTGAAAATGTGGTTATTCCAAAAAAGAATATTATAGGGGGTGAGGGTTTAGGATTTAAAATAGCCCAAGCAAGATTAGGCCCCGGAAGAATTCATCACTGTATGAGGGCTATAGGCATGGCTGAACGAGCACTAGAGCTTATGATCAATAGATCTTTATCAAGAGAAGCTTTTGGAAAACAATTAGCCGATCAAGGAGTTATTCAAGAGTGGATTGCAAAATCAAGAATTAAAATTGAAGAAGCAAGATTGTTAACGCTAAAGACAGCATGGCTTATAGACACATATGGAAAGGAAGAGGCCAAAATAGAAATTTCTTCAATTAAAGTAACAGTTGTTGAAGCTGCATCTTATGTTATCGACAAAGCTATTCAAACACATGGTGCAATGGGCCTCTCTCAAGACACACCTTTGGCAAAAATGGCTGCAGGAGCTAGGGTTTTAAGAATCGCTGATGGACCAGATGAAGTACATTTAAGATCAATAGCTAGAAGAGAAATTAACAAACATAGATGAATGAAAAAATTGGTGTAATTGGTGGCGGACAAATGGGAAGTCAAATCGCATCATTGTCTGCAATGGCTGGCTATCAAACTCACATCTTTGATCAAGATGTAGAAAATGTAACTACTAAATTAAAATTTGCAGAAGATAATCTTAAAAACCTTATTTCTAAAAATATATACAACGAAGATCATCTAAAAAACTTTAAGAAAAATCTTCATTTAGCTGAGAGCATTCATTCATTAGCCGAGGACAAGACTTTTATAATAGAAGCTGTAGTTGAAAGACTAGAAGTTAAGCTTGAGATTTTTTCACAACTTTCAGAAATAACAGATTCTGAAGTTGTCTTGGCAACAAATAGTTCTTTTATAGCTGCATCTGAAATTGCTAAAGACTGTAATCACAAAGATAGATTTATAAATATGCACTTTTTTTATCCACCATTAAGAATGGATCTCGTCGAAATCTCATATCCTGAGTCAACTTCCAAAGAAGTTATTTTAAGAACCCAATCTGTAGGAAGGTCAATGGGAAGATCTATCGTTACTTTGAAGAAGGAAACTCCTGGATTTATTGTTAATAGAATGCTTGCAGCTCTTGTAGATGAAGCTTATGAACTATATGATGAAGGCATTGCTGATTTTGAAGATATAGATTTAGCAATTAAGAAGGGTTTAAATCATCCTTTAGGACCTTTTGAAATTTCTGATTATTCAGGATTAGATATCCATTATTATGCAAAATTAAAAATTTATAACGAAACTAAAAATCCTAAAGATTATCCCAAGAAATTTTTAGAGAAAAAAATTGAGGATGGAAATCTAGGTGTTAAAACAGGAAAAGGTTTTTACGATTATAAAAAAGATTAATTAGTAAAATCTTCTTCTTTTATATTAAAAAAGAATTCTCTTTCCGCCAATATCTTCAATACAATTCTTTCTGTTTGTATTGAAAAAGGGTACGGTTTTCCAAAGTATTTTTCAGATAAATCTTGAATATTTGCAACCGCTTCATCGCCTGTTATTTCATCGACAACTTTACCTCTTACTTCAACGAATTTAAAGGCATCATCATGTTTCCATATCATAACACTTACTCTCGGATCTTTTTTAATATTTTTATACTTAACTCGATGTATTTCAGTGTTAATTAAGAGATGTTCCCCATCAGTATCAACCCACATAGTATGTGTTTGTGGTGACCCATCTTCAAATAAAGTTGTTAATGCTGCATAATTTGGACCTTGGGCCATTTTGATTGTTTTTATGTCTAAAGCCATATAATTACTTTAATATAATCATATGAAAGTTGTACTTCAACGTGTTAAATCTGCAAATGTAACAATAGAAGAAATAATTTTTTCAGAGATCCAACAAGGTATGGTTTTACTCTGGGGTATTAAAAGAGATGACACCATTAAAGATGCTGATGTACTAATTAAAAAAATTGGAAATATGAGGGTATTTTCAGATGACTTTGGAAAAATGAATAAATCAATAAAAGATATTGATGGTCAATTTCTATTAGTGAGTCAGTTCACACTATTAGGAAATATTTCAAAAGGAAATAGACCATCTTTTATTGATGCAGAGGAACCAATTAGAGCCGAGAAAATACTTTCTTATATTTCAAAAGAGTTAACTACATATGCAGAAGTAAGTGAGGGAAAATTTGGAGCAAATATGAATATTTCACTTGAGAATGATGGTCCTGTAACAATAGTTTTAGAATCTGAAAATGGACAGCTAAAAATTTAAGCTGACTGAAGTTTTATTTTATTTGAATCTTTTTCACCAGATAATTTTTTATCAAGATAGTATTCGCTACCGGCCCAAAGATGGAGTCCTAAACCAATTTTCATTGCACATCTTTTGAACGAATCAGATTCTGCATGTTTTGCATTTGTACCATCATTACCTTGATCATTTTCAACATCTCCGATGGCTGTAACTGTGACAAGTTTTCCATCTACATCTACAGTAAGTTTTCCAAAACATCCAACTACTTTACCTTGTTTTTCTTCTCTAATTAATTCAACAACTTCCCAGTTGAATGGTCCGCATACTTCGAGCAATCTTTGTGTAATAACTGAATGGGGGATGTAGTTCCCAAACTTCCCCTTAGGTGCTTTTTTTACCCATTCATCTGGGAATTGTCTTGATAGCTCATATAGTTGATTCATTTTTTTCTTCTTTCATTATGTTTTAAATCTTTTGCCCATAGAGGTGCTGAAGTATTGTTTACATTTATAGATTTTAGATCGGGTTTATCTTTCCATTCTTTATGTAGGAAAGTGTCCCTTATCATCTCTGTATTTTGATTCCTACCTGAAGCAACCGCATCAAGACCTTTTAGTTTTGGAACAAAATTTTGACCCATGATTGAGACTAAAGCTTGGCAAAGTTCTTCATTGTCTGTTGACTTTTCTATTATCCAATTTACTAAATTTTTTAAATCTTGAACTTTCCAGGTGTAAGATTTATTGAAAACAAATACTTCATCTCCAAGCCTAACAGCACCACTGTCCTCGATATTTTTTGCCATCTTTTGATCACTAAAAGTCTTAATATCTCTACTGGTATTTTTAACAAGATTAGTTGTGCTTCTTGCTACCCAAAGAAATTCTAAATCATCCGTGTTTGATAATTCTTCACCATACTTTGTAACTGTTAAATCCAGTTCTTCAGTGTCTTGAGCTGATACTTCTTTTGTTAGTTCAAGAATATGATCTAAATTGTTAGTCATTTTTTCTCCTAAATTAAGCAGCCTCTTTGACTACATTATGGCAATTACAATTATCATTATGGTTTTCACACAAGACAATTGTTTCTATACCTATCATATTTAGGATATCTTCTATTTTATTATTTTTCATACTTGAAATATAGAATTCAGGTGTGACAAAAAACCCTTTTTAGGTGAAGTTTATAAATATTTGCAATACAATAACTTATAATGGCAAATGTTCAGTTATTTGACTCTCACATGTACACAGAAGTTATTAGGCAGTACGAAGAGGTAGCTGAGTTAATAAATTTAGATCCAAATATAAGAGAGCGATTAAAGCACCCTCAAAGAGCTCTCATCGTTACATTCCCATTTAGACGTGATGAGTATGAAGAAGTGGAAACAGTTGTTGGATATAGAGTTCAACATGTACTTTCTATGGGGCCAACTAAAGGTGGTATTAGGTACGCTCCAGATGTGAACTTAGGAGAGGTCACCGCACTATCTATATTAATGTCTTGGAAGTCAGCAATAGTTGGGTTACCTTTTGGGGGTGCCAAGGGCGGCGTCGCAATAGATCCTACATCTCTAACACGTGGAGAAAAGCAGAGGGTTACTCGACGATATACTGCTGAGTTACTTCCTGTTATAGGTGTAGAGAAAGATATCCCAGCACCTGACTTGGGTACTGATGAACAAACCATGGCTTGGATTATGGATACATATAGCAACTTTGTTGGATCACCCCAGCCTGGTATTGTCACAGGTAAACCTGCTGCACTTGGTGGTTCCGTTACGAGAAGAGAGGCAACCGGAAGAGGGGCTATTGCTGTAACAGCTCAAGCAATGGACAAGATCCATAAAACATATAAAGGATCTAATGTTGTTATCCAAGGTTTCGGAAACGTTGGACGGTATGCAGCTCTTGATTCATATGAAAGAGGAGCAAAGGTTATTGCGATAAATGATCTCGGTGGCGGTATCATTAATCCTGAAGGAATTAATATTCCAGAGCTTTTTAAACATACTGCTAAATATCACTCTGTAGCAGGATTTGAAGGAGCAGATGTATTATCAGAAAATATTTTAGAAGTTGAGTGTGACGTCTTAATACCAGCAGCCGTAGGGGGAGTGATTACAACCTCGAATGTCAATAAAATTAGAGCACACGTCATTGTCGAAGCTGCAAACTCTCCAACTACCGTTAGCGCTGATAAGATATTAAAAGATAATAATGTATTAGTTATTCCCGATATTTTGGCAAATGCTGGAGGAGTTACAGCATCTTATTTCGAATGGGTTCAAAATCGACAAAATTATTTGTGGAAAGAAAAAGATTTATATGAAAAATTAATTGACACAATGACTTCAGCATTTGAAGAAGTATGGACAATATCACAAAAAAATAAATGCGACTTAAGGACAGCAGCTTTAATAAAAGGAATCAAGAGAGTTGCAGCAGCAAAGTTAACTAGAGGATTATTTCCCTAATAAAGAGGTTATTTCTTTTAATATTTTATCTTGCTTGTTCTTCAATAAAGTAATATCTATTTCTAAATCACTAATCTTAATATTTTTTAGAGGGCTTGAATCAGGTAAATCATCCTGATTTTCAAACATGCTTATAGCTTCAATATTTTCTTCAGTCTCAGCTATTTTTTCTACAATATTTTTTAATTCATCTGTATCTGGTGCTTCTTTATTAAACAGAGGACATATTGGTTTGTAGTAGCACCAATCCTTGCAAAGCCCATTTTTAACTGCTGGGAAATTATTTTCTTTAAATGCTTTTTTAATTTCATCCCAAATCGAAAGAATTTCTATTTTAGCTTCATCTAACATCTTGTCATCAATATTTAAAGTATGGATTGTAGAATTTTTAAGGTAAATTAATTTTAGCTCTTTTGGAGTAATTCCAATTTCGTCTCTAATTAACAGTGCATAAAGTTTAAGTGCAAAAAATCTTGGTTCTTTATATTTCGCCATAGGTGCTTTTCCTGATTTATAGTCAACGATTATTAAATTCCCATCTTTATCTTCATCCATACGATCTAAAATACCTCGCAAGTTTAGATCTTCTATTGAACCTCTTACCCATCTTTCTTGTTCGAGAGGTTCTAATTTTTGTGGGTTTTCAAGTTTTAGATAGTTATGAAGTAAATTTAAACCTTCTTGTCCCCATTCTCGTTCATCATCTAATGATTCAAATAAATTTACATGTTCATCATTTCCTCTTACGTTTGACCATGCTTTTCTAAAGAGATTATATAAAACTTCAGGTGTTCTTTCATTACTAGGTAAGTCATATAAATCTTCTAAAGCTTGATGTACAGTTGTTCCTTTTGCCTGCACTAAGTTGGTAGGTTCTTTTATCTTATCTACATTAGAAAATTTGAATTGTTTTGGACAAGTTTTAAACTGTGATGCTCTTGATGGCGATAAGTTTTTAATCATATATAAACTATAACTGTATTTATATTAATTTTTATGAAATGTAATCTAGATAGGTGAATAAGTTTATAAAATTTTTGCAAATAATAGGAATAACTTCTTTTATTTTATACTTCATTGTCGCAATGATGTATAACTCAGCAAGTTGGTTTAATTTCTTATTTAATTAGACTTTAAAAAATTACATATAACTATCTTTCGCTAAAGTGATTTAATGGATAACAGCAAAATTAAAATAGCGATATTAGGAATTGGAAACTGTGCGAGTTCACTTGTTCAAGGCCTAGAGTATTATAAAATTAATGATACAGAAAATGGGTTAATTTCGGACGTAATAGGTGGCTATCGAGTTTCAGATATCGAAATAGTGGCAGCATTTGATATTAACAAAAATAAAGTAGGTAAAGATTTATCTGAAGCTATTTTTACTGAGCCAAATAATACAATCAAATTTTCCGAAGTTCCTAATTTAAATGTACAAGTAAATCCCGGTAAAACATTAGATGGTATAGGAAAGTTTGTAAAAGATATAATTCATCCGGTCGAAGACTCAGATTCTGTAGTAGAAATCCTTAATACTTCAGGCGCTGAAATTTTAGTAAATCTTCTTCCTGTAGGATCAGATGAGGCCGTTAAGTACTACGCAGAATGTGCAATTGAAGCAAAAGTTGGTTTTATAAACTGTATTCCTGTATTTATAGCTAGAGACAAAGAGTGGTATCAAAAATTTGCGGAAAATAATATTCCACTCATCGGAGATGATATTAAAAGCCAAGTAGGTGCAACCATTGTTCACCGTGCACTAGCTCAATTATTTTCCGACAGGGGATTAAATTTAAAACGATCCTACCAACTTAACGTTGGTGGAAATATGGATTTCTTAAACATGCTTGAAGAAGATAGATTAGAAACCAAAAGGACAAGTAAAACAACTTCTGTTACTTCTGTTGCAAATAAAGGTAAAGGTATGGAAAAGGGAACTGTGCGAATTGGCCCATCTGATTATGTTGAATGGTTAGAAGATCGTAAAAAAGCATTTATAAGACTTGAAGGTGAAGCTTTTGGTGGAGTTCCATTAAACATTGAACTTCAACTTGAAGTATGGGACTCACCTAATAGTGCTGGTGTTGTTATTGATGCAATTAGATATATGAAATTCTTTACGATGAAAGAAGACTTAAAATCTTTAGATCTTGTTTCTGCTTGGCTAATGAAGGCTCCTGCTGAGGCAGCTAAAGACACAGAAACATTAAAAAAGCTTCATGAATTAACTCATATAGATTCTAAATAGCGTTCACAGATTTAGTAAATATTTCCATTGCTTCCTGAACTTGGGTAATAGGAGTTGTAAGCGGGCCCATAAACCTTATTACGTTTCCTTCAAGTCCACAGTTAACCAAAAGTAATCCATTGTCCTTCGAATGCTCTATTATCTGCATTGCAATATCTTTTGATGGATTCTTTATCTTTTTATTTTCAACAATTTCAACACCTATCATAGTTCCGTATCCTCTAACATCGCCTATAAAATCTTTCTCTGTCTGAAGATTAAGAAGATTTTTTGTCATTATTTCAGAATGATTTTTGACATTTTCTAAGATATTTTCCTCGTCAAATACTTCTAATACACCTAAAGCTGCAGCACAAGACACTGGTGATGCACCAAAAGTACTTCCAATACCTGCATCGTGGATTGAGTCCATGATTTTACTTCTTCCAACAACAGCCGCCAAAGGGAATCCACCTGCGATACCTTTAGCTAATGTTGCTATATCTGGAGTTACTCCTACTTTATTAGACCCAAACATTTCTCCCGTTCTCCCAAATCCTGTTTGTACCTCATCAAAAATTAAAAGTATATTGTTTTCATGAGCTATTTTTTTGAGTTCAGCCAGAAAGTATTCAGAAGCGGGTATATAGCCACCCTCACCTAATTGTATTTCAATTAATACTGCTGCAATGTTGTCAGTACCAACATTTTTAATATGACTTATAAAATTTTCAAGAGCCTGATCATCAGTTATACCTCTATATTCGTAGGGATAATCTGTGTGAGATATGAAATCAGGAAACGGTCCAAACCCTTTTTTATAGGGATTTTCTTTACCTGTTAGACCCATCGCCATATAAGTTCTACCGTGAAAACCACCTTTAAATGCAACAATATGCTGTTTCCCTGAATAGTACCTAGCTATTTTAATAGCATTTTCCACAGCTTCAGCACCGCTATTAACTAAAAATGTTTTTGTTTCAGTGTCTATAGGATATCTTTTGTTAACTTCTGTACATAGATCTATTGCATTCTGATGCGGGGCATAAGCAAAACAAGAATGAGTAAAATTATCAAGTTGGGTTTTCACTTTAGCAATAACTTTTGGATGAACGTGACCAGTATTCAATACAGCATAACCTCCCACATAATCTAGAAATCTATTACCATCTTTATCCCAAATTTCAGCATTCGAAGCTTTTATAACTGTTGATTGAAAAGTCGGAGTCCACGCTTTAGGAATGTTTGCCTCTAATTGATCTTGAACTAATTTTGACATAAATTCACTGTAACTGAAATAAAATTAATACTCAATTTAATTACTACTAAAATAGATATGTATGATTAACAATTTTCATGGTGTTTGGGCATTAATAAGTATTTGGGTTGCTGGTATTAGTGGCGTAATTTTAATTGGGATTTATATTTCAAGATCTACAAAGTACGAAAAAATTGGTACTTACTTAATTAATCTTTCAATATCAACAATATTAATTCAAACTGCAGGGGGTTTAATATTATATTCTCAAAAAAATGATCCTGGATCATTCCATCTTTTTTACGGTGTTGTTGTTTTATTTACACTTACATTTTTATATGTTTACAGAGGTGAAATGAGTAAAAATTATTATTTATATTGGGGACTAGCGCTCTTATTCTTGATGGGTCTTGAAATAAGAGCCGTAATGACACTAGGAAGAATACTAGATTAAATGGCATTTCAACTTCTTTCAGATGGTACTACCTTTGCTTATTCAAATATTCAAAATCCTACAGTTTGTTATCTTCATGGATGGGGGAGAGATAGTAAGGATTTCTCCAAAATTATAGAACTACTTCCTGGAATTGCCGTAGATCTTCCTGGATTTGGAAAAACTCAAAATTTAAATGAAAGTATGAATCCATATCAGTATGCAGTTTATTTGGACAATTTACTCCCAACTGAGATTTCTACTCTTGTTGGACATTCATTTGGTGGGAGAGTAGCTGTTCACCTATCCCTTTTGAGGGAAATTAATAACCTTGTATTAATAGGCGTTCCCCTTATCTCGAATCCAGTAAAAACCAGTCGTATAAATAAATTAAGTACTCTTAAATTTTTAAATAAAATTGGGTTAGTCTCCAATAATTATATTGAATTGCTTAAAAATAAATCTGGATCGATAGACTATAGAAATTCTGAAGGCGTTATGAGGGATACTTTAGTGAAGGCAGTAAATGATGATTTAGAAAGAAAACTTTCTTTAATCCAATCTAATGTGAACTTAATTTGGGGTGAAGATGATAAAGAGGTACCTATATCTATAGGAAAGATAGCTAACAAACTAATTTCTAATTCAAAATTAACTATTATTCCCAATCATGGGCACAATATGTTAAGAAGTAATCCTGATTCAATTGTTGAGGTACTTAAGAAATTATGAATACACTATATCTAATTGTATTATTTAGCCTAACTGTAGGGTCTTTAGTGAATTCACTTAAATGGTCAAGACTTGGACAGAGAGAGCACTACATTGGAGGCTCAGTTACTAGGTTTTATTTCAGATGGGTAAAATCTAAAACGTCCAACTATATGCTATTTATTTTATTATTAATCTGTGGAATTATTTCACTGTGGATTGCATATTTTCCATTTATAGTGATAATCCTGACAATTCTTACTCCAATAGGATTGACTTTCTCATCTAGAACTTCGAAAGTTGTTAAAACGGAGAGACTTTCAAGAGTAAACAATTTTTATTATTTTGTAATTATTTCTATATCTGCTGTTTCACTTGTTGTTGAATTAGGTTATTTATTGGCTCTGCTGGCCAATATATTCAGCTACTACGTATATGACCAGTGTTTAAAAATATTAGCAAATTATGAGAAATCTTTATCACAACATTTTGTAGATAGCGCATCACAGAAACTGAAAGAAATGCAAATTCCGATAGTAGCTATAACTGGGTCGTATTCTAAAACCACAACTAAAAACGTACTCAATCAAATATTAAACACAGAAAACAAAATATTTTCAACTAAGGAGAGTTTTAATAATAGGTTGGGAATAGCTAAGGCAATTAATGAAGATCTCAATTCTTCTGATGAATTGGCAATAGTTGAAATGGGTACATATGGTATTGGAGAAATACGAGAAATGTGTTCATGGGTAAAGCCACATATTTCAGTTATCACTGGAATTGCACCTGTACATTTAGAAAGAATGAAAAACTTGGAAAATATCCTTGATGCTAAATCAGAAATAGTTGAACTTGCTGGTTCAGTTGTGATTAATGGTGATGATGAGTTATTGCTTAATCAAGCTAGAACCTGGACAACCCAAAAGATAGTTTACGATTGTTCAACAACAAGTAAGCAAGCTGTGGTTTTTGTAGATTATAAAGATGGTGTACATCATATCTATGTAAAAGGTAAGATCGTTTCAAAAGTATCTGCATCCGAATTATTGCAACTTTCAATAGCATTATCAACGGGTGTATTGCTAGCTCTCGAATTAGATGTACATAATTATTTCTCGGATGTTAAACATCTAGAGAAAACGACACATCGGCAAACGACAATAGAAAGTGATCTCGGACATAAAATTATTGATAACTCTTTCAATTCAAATCCTATGGGTATTGAACACTCATTAAAACTTTTAAACTCCGAAGGGGAAGAGAAATCATCCAAGTATCTTGTAACACCTGGAATGATTGAACTTGGAAATGATCAATTTTCTCTTAATTATGCTTTTGGCGTAGAGTCAAGCAACTTTATTGATGCAGCCCTAATTGTAGGTTATACAAATAAAAATTCACTTCTTTTAGCTTTTCAAGAAAATTCAATTCCATCTTTTTGGTTTCCTACTAGAGATGAAGCTGTAAAATATTTGAATACTATTATAAAACCAGAAGATGTTGTATTATTTGAAAATGATTTACCTGACCACTATCCATAATAATGAATTTTAAAATAGCAGTTATTATTGGAGGTCCTTCTCCTGAACACGATATATCTATTTTGACTGGTCTTCAAAGTGCCAGAGTCTTATCAGTTAAAAACGATGTATCAATTATTTACTGGACGAAGGACAATAACTGGTATCTACTTGATTCTGATCTAGAATCTACTGATTTCATAGAAAATTCAATAAACTTTTCTAAAGAATTACATTTATCTTTAGGAAAAGATAATTGTTTTCTCTACAAAAGAAAAAAAATAGAGTTTGATATTTTTGTTAATTCTTGTCACGGTGGTCCAGGCGAAGATGGAAGCCTTCAAGGACTATTAGAAATAATGGATGTTAAATATACTGGTCCAAACCTACAAACTGCCCAACTTTGTATGGATAAATATGCTTTTTATTCACTTATGAAAACAAATAATCTACCTGTTTTAGATAAATTTAGAATTCAAAAAAATGTTACACCAAACTTTAAGGGTCCTTATGTATTGAAACCACAATTTGGGGGTTCATCTATTGGAGTCGAGCTCGTAGAAGATTACGAAACAGCTCTTAAAATATCAGAATCATCAGATCTTTATGAAAGGGGTGCACTATTAGAGCAGTATCTTGAAAATGCAGATGATTTATTAATTGGTGTAAGAAATTATCCAGAGTTTAATTTTTCAGAAATAGAAAAACCAATCAGAAATTCAAATCTTTTTTCATACGAGGAAAAATATCTTAACAATGGAGGGCTAGAAGGTTCTAAAAGAGAACTTCCAGCAGTATTATCCGAAAAGATTTGTAACAATATATATTCCTATATAGAAAAAATTAATAAGATCATACCTTCTCGTGGAATAGTTCGTTATGATTTCTTAAAAATTGAAGACGAAGTTTATATAAATGAAATAAATACTATTCCTGGTAGCCATGCACTTTATCTTTGGAAGAATTTGAATATTTCTAAGTATGATTTATTACATAATATGGTCCTAGAGGGATTAAACGAAAAGTCTAATCAGTGGAGTATTCAAGGTTCTGATGGTATGGCTTTAAGAAGTGCTAAAGATATCAATTCTAAGCTCGGGTAAAATGACGGGAATATATTGGGATTGTGACGGCACTCTTATGGATACCGAAAAGGCTTATGCGTATGCATGGAAAGATGTTCTAAAAAAAAGAAATCTTAATTTACCCATTGAAAAGTTTGATGATTATGTAGGTATAGATGACAAATTAGTCCACAAAAAATATTCTGAACAAGTTGACCTTCCCTCATTTAGTGAAACTATGGATGAAATAGCAGCACTAATTATTGAAAACTTTTCAGATCATACAATTTTTAATGATGCCTTAGTATGTTTGGAATATTTACAAGATTTAAACTGGAAACAGGCTTGTGTTTCCGCATCACCACAACAAGCATTAGAAGATAAACTTAAAAAAGCTGATATTTCAGATTATTTTGATTTTGTAGTTGGAGGTGACAAAGTGCGTCCTAGAAATAAACCATTTCCAGATATTTATAATTTAGCAATTAAAGAATTGAAAACTACAAATAATATTATCGTAGAAGACAGTCCTCCAGGAATTCAAGCTGGTAAAGCATCAAACAATTTTGTTGTTGCTATCGATAGGGGAGTTTTTACTGGCAAAGATCTCTCAAATGCAGATCTTATAGTTGATGAACTTACTCCTAAAATCTTTATTGATATAAACAAAAGCCTTTAATTATTGAATATATCCCATTTAAATTACAAAACCGACTTAGGCGCAATTTGTGTCTAAGTTAGAGTAAGTATCATAATTGGGATTTTCCTGTCTGTCCTCTTCTGATAACTTTCATATCCACCATTATTTAAATAATCCATTTTTATCCACCACTCATTACGTTCTTCGTTAAAAATTTCTCTTGAAGTAACTTGATACTTATCAGTTCCAATTGATATTGTAGATATGTGACTTTTTTTTAAATTATAATACCATCCAGGATTTCTCTCACTTCCGCCTCTAGACGCAACCAAACAAATTTCATTACCTTCTTTAAGGTAAACCAGAACGTTCTTTCTTACTAATTGTGTTTTGGCACCTATTGTCTCAAGTATTAAACATGGTCTACCGTTTAAATTTTTACCAATTCTTCCTTTTGAATAAATGTATGTATAGTTATGAAAAAACAGAAATAGAAATATAAGTTTTCTTTTCATACTGTCAAAGAAATTTTCTTTTTCCATGAGGTATAGCTTTTGGGATAAAAATCTATTGGTTCAGCAAGCCTGCTAGTAGGAAACTCAACTTCAGGATGATTACTTTTGGTTATATTTTGATACTTTGGCACACAAGCATGTGTTACTGAATATTTATAGTTTTTTAAGATAATTTTTGGGTCATCGACAAATATTGATAGTTCTTTCTTAGCTGAAAGTTCCCTTAGTGTATCCAGTAAAAAGATAATCCTTTTTGAAGAAAGTTTTATTTTTTTTAAGAGTATTTCATCAAATATAAAGATTACAGGAAGATTTGGATTAGCTTTCATTGCTGCATCATCGTCACCTAATGATTCTCCTGTTAGCCAAACTATTTCTGGTTTGGTTCCAGAATCTATTATTTTTGTTGGGCCGAATTTTTCAATTATATCAAAATTCATTAATTGATTAACTGGTTCGAATTTAGATTCATTAGGCCATGTTTGTATCGGACATGTATATTGAAGTTTACAATCTCGACAAAGATTAGGCGCTCTATTCTTAACTTGAGACTGTGCAAAACCATATAATTTACCAGTTTGTCCACCCATTACCCATTGCCAACCCAGTCTATTTGCAAATCTTGATCCATCGACTAAATGTTTAAACATATAATCTTCATAATCAGTCCAATTCTCACCTGCTCTGAAACTATGATGCGATGAATACCACATTCTTGTCTGGTTTACCATATAGCCCGTATCAGTTAATTCTTTTTGTATTGTTTGTATACAATTCATTTCAGTTGTATCAATTTCTTTGTTGTTATTCTTCATAGAATAATTAAGCATTTTTTTCATCTTTTTACCCATGATTGCATACATATGCCTAGAAAATTCTTGCCAAAGTAGTTCATCTCTAAATTTTGTACGATCTTCATGTGGAAAATCAACAACCGCATCCCACACTTCATTTAGCCCAAGTAGTCCATGTCTTATGTACGGAGATAGATAAGATGAGCCTCTCTTAGTTTCGGGATATACGTTGTTCCTTTTCTTTGAGTACCCTTTAATGTTAATATTTCTTAACTTCTCATCGGCTTGAGATTGACCACCTTTAAAAATCGATTCTGTATATTCATCACAAATAAGATGTGAAAAATGTTTGTCGATAATTAATTTGTTAGATTCATTGATGATAATTTCAGACATTAAAGAATATTAGTATCCACCTTGTCCAATTTTCACATTAGAAATAGTTTGAACATTATCTACATCATTTATTTCAAAATTTATTCTTTGACCCTGTCTTAAGGTTCTAAAAATTGACCCTTTAAGTGAACCGGGTTGTAAGTATACTTCAGTTTTATCTGTGTCAAGAACCACGATACCATTACCAGAGTTAGGATCATATGATTTAACAACACCCTGAGCCATTTAAACTTTAGTTACTTTTCCAGCTTTCAAGCAAGATGTACAAACCTTTACTTTTTTTGTATTTGTGCTGTCAGCTACTTTAACTTTTTGGATATTAGCAGACCATTTTTTACTTGATCTCTTGTGAGAAAAAGATACTTGTTTTCCGAACCAAGGTCCTTTTCCACATACTTCACATTTTTTTGCCATTATTTTCCTCTGAATTTACATTATAACTATAACTAATCTATTGACTATTAGGTACTTTGAATTAAAAAGTTTTTAGCTATTGTTTGAATGTGGTTAAAAGGGAAATTTATTATCTAGATAATATTAATGTATCCGAAATAAAGGGTTTCGGAGAAAAACGTATTAAATCTTTAAATAAAAATGGGATAAAAAGCATAATTGATCTTATAAGATTTTACCCCCGTAAGCACATTGATCGATCAAGTATTTTAACAATTGAAGATGTTGGTAATTTGTTTGAAATTAAAGAGATAACCGTTCTAGTAAATATCACAAAAGTATCAGTTTTCACAACTAGGAGCAGATTAAGAATAGCTACTCTTTCAGTATCTGATAATACGGGAGTTGCAAAGGCTAAATGGTTCGGACCTCAGTATATTGAGACCCGATTTAAAGAGGGTGACACAGTTGCCATTTCTGGAATCCCAGAAGTGAAGAAAACCGGATCTGTGGAATTTAAAAATGCCACTATAGAAAAATACTTAGATGCAGATGAATTGAATGAAACAGGTGCTTTAATACCTATTTATAAAAAAATAGAGGGACTATCTAGCTCTCTTATACGAAAAGGTATCAAACATGCGCTCAAAAGATCACCTGAAATCGAAGATTATATGAACATACAGCAAATAACTGAGTACGAGTTACTTGATAGGACAACAAGTTTTAATGATATACACTTTCCAGAGAGTTTAGATGAATATTATAGAGCTAAAAAAAGACTTGCATTTGATGAGTTTATTTACTTACAAACAATTTTTAAGAGGAAAAAAAAGTCCAATAAACTTATTGTTGGCAGCGAAAAAATAGAAACAAACAATAACTTAGTTGATACTTTTACCGCGAACCTTGATTTCGAACTAACCAAGGCACAAAAAAGAACAATAAATGAAATATTGAAAGATATGAATAAAAAATCTGCAATGAAAAGATTACTGCAGGGTGATGTTGGTTCCGGAAAAACAATAGTTGCTGCATGTGCTGTTTTTTCAGTTATTAATGCTGGGTTTAAAGCGGCTTTGATGGCACCTACAGAAGTTCTTGCTGAACAGCATTACAATTCTTTAAATCCAATCCTAAAGAAATATAATATTAAAACTTATCTTTTAACATCTTCAGTAAAAGATAGATCTGAGATTCTTAAACAGATGTCTTCTTCAGATCCAGTATTTTTTATAGGGACTCATGCACTAATCCAGGAAAATGTTCACTTCAATAATCTAGGTTTAGCCATTATTGATGAACAACAACGTTTTGGTGTAGATCAAAGAAAAAAACTCATTGAATCAAGCAACATAATTCCACATCAGATCGTCATGACAGCAACACCTATTCCAAGAACAACAGCATTAGCTGTATATGGTGATTTGGATATTTCAGTAATAGATGAGTTACCTCCAGGACGTAAAGAAATAGAAAACATTTTACTATCGGGAGATGAATCAGATAACGATGTTGTTATAGATTATTGCAAGGAACATTTAAAAAATAAATCTCAAATATTTATCGTTTGTCCGTACATAGATGAAAGTGAAAATAAAGATATAAAAGCAGCTGAAAATGTTTATAAACAATATTTAAATCTATTTCCAAATAATAAAATTAAACTTCTACACGGCCGCATGAAATCTGAGGAAAAAGAGCTGATTATGTCCGAAATGAATATTGGGCAAATCGACATATTGATATCGACCGTAGTAATAGAAGTTGGAATAGATATCCCAAATGCAACTTTGATTGTTATAGAAAGTGCAGAAAGATTTGGTTTGAACCAACTACATCAACTGAGGGGGAGAGTTGGTAGAGGGACTATAAATTCTCAGTGTATTTTTCACATAAGCAATAAGTTAGATTTAGACACTGTAACCGAAGTTGGTAAGCAAAGATTAAAAGCAATCATTTCAACAAACGATGGTTTTAAATTATCAGAGCTAGATTTACAAATAAGAGGTGAGGGTAAAGTAACTGGTACTGACCAATCTGGATTATCAGATTTGAAAATTGCAGATTTAAGATATGATTTCGATATTTTAAACTTGTCAAAAAGATTCTTTAAAAAAGAAATCACACCCGAACTTGAAGAGAAAATATATAATGAGGCCACTTTGCTATTTCCAAACTTTTTGAAAGTCGAAGATACAACATGAGAATAATTTCAGGGACTCATAAAGGACAAAATATATTAACTATAAATGATTCCAAAACAAGACCAATGATGGGGGTAGCCAGAGAAGGAATTTTTAGCTCATTACAATTCCAGATAGCAGACTCTATAGTTCTTGATCTTTATGCAGGTTCTGGAAGCATGGGTATTGAAGCATTGAGCAGGGGAGCAAAGTATATAACTTTTGTAGAATCTTCAGATAGTTGTGTAAAAATAATAAACAAAAATCTTAAAAAATTTGAAAATAATTACAACATTCAAAATATGACAGTCGATAAATATATTTCAAATGCTTCTGATAAATTCAATATAATATTTTATGACCCTCCTTTTGATTTTGAAGATTCTAAGATATCCTCTGAACTGAGTAGATTAGAAAACCTACTAGAAGAATCAGGGATTATTGTGTGCCACAGACACATTAAATCATCTACAGTAATCAATTCGAAAAATTTAGAATTATATAAAGAAAAACTCTATGGACAAAGTAGAATTTTACTTATAAAGAAATTATGAAAATACTTATACCAGGCTCGTTTGATCCACCAACTAATGGTCATATTGATGTTATAAAAAGATGCTCCAAAGTATTTGACGATGTACTTGTAGGTGTAATAGTAAATCCTTCAAAAAATTCATTATTCGCAACAGAAACAAGAGAACTCATGCTTACAGAGATATTTACAGATACAAATAATGTTTCAATCAAGACATTTGAAGGTCTACTTGTTGACTTCGCAAAGAATAATGAAGTACAGGCTATAGTTAAAGGACTTAGAGCAATGACAGATTTTGACTATGAGTTCCAGATGGCACAAATGAATTCAAATTTAGCCGATTTTGAAACAATATTTGTACCAGCTTCTCCTGAATATGGATATGTTTCAAGTTCAATGGTTAAAGAAATAAATTCTTACGGTGGAGATGTATCAAAATTAGTACCTGAGAACGTTTTAAAAAGGATGAATAATGTCTGATAAAGAAAGTGCAAATTTTAAAGATATCATAAATGGAGAAATTAAAGTTGAGTATGTTGACCACCTTGAAACATTAAGAGAGAAACTTAATTCGAGCAATATTCTCAAAAGCAGAACTAGTAACAAAGAACTTATTGCAATAGTTGAGAATCTTATCGACATACTGCCAGTTGAGATGAGAACAGCTCGTTGGCTAGTAAGAGAACAAGATACATTTTTAAATGAAGCAAAAGAAGAATCTCAAAATATTATTAATAAAGCAAAAAGAGAATCTGAGACTCTAATTTCAAATTCATATGTTTTACAGGAAGCAGTTATTGAGGCTAATACCCTTATTAAGCAAGCTGAGAAAGAATCTCAGGCTTATAGGATGAAAATTGAAGATGAAATGGATACTCTCTTTTCAGAACTACAATCAAAACTTGATCAACTCAATTCTTATATATCTAATGAAAAAAATTCTCTTAGAAAACCAAGAGAAATTATTAACCCTGAATAAATATGCCACAATTAAATACTATTTTTAGTCTAGAGAAAGTCCTTAAAACAAATTCAGATCTTAATGTAGAAGAATCGGGTATTTTAAATATAAAATACTCAGGTACTAAATCTTCAACTAAAACAAATGCGGTCCTGAGGGGGTTGATTACACGAGAAGGAGATTACTTATTAATTGAACTCATCGTAAATTATGTTGCAAGTAGTGAATGTTCTAGATGTTTAAAATCTTCAACTTACGACAGAGAAACTTTTATTAATGAAAAATTATATATTAAAAATGAGAATGACTATGAAATAAATTTTAAGGATGAAAATATTGATATTTATCCAATTATTTCTGAAAAAATAATTGATAATATTTCCTTAGTGACTCTTTGTGACGATAATTGTAATGGTTTATGTGTTGTCTGTGGAAAAGAACAAAATACTAGTGTTTGTAAGCATGAAGAAAAAAACTTAAAAGAAAGTCCATTTTCTTCTCTAAGTGAGCTAGATTTGTAAGTTGAAAGGATATTAAATGGCCGTACCTAAGAAAAAGATGTCTAAATCAAGAACAAGAAGAAGGAAAGCTACACATAAAGTTAGTAAACCTCATTTTATGATAGATCCCGAAACAGGTGTTGCAAAACAATCACATAGAGTAAACCCTGTAGATGGAACATATAATGGACGTCAAGTTAAAGAACCTGAAAATAGCTAATATATAGATTATGAATACTATTGCTGTTGATGCAATGGGCGGTGATTCTGCTCCCGAAGAGATAGTTAAGGGTGCGATAAAAGCTAAAAATCTCGGTATAGATGTAATCCTTTCTGGTGACAAAAATCTAATAGAACCTTTCTTAAATAATACAAAGATTCCCATCGTTCATTATCCAGAAGTAATTTCAATGGATGAGAATCCAGCAAGGGCAATAAGGTCCAAAAAAAATTCATCTATTGTTGGAGCTATGCAGTTAGTTAAAGATAAGAAAGCTTCAGCAGTATTTTCTGCTGGATCAACTGGAGCTAGTTTAGTCGCAGCCATAGCTGTTCTAGGAAAGATAAAAGGTGTAATTAGACCAGCAATAGCATCTGTACTTCCCTCAGTAAATCAAGATATTGTTCTACTTGATTCTGGAGCAAGCTTAGATGTTAAACCAAAAGTTTTGCTTCAATTTGCCGCGATGGGTTCTAAATTTGCAGAGGTGATATTCGACCTACCTTCACCTAGGATAGGTTTACTCAACAATGGAGAAGAAGCAAGTAAAGGTAGAGATTTAGAAAAAAGTACTTATAAGCTACTCAAATCTTCAAAACTAAATTTTATCGGCAACATAGAGGGTAAAGATTTTGCCAGTGATTCTGCTGATGTATTTGTAACAGATGGATTTACTGGAAATATTGTATTAAAAACTATGGAAGGGACTGCTAAATTACAGCAAAGTATGATTAAGAAATCTCTTAAAGGTAATTTATTCAAACCTCTTCTTCTACCTGTTAATAAAGCACTACAGCCAGTAAGAGATCGTCTTGATCCTGATAAAACAAATGGAGCATACTTACTAGGAGTAAATGGGATTGTTACAATTGCTCATGGAGCATCTTCTTCAGAAGCTGTAATGAATTCAATAATTTTCTCAAGTAAAACTGTTGAAAAAGGGTTTATATCTAAATTTGCAGAAACAATATCTGAAATATGAGTCCTGAATCTATATCAGAATTTGAAGAGATCATTGGGTATGTATTTAAAGATAAAAAATATTTAAAAATTTCTCTTAGCCACAAATCTTTTATTGATGAAAATCCAAGTTATGAATCTAATCAAAGGTACGAGTTTCTTGGAGATACAATTTTAGACTTCGATTTAACTAACTATTTATTCACTAAATATCCAAGTTTAGATGAAGGTAGTCTCACGAAAATTAGATCTAGTGCTGTAAATCAATCTGCCCTTGTTGAGTTAGGACATAAAATTAAAATCGGAAATTTTCTCTATCTAAGTAATGCAGAAGATGCAACAGGTGGAAGGATGAAAGACTCAATAATTGAAGATGCTGTAGAAGCTCTGATTGCAGCACTGTATTTTGATGGAGGCCTTGATATTGTAAATAAATTTGTGTCTCAGTTTATATATCCAAATATTAAAGAGTTATCTGAAGATCCTGGGTCTAAAGATTATAAGACTAGGCTTCAGGAATATTATGCAAAAAAAGGTAGAAAAGTTGTCTATGACGATATTTCCACAGGCCCTGATCACAACAAAGAATTTGTCTCTGAAGTTTTATTAGATGATGACATTATCGGAATGGGTAGGGGTAAGTCGAAAAAAAGCGCACAACAACATGCAGCAAAGCAAGCTTTGAGTAAAGTTAGCTAACGCCAGAAACCATTGTTATAATTTACAACTATGGATAGCTTTAAAATTATCTTATCGCGTAATGGCATTGATGAATCTTTTCACAATATTGAATTAGTAGATAATAAATCCAATAAAGGATTTGATTACTTTCCTCGATCAGCTATTAAACCTTTTCAGTTACTACCTCTCGTTGCTGAGATTAAGAAAAGAGAATTAGAAATTGATTACTCTGAAATTGCAATCTTTTGTGCATCTCATTCTGGAGAGTTAATTCACACTGATAAAGTAGAGCAAACTGCCAAGAAATATTCACTGAATTACGAAGATATATTTTGCGAAAGACAAATACCTTTTAATGCTGACTCTTATAAAAATTTAGTAGAAAACAAAAATCCTTTTACAAAATTACATAACAACTGTTCAGGAAAGCATATTGGGATGTTACTTTTATGTCAGTTATTAGATTTTGACATAAATGGATATGAAAGTTTGCAACATCCCCTGCAACAAATTATAAATAAATTTTATGAAGAATTATTTGAATTAGACAATATTTTTTACGGTGTTGATGGATGTGGTCTTCCTGCGCCCTATTTAAATTCTTTAAATTTTATTAATAGTGTATCTAAATTAAATGAATGGGATGCTTATCGAGATTCCTGGATGGATGTTTTTAACTCTTTTATTGCCTTCCCAAAACTTACTGCTGGTACTGGGAGAGTTGATACAATTCTGATGGAAAAATCTGATCAAGATCTATTAATAAAGGCTGGTGCTGAAGGTTCAATGTTTTTTACAGATCTTACAAACTCAACAGTTCTTAAGTGTGTTGATGGCTCTAAAAGAGGAGTTGAGGTTGCTTCAATGTACTATTCGCTATCACAAGGCTTTATTGATGAATCTGTATATGAAGAGTTTACGTATGGTTTAACTCATAATAATCAAAATACTAAAGTTGCAGATATAAAAATAGTCTAAATACTCAAGATTTACTTATTCTTTACTATAATTGTACTAACAACAGGGTAAGAATGTATTTAAAATCGATAGTCGTGAATGGCTTTAAGTCATTCGCTGAAAAAGTTAGTATTGACCTTTCAAATAAGGTTAATGTCGTAGTAGGTCCAAACGGATCAGGTAAATCAAATGTAGTTGATGCAATTTCTTGGGTACTGGGTACTCAAAGTCCTGGTGCACTTAGAACAAATAAAATGGAAGATGTAATTTTTGCAGGTACTGAAAAACTAACAGAAAAAGGTTTTGCAGAAGTATATCTTAATTTCGTCGTCGATCCAGAGAAATTCAATGGGTCTGAAGAAATCTCGATAGGTAGAAAACTATATAGAGACGGCGCATCAGAATATTTTATGAATGGGTTGAATTGTAGATTACTGGATATCCAAGAATTCTTAAGCGATTTAGGTATTGGCAAACAGCAACATACAATTATCTCTCAAGGACAAATTGCTGAAATATTAAATTCAAAACCCGAAGATCATAGAATTACAATTGAAGAAGCAGCAGGTATCCTTCCATTTAAATTAAAAAAAGATAAAGCATTAAGAAGAATTGAATCTGGTGATAAAGAAATCAAAAGAGCAAAAGATGTACTTCGTGAAATTAATAAACAACTTAAACCTTTGAAATTACAAGCTGAACAGGCCCAAACTCATGAAATGCTAACAGCATCACTTCTTGAAAATAAAACTAATTTGAATCTTTTGAAATACTCTATATTTTCGGAGAAAGAAAAAAATATTAGTAATGAACTTATCAATATTTCAGAGAAATTAGAAAACATTATAAAATCTTCTCAAAATGCTAAAGACCTTAAAAATAATCTTATTTCTGAATTAGGTCAAGGTGTGTCTGTTGGTTCACTATTTAAAGATTATTCAAACAAACTTACAACTAAATCAGAACAAATAAAATCAATTGCACAAATAGCTACTGAGAGATTAGACAATCTTGATAGAGAGACACTGCGTGAAGAGAAAAGGTTAACAGATTTACAAAACAGGGTACTTTCAAATACTTTAACTATTAATGATCTTTCTAATAAACTAATAACAAAAAAAGATACTCTCACAGATTTAAATAAAAACTTAGAAGAACTCAACAAGCAAATTAACGAGAATAATAAAAATCAGTCTGCATCCTTAGAAGTTAATGAAGCAATACTTGAGAAAGATCTTGATTATTTAAAGTCTATTGTTGGTAAGCTTGAAAATTCACTTTCAGTAAACGAGGAAAACTTTAGTAAATGGGAAAATGATAAAAATACCACAGAAGAAGTTTTAGGAGATTACTCACTTCAAATCTCAAAAAAAATATTCTTAAAACAATCTTTCACAAAAGTCCGAAAAACAGTCAAAACAATTGTGGATAGGGAACTTGATGCTTCAAAAATAAACTTAGAAAATTTAAAAGCAGAATATCAAATAAATCTTGATATTTTAAACTCAAAGATTAATCAGCAAAACTCAATCTCAAATAATTCATCGTATAAAGAAGAACTCAAAAATCAAGAAGTAATCCTTCGTTCAAAACTTAATTCTTTAGAGGGCGATGTTACATCTCGATCAAATCAACTTGTTTCAGCAGCTGAACAAATAAAATTCCTTACCAATGAAAATTCTGAATTACAACTTACTATTGATGAAATACATTATGCCCCTAACATTGACTATAAGGAAGAATTACAAACTATCATTAGTAAATCATCATTATTAATTGAAACTCTTAATTCCTCAGCCTTATCGATGTTCTCTCAAGCGAATGTTTATGAAGAAAAGCATGGCAATAAAAATACTGAGATATCTGAATTAGAAAAAAAGATTGAAGCTTACAGCAAGTCCTATTTGTTGATTAACGATAAGAAGAGTGACTTATCAATTAAGAAAGCAGAATATTTATCTGAAAAGTCACACCACTATTCAACCCTTGTCAATATGTATGGATTAGAGCCTACAAATTTTGAATTATTTGATCAGTCTAGTTTCAACCAAAATGAACTTGAAAATCAAATTTTATCAATCGAAACTAGTCTTGACGACATAGGAGTTGTAAATTATTTAGCTAAAACAGATTATGAACAATTAAATTCCCGTCATAAAGAAATTACTTCTTCTATCGACGATCTTACAAGTTCCAAAAAAGAACTACTAGTCCATATTAAAGAAATAGAAGATGAAATCGAATTTAGAATTGATTCATCATTCAATTCTATATCAGTTCACTTTGGAGAAATTTTTGAACAGTTATTTCCTGGTGGTAAAGGCTCTCTTGAGTTAACCAATAGGGATAATTTATTAGAAACAGGTATTGAAATTAATGTACAGCCTAAAGGTAAAAAGGTAAAAAAACTTAGCTTACTCTCAGGAGGCGAGAGATCATTAGCTGCTATTGCTTTTCTATTTGCAATTTTCAAATCATTTCCAAGCCCTTTTTATATCCTTGATGAAGTTGAAGCCGCCTTAGATGATGCCAATCTTCACAGAATGATAAATCTTTTAAATTATGTAAAAGATGACGCTCAATTTATTATCGTTACACACCAACAACAAACTATGCATGCTGGTGACGTATTGTATGGTGTTACTATGGAACCTGGCTCAGGCTCACGAATTTTTATAAAAACAAAATCTGAATTTGAAAACCTAATTGCAAATGAAACTAATAAAAATGAGTGAATTAGACGATAAATTAGCAAATTTAGCAGAAGAAACTGCAAAGTCTGCATATGCCCCATATTCAAACTTTAGAGTCGGAGCAGCCCTTATCACAGATAGTGGAAATATTTATACAGGTTGCAATATAGAAAATGCTTCATACCCAGCAACTGTTTGCGCTGAAGATGTTGCTGTTTTTAAAGCTATATCTGAAGGTGAAAATAAAATCAATATACTCGCTGTTGCTTGTATTGATTCGGATGAACAACCAATTTTTCCTTGTGGTGTATCAAGACAAAGAATGTCGGAATTTGGCACAGAAGAAGTTATTGTTGTCCATAAGGGTAATTATAAAAAGTATAAATTTGAAGATGTACTTCCTTTTGATAATAAAATCAAATTTTCAGATTAAAGATTCTCTATAAGCTTAGGAATGATATTTAAAGTATCTCCTACAATACCCAAATCAGCAATTTGAAATATAGGTGCTTCCTCATCTTTATTAATAGCGATAATATATTTTGAATCCTTCATTCCAACTTGATGCTGCGTAGCTCCGGAGATTCCACAAGCAATATATACGTCAGGTTTAACTGTTTTACCTGTTTGTCCGACTTGTTGTGAATATGGCATCCAACCTGCATCAACAATAGCTCTAGTCCCACCTATGGCAGCATTAAGTTTTAAAGCAAGTTCATTGATGTATTTTAAATTATCGACTTCAACCATACCCCTACCAGCTGAAATAACTATTTTAGAGTCATCTAATTGAGGACCAGTTTTTTCTTCAACAAAAACGTCATAAACGGAAGTTGTTAATTCGTTACTCTCAATATTTATAGATTCATAATTTTCATTTAGTAATATTTCTGCAGGTTCAAATGACTTTGGTCTTATAATTAATAATTTGTAATCAGATGTAACCTTAGTTATATATTCGCTTTCCCCACCGTCAATTGAATTTGTAGTCATTACATCATCACCAGATAAAGTAAAATTAACCACATTTGATACTGGACTTGAGTTTAAATCAACAGATAAGAAACCTGTTATATCCCTTCCAATATACGTAGAAGAAGCCAAGATCATATTTATAGAATTTTCTTTTATAATTTTATTTATATTGTCTGCAACAGATGACAATGTAAGCTCTTCAGAGTTAATTTTGAGATAAGTCGCGTTAAATGTGTCTCCTCCAATCTTTGGATTATCTTCACTACCAATAACAACTAAATGAAAATCTAATCCTTCAGATTGAAGTTTTCCTGCAATTTCTAGAGTTCCTTGAGATAAGGTACCCTTACTTGTTTCTCCAATTATTAAAGATTTCATATCGCTTTTATTTCTTTTAGTTTCTCAATTATTAAATTAAAAGAGTTACCTTCATCTATATGTTTCTCGCCAGACTTATCACTTGATATTGAATTTATTTCAACGAATTCTTGATTTTGTATCGCTGTTAATTCAATTGATGAGATAGAAATTACCTCTACGGGTTTAGATTTAGCAGCCATAATATCCTTAAAATTTGGATATCTTGGTTCAACACCACTTGCTGTTACAGATATTACACACTTGTCTGGCATAGTAACTTTCTCTGATCCAGTTATAGTTTGCCTAGTTAGAATTGTATCGTCATTGATTTCTATGCCTTTCACATAAGATATACACGGTAAATTCAAATATCTTGAAACTTGCTGTGGAACAACACCTGAGTATCCATCAGAGGATTCAGTTCCGAATATTATAACATCAGCCTCGGCAGATTTTGCCATACTACTAAGTACATTTGACGTCATTAAAGAATTTGCATTTACTAAAGAGTCATCTTCTATTACAAGTGCTTTATCTGCACCCATTTGAAGGGCTTGTTGAATACCTTTTTGTGTCCCCAGCTTCCCCATTGATAAAACAATTACTTCAGCATCGAATTTTTCCTTAAGTTGAAGCGCGACCTCAATACCATATCTGTCTGTATCATCTAATACTTGTTCTTCAGGTCTTGAAATGGCACCACCTTCATAGGACACAGCTATTGCTGGATCAGGTATTTGTTTTGCGCAGACTGCGATTTTCATATTTTTTATTCTAATAATAAAAAACTTTATAGATGAATTATTTACAGTTATTTATTTTTTATATCATTAAAAAAAGATGTACCATCTTTAAAAATATCAGGGATCTCAAAATAATCACATATTGTAGATGCTATATCTGCAAATGAATTTCTGTCGCCAACATAGTTACCTTTAATGCCATTTTTGAAAGCAACCAAGGGTACATATTCTCTAGAATGATCGGTTTTTCCATCTGTAGGATCTGTTCCATGATCACCTGTAATAATAAGTAAATCATCTTTATCTAAATTTAGAAGAATATTATTTAGCCCCTTGTCTATTATTTTTAATCCTTCATAGTATCCAATTGGATCTTCTCTGTGTCCATATACCATATCTAGGTCTACTAGATTAATAAAGTATAAATCGTGTTGTGATTCTTGGATTAGAGATTCAAGCCTTGTTAATCCATCTAAATCCCCTTCAGTATGTATGGAGTCATCTAAGAATTCTTCTCCGAACAAATCACTAATTTTGCCAACACCAAAGTTTCTATAACCATTAGCTTTTAGATGACTAAGAATAGTTTCTCCTGGGGGAGAGATACCAAAATCTTTCCTATCATACGTTCTAATGAAACTACCTAACTCACCCTTAAAAGGTCTTGCTATAACCCTTCCAATATTGAATTTGTTACAAACTTCTCTAGCTATTTCTGAAACTTTGTATAAACCCTCTAAATTAAGAACATCTTCATGAGCAGCGATTTGAAATACTGAATCACCTGAAGTGTATAAAATTAAAGAACCAGTTTCAAGGTGTTCTCCTCCTAAAGTATTAATTATCTCTGTTCCAGATGCGTGAAAATTGCCAATAAAATGATGTCCAGATTTACTTTCTACTTCGAAAATTAGTTCATCAGGAAATCCATTTGGAAATACCCCAAAAGCTTTATTTGTGACAAGTCCTGCAATTTCCCAATGTCCAGTTGTTGAGTCATTACCAAGAGATTTTTCAGCTAGACGACCAACAACATTCTGAAGTACATCCGCATCTAGCCCATTGATATTTGTCATTTTTCCAAAACCAAGTTTATTAAATGTCGGAAGATTTAACGGTCCAACTTCTTTAGATACGTTACCAAATGTATTTGCATTAATATCTCCATACTCATCAGCATCAGGTGCAGCTCCTACACCAAGTGAGTCTATAACGAGTAAAATACATTTTTTAGTCATTGTATTTATATTGTTCCGAAAAGTCGATCTCCCATATCTCCTAATCCAGGAACTATGTAATAATTTTCATTTAATTTTTCATCAATTGAAGCTGTCAGTAGGGTTATATCTGGATGTTTTTCAGAAATGAATTTAATTCCCTCCGGTGATGAAATGACAGTAAGAGCATATATTTTGTTCGGGTTATATTTTTTAACTGTATCAATCGCAAAAGATAAAGACCCACCAGTTGCAAGCATAGGTTCTAATATAAAAACATCTTTGTCCTTAACTTCAGGAAGATTTTCATAATAATTTTCAGGTTTAGCAGTTTCTTCATTACGTTGTACTCCTATATATCCAAAGGTCATCCCTGGAATTAAATCTTTAGGACCATCAATCAGTCCCAGGCCTGCTCTTAAGACAGAGACCGCAACAGTGTTTGATGATAATTTATAACCTAAAGTTTCGACCAGGGGAGTTTGAATTTTTTCTTGATCAAGTTCGAGGTTTTTAGTAGCTTCAATAATTAATAAATAAGAAAGTTTAGAAGCAGCCGATCTAAATATTTCAAAAGAAGTATTTTTCTCTCTTAATAGAGTTAGATAATGTTTGGCTAATGGGTGCTCCAGTTCAATAATTTTCATTAAAGATAGAATAGTTAAATTTTATAATGATATCTACCTTTATTATTTTAATGATATATTATTAAATCTGACTGTTTAAGATTCAGTTAAAGTAAGATAGAATTTCGTAATTAATAAGGACAGAATTATGGCTGTAAAAATTAGATTAGCTCAAAGAGGTAAGAAAAAAACACGTACCTATAGGGTCGTTGTAGCTGATGCGAGATCACCTCGTGATGGTAAGTTCATCGAAGATCTAGGATTTTATAACCCTCATGATAATCCTTCAACAGTAGACATTAATGTTGAAAAGGCTGTGTCATGGCTTGATAAAGGAGCTCAACCATCTGAACGAGCACAAAAACTTCTAGAAATCTCCGGTGCATGGGCACAGTGGAGATCTACTAAAGGTGAAGTTGTTTCAATTCCCAATGCACCTGAAGCAAAAGTAAAAAGTAGTTCAAAAGCTAACAATAAAAAGATTGAAGCAGAAGCATCAGTCGAAGATGAAAAATCTGAAAATCAAGAAGGAAGTGAAGAAGAATAATGTCGGAATCAGGAAATATTGTTAAAAACGTTGTCGAATACATTGTCACTCAGATTGTTGAGAATGAAGATGAAGTAAAAGTAGACGTAGCATCATTAACAGATGACAAAGTAGCTATTGAAGTAAGAACATCATCAAATGATATGGGAAGAGTTATTGGTAAAAGAGGTCGAGTTGCTAGAGCAATTAGAACTGTCGCACAAGCCGCTGCAGATGAAGAAGGCCTTGATTCATCAGTAGAATTTATTGACTAATAAAACACTATTCTTACTAGGTCAACTCGGAAAACCCCATGCACTGAATGGATATTTATATCTTAATCAGGAAATTTATTTTAGAAATTTTGATCTTACAGATTTAAATGTTGTTGTAGATAGTTCAGAATTTAAAATTGAAAAGTTTAAAACTCATCTTAAAAATCGATATCTCGTTAAATTCCATAAATTAGATTCAATATCATCTATAGAAAAGTTCAGAGGAAAAGATGTTTATGTATCCTTAACACAAATAGATAATTTCATTTCAGACAACCTTCCTTGGCCCGGTTTTTTTATTTCCTCAATTTTAAATGAAAAATACCATGTCAAAAACTTTTTTTATGCTGGTGAATTAATGTTTCTTACTATTTTTGCTACTGAAGAATATACAATTCCATTTAATTCAAACTTTTTTAAATATGAAAATGGTAATTTAGAGATTATTAACTTTGATCTATTCCAATAACCAAGTTATCAAATCGTTACTTATTTCATCATTGAGTAAATTTTCCGGATGCCATTGAATACCTAATGCTTCCCATGTTGAAGTACTTTCTATTCCCTCTATAAGATTATCATCCGACATAGCATTAACCTTTAATTCATTACCAATAGTATTTATTACTTGATGGTGGATACTGTTAACATCAACAGTTAATTTGCTTGTTGCTTTACTTAATACCGTATTCTCAAATATATTTATCTTGTGTACATGTTTATATGCGAAATCATCTAATTGCATGTGGTCAATATCTGTATTTATATTTGTTTCAATATCCTGATGCAAAGTGCCACCTTTATAAACATTTAATAATTGATGACCCCTGCAGATACCGAGTGTTTTTATAGAGTTCTTTTCAGCTATTTCAAGAAGATTAAGTTCTGTATTGTCTCGTTCATCTGAAATTCTTTCACTTTTTTCATCTACTTCAGCATTGTATCTAATTGGATTTATGTCACCACCACCTGATATTATCAATCTATCAAAATTTGGATTACTAAAATGAATATTTAATGATTGGGGTGGTATGACTATAGCCTCTGCACCGTGTTTGTTACATAGTTCAATAAAGGCCATATTTAATACTGAACAAGGTATTTCTCCAGGAGCAAGACGAGCATTTTCAATACCTCCGGAAATGGCGATTAACTTAGTCATTTAACATAAAAATTGTTTGAACCTCTACACAGACATTTAGAGGCAGACTTGTTACACCAACTGCTGATCTTGTTGATTTCTCAGTAAAGAATTCTGATAATTTATCAGTAAAACCATTCAACACACCAGCGTGATCTGTAAAGGTCGGTTCAGAATTTACAAATCCTACTACATTAACCGGTGTTATTTTTGACAAATCATAATTAACATTTAGTGTTGAAAGAGTTAATTCAGCACATAATTCCGCAGCTTTATAAGCTGCATCGACAGAAACTTCGGATGGAACCTTACCCGTAATCTTAATATCTCCATTAATTGGTATGTGTCCAGATGTATATATTAAGTTTCCAGCTTGTTTAATAGTTATATAATTTCCAACAGCTTGAGGTGGTTCTGGGAACATCATCTATTTCTTAGTGCTTAATTTGTTAACTAAATCTACAACTCTGTTTGAGTAACCCCATTCATTGTCGTACCAACATACAACTTTAATATGATTTCCATCTAGTAATTGAGTTGATGAGGCATCGTAAATACTTGAGTGAGGATTTCGTAATATGTCCGTCGAGACTAGTGGTACGGAAGAATATTCTAATATTCCTTTTAAATCATTATTTGCTGCAAATTTTACAGCTTCGTTAATTTCTTCAATAGTCACTTGTGTGTTTAATTCAACCACTAAATCTATAACACTCCCATTCGGTACAGGTACCCTCATAGCCATACCATCAAGCTTTCCCTTTAATTCAGGTAAAACCATTCCTACAGCCTTCGCTGCACCCGTAGAAGTTGGGATGATATTTTGTGTAGCACTTCTTCCTCTTCTGAAATCTTTATGAGTAGTTTCTGCAAGTGCTTGATCATTTGTGTAAGCATGAATAGTTGTCATTAAACCTGATTTTATACCAAAGTTGTCATTTAGAACTTTTGCAATGGGAGCTAAGCAATTAGTTGTACAGGATGCATTAGAAATTAATTTCGAGTCATCAGTAATGTCTTCATCATTGACGCCTAGGACTACAGTTGCATCAATTTCATCTTTAGGAGGAACTGTTAAAACCACTCTTTGTGCGCCTGCATTGAGGTGCATTTCTAGTGATTTTCTATCAGAAAATATTCCTGTAGACTCAATAACAATATCTATATCCATCTCTTTCCAGGGAAGATCAGCAGGATTAGCTACCGATACTAATTTTATTTCCCTATCATCAATTTTAAGAATATTTCCATCCAGCTTCACATTGTTGTCTAATACACCCATAACTGAATCGTGTTTTAGTAGATAAGCAAGGTTTTCGTAATTACCAAGGTCATTTATAGCAATTACATTTAGGTCAGAACTGCTTTCTATTATGATTCTAAGAATTGATCTGCCTATTCTCCCAAATCCATTTATTGCAATATTACTCATCTACACTCTTTTCTGAAAGTTTGTTTATTGTATCAATAATGCGAGCGCTATAACCCCAGCCATTGTCGAACCAGATTAATAGTTTTATTTTGTTATTATCAATTCCCATGGTTGCTAACCCATCAATAATTCCCGAATGAGAATTACCAACTACATCAGAAGACACTATGGGATCAAAGGTAATATCAAGAACTTTATTATATGGTAGGTTTTTTGTAGCTTGGATAATCGAATTATTAATCTCATCAACTGTTGCTTCTTTTGTTATATCAATTGTTAAATCTACAGTACTTCCATCAGGAACTGGCACTGTCATTGAAGATGAAGCAATTTTATCCTTCATGAACGGTAGTACGGTTTCAATTACACTAGATGATTTTGTAATTCCAGGGATTATATTTTCACCAGCAGCTCTATTTAACCTAAAACCTTCACCAGCTACATCAGCTAATCTATTTGAATTGGAATATCCATGAATAGTTGTTAAAAATGCTCTTTTTACTCCGAAATCTTCATTAAGTATCTTTATTAAGGGTGCAACTGCATTCGCAGTATTAGAACCAAGAGATATGATATTGTTTGAAAAATCAACTTTAGAATCATTTGCACCTGGGACGTAGATTTGTATATTACTTCCAACTTGAGGAGTACTAGCTATTAAAACTTTTTTTGCTCCATTGTTTACATGTTCTTCAACTTCGTTAATGTCTTGCTGTCTACCAGTTGAAATAATTAAAATATCTGTATCCAATTCACTCCAGGAAGATTCAGAGGCATCTTTCCAACTGTTAAAAATTATATTTTTACCATTAATTTTGAATCCATTATCTGTAACTTCTATATCCGCATCAAGTTTTCCATATATTGTGTCATATTTAAGCAGATACAAAAGATTTTCTTTATCTGCAATATCAGATATAGATACTATGTTTATCAATTCATTATTCAATGTTTGTCTTAATAGGTCTCGACCTATTCTTCCAAATCCGAAAATTGAAATATTCATATTATCCTCTTATATTCAAAACACAATGATAAAGGATTGACTAAGTAAATTGTTCAAATAATATTAATTATTTGTTAACTCTAAAATATGTATTGTGAATAACAAAAAATTTATAAATGAATCATTATTTGGCAGTCGTACAACCCATGACTTGACATCCCAAGCTTTTGAAATCAAAAAAAACAATTTTGGTAGTAACATAACTTATAGTCCAAAAGTATTTATACCCCTTACAACATTATGTCAAGACTCTTGTGCATATTGTACATTCGTAAAATCACCCAATGAAGGTGGAACATATTTGAATATGCAAGAAGTTGAATCTATTGCATTAGTAGGCGAAGCTTCAGGTTGCTTTGAAGCTTTATTTACACTTGGAGATAAACCAGAACTTAAATGGAAATTTGCCCTACAAGAACTGAATAATTTTGGTTATTCCTCTACTCATGAATATCTAACAGCAAATATGAAAAATATTCATGAAAATTATAATATCTTCCCTCATGCAAATCCCGGGTTAATGACTTCTGATGAAATTAGTGAATATAGGAAATATTCTCCATCAGGAGGATTAATGTTAGAAAGCTTTTCTCCACAATTATTAGAACAGGGTAGAGCTCACTACAAGGCAAAAACAAAAAGAATTGAATTAAGAATTGAGACGTTAAATCAAGCAGAAATTTTCAGGTATCCCATGACAACAGGATTATTGATTGGCATTACAGAAACAAAGGAAGAATTAATAAATGACATTATCGAATTAGTAAAAATATGTAAAGCAAATTCATCAATTCAGGAAATAATTTTGCAAAATTTTAGGGCAAAAATGAATACTCTTATGAGAAATAATGCTGAAGTCACAAATGACCTATTCTTACGAATTATTGCTACAGTTCGAATACTTCTTCCAAATCATATATCCCTTCAGGTACCCCCGAATCTTTTATCTGATGTCGCTATTTACTTAACTAGTGGTATCAATGATTTTGGGGGGATTTCACCAAAAACTATTGATTGGGTTAATCCTGATCATCTGTGGCCAGACATAAAAAACTTAGAAGAGTCAGTATTAAATACAGGACAATCCTTAAAGAAAAGACTTCCTGTGTATCCAAACTTTATAAATAATGAATGGTTAAGTCCACTAGTTTTTGAAAAAGTTAGTAATGTAATTGATAGTGATGGATACCCTAGAAATGAATAACATTAAAAATATTTCTTATTTAAGAATTCGCCCTTGTGATAGTGATAATGAAATTTACCTTAGTTCTAGATTAAAAGAAGGTACTTCATCATTTACAGTAAAGCCAGATTTGCCCATAAATTATGAAACATTATTAATAAATGGATTCCAAACTATATCTACAGATTTAACGGAAAAGTCTTCTGTATGGTTTGTTACTGACGATGAGATTGATATTACAATAACACATAGTTCTAAACGGTTAATTTATAGATATAAAAATAATAAAGAGAATGCTTTAGAAGTCATATCAAGATATAAGCCCTCTGTAATTCTTATTGAAAATCTAGAGGATATTGATTTTTTAGCTAATCTCCACGGAGTTAATAAATTTATTATTTCTATGTATGTTAATTCAATTGAAGATGCCATAGAGGCAGTTGAAAGTGGGGTTGATGATCTTTTCCTGAGAGACTGGAGTAAAGATCAAATTTTAGAATTACAAACAACAATGGTCTACCCAATTTATGAAAGAACTTTATTATCACCAGCCTTCTCTGTAAATCAGGCTCGAAGTGTATTGGATAAATTAGAGTTTACAAACTTTTTACAAACTAGAAATGTACGTGGATACAAAAGAGAACATACTGATTGGTTTCCTGGCAGCGGTAAAGATATACCTAATTTATTCAATTTTACATCTGAATCATTATCAGATTACAAAACTCATAATTTTGATAAAATTTTAGATAACTTTTCTAAAACTCAGAATATTTCAGAGCAAGATCTCTTGGAACTTTTTAAAACGTCTGGAAAATATATCAACCAAGTAGCCGAATTAGCAGGTGAATTAACTAAGAAAATACACGGAAATAGGGTAACTTTTGTAAAGAATCGTAATATTAACTATACAAACCAATGTTATTACAAATGTGGATTCTGTGGTTTTTCTAAAGGACCCAGAAGCCTAGATCTCAAAGAGAAACCTTACATTTTGACACCTGAAGAAGTTGTTCAAAGAACAATTGAAGCACACGATATTGGAGCATCAGAAGTATGTCTTCAAGGTGGAATACACCCAAGCTATACAGGAGATTTTTATTTGGACTTAGTTAAAAAAATTAAAAACGTTCTGCCTGATATGCATATTCATGGATTTACACCTTTAGAAATATGGCAAGGTGCAAGTACTGTAAATAAATCAGTTGAAGTTTATCTCACGGAATTAAAAGAAGCGGGGTTAGGAACTTTACCAGGCACAGCAGCCGAAATATTAGACGACAGAATAAGAAAATATTTATGCGATGATAAGATAACTTCTTCCCAATGGGCTTATGTAATGGAAATTGCACATTCTATAGGTATTAAGTCAACTGCCACAATTATGTTTGGTCATATTGACGACCTAGACTCCTGGGTCAATCATTTTAAATTGATAAAAGACATTCAAATTAAAACCGGAGGTTTTACAGAGGTTGTGCCATTACCTTTTGTTCATATGGGTTCTCCCATTTTTCTTCAAGGAAAAAGTATGCCGGGTCCTACTTGGGATGAAATAGTATTAATGCATGCATTAGCAAGGATATACTTTTTTAACACCATAGACAATATCCAAGCAAGTTGGGTAAAACTTGGTCACGACGGAGCTAAAGTGCTTTTAAGGTCAGGAGTTAATGACTTAGGCGGCACACTTATAAATGAAAATATAAGTCGTGCATCGGGAGCAGATCATGGCCAAGAAACAACTGACACAGAATTTATACATCTAATTAAAAGTGCCCAAAAAACTCCATACTTAAGAAATACTTTGTATACATCTTTTAAAAATCTTGAAGATGTAAGTGTTGAAAATGTTATCAAAATATAATGTAATAACCTTATTCCCAAATCTAATCGAAGAGTGGTTAGCTACTGGAATAATTTCGAAGGCCTATAAAAACAATCTCTACGAAATCTCAATTACAAATTTGCGTGATTATGGATTAGGAGAATATAAACAAGTAGATGATGCTCCCTATGGGGGAGGTCCTGGGATGGTTTTAATGGCTGAACCTTTGGATAATGCCATAACCTCTAATAAGTCTGACATAAATGTATTTCTTACACCTTCTGGAAATCAATTAGATGAAAGTTTAATATCAGAATTGCATACACATCAGTCGGCAAATTTGATATGCGGAAGATATGAAGGATTTGATCAGCGAATTATAGATTTACATTCTGATTACCAAATTTCGATTGGAAAAACTGTAGTTTCTGGTGGAGAGATTCCTGCATTATTCACACTTGAAGCACTCATAAGAAAAATTCCTGGAGCATTAGGAAATTCTGAATCGTTACTTACAGAATCATTTACAGATGGTAAATATGATCACCCTGTATATACGCGTCCTGAAAAATATAAAGAATTATCTGTACCATCTGTGCTACTTTCAGGAAACCATCAAAAAATAATTGACTGGAAAAAGAATAATTTAAAAGACATATAATCCAAAATTACTTATATAATCTTCATTTGGAGAAGATATGAACTTAATTGAAGAAATAGAAAAATCAAAATTAAAAGAAGAGCTACCTTCTTACAAAGCTGGTGATTCCGTTAAGGTTAATGTTAAGGTATCAGAAGGTAATCGCGAGAGAATCCAAACATTTGAAGGTGTTATCATTGCTACAAATGGTGTTGCTCTTAATAAAAGCATTACTGTCCGTAAATTGTCTTTTGGTGTTGGAGTTGAAAGAATATTTCCTGTCCACGCTCCTATTGTTGACTCAATTGAAGTCACAAGAAAAGGTAAAGTACGTAGATCAAAACTTTATTACCTAAGAGATAGAGTTGGAAAATCAGCAAAAATTAAAGAAGATCGTTCTTAATATATATTATTATTAGTACATTATAAAAATTCTAAAAAACTTAGTAACTTTCATTTTTGCTATTTTGATTGCTTCTTTAATTAGATTATTTTTTATTCAAATATATGTAATACCATCAGAATCGATGACACCAACTATTCAGATAGAGGATAGAGTTTTAGTCGTAAAAGATGACTTCATTGATATTGAGTACAAGGTGGGAGATATTGTCGTATTCTACAATCCAAATTATTATTCAGAAATAACATATATTGAAAAATTTTTAGATGCGATAAAAACAAATATCTTTATGCAATCAGATACTGCAGTTAAAGCTGCATATATTAAAAGAATTGTTGGACTACCAGGGGATGATATTAATATCGACAATTTTGGAAATGTATACAGAAATAATCAATTAGTTATTTTTGATGGAATTCTAAACGAAACTTTTAGCAGTAAAAACAATTTTATAATCCCTAATAATTCATATTTTGTTATGGGTGATAACAGAAAAAATAGTGAAGATTCTAGAATATTTGGTTACGTACCGAGAAGCAATATAATCGGGAAAGCTTATTTTAAAGTTTATCCCTTTGATGATATTTCCTCATTCAATGATTGAAAATGAAATCTGGAAAAATAATCCAAATCAGTATGTTATAGGTGCTGACGAGGTTGGAAGGGGTTGTTTTGCTGGGCCAATTGTTGGTTGTGCAGTAAAAATAAATTCATTTGATTCGAAACATCTAACTGATGTGAAAGACTCAAAAAAACTAAGTGCAAAGAAAAGAAATTTAATATATCAATACATCACTAATACTGAAATTATTTATGCTATTTCCATATGCGACAACACTCAGATTGACAAATTTGGAATACAAAAATCAAATGAAGTCGTACTTACAAACTCTATTAAAAGTGTACAAACTGAAAATGAACAGATATTCGTGGATCATTTTAAGATAGATATTCCAGATACAATTTCGCTCACTAGAGGAGAGGAAAAAAGTAAAGCAATTGCACTCGCAAGTATTATTGCAAAAGTTAGTAGAGATAATTATATGATAAAAATTTCACATATATATCCCGAATATGATTTTGCAAGTAATAAAGGTTATGGAACTTTAAAACATAGAGAGGCAATCAAAAAATTTGGATTAACAAAACTTCACAGGAGTTCATTTAATTTAATGCCCAAATAATAGCAATTACAGCAAGAGCAATACAGAAGATTATATTGAAATAATCCGTTCTATTAGCTTTATATGGCTTATTTGGATCGAATCCCATAACTACATTCTAAGAGAATTTATATTAAACTTGAATTATGGTTTTAGAATCTACAAATAAAGACAATACATTAATTCTTAAATTTAATGACATAAAAACAAAAAACTCGATATCTGCAAACGATTGGGTTGAGTTCCGTAAGCACGTTAATAAATTTGATAAAAGCGATCTTAAGTATTTAGTTTTATCACAGGTAAATGAAAATTTTTCTTCAGGAGCACAGCTTGGCGAAAATTTAAATGCTTTGATGGACGATGTTTCCCTAGCTGCCCAAGCTTTATGGGATTGCAAGAAGCCCGTTATCTCAGTAGTAGATGGCATTTGTGCTGGAGCGGGTTCTAATATGATCCTGCTTTCTGATTTTATTATTGCAACCCCCCGAGCACGTTTCATTGAAGTTTTCGCTAGAAGAGGGCTCGTTGTCGATTTTGGTGGTTCTTGGACCCTTCCAAGGATTGTTGGTACTCAAAAAGCAAAAGAATTAATTATGACTGCGGATGAAATTGATGGCCTAACAATGCTTGAATTAAACATGCTATATAAATTGGTAAGTCCTGATCAGTTAGAATTAGCAACCACTGAATTAATAAATAAACTGGATAATCTAAGCTTCATATCTATATGTAAAAATAAAGAACAAATTAAAAATGGACTTAATAAAACATTTTCAGAATCACTTGAATTAGAGGGTGTAAATCAGAATGAAAGGTTTGTACACTCTGATGCCGCAGAGGGAATGATGGCTTTTATAGAAAAAAGAAAACCGAATTATAAAAATACATTAGATGCATAAAATTATTGAATAAATATTCATCTTTATGTATATTTATGCAATAATTAAAACTTAAATTAAACGGAGGTTTAGAAATTGAAAAATAAGAAAACACTTATTTTAATATTTGCTCTTGCATTAGTAGCTACAGCTTGTTCTGGTACAGCTACACCTTGTGATGAAGTAGATATTGCAACTGGTGACAACGGTTTACCAGATCTTGGCGGATGTGAATTTACATTTGCTGTTGAAAATGCATACTTACCATTCAACTACATCGACGCTGAAACAGGCGAAGCTGCTGGTTGGGATTATGACGTTTTCAATCATATGGGAGAGTTAATGAACTTTACACCTGTATATGTTCCTACAGCATGGGATGGAATGATTCAAGCGACAGCTGATGGTCAGTTCATGATTGCTGGTGACGGAATTACTATAACAGCTGAAAGAGATGAAATTGTTGACTTTTCTCAAGGTTATATCAACTTAGCTCAAAAAGTACTTGTTGCTGCTGATAACGCAATGGTAATGAGTATCGATGATCTTAAAGCTGGGGACTACACAGTTGCTGTACAAAAAGGTACAACTAACTATGAGTACGCAGTTGCTGAACTCGGTGAAGATAAAGTTAAAGCTTTTGACACATTTGATTTCGCAATCGCAGCGGTTATTTCTGGTGATGCCGATGCATCACTTGTCGATGAAACTGCTGGATTAGGTTACATGGGTGCTAATAAAGACAAGGTTAAACTTGTCGGTGGTGACTTAACTTCAGAGCAACTTGGATTTGCATTTCCTAATGGAAGCCAACTTGTAGATGTAGTCAACCAAGGACTCACAGCAATGATTGAGAGTGGTAAATTAGGAGAGATTAATGCTAAATTTTTCTCACCTAGCTTCTCTGTAACTTATGATGATATTGCAGAATGTGATGAAAACATTCCAGCTGAATATCTACCAGAAGACTGTGAAGTATAACTTTTAAATTAATAATAATTTAAATTGTAATAGGCACGGAAATCCGTGCCTATTGCTTTATTATGGTAAAGAATGAAGATTAGAAACTTATTAAAACCTGAAAACTGGTGGATAATTATTTTATCATCCATCATCATTTGGATGTTTTATATTATCATCACAGACCCTGAGTACAATAAAGCTTTCTTTTTTATTCTTCCCGGACTTAAACTTACTTTTCTTTCGACTATTGCCTCATTTGTTATTGCTTTATTCTTAGGTTTAGTATCTGGTATTGGTCGTATTTCAAATAATAAAATTGCCAGCACTCTTTCAAGAACCTATATTGAATTTATTAGAGGTGTGCCGGTATTAATTCTTATATTTACTATTGCATTCGTTCTTGTTGCGAATGTCGCTGATGTTTTAAATATTAATAATGGAAAAGTTCCTATGTTAGCACGTGCAATAATCGCTCTCTCCGTTTTTTATGGCGCATATATTGCAGAAGTCTTTCGAGCAGGTATCGAATCAGTTTCTCGTGGTCAAAGAGAGGGAGGGGCATCCCTTGGCCTTAATGACAAACAAGTTATGAGATTTATTGTTTTACCACAAGCTTTTAGAAATATGCTGCCTGCATTAGGTAATGATTTTATTTCTATGATGAAAGATTCCTCTTTACTTTCTGTTCTTGCTGTCGAGGATTTAACTTACAGAGGTCGACTGTATTCTGGTAGTACATTCAGGTTTGCTGAAACTTATCTTGTGTTAACAGTTTTATACTTATGCATAACTTTGTTCCTTTCTGCTATCCAAAGACAATTGGAGAAAAGACTTGAGACTAAATAAACTTACTGACCAGAAAAATCTCCTTGGCGAGTATTTAGATATAATCGAAAATCTTAAAAACTATTCTCAACATACAGTCGTTGCTTATAAAACAGATATCAATCAATTTTTCGAATTTATGAATAATACAGAAACGATCGATATAGAGAAATTTATCCAAAATCTAGCAAGAAATAATTATTCAAAAACTACGCTAAATCGTAAAATAGCTTCATTAACAACTTTTTTAAATTGGTGTAGTAGAGAAAAAGGAATAACCGTACCAGAAACTTCTAATTTAGCGGTACTCAAAACTGATAAAAAACTACCAAATATTATGACTAGTAATTATATCAATACTTTATTAGACAATATTCCAGTTTCTTCAACTAAAGAAATAAGAGATAGGGCAATCATTGAAATTCTTTATTCATCAGGATTAAGAGTTTCAGAACTATCTAATCTAAAACTGACTGATATCAAAAATAATCAATCAATAAGGGTTTTTGGAAAAGGTAGTAAAACACGTATACTTCCTATTACCAAACAGGCATTTAAATATTACATGTTGTGGCTAGATAAAAGACAAAATATTTCTACAATAAAATCTGGTAATTTTCTTTTTTTAGGTGTTCAGGGTAATAAAATATCAGATAGGGAAGTTAGAAGAATTGTAAAATTACGTCTCGGAACATTTCCACATAGTATTAGACATACATTTGCAACACATTTACTCGATGGTGGGGCAGACTTAAGAGTAGTTCAGGAATTATTAGGACATACCGACCCAAGTACAACTCAAATTTATACTCACGTATCAAAAAAACAATTAAAAGCAAAGTATAAAAGAACTCATCCTAGAGGTTGATTAATAATCATACGTAGGTATCATTTGTAAAGAAATAGACACCATATTTTTAAAGCTTCCTTGGTGAACGAAAGTTTGGAAGCCGCGAAAGTAATAAATATGGGATGAAACAACCAAAGGAGAATTATGAGTACAAACATGAAAGAACTCTTAGAAGCAGGAGTTCATTTTGGTCACCAGACCCAACGTTGGAACCCTAAAATGGATAACTTCATTTATGGAGATAAAAGCGGAATACATATCTTAGATTTAAGAATTACATATGAGGCAATTGCTCAAGCAGAAGATTTTGTTCAGAAAATTGTAGCAAATGGTGGAAAAGTATTATTCGTAGGAACCAAACCACAAGCTCAAAATGTTATTCAGGAACAAGCAGAAGCATCAGGGATGCCTTTTGTTAATCACAGGTGGTTGGGTGGTATGCTAACAAATTTCAAAACTATTATTAAAAGAGTTATTTATTTAAAAGAATTAATTTCTTTAGAAGATTCTGGTGAAATTAATGCATATCCTAAACCAGAAAGACTTAGAATTCGAAGAGAGATTACAAAATTAACACGTTCAATTGGTGGCATAGTTAATTTGAGTAAAATACCAGATGCTATATTTATTGTTGATTTAATGAATGAATCAACTGCACTTACCGAAGCCAATAAACTCGGTATACCCGTAATTGGTCTAGCAGATTCCAATGTCGACCCAACGGGCGTTGATATCGTTATACCTGGCAATGATGATGCAATCAGATCTATCGAAGTAGTTACTTCAGCAATCGCTGAGGCTTGCGCAAAAGGTGCTGGACTTGAAGCAGTTATTGAAGAAAAAGAATCGAACTAATGGGTATCTCAGCAACAGATGTAAAAAAACTTAGAGATATGACCGGTGCAGGTATGATGGATGCTAAAAAGGCCTTAACGGAAACAAATTCTGATATAGATGCTGCAGTAAAGTATTTGAGAGAAAAAGGTTTAGCTGATTCCAAAAAGAGAGCAGATAAGGAAGCGAATCAAGGAACTATCGGTGACTATATACATTACCAACAAGATCGTGCTGTATCTGGAGTATTAGTTGAACTCGCATGTGAAACTGACTTTGTCGCTAAGTCTGAAGAATTTAAAGATTCTGCAAAACAAATTGCAATGCATATTGCAGCAATGAAACCTACTTATTTGAACATCGAAGATATACCTGAAGCAAAACTTGCAGAAGAGAAAGATATCATCATTAAGCAATCAGAGAATGAAGGTAAACCTGCAGAAGTTATTGAAAAAATAGTAGAAGGACGGATTACTTCTTTTTTTAAAGACAATGTCTTAAATGAACAAACTTTTTGTAATCCTGAAATATACGAGGGTAAAGTTAGCATTATGATAGACGAGATGTCAGGAAAACTTGGTGAAAAAATTTTTATCAAACAGTTTTCTAGGGTAGAAGTAGGTTCATAAATGTCTAAGAGAGTCCTTTTAAAACTCTCTGGTGAATCATTCGCTGATAGAGAGTCTAATTTTGGCATTTCACCGAATATATTAACTAATATTGCTAATCAAATTTCTAAAGCAAATGAAGAAGGTATACAAATTGCTGTAGTTGTCGGTGGTGGAAACTTTTTTAGAGGAGTACAGGAATCGGCAAAAGATATGGCTCAAGCTAATGCTGACTATATGGGGATGTTAGCAACTGTTATAAATGCAGTAGCTTTAAAAGATGCTCTAGAGAAAAATGGAACTCAAACACGTGTCCAATCAGCCATAACAATGACAGCTGTGGCTGAACCTTATATACGATTAAAGGCAATAAGACATCTTGAAAAAGGAAGAATTGTTATTTTTGCTGCTGGTACTGGAAATCCTTATTTTACAACTGATACTGCAGCTTCACTTCGAGCAGCAGAGATCGAAGCTAACGTTGTTCTTAAGTCAACAAGAGTTGGTGGTGTTTACTCTTCTGATCCAGAAAAAAGTGAGAATGCTGAAATGTTCACAGAAATCTCTTACACAGATGTTATTGAAAAAAAACTAGGAGTAATGGATTTAACTGCTATCACCTTATGTGAAGAAAATAGAATGCCTATAAGAGTATTTGATGGTACACATTCAAGTAATATTTATGATGTATTGACAGGTCGCGATTTAGGAACTTTAATTAATTAACCATGACACAAGCAATTATTACCGATGTTGAAAATAATATGAAAACCTCTGTTAATCATCTTATAGAAGAATTTACAAAGATAAGAACTGGCAGAGCTAATCCATCATTAGTTACAAATATACAGGTTGAATATTATGGTACAAAAACACCTCTGCAACAACTTGCATCTATAAGTGTTCCAGACCCTAAATTATTATTAATTCAACCCTTTGATAAAGGATCTTTTGATGATATAGAAAAAGCAATACAAAATTCTGATATTGGACTGAATCCAGCTAATGATGGAGAAGTTATAAGAATTCCCATACCCTCGTTATCAGAAGAAAGAAGAAAAGAATTAACTAAGGTTGCTTCTAAGTTCACTGAAGATTCAAAAATATCCATACGTTCAAATCGAAGATCGGGTTTAGATGAGCTAGACAAAATAAAGGATGAAATCTCAGCTGATGACATAAAGAGGTTTGAGACTCAGATTCAAGAACTAACTGATAAGTATGTCAAAAAAGTTGATGAATTACTATCAGTTAAACAAAATGAACTTCTCGAAGTATAGATTAAGTTTTTCATCTGAGGATGATGGTACATTTTGGCCAGGTGTAGTAGAGCTTCCTGTAGAAGACATTAAGCAAGAAAAAAATATAGAAAATAAAACCATATTTAATTCAAATCCAAGACTTTTCACAGCTTTAGGGCTCATAATATTATTATCATTATTTTTTACTAATAAAAGTTCTGCTTTGATACTTTTAATTGTTGCTGTTTTAATAGCATCTAAGGAATGGTTCGATATGTTTGAATATGGGATAATTATTCCATATCCATTTCTCTTATTTTCTTCAATAGCACCTATGTTGATTGTTTATTATTATGAACTCTCTCTAATTTATATTTCTTTTTTTATATTACCAATTGGTCTTATCATCTATACAGGCTCATTTATTTCTTACGGAATTTATGAAAAATTTGGTAGCCTTTTTATTTTTCACACATGGTTTAGCCTTGGAATTACTTCGATCGTATTTATTCTTAAAAGTAATATTCTTTTTTTTACCTACTTCGCAATCATATCGATATCAATATCTGATACTTTAGCCTATGAGATTGGACGTCGTTACGGCAAACGAAAACTTATAGAACATATATCACCAAACAAGACAATCGAAGGCCTAATAGCAGGATTATTATCTGGAACTATTGCTATGTTTACAAATTTAGTAATAAACACCCAAACAACCCCTTTGAATGCACTACTAATAAGTTTTATTTTTATATGTTTCGGAGTTCTAGGAGATTTATTTGTTTCGAAAATTAAAAGAACTTTGAGTGTAAAAGACTCCAGTTCACTTTTACCAGGTCATGGAGGACTCCTTGATCGTGTTGATTCATACTTATTATCATTTCCTGTATTGCTATTGTTTTCTCAGTTTTCTTATTTAATCCCGTAGGTGAGATAATAGAAGTATGAACGGTATTCTTACTCTATTATTTCTAACCTTTTTTGTTGTTCTTCATGAATATGGACATTACATCTCCGCTAGGAGATCAAAAATCGCTGTTTCTGAATTTTTTGTTGGCTTTGGACCCAAAATATTTTCCTTTAAACGTGGAAATACTGAATATGGTCTTAAAGCTATACCTCTTGGGGGATATGTAAAAATTCCAGGTATGGATGAATCTGAAGACACAACTGGTTATGAGTCCACGGAAGTATTTCATAATGCAAAATGGACTACAAAATTTTATATTGCTATATCTGGGATTCTTGTTAATTTTTTGACAGCATGGCTAATTCTGTTTGCAATTCTTTCTACTAATGGGGTAAATGTACCAACTCTAGAAATTTCTAACACAGGAACATCGGTCGAAGGTAATACTACTTCACCATCTGTTAGCGCTGGACTATTACCTGGTGATAAGATAGTTTCTTTTTCTGAAATTCCTGTAGCTTCCTGGGATGAACTTGTAACCATAATTGAAGAAAATCCGGGAAAAGAAGTAACTATTACTTTTTTGAGAAATGGTAATTTATTAGACTCTAAGACAGTATTAGAATCACGAACTCTTAATAATCAAAAAGTTGGATACCTAGGTGTTACCCCAACTATAGAGAATGAAAAAATTGGTTTAATATCAGCCTTCAAAAGTACTACTATTCTTGAAGCTCAGATGACTATTGCTGCTGTCGATGGAATTATAACTTTATTCAGTCCTGAGAATATAAAAACACTACTTGGAACGTATACAGGACAAGAGGTCCCTGACGAAGTTAGACCTTTAAGTCCCATAGGATTAGCACGAGCAGGTAGCCAAATAGCTGAGGAAAGTTATATAAATCTTTTTAGTTTGTTAGCTTTCGTTAATATATTTCTTGCAGTATTTAATGCATTACCATTTATCCCATTAGATGGTGGGAGAGTAGTTTTAGCATTAATAGAAGGGGTCACTGGAAAAAAAGTATCCGATAAAAAGTTGTATCCCATCGCTGCTTTAGTAGTTGGCATCTTTATATTTTTGGGAATCACTGCTTTTTATCTTGACATAACCCAACCTATACAATTATGAGTTACAAACGAAGAAAAACCCGTCAATTATTACTTGGTAATGTTGGTATCGGGTCAAATTCTGAAGTTTCTGTTCAATCTATGACCACAACTAAAACAAGAAATACAGATGAAACGTTGGAACAAATTTACTCACTGGCTTCAAACGGTGCAGACATTGTACGTGTTACGTGCAATGAAGTCGAAGCAGCTGAATCTCTTGTAAAGATATGTACAAGAAGTCCAGTTCCAATTGTTGCTGATATACACTTTCAGTACAAGTTAGCTTTAGCTGCAATTGAAGCAGGAGTACAGGGGTTAAGACTCAACCCTGGAAATATTAGAAATGAAGATCAAATTAAACAAGTTGCTAAAGAATGCCTGAATGCAGGCATACCCATAAGAATAGGAGTGAATGCAGGTTCTCTTGATAAAGATTTATTAGAAAAATATGGCGATGCAACTCCAGAAGCTCTTGTTGAATCTGCTCTAAATGAAGTTAAATATTTAGAAGAAGTTAATTTTAATGATATAAAAATTTCAGTAAAACATTCAAACGTTCCACTAATGATTGACTCATATAGACTTTTAGCTGAAAAAGTAGATTACCCACTACATTTAGGCGTTACAGAAGCTGGGCCTCTTCCAGGTGGTTTGATTAAATCAACAGCTGGTATATCAACACTTTTATCTGAAGGTATTGGAGACACTATAAGGATGTCACTTACTACTGATCCTGTTGAAGAAGCTAAGCATGGTCGTCAACTTTTGGAATACCTTGGTTTACGTGAACGTAAGTCATTAGATTTGATAGCATGCCCCAGTTGCGGTAGGGCTGAAGTCGATGTTATAAAAGTTGCATCAGAGGCACAATCCGCATTGGAAAATGAAGGTCTCGCAATTCAGGTTGCTGTCATGGGATGTGTTGTAAATGGGCCTGGGGAAGCTAGATCTGCTGATATAGGTATTGCTGCTGGAAAAAAAAGGGGCCACCTCTTTATTAAAGGAGAGGTTGTAAAAGTCGTTGACGAAAAAGATATGGTATCTGCTCTACTTGAAGAAGGAAGATTACTTGCTGAAGAAGGTATTGAAGCAAGATTAGCTGCTGCTGATAAAAATGCAGCTATTTTAGCCCAACAAGATGCTGATGAATTAATGGGAATTCAGGGTGACATAAACAACTTTGAAGAAAGAACTAAGTCTGTAATTGAGATTACTTCAAATCATGATAAAGCTGAATAAACCATTTAAGATATAAACATGGTAAAAAAACTAACTCCAATGTCAGAAGATTTTAATCAATGGTATACAGACATTATTCAAGAAGCAAAACTTGCCGATTATTCACCAGTAAAAGGAACAATGGTTATAAGACCTTATGGATATGCTCTTTGGGAACACATTCAAGCATATCTTGATAAGAGGTTTAAAGAAACAGGTCATCAAAATGCATATTTCCCTCTACTTATTCCAAAATCTTTTATTGAAAAGGAAGCTGATCACGTAGAAGGGTTTTCACCAGAACTTGCAACGGTGACACATGCTGGAGGTAAGGAATTAGAAGAACCTTTAATAATTAGACCAACATCAGAGACAATTATTAATCATATGTTTTCAAAATGGATTAAAAGTCATAGAGATTTACCAATGCTAATTAACCAATGGGCAAATGTTGTTAGATGGGAAATGAGAACTCGTTTGTTCTTAAGAACATCAGAATTTTTATGGCAAGAAGGTCACACAGCACACCAAACAAAAGAAGAAGCAACTGAAGAAGCACTTCAGATGCTTGACATTTACGAAGAATTCACACAAAATATCGCCGCTGTAAAGGTAATAAAAGGGACAAAGTCAGAAATAGAAAAATTTGCTGGAGCAAAAGTAACATATTCTATCGAGGCTATGATGCTTGATAGAAAAGCACTTCAAGCTGGAACCTCACACGAGTTAGGTCAAAATTTTTCTAAAGCTTTTGAAATTCAGTATTCTGATGAGAATAATCAATTAGCTCACCCATATCAAACAAGTTGGGGTGTAAGTACTAGATTAATTGGAATGATAATAATGGCTCACGGTGACGATAAGGGGTTGAAACTTCCACCAGCTATTGCTCCCACCCAATGTGTAGTAATTCCAATTATTCCTAAAAATAGTGACTCGGAACACATACTTACTATTGCTAGGGGAATAAAAGATTTACTACCGGGTATTCGTGTACATATTGATGATAGAACTGAGGTTTCTCCAGGTTTCAAATTTAACGAATGGGAATTAAAAGGTGTTCCAATAAGAATAGAAATTGGTCCTAAGGATATTGAACAAAATTCAGTGGTTGTAGCACGAAGAGATGTAGAAGATTCCAAAAAACCTATGGCACTTGACTCCCTTAATGAAGACATACCAGCCCTTTTAGATTTAATACAGAGGGATATGCTTAAAGTTACTGAAGAGTTTCTAGAGATCAATACACATCATGTAGAAGATATGGATGAATTAATAAAAAAACTTAATGATACTGAAGGGTTTGTGTCCTGTTATTGGTCAGAAGATAAAGAAGATGAGCTCAAAATTAAAGAACTTACAAAAGCAACTATTCGTTGCTATCCATTGGAGAATACTAACCAGGAAATATCTGTTAACAAACCAAATATTGAAGGTAAATTTGTAATATTTTCAAAATCATATTAAAAAAATTCTTTCTCTTTATTTCACAATTTGTTAAAATGAAGTAGACAATTTAGCTACATTTGGTGGGTGTCATAACCCACTTTTTTTATGAAGGAGGTAAGATGGAGTACACTGAATTCGACATCGAAAACTCCGTAATTAATTTTTTATCTGAAGAGAATATGGAACTTTATGATATGAAGATTGTTAATTTTCCAAGTATCGATAAAATCGAGATTTTTGTTTTTTCTGAAGAATTTATTGATTACAAAATAATAGAGCGATTAAATTATCAACTTCAACGACTCCTAGAGGACTACAACTTGTTTAAAGGTGATTATGAACTTATTATTTCTACACCCGGAATAGAACGTGTTTTAAAAACAGAGAGACATTTTAAATTGGCTATTGGGGAGAGTATAAAGTTAAAAGTTTTCTCATCCATAAACGACATCTATACATTTGAGGGAGAACTTATTGATATAAATTCAACTCAAATAGTTGTTGTTGATGAGGATTCCACTAAAGAAATAACAATAGATTTAGAAAATATTAAAAAAGCAAAAATACAGTACAAAAAATTTAAACAGAAAGTTAAATAACAGAGGTAAATTATGAAATTAGGTAGCGACATAAAGCAAGCAATTGAATCATTAGCACTCGATAAGGGTGTCACTGTTGACAGCATGTATGAAGCTTTAGTCTCAGCATTTAGATCAGCTTATATGAGAATTGAGGGTGCTGCAGAAGAAGCTAGAGTTACTTTGGATCCTGATAGTGGAGATGTTACTGTTTATGCACAAGAATTAGATAATGAAGGAAATGTTCTCAAGGAGTGGGAAGCTGATATTAACGATAATGACTTTGGCAGAATTGCAGCACAATCTTTTAAACAAATGATGACAACTAAAGTGAGAGATGCAAAAAGAGCCACAGTACTTGAAGCTTATATAGGCAGAGAAGGTGAATTAATAACTGGAATAGTTACCCAATTTGATTCACGTTTCAATCAAACAATAATTGATCTTCAGGACGCAGAGGCAGTAATTCCATCCAGTGAAAGGATTCCCTTTGAGAGGCTTGAAAGGGGAAATAGAATTAAAGCATTAATCACTGAGGTCCGTGAAGATGCGAAGGGTATACCAATAATTATAAGTAGGAACAGGCCAGAATTCATACAAAGAATGTTAGAACTAGAAGTACCTGAGTTGAATGATGGAACTATTGAACTTCGAGCTATTGCAAGAGAAGCTGGAAGTAGAACTAAAATTGCTGTATTTTCCAATGATCCCAATGTAGACCCTAAGGGTGCATGTGTTGGTTCGAGAGGATCAAGAGTTAGACAGATTGTTAATGAACTAAAAGGTGAAAAACTAGATGTAGTCGAGTGGAGAGAAGATAAAGTTCGATTTATAATCGAAGCACTTGGACCAGCAGATATAGAACTTGTTGAAATTGATGAGCATACAAAGAGTGCAAAAGTAACTGTAAAAGATAATCAACTTTCTTTAGCGATAGGTAAAGAGGGACAAAATGCACGTCTAGCAGCTAAGTTAACAGGATACAAAATAGATATACAAGGCCTTGGAGATTCTCCAAAAGTTGAAGAGGTACAGGAAGAAACTAAACAAGAGGAAGAATAATGGCAAAAAAACGTATACATCAAATTGCTAAGGAATTAGATGTTGCATCAGCAGATATAGTCTTTCTCTCAAATGAACTTGGTATAGAGGTGAAGACTGCTTCTTCTGGTCTAACACCTGATGAAGAAGAATTAGTTGTTTTAGCATTTAAAGAAAAAAATATGAGTAATGAAAGTACTCAAAATGACGAAGTAAGTACAACTGTAGTATCCACAAATGAACCAGAAGTATCGACAACAGAAGATGATGAAGATATTTCTAAAGAGACAATTTTAGAAGAGAAAGAAATAGATATTGTTGAAGTCATAACAGGATCTACACCAGAGGAACTTTCTGACGTTATAAATATAGAAGCTACTCAGATAGTTGGAGATTTAATGTCACTTGGTATTATGCAATCTATGACTTCTGAATTATCAGATGAAGAAATCGAAAAATTATTAGAAAAATATGATTTACTCCCAGAATTTATAGACAGAGTTGTAATAAAAAGATCTGAAATAATAGAGCTTCAAGAATTTGAGGACGATGAAGAAAACTTATCAACAAGGTCCCCAATTATTACTGTCATGGGACATGTAGACCATGGAAAGACAAGTTTATTAGATTATATACGAAACGAGAAAGTTGCTGATGGCGAAGCTGGTGGTATTACTCAACATGTTGGGGCATATAAAGTTGATTCTGGTGAATTAGGTATTACTTTTATTGACACACCTGGTCATGAAGCCTTTACACAAATGAGAGCTAGAGGGGCTAATGTGACCGATATAGTTGTTCTTGTTGTAGCAGCTGATGATGGCATAATGCCACAAACAATTGAAGCTATTAACCATTCAAAAGCAGCTGGTGTACCAATTGTTGTAGCTGTAAATAAATGTGATCTACCAGATGCTAATCCTGCACTAGTTAAAGCAGATTTAACTAAATATGAAATAATAGCTGAAGATCTTGGTGGAGATACTCCTGTTGTAGAAGTTTCTGCTTTAAAAGGTGATGGAGTAGATGATTTACTAGAGACACTATCTCTTGTTGCTGAGATTGAAGAATTAAAATCAAATCCTAATACGAATGCCTCAGGTTATATCATCGAATCAAGGATGGAAGTTGGTAGGGGTAATGTTGCTACAGTAGTAGTCACTAGAGGTACTCTTAAACAAGGTGATTTTCTTTATGCCGGTGGAGCATTTTGCAGAGTCAAATCAATGTTCGACCACACCAACAAAGTTTTAAATAATGTTATTCCTGGTTCCCCAGTTGACATTATTGGCTGGGATGAATCTCCTAATTCAGGTGACCAGTTTGTTGCAGTTAAAAACCAAAAAGAAGCAAAATCAAAAGCAGATCAAAATAAAACAGTTTTAAAAGATTTTGATAGTTCATCATACACTGTCCAATCAAGAGTTTCTGAAATGATGAAACTACTCCAAGAAGGTGAGCTAAATACAATTAATGTAATTTTGAAAGCTGATACAAATGGCTCTGTTGAAGCTATTAAAGATGGATTACTTAAACTATCATCAGACGAAGTACAGATACAAATTGTTCATGCTGCTGTTGGAGGGATCGTTCTATCAGACGTTGATTTAGCTGGAGCAACCAGTTCACTAATCGTAGGTTTCAATGTAAGACCAGATAGCCAAGCTAGAAATATGGCACAGAGTAAAGGTATTGATGTAAGGACATACCAGATAATTTACGAATTATTAGATGACATCACCGAAGCACTTCAAGGAGAAATGACTATTAAGACTGAAGAAGCCGTTATAGGAATGGTAGAAGTTAGAACAACATTCAGAGCACCTAAAGTTGGTGTTGTTGCTGGTTCAGTTGTAACTGAGGGACGTGTTGAGATTGATAGCAAGGCAAGATTACTAAGAAATGGAGTTGTTGTTTATGAAGGTACTGTTACATCTTTAAGAAGATTTAAAGATAATGTTGAAAGAGTACTTGAAGGGCTTGAATGTGGAATTGGTTTGACAGATTATAAAGACATTAAAGAAGGTGATGTCATCGAAATTCTTGGTGAAGTCGAAATAAAATAATTATGAAAAAACAAACACGTGGTGGAAGAATTAATAGAATTAATCCATTAATTCATAAAATAATTGCGTCTGAATTACTCCGAAACTCTAATCCGACGCTAAACAAAGCAACTGTTACACATGTCTCAACTTCACCTGATTTAAAAAGATGTACTATATACGTTTCATCACTGGAGAACGTTAGAGGTACTTTATCTAAGTCTTTAGAAAAAAATCGTATGAAGATTCAAAAGGAGTTGGGAAAACAATTAACTACTAAATTCATACCACGCATCCAATTTGAAATTGATACTAGTTTTGAAAATACCGATAAAGTTAATGAGTTAATATATAAAATTCATGAAAAATAAATTTAAAGATTATTTCTTAAACACACCAATACTAATAACTGGACATATAAACCCAGATGGAGATGCTATTGGTTCTGCTTTAGCTTTAAAAATATTATTAGACTCAATGAATATAGAAGCAACAGTTTCTTTTGATATAACTGGTGAGTTACCAAGTAATTTAAACCATCTTCCTTACCACCTTATCTCTAATCCTGACAAGGAGTTATACAATACAGTATTTGTATTCGATTGTGGAAACTCGTCTAGACTTGGCAATCTTGAATCATTGGTACTAAAATCTAAAAATATTGTTGTAGTTGATCATCATATTGATCCAACATTTGGAGACCTACAAATTATTGATCCTACTGCTGCAAGCACAACCCAAGTTTTATACAGACTGTTTAAAGAGGAAGATCTATCTATATCCAAAGATATTGCAGATTGTTTAATGACAGGTCTAATAACTGATACTGGTAGATTTCAATACTCAAATACAAACTCAGAGGTATTTTCAATAGCTTCTGATTTAATGTCTAAAGGTGCATCATTAAGTCAAATAAGTGAAAATATTTATGGTTCTGTTGAACTAAATGCGCTTAAATTACAAAGCAAAGTTATTGATAGATTAGAGCTAGATAGTGAGTTGAAGTTCATTTATTCAGTTGTTTATGAAGATGACTATAAAAAATTTAAGACAACACCTTCAGAGACCGACTTTTTAATAGATACTGTTAGATTAGCTAAAGAATCTGAAATAGCTTTATTATTAAAAGAACAATCAGATAGTTCATTCAAAGGTAGCCTTCGATCAAGAACCTCATTGGATGTCCAAAAATTAGCCTCATCATTCAATGGTGGGGGACACAAAGCTGCTAGTGGTTTTTCAACAACATTAAAATTAGATGAAATAATCAACAAAATCAAACATGAAATCAGAAAACAGATCTAATTTTTATTTAATTAATAAACCAAAAACTTGGACTTCTCAGGATTTATGTTCTAAATTTAAATATTTATATAAATTTAATAAAGTGGGACATGCAGGTACGTTAGACCCTAACGCAGAGGGATTAATGCTTGTTGCAACTGACAAATATACTAAATTATTTAACTACTCAGAAGAGACTAATAAAACTTATAAAGTTTCTGCTTTATTTGGTTACTCCTCAGACTCACTTGATACAGATACAGACGTAGTAAAAAACGATGCTATAGATTTAACAGATAAAATAAATGAACTTGATATCAGCTTAAATACATTTTTAGGAACTTCAATGCAAACACCTCCTATATACTCTGCCGTAAAAATTGATGGCAAACGGCTTTATAAATACGCTCGACAAGGTGAAGATATAGACATACCTGCAAGAGAAATTACAGTAGATAGTTTTGAATTATTGAAAACTAGTGGAAATGAAGCAGATTTTTTAATCACTGTAAGTAAAGGAACCTATATAAGGTCTTTGATACGAGATTTAGCTTTAAAATTAGGCACAACAGCAGTTGTCAGTGAAATCTTACGTACGAAGATTGGAAAACTTAGTATTGATTATCCAGAATATATTAATGACATAAATAAACTTGATAAAAATAGCTTGCCAGAAAGTCTCCATTGGAGCAAAGTATTAAATATGCCTATTCTAGAAATAGATAATGAACTTTGTTCTGATGTTGAACATGGGGAGTTAATTAGTAATAATCTTTTTAAAAATAATGAAATTACAATTTTAGAAAATAACAATAATATTGCAGCACTGTATACACCGTTTAATGAAAAATATTTTAAACCAGAGAAAGTTCTTTTATGAATATATATGAAAATTTTCAAGTTAAAGATGTTATAGATTCTGCACCCATAACTTCATCTATTGGAGCTTTTGACGGAATACATTTAGGACACAGAGCTCTTTTTACAAAAGCAATGCAGGTTTCCAATAAATCTTTTCAAATAGTTACATTCAATAAAATACCCAAAGTATTTTTTAATAAAAACTTTTTACCATTATTGGACATCCAGGAGAGAATTTCAATTTTTAGAGAAACTACAGCAAGTAATCTTATTTTTTTAGACTTTGAGTCAGTCAACGACATGACACCATTACAATTTTGTAATTTTTTAAAAGAAAATCTAAAAACAAACAAATTAGTAATTGGAAAAGATTTTAAGTTTGGAAAAGAAAGAAAGGGTGATATAAAAACATTACTGGACTTTTTTGGACCAGAAAATATTTTTTTATTAGAAGATTATCTAATCGAATCACAAAAAGTTTCTACTACTAAAATTAGAGATTTGTATGCAAATGGTAATATTCAAGCTGCACAAAAGTTATTAGGAAGAAAAATTACCTTTTCAGGTAAAGTAATTAAGGGTAAGCAGCTTGGCTCATCCATAGGCATTCCAACTGCAAATATAAAACTTCCCTACGAAACACAGCTTCCAAAATATGGAGTATATGCAGTAAATGTTCATGTCAATGGTATTCAATATTTGGGATGTTTAAATATTGGTATAAATCCAACCGTAGATAGTGATAATGTGACCAAAATTGAAATTCATATATTACACTTTGATAAAAATATATACGATCATGAGTTAACATTCGAACTACTTGATTTTATTAGAGGTGAGCAAGAATTTGATTCTGTAGAGAATTTAAAATCGCAAATTTTAAAAGATATCTCTAAAATAAAGAAAAACTTTTAACTATCACTTTAGATCAAGCTGGTACTATTATTATCTCGAATGAATACTAAAGAAAACATTATTAAAGAATATGGTAAATCTGAGACCGATACAGGCTCAACAGAAGTACAAGTTGCTTTATTAAGTGAGAGAATTAGTCATCTGACTGATCACTTAAAAGAACATAATAAAGATCATCACACTCGAAGAGGATTACTTATGCTTGTAGGAAAGAGAAAAAGACTATTACAATATCTCGAAAATCAAGATGTCACTAGATACCGATCTTTAATTGAAAAACTAGGTATTAGAAGATAAATAAACAATAAAACAACAGACAATGAGTTGTTAATTGGGAGCTTTTAAAGAAGGCTGACAATTAATAACCTCTGTCTAGAAAAGAGGATATATGTCCGTAACTAATGTCACTTGTGAAATAGGTGGTAAAGAAATTAAATTCGAAACTGGGAAATTAGCATTACAAGCTTCTGGAGCAGTAGTCGTAACTTCAGGCGAAACTAATGTACTTGTAACAACTGTAGCTAATAAAACAGTACGTGAGGGGATTGACTTTTTCCCTTTAACTGTGGATGTTGAAGAAAGAATGTACGCTGCAGGTAAGATTCCCGGTGGTTTTTTCAGAAGAGAAGGTAGAGCAACAGAAAACGCTATCTTAGCTTGTAGGTTGATTGATAGACCCTTAAGGCCATCTTTTGCTGATAATTTTAGATGTGAAACACAAATCATAGCTACTGTTTTAAGCGTAGATAATGAACATGAATATGATATATTAGCACTAAATGCTGCATCCTTAGGATTGCAATTAGCTGGAGTTCCTTTAGAAGCTCCTGTAGGTGCTGTGAGAATGTCACTAATTCATGATAAATGGGTTGTACAAGCAACAAGTTCGGAACAAGAAGATTCTGTATTTGATATGGTTGTAGCTGGTAAATTAAATGATAATAATGAAGTTGATATCGTAATGGTTGAAGCAGGAGCTACAAGTGATTCTTTTGAAAAGATAGATGCTGGTAGTATTGCACCCTCAGAAAACATTGTTGCTGATGGTATAGACAAATCCAAAGAATATATCTCAGTTTTAATAAGTGCTCAAAAAGAACTTGTTAGTAAAAATGAAGTACCAGTTGTAGATTGGCCAGTAGTTGAAGACTATACAAAAGAATTAAAAGATAGCCTTGATACTGCTTATAAAACCAAAGTTGAAGATGTAATGAAGATTACTGATAGAACTGAAAGAAGTGAAAAGCAAGCAGAACTCCAAGATCAAGCCCTTGAAGAATTTACAAATGAGGAAGCTAATAATGTTAAACCAATAAAACTAGCATTTAAATCATTAGTAAAATCAGTCGTTAGAGACAGAGTTATTGCTGGCGGGCCTAGACTTGATGGTCGAACACCTACAGATATAAGAAATATATCAGCAGAAATTAATCTTTTGCCTATGGTTCATGGATCGTCTTTATTCCTAAGAGGTGAAACCCAAGTTCTTAACGTAACAACATTAGGTATGTCTCGACTTGAGCAAATGCTTGATACAGTTGATACAGTAACATCAAAAAGATATATGCATCATTATAATTTCCCACCTTATTCAACAGGTGAAGCTTATATGAAGTTTGGACCAAAAAGGAGAGAAATCGGTCATGGAGCATTGGCAGAAAAAGCAATGATTCCTGTTATTCCTGAAAAGGTTGATTTTCCATACACAATTAGAGTTGTTAGTGAAGCAATTTCTTCAAATGGTTCCACTTCACAAGCTTCAGTTTGTGCTTCCAGCCTATCATTAATGGCTGCAGGGGTTCCAATTAGGGAACATGTTGCAGGAATAGCTATGGGTCTTATTTCCAAAGATACTAACTATGTGACATTAACCGATATATTGGGTGCAGAAGATGCACTTGGTGATATGGACTTTAAAGTTGCAGGTACAAGGGGAGTTATTACAGCTTTACAGCTAGATATGAAAATAGAAGGTTTACCTTCAGATGTACTCAGAAAAGCACTTAATCAAGCTATGGACGCGCGTCATCATATTTTAGATGTCATGGAAGATGCTATTTCTGAACCAGCTGAAAAATTATCGGGCAACGCTCCTAGGTTAGAAACTGTTGACCTTCCAAAAGATAAAATTGGAGAAGTAATTGGACCAAAAGGTAAGAATATCAGAAAAATTGAAGAAGAGACCGGCGTCAGCGTTGAAATTGATGATGATGGTATCTTAACTCTGGGTTCTACTGAAGAAGAAGGTCTTCAAGCTGCAAAAGAAATGGTCATGTTAATTATTGATCCTCCAGAGGTCAAAGTAGATACAGATTATGATGGTGAAGTTGTAAGCATTGCAACTTATGGAGCATTTATTAATATCCTACCAGGAAGAGATGGACTACTTCATATTTCCAAATTCCATTCTAAAAAGAGAGTATCTAATCCTGAGAATATTTTATCTGCAGGCGATAAAATCAAGGTACATGTGGACTCTATTGAAAATGGTAAAGTAAGCCTATCTTTATTAGAAGATCTTGAAATACCAGAAGAATCAATCGATAAAGGTGGTTCTAGAAAAGACTCTAAAAGACCAGACAATCGTCGAAATGATCGTCCAAATAATCGAAACAGAAGTGATAAACCTAGGGATGAAAAACCTACTAATGATTCACCTCAGAGGAAAAGAGTTTCTTTCGAAGACGACTTCGAAAAAGGGATTTAATTACTTTCTATTTGAAGTTAAGTTAATAGGACTAGTCGACTCAGTGGTAACATAAGCATCTGGATTTATTGAAGAAACAATATTCAAAACTTGTTTTGCTTTTTTTCTAGGTGCTACACACCACGCTATACTAACTTCACCTTGCATACCTTCACCAGTAATAATTGTTACACCGAATCCTTCTGAACGAAGTTTTTCAGCTACTTTTCTACTATCTTCATCTTTTGGTGAAAATATTCTGATTACTACATCGCCTATTGCAATTGTTGATTCTATGTAAGATCCTATAATAGTTCCAGAGGCAAATCCAAGTGCATAACCTACTACTAGAAAAGGGTCATCTAAGTCTCTAATAACTTGTGATATTGCTACTACCCAAATAGCTGATTCAATAAACCCTAGTGCTGCCCCAAAAGTTGGTTTTCCTTTATTTACATAAAGTGTTCTTAGTGTGCCTAATGTCTGATCTAGTAGACGAAGTAAAAATATGTAAGCAACAGCTAAAAATACATCCATAAGGCTATTGTATTGCTTCTACCATTTCATCGTATACTTTTTTCATTTTCTTATGCGTGTCCGAAACTAGTTGTTCAATATTTTCTTTATTATATTTTGAGATGTCTATCGGCTCTAATGTTTTTATCATTGCCTTCCCACTTTGCATAAACTTACTACCTCTTGGCCATATATCTCCAGTCCCTGCAATGACTACTGGGAGAATTGGAATATTATTGTCAAAAGCAATATGAAAAGCACCACTTTTAAATTTCTTAAAATCATCTTTAGGTACACGAGTTCCTTGTGGGTATACCATTAGTGACCACCCTTTTTCAAATATTATTTTTGCCTGCTTGTTTATTGAGACCCTATCATTAGGATTATTTCTATCTACTTTTATGAAGTTAAATGCCTTTGCGGCGGTTCCAAAAAAAGGTAGTTTGTAAACTTCTTTTTTAGCCATGAATACCCATTTAATTTTTAAATATTTGAATTCCATCATTGGATCAAGGTTTGAAAGATGATTTGAGATTACTACATAGGGTTGATTAGTTTTGTAATCTGTTGTTTTTATGATTTCTAACTTTGCTCTTGCTGCCCACATCCAAGGAATACACCAGGATTTAGCAATATAATATTTTACTTTTGTATATTTTGCAAAAATACCAATAAACCAGATACTGTAAGCAACTGGAATTGTATAAACTGCCATCAATAACATGTTTGTCCAACTTAATAGTTTATTTTTGAGCATGTATCTAATACTATATTGAATATCAATAGAAAAGAAACCGTGTTCAAGAAAAATATAATAAGACGTAACCTTCTTAATCACAATTTCCGCAATGTAGAACTTTCTGATGATATTTCAAATATATTTTATGAGTTAGTAAATGGCAAGATAATCTGTACATACATTCCCATTTCTTCGGAAATTAATGTACTACCAGCATTATCAAGCAGTATATTTTTAAATACAACCTTTGTTGATGGTGAAAATTTACAAATTTGTACATATTCTGAACCCTTTATTGAAAATAAATTTGGAGTGTTGCAACCAAAAATCCTGACACCAAACTTTGATACAGAAGTGTTTATTGTCCCCGGAGTCGGATTTACAAAATTTGGAGATAGATTGGGTCGTGGTGGCGGTTATTATGATGCTTTACTTAAAGAAAACTCAGAGGCTTTAAAAATCGGGATTTGTCATGATTTTCAGTTAGTCGACGAATTACCAATTGAAGAACATGACATTGCTATGGATTATGTTTTCACTGATAAAAATTATTACAAATCATCAATATAGTATTCTTATTACATGGATTTAAGCATAAACGTTGGATATTTTGGTCCTCATATTTCAGATGATCATGACCTAATCAAGAAATTAGATGAAATGGATTTTGCCTGTATATGGACAGCAGAGGCTTACGGATATGATGCTGTTACTCCTCTATCCTATTTTTCAGCAATTACTAAAAATATAAATATTGGTTCAGGAATTATGCAGATTCCGGGTAGAACTCCTGCAATGACCGCAATGACCGCAATAACTCTTGATAAGCTTTCAAATGGTAGATTTAGACTTGGACTTGGAGTATCTGGACCCCAAGTTGTAGAGGGTTGGCATGGACAGCCTTACTCAAAACCATTATCTAGAACAAGAGAATATATAGAAATAATAAGAAAGATATTTCAGAGGGAGAATAAGGTAGTTTTTGATGGTGACTTTTATAACCTTCCTTATAATGGTCCCGATTCTTTGAATCTTGGTAAACCACTAAAACTTATTGAGCAACCTTTAAGAAGCAATATACCTATTTACCTTGCAGCTATTGGACCAAAAAATATTGAGTTATCTGCTGAAGTTGCTGATGGTTGGTTACCATTCATGTACTCACCAACTAAGGGGGACATAGTTTTTAAAGAATATCTTAAAAAAGGATTTGAAAAATCCGGAAACCCCAATAAGGAAAAAGAATTTAATATTGTTGCAACTGTATTTGCAAGATTATGTGAAGAACATGAGGTTGAAGATTTCTTAAGACCAGCCAGAACAAGTTATACTTTATATGTTGGAGGTATGGGTGCTAAAGACAAAAATTTCTATTTTAATCTTATGTGCGAGTACGGTTATGAGAAAGTTGCTACTGAAATCCAGAATTTATTTCTAAGTGGAAGAAAACAAGAAGCAGAGGAATTATTTCCTGAAGATTTACTTAGAGATTTAACCCTTGTCGGCACAAAAAAAGATATTCAAGAAAAACTAAATCATTGGAAAGACTCTAAGGTAACAGAGCTATCTTTGTCATTACCAATTGATATTCCAACATTAGAACTTATAAAAGAATTAAATTGAAGATTTTACTGCTTTCTTTTTATGATCTTGGGAAACAGCCAAAGATAATTTCGGAACTTCATCAAAAACTTAGTAATGGTACAAACCAAATTGATATTGTCGATTATTCTATTGAAGAGAAATCTCTTGTATTAACTGACTACGATGCACTTGGTGTATACGCTTCAATGCATACAGCTTCCGTACTAGCAGAAGAGTTCTTGCGTGGTAAACGCTTGCCAGATAAATTATTTGTTTTTGGACTTTATGCAAAAGTTTTCTCAGAAATCTATAGTAATTTTAATATAATTCAAAATTTTGAAAGTGAAGATTTAGAATCATTATTAAAAGTGAAACTAAATAGTGAATATTCTTTCAAACACTCAGTGCCAGATAGGACAGTGCTTCCCCCTATTACTGATTATTCTCATATTGTTGATGGTTCAAATAATTTAATAGCAGGATCAGTTGAAACAACATATGGTTGCAAACATGAGTGCACCCATTGTCCTGTACCTATAGAATTTAAAGGCATGTTTAAAACATTTGGAACAGAAAAAATTGTCCAAGACGTATCCAACCAAGTTGAAGCTGGTGCAAAGCATATTTCATTTAATGATCCAGACTTTTTCAATGGTCCAAAACATGCTTTAAAAATTTTAGAATTACTTAATAGTAAACATCCGAAAATAACCTATGACTCTACTATCAAAGTTGAACATATACTAAAATATCCACAATATTTTCAGGAGCTTAAAGACCTAAACATGCTTTTTGTTATCTCAGCATTTGAAACAACTAATGATCAAGTCCTTACTATTCTTAAAAAAAATCATACGGCTGATGATTTAAAAAGTGCTGTCGAATTGTCACTAGAAAATAGTATAGACATAAGGCCCACTTGGATGCCATTTAGTCCTTGGACTGAAATCAAAGACTTAATAAATATTATTAATCTCATAGAAAATTACAAACTTAGAGAAACGGTTGCTCCAATACAGCTAACAATAAAACTACTGATACCAAAAAACTCCCTGATATTATCAAGCAAGGAAATGAATCCATATGTTGGAGATTTTGATCCTACGTCTTTTTCTTATCAATGGAATTATCACAATCCAGAAATTGACACATTACAAAAACAACTATTTAAATATGTTCTAGATAATGAATCTATTGATGAATATGAACAATATTTAGGATTGGTAGATATTGTTGAATCCCACACAGGTGTATCACTTATTAAAGATGCTGAATATATTAAAAGATCTGTACCCAAACTTTCAGAAACCTGGTTTTGCTGTTCTGAACCAAATAAAATACAACTCGATAGAATAAAATCAAACAAGGCATTGATATGACAAATATTTCAAATGAAGAATTGAATGTAGCAACATGGAAAATTCCAAGTCCTTTAGGAATAATAGGTTCTGGTGCGGATGTTGAATATAACGGAATGACTGCTAGTTGGATTACTCAAATAAACATGAACCCACTGCTTATAGCTGTAGGTATTGACAATAAGAGCGTAACTCATAAATTAATGTCAGATAGTGAGTATTTTACGATTAATTTATTTTCTGAAAAGTACACAAAGGTATTTGTTAAATTTTCAAAACCTGCAGTGTACACAGAGGGCTTTTTAAACAAGGAACCCATAACTCTCACTGAAAACAATGTTCCAATATTTGATAATGCTCTTGTGTGGTTTGAACTTAGAAAAAAGAATGTACACGATTACGGGACACACACTCTCTATATTGGTGAAGTTGTAGATTGTAAAACAATGGAAACTGATGAACGTATTGCCTATATGGGGGATACAAGGATGAAATATGGAGGTGTGCCTAGAGGTGGGCACTAGATATAATGTCTAATCTCTATTTATGAAAAAATATTTATTTTTTATAATTTCTAATTTTTTACTTTTTTTTATATTTCCCATAATTCGGCTATTAAGTAAAAAGTTTTATGAAAAAAGAATTCTTCCTCATCTTATAAATATGACATGTAGTTCCAAACCTATACAAATCCAAAAGAAGAAAATAATACCAAATGCGTATGGCAAGGTCCTTGAAATTGGTTTTGGATCTGGTGTAAATCTTAAGTTATATAATGATGAAAATGTTGAAAAAATCTACGGTATAGATCCTTCTCAGGAATTACATGTTCTTGCTTATGAAAATGCAAAATCTGTAAATATACCAATAGATTTACAGATAGGCAGTGCTGAAGAATTACCATTTGAAGATAATAGGTTTGATACTGTTGTTAGTACTTACTCTCTATGTTCGATACCCAATCCGGAAATTGCTCTTGATGAAATTTCTCGGGTGCTAAAGTCTTCTGGTAAATTTTACTTTGCAGAACATGGCTTATCATCTGACACTAGAGTTGCTAACTTTCAGAATTTCATTGAGTTCTTTTATCCTAAAATATCAGGAGGATGTCATGTAAACAGAGATATCCTTAAGTTAATCAATAACAGTGAATTGGAATTAAAAGTTAGTCAAAGTATGTATCTACCTGGTACTCAGAAATTTCTTGGTTTTAACAGTTGGGGGACTGCTGGTTAATCAATAACGCTTAATATGGCTTCAACACACTCTTGAGGTTTATCCTCTTGCAGAAAGTGTCCAGCATCTTTGATTACAACATGATTCATTCCATCTGCTCCAGGTATGTGTTTGATAAATGAATTTTCTACACCTTTGAAGATATGATCTTTATCACTAAAAGCACACAAGAAAGGTTTTCCCCATTTTTTTAATTCTTTCCAAGCTTCTACGTTATGGGCGTAACTTGGATTATTAATACTATCTGGTACCAGTAATGGAAATTGTCTTGCAGCTTCCTTGAACGAATCATCCGGAAATGGTGCATTATATGCATCTATAGTTAATTGATCTAATTCACTTACGCTTCCACCTTTAACTATTCCTCCAATATGAAAATTCTCCACAGTCTGAGAATAATTTCGCCAAGATTCAAAGGCTTCTCCAAGGGGTCTTTCACCAGTTGGTAATCCAGTATTAGAAACAACTACACTACTAAATCTTTCTTGATTCTTTACAACTAACCTTAAGCCAATCAGCCCACCCCAGTCTTGACCAAAAAGAGTTACGTGACTTAAATCTAGGTTATTCAACCAAGTGTTCATCCAATCAACATATTTTTCATAAGTGTATCCATTACGTTCAGAAAGCTTATCTGACTTCCCGAAACCAGGTAAATCTGGAACAACTACTCGCAAACCGTTGGCTACTAATGGATCTACAAATTTTCGATATAAATATCCCCAGGTAGGTTCACCGTGAAGTAGTAAAACTGTTTTGGCATTTTCTGATCCTTCATCAATATAATGAATATTTAATTCCCCATATTCAGTATTTATGGGTTCGAATTTTGGTTCATACTTCCAATCAACTATCTCTGTAAAATCGGTATCTTTATTTCTAAGTATTTTCATATTGCTATCTTACAGGTTGTGGATAACGTTTGTAACAACACCCCAGATATATGCTTCACTATCATCATTAATAACAATTGGGTCAAAAGAATCATTCTCAGGCTTCAATAAGATATTCTTTCCTTTTTTAACATATCTCTTAACAGTAAGCTCACCATCAACAACGGCAATGACTACTTTTCCATTTTCTGCTTTTAAACTCCTATCAACAACAAGTATGTCTTTTGGAAAAATACCTGCATTGATCATAGACTCTCCAGACGCCCTAACGAGAAATGTGGATGCAGGATGTTTTACAAGATACTGATTGAGATCTACTTTGTCTTCCAGGTAGTCATCTGCAGGAGAGGGGAATCCAGCCGAGACGCTATTTGTATATAAAGGTATTTCATAGAGACCTTTGTTTACAATTTCCGAGACATAGTCAACTTTGCTTAAAGGTATCCTCATGGCAGTAGTTTTTTCTCCATACTTGCCAAGACCCTTAGGCCTTCCAGCTCCTTTTCTCGCACCACCTCTAGGCATAAAATGTCTTTCTTTTTCTTTAGAATAGTGTACAGTATTCAAAGGAGTAAGTGAATGAACAATAAAATTTTTGCCTTAGTTGACTGTAACAACTTTTACGCTTCCTGTGAGCGTGTCTTCAATCCTAAATTAGAAGGAAAGCCCATTGTGGTACTTTCTAATAATGATGGATGTATTATTGCGAGATCAAACGAGGCAAAAGCTTTAGGTATCCCGATGGGAGCTCCATTTTTCAAATACGAGCAGCTTATCAATAGAAACAACGTTCATGTATTTTCATCAAACTACACCTTTTATGGAGACATGTCTGCACGAGTAATGACCTCATTAAAATCATTAGTTAATGAAATAGAGATTTACTCTATTGATGAAGCATTCTTAGATATAAGTAGCTTTGCTTATTGTGATCTTGAAGACACAGCAAAAGAAATTAAAAATCTAATCAAACAATGGACAGGAATACCGGTTTCCATAGGGATAGGATCTTCAAAAACACTAGCAAAAATTGCAAACAGGCAGGCAAAAAAAAATACATTAGAAAATGTATTTGATATAAGAGATTTAGAAGTTAGAGAAAATATATTAACAGAGCTTCCAATAGAAGAAATATGGGGAATCTCAACAAGGTGGGGCAGGAGGTTGAGAAAAATTGGTATTGAGACGGCACAGGACCTAGCAGAGGCAAACCCAAGACATGTGAGAAAGACAATAAGCATTGTAGGGGAGAGAATCCATTATGAGTTGAATGGTTTATCCTGCATAGGAATAGAAGAAGTCAAAAATAAAAAAAGTATCATCTCATCAAAATCATTTGGAAAAAAAGTTTATCAAGTGCAAGAGCTAGAAGAAGCAGTGTCAAACTATACAGCACGGGCATGCGAAAAATTAAGACAACAAAATTCAAGGGCACAAGGATTGTATGTATTTTTAAGAACAAGTCCACACACAGAAAAGGATAAACAGTACAGCAATGGTATGAGTGTTCATTTCTCTATTCCAACAAGCAATACTTCAAAAATAATAAAAGAAGCAAAAAAGCTTACAAATAAATTATTTCTACCAGGATACGAATACCAGAAAATTGGAGTGATGCTTTTGAACATTTCAGATGCAAAAAATGAACAAGGTAGTTTTCTAGATAATGAAAACTATAGCAAATCAGACACAATTATGAAATCTCTAGACACAGTGAACAAACAGTTTGGATCAGGTTCATTGACGCTTGGGGCACAAGGTATACAAAAGAATTGGAGAATGAGAGCAGACAGAAAGTCTGGAGCCTATACGACAAATCTTAAAGACTTACCGATTGTTAAGTAATTAAAAAAAGAGGGGTGACTTGACTACCCCTCTTTTAAAGCTTAAAAATTCTGTCCGGAATTTAAAAGCTACAAGAACAGTTTAGGTGTTAAATGAGGATTGAGACAGTAAAATTTTTTTTATGAGTCTAATTTTTTCCAGATATTTCTTGTAGATAAATACCAAATAAATCCAAATATAAATCCTAAAACAGGGAAAAGCTTAAATACAAATAATACACCATAGAGTGTTGCTAGGTAGCCAATCATAAGTGTTGAAATTGTATTCATAAAAAAATAGAGAGAATAGTCTATCCCAGCAATTCTTCCACGTAGATTATCTGGGGTTAAAACTTGTAAACCGTAAGTTGAAAATGCCCACTGTGAACCTCCACCAGAGTGTCCTAATATTAATAGAAATACTGTTAGATAAACCGAGGCTGATGAAGAAATAAAGAAATAAAACAATCCCCACGCCATGATAGTTATTCCAATTGTATTCAGTAACTTTCCATCGGTGCTTCCAAAAAAATAACGAATTATAATTGGTCCTATTAAAGCACCAATCCCTCTTGCTCCAAACATAAGTCCTGTTCCGTAATCACCGGTTTTATAAATTTCATATGAGAGAACTGTAAAAAGAGATAATAATCCGCTTGCTGAAATACTAAAAGTAGCTTTAGTTATTACTAAAGAAAGAATCTCTTTCCTTGAAAGCACATATTTTAATCCATCAACAAAATTTATACTAGTTTCATCTGATTCTGATTCCTTCTGTTCACTCAGGTCTTTTTTAATTGAAAATACTATGAATGCAGAAATTACAAATGTTAGGAAATCTATTGTAAATAATGTATCCCTACTAACAACAGTTGTTAAATATCCACCAATACCTGCTCCAAGTCCTGCCATTATTCCCCAGCTAGAAAAGAAAATTACATTTGCTTCTGCAAGAAAATCCTTTTCAACAACGTTTGGAAGTGCTGCATCTGATGTTGGCATATACGCTGCACTAACAACTGAGAGCATTCCAAAAGAAAATAAAATAAATACTACATTTTCGGTATTTACAGCATAGAGAATTAGTAAAACTACTAGACCTGATAAAAACTCAGAAATTCCGATTATTTTTTTTCTATCGTATTTATCTGCTAAATATCCACCAAAGCTGCCCAGAAAAAATAAAGGAGCACTCTGTACGACAAGAACAAGTGAGGTAATTAATGGATTGTTAGTTAGTTCATAAATGATTCCAAGTAATGGTACTGTAAGTAACCAGTCTCCACCTAGTGTTATTAATCTCGCAGCAAATAGTTTTTGAAAATCTTTATTTTTTGTAATTATCTGAATATAGTTATCGAGATTTTTCATAAGTCATACAACTGTAACGGGATTAGAAAATAACTACTATAATTGAAAAATAATGAAAACAGTTTTAGTCACAGGTGGAACAAGGGGAATAGGACTTGCAACAGCATTAAGATTCTCAGAAAATAATTGGAATGTATATATTACATCAAGAAAAGAAGAAAATCTTGCAGAAGTATTAGGCGAACACTCCCACTTAAAAGGATTTGTAGCAAATGCTGACAGCGAAGAAGCTGCTATAGAAACATGTGATGCGATAGTTAAAGAAACAAACTCAATTGATGTTCTAATCAACAACGCTGGAACAAATCCGTCAGGTGGATATTTGATGGATGTGGATATCTCCAGAATTCAAAAAACATGGGATGTAAATCTTCTTGGACCGTTACTTTGGGCTAGAGCAGCTGTAAAGGCTGGCTTAAAGGAATCAATATTAAATGTTGCATCTGTTGGGGGTATAAAGCCAGCATCTTATATGGGTGCATACAATATTTCAAAAGCAGGCCTAATTTACATGACAAAACAATTAGCTAAAGAATTAGCACCAAACATAAGAGTTAATGGAATTGCTCCTGCTGTTGTGAAAACAAAATTATCGAAGATGCTGTGGGAAAATGATGAACAAGCTACTGCCGATCTACATGCTTTAAAAAAATTAGGTACACCTGAAGATATCTCTAATTTGATATATTTTTTATCAAACGAGGAAGCTTCTTGGATAACCGGTGAAGTAGTTACTATTGACGGTGGATATTTACTTTAACCTTAATTTAAGAAGTATATAGCTAATTGATTGTATAAAGGTATTCCAATAATCACATTAAATGGAAATGTTACACCAAGGCTCAAACCAAGATATATTGCTGGATTAGCATTTGGAATCGCATCTTTTACTACCGCTGGGACGGCAATATAACTTGCACTTGCAGTCAAAACCATAAGAAGAGTTGCATTGCCAACACTTAAACCAAAGTATGATGAAAAAATTAATGCAATTAATGATCCAGTTACGGGTGTTATCAATGCAAAAGATATAAGCTGACTGCCTTTACCTGAAAGCTCGCTCATTCTTTTCGAGACACTTAAACCCATAATGAAAAGAAATACAATTAAAACTATATCAAAAATATTCTTTGTAAATAAATTTAATAATTCTAAATTATTAAATTTGAAGTTATAAGCAAATATCAAAGATGATAAAAGAACTATATTGGGTATTTCTAAAAAAGCAGTTTTTAAAGTCTGAATTTTACTTTTTGATTGCTGTGAACCATTTTGTGTAACCAAATATAAAGCCATGAATATGGCTGGAAACTCCATTACAACTAGAACAGCAGACATATAGTTCTCGTAATTTTGAGAACTTGCAAGTAGGTAAGTGTTTGCAGTAACAAATGTGACTGCACTTACAGAGCCATAAGTTCCCGATAGCGCCGCAGCATCATCAGCGTTTAATATTCTTTTTAAATAAAGGTACGAAGTGATCGGTACCAATAATGCAAAAAATACACCGAGGGAAAGGACGTTTATCACATCGTTAATAAATCCAGTTTGTTGAAGACTGTACCCACCCTTTAAGCCTAAGCCTAATAGAAGGTAGTACCCAAGATATTTAGAGATGAATGTAGGTGGTGTAATACTTTTGAAGATACTTCCAAGAAGTATTCCACAAACAAAGATAATCAGAGCAGGATTTAATAAAGCAGTAATCATTAATAAGAAATGATAGTGTTCAATTTGATGTTTTATCTAATAATTATAAATATGTTAAGAAATCTTATTAACTATATCTTTAACTCTTTTAAGTTCTACCGGATTATCTAAAACCCCATCCACTTTAAAATCAGTCCCAATGATTCCAATATCTGAAACTTTAGAGAATTCTTCAATATTATTAATAGTCAAACCAGAACCAATAGCTAATTTACCATCTGGTACAACATTTCTTATTTTTCTAAGGTCTGATATATCAGTTTCCTCTCCAGTACCATCACCACTTACTATTACAACGTCAGCCCCTGCTCTCTCCACAAGTTCCTTTGCATGATTTTCAATTTTTGAACCATATGGTGGTGTAGCGTGTTTAACAAAAACATCAGCAAAGACTTCAATATTTTTGCTTAAAGTACTTCTTAACTGAGATATCTCATAAGCTTTGCCCTCAATTATTCCCTGATCTGTATACATGATATTGTTTAAAACGTTGATTCGGACAAAATCTGCATTTGTTGCTTCAGCAATAGCAAGTGCACTAAATCCATCATTTCTTAAAACATTTATTCCAATTTTTAAGTGTTCATCAATGTTAAGTTTTGAAACTACAGTCGTGAAACTAACTAAAGATCTTTTCGAAAGGTTATCTTTAACAAAAGGTGCATCTCCAAAGTTTTCTATGATTAGCCCCTGCACTCCACCTTTTGTAAGTGCTTCAATATCATTTTGAGCTAGATGAATTATTTCATCTAATGGAAGATTATTTGAGGTTGAGCCAGGGAGACCTTTTAGGTGAATTACTCCAAATATTTTCATTATTAAATCTTAACGTGATTTGTTTTTATTAATTTTTTTGCAAAGTCACCTTCAACAGTAAGGGTTGGTTTAAATCCTTTACCAGTTCTTCCAGTTACAACTCTGCACCAATCTCCGGCGTTACCTTTAATTGTGTTTTCAGCTTTTTCATCGCCAAATTGCCATGCTTTATATTCTGGCCCAATTAATTCAACTCTTATATTTTCAAATTTTAACTTATTTAATTTTGCTGTTCTTTCTGTATTTAAGAAACCATAAAGAGCAATGTGCTCAATTCTTACAGTGTCTTCGTAATCTTTTTTCATACAAGCATATATATCTAAACCATGAGACCAGGTTTCTGATAACTTCGTAGTTGCAAATGTGAGATAGTCAATTTCATTGTTCCACCATTTGATTTTCCGTCCTTGTGTAGCATCTGCTAATGTTTCAACCACTTTAGCCCTTGAAAGCCTCCACCATTCAATTACATCTTGAGGACGCATATCCTTTCCATTTGCAAGGGCATTCTTTTCAAATTTAGCAAGTCCTGAAGGTCCTCTATATTTATTAAAATCTGTACCTTTTTTCTTTAATGCATTAAAAGCTAAATCTTCTAGAGCAGCTAGGTAACTTACGTGTTCAGTTATTGTCCAATTTTTAAAATTTGTTTTTGTATTCCAATTTCTCACTGGAATACTCTGTAGGTACTGATCCAAAAGTTGTTGTTCTGCTACAAGGCTACTAAGAATTTCTTTCACATGTTAATTCTAATTGTGAATTGAGAAAACCCAAAGGGGATGTTCAATAAAACTTCTTTATTTATAACTTAATCTGACGTAGAATCTAGTCATGAAAAAGATTATAAAATTAGCAACATTTGTAATTGTAGTTAAAGCGCTGCTTGACTTATTCAATGAAAATACAACAGTTAAAAATCAAATTGATAGGTTAAAAGAGGAAATTACAAAACTAGAGACTGATGATTTAGAAAGTAAAATAAAAGACTTTTTTAAAAAATATGATCCAAAAAAATATAATGATGACATCTAATTCATACGGATTCTAATATCTGGCGTATATTCGGTAAAAGTTTTTATTATTGGCCTAAATGGTTAGTAAAATTTATTACTTTTCTACATGCTAAGAGTATTAAATTTAACCACTCTACAATCGGTAAACGCATAATTGGAAGTGATATTTTACTCTTGGAAACTAAGGGCGTTGTCTCAGGTAAGACTAGGAAAACTCCTTTGACTTATGCTAAAACAAACGGGGGGTATGTTGTTGCAGCTTCATATGGGGGTAGGGATGTTGCTCCTCATTGGTTTAATAATCTTAAAGTAAATGATAATTATATTACAGTTGAAAATAGTCGTTTTAAGGTTAATCACCAACTTATTTCATCCGAACATCGTGAAACTTATTGGAATTTATTATTAAATGTCTACAAAACGTTTGAAGATTATATTCAGAAGACTAACAGAGAGATTCCTCTTGTAGAATTTACTAAAGCTTAGGCTTTAAGTTCGGTCCATTTCTAACAACTGTATTCCACAAAGTGTTGTAATGATCTATATCTTCTGCGTTGACATGGGGGATTACCATATTATTCCATGTTGCCAATAACGGATCAGAAGATTCTTTGTAGAGATCTAATCCAACAGGAATTCTTTCAACAATCGTTCTTAAGCTCATAGGAGTTTCAATATTTATACTTATGTCATCGGACACAAATGAATTGTTAATCTCAATAGCTAATTTAATAATAAGGTCTACAAATTCATTTTGTAACTGTGGATATTTCTTACTGAATATCGATTCTAACTGTTCCTTATTTGGAAATGGCTTATCCCAAATAACCCATCTGTCTGCGAATGCTTTATTGAGTGTTTGTGTACCTGCATAATCCCTTAAACTTGTTGGATTCATAGTGCCAAAAATGAAGGTATCATTCCGTAATTCAATAACTTCACCATTTGGAAGCTCTAGTTTCTTATGTCTGTCTAGGAGCGAATGTAGTGCGAATAATACTTCTGGTCCGGCTGCATTTAGTTCAGATAAGTTTACAAATGACGGCCCTCTGAGAGCTCTAGTGAGTTCACCGTCTTGCCATTTACTATCTGTACCACCAATACCATCTCCATATAACTGAACAGAACCCAATAACGTAACATCTCTAACTTCACCAGATAATGGAATTCTATAATACGGATACTTTAGTTTCGCTGCTAACTGTTCTATATCGTGATCTTTACCAGTTCCCATATGACCTTTTAATGCA
>JAONAZ010000020.1 GCA_028376655.1 Acidimicrobiia bacterium
TTGTTTAGCCATTGTTAAGCTGCTCCAGATGATTGTTTTACGTTTCTTATAAGTATATCCTTTGTGATGTTTACTATTGAATAGATAAGTTCTTCTGGTTGACTAATTTGTGTTTTGTTTTGATATTGCTTCCATGAACCACGATCTCCAATTCCTATACCTATTACATCAATACCAAACCTTGTAGAGTAATCTATTGAGCTCTTTAAGTCCATCAAAGTGCCTCGCGTCATGCCATCAGATAAAACAGCAAGTAATTTGGTATTTGATCCATGTTCCAAGAGTCTTTTTGTAGAAAACATAATATTTCTTTCGTCTACATTTGTTCCCCGCTCAAACATACTGGCTGGAGGATGCTGTTCAACTGTATCGAGTGTATCTAATGAAGATCGTAGGTTTCTAGAAAAGTCAATTAAGCCAATAAACTTTTCATATTGGCTCTTCCACGAATCATCAAATTTTTTAATAAAATAATGATTAGTAGTATTAAAGTAATATTCAGCATTAGAACCGTAGTTTGAATTTAACATTGAAGATACCGCCATTTTTCTTTTAAGATACATTTCTTCATTTTCGTTATCCTTTGCAAGAAAAGCTCTATTAAAAATCGCAACTTCAAAATCAACATTTAACTCATGACAAATTTGTGCTAAATAATTTGCACCAATTAATGCCGCCGATAAAGACCATGGATAGACTTCTCCTTTCTTTTTTTCCAACATGGAACCACTTCCATCAATTAACAATGAGACCGCATATGACTTATTAGATAATCTTTGTTTTTGTTCAAACATCCGCTCGTATCTACCTGATGCCAACATAAGTGGTACGTGAGGAGATAAATCTCCTTGATCATAACCGCTTATGCGTCGTCTTTTCTGATTATGTATAAAATATGGCTTAATTTTGTTGGTAACTTCAAGTATTGGTAAATTCCACTCTTCTAGTAAATTGTTATAAGTTTTAATTCCATTTGAGTACAAGTTTTTGAAACTTTCTGGTAAATTCGTATTTATTAACTTAGAAACCTTTCCGTTTGGTAAATAAATTGTTTCTGAACTGCCAATTTTTGAGACATGATCATCCATAAAATTAAGTTTTTCATCATCTGATTCCTTACCTTTCTCACCTAGAAACTTTTGTAAGGTATTACCTGTTGTAACATTTGTTGAAGAAGGGATGAGCACCTTATTTAATTCGTCAACAATTGTGTCATCCATCGTTTCCAGTATTTCTCTTTGTTCTCCCAAACTATATTCTTTTAAATCTGGAAGAAGTTTGTTAATCCTACATATGTCAATTATCTGAATAGTTAATTCAATAACATCTTCTAACTTTTCTTTATCGAAATTAAAATTTAAAATCAGTTTTTCAGTTTCGTTAAAAGAGTCGATTACTTTCTTATTAAAAATATTCTTTTCAATTGTTAAATAATCAGTTATCAAATGAAAAAGAAGAGTAAGAAACTGATTAAACTCTTTAAGTTTTTTAGTTTGAGCAAATGATTCTCTATACATGTCCTCAAATATAGAAGTCAGCCCCTTGAAATCTTTAACAAAAAAATATTCTTCATAGGAATGTATTAATACTTCAAATACATATTTACCAAAAGGACCAGATAGTATTTCTAATACCTCCTCAATATCATTTAAGCCAGTAGTCTCTTCAGCATACTTCTTAAGATCCTGATCGATGTTAAATTTATAATCCTGCATGGAGTGTATTGATTCATGAACAACCGTACCTATTATCAAATCTTTAAAGTCTAGTTTTGATGTACTTACCGAATTAACCAATATGGAAGGGTTAATAACAATATCATTATCATTTGAATTTTTAGATTTACCTAAATTAATTGTGAGCATCTTGTTTGCTGTTTGTGATTGGATAAGACGTGTTATTGCTGGTCTTATTTTTTCAAATTCTAAAACAATTTCTGATTCTATATTTTTTTCATTAGGTTTCATCACTAATAACATTATCATTAAATACTGTGGATATAAGAAATTAGAATGATAAATATGGACAATAATAACAAAATAAAAATTGCTATATCAGGCGGTATGGGAAGTATGGGTAAACTTTTATCTGACTACATTCAACAAAGCGAACTTTATGAAATTTCAGGTATTTATGATCCTACTAAGAAAAGCGAAGACCATAATAATTTCAACTCATACGATGAGATTTCTGGAGATATTCTTTTTGAATTCGCACCTTCAAACGAAGTAAATCTAAACTTAGAAAAATATCAAAATTTAAATATAAATCTTATTGTTGGATCATCTGGAATAAACGAAAGCTCTATAAAGTTATTAACATCAATTCCAAATCACGATAAATTTATCTGTATTATCCCTAATTTTTCTCTAGGAGCATCTTTACAGAAAATATTCACAAAAATATTAAACGATACATTTCTTGATATAAGAATAGAGGAAAGGCATCATAGTGGAAAAAAAGATGCACCTTCTGCCACTGCACTTGACCTTGCTAAATCATTAGATAACCCATCTAAGACTTCTAGCAACTTTTCTGATACTGTAAATTCAGAAATTAATGTTATAAATGATATCAATATTAAATCAATACGTGGTGATGAATTCTTAGCGGAACAACTCATATATTTAAAAAATAATGATGAACAATTTAGAATGTGGCATTTAGTTGATGATCGCACCGCTTATTTAAATGGTATTACCTATTTACTTGATATCCACCATGAATTAAAAGGTTTTCATTATGGCTTAGAAACTATTATGTCCGAAAGGTTTAAAATATAATTATGAATCATTTCGGCAGGTTATTAACAGCTGCAATTACTCCTTTCGATAAATATGGAGTGATTGAGACAGATACTTTTTGGAGACTATGCAAGAAACTCGTAGCGGAGGGTTCTGACGGTATAGTCCTAACAGGAACCACGGCTGAATCTCCAAACTTAACCGAAGAGGATCGTATCAACATATACTCGACTGCTAAAGATGCAGTTAGTAGTAAAGCTAAATTAATTGCTGGCACAGGAACTTATTCCACTAAGGAATCCATACGTTATACAAATATAGCTCAAGATATTGGTATGGATGGAATAATGATTGTTACTCCATATTACAATAAACCCTCCCAGTTAGGAATTTTAAAACATTTCGAAGCAGTAAAAAATGAAACAAATCTACCTATTATGGCATATAACATTCCTGGAAGAACAGGTACGTTAATTGAACTTGATACGATAGAAAAATTAATATCCGATATTGGAATCCACTCAATAAAGGATGCAGTTGGCAATTTTGAATTTTCAAAGGAAGAACTCTTAAGGTTTAAGAATGATGTATATATTTATTCTGGAGATGATGCACTTACAAGAGATTTTATAATAAATGGGGGAGTTGGCGTAGTTTCAGTAGCTTCGCACGTCATAGGTAATGAAATTAAACACATGATTAATCTTCTTTTGGATGGAGATGAAGAACAATCAGATATTCTTAATAAATCTCTTCAACCTATTATTTCTGCAATCTTTGAAGAACCAAGTCCCGGACCAGTCAAACACCTACTTACTACAACTTGGGAAGATGTTGGATCTCCCTTATTGCCAATGACTGAAGTCTCAACTGTTCTGGCCAAAAAACTTAGTGATTTATATAGTAAATTAAATAACTAAAAGCTTTTCCACATACAAAATATGGTATAATAGTTTGTGGCTGTAAAGACATCCACTCGCAAAAGGGTAAATGGGCGTAAGCGGGTGTCTAAACAAAACAATTTAATAAAAGTTAACAAGGGCTTTAAAACACTTAACTCTTCTATTTCTGGTGTCCTAAAAAAGTTCTTTAATTCTTATCAATCTGTAGCGTCATTCATGTTTATACTAGGTTTGTTTTCAGCTCTATCTAGTGTTCAAAAAGCTGGTCCAATTGGAGAACTTTACTATGGTTTGCTAACTTGGTGTTTCGGATACGGAGCACTAGCACTACCTGTTTTCTTGATTTACGGTGCAGCTATTCTGGTTAGAGATAAGGATGTAATCAATTCACAAAAAGTATTAGTAGGGACCTTCTGGGTACAGATAGTATCTTCAGCTCTATTCCATTTTTATATACACCCAGAACCACTCCCTATTAGTGTTGGCGGAGAAGTGCTTCAAAAAGCTGGTGGTTTTGTTTCTGCATTTATAGTATTTCCTTTAACTAATTTAATAGAAGTAGAGATGACCCATGCCGTTTTGCTACTCGCACTGATACTGTCTGTTTTATACATGACAGATATCGAACTTAAAGACTTAATAGGAGGTGTACAAGCTATTTTTTCCTACACATTCAAATTTATTATTGCCTTCTTTAAGGCTCGTAGAGAAGCTTCAAAGGTTAACTTTGATGAGATATTATTACAAGAAGATGAACAAATTAATGATATTAGATCAATTAAAGATAATGTACTTAAATTAAATCCAAAAAAGAAAATAAAAAAAGAAGAGGGTACCTTCAAAGACCCCGTTCCTAAAAAAAATAATAATAAACAAAAATCAGCACCAAAGAATTCAACAACCTATAAGTTACCACCTGTTTCTCTATTAGAAAAAGGTTCTTCTGTTTCTTCATCTAAAAAACTTCTTCAACAAACCGCAACGGACCTCACTAACTTACTTACTGAACATGGAGTAGAAGCTGAGTTAACTAATATTGTCCCTGGACCAACTGTTACTAGGTACGAAATTGAATTAGCACCCGGTGTTAAGGTATCTAAAGTAACTTCACTCTCTCATGACATTGCTTACGCATTAGCTACACCTGACGTTCGATTACTCGCACCAATTCCAGGAAGAAGTGCAATTGGAATTGAGATACCAAACAGACAAAGAAAACTAGTATCACTTGGAGATGTTTTACAATCTAATGAAGCGAAAGAAAATACACACCCACTTTCAATTGGACTTGGATTAGATATTTCTGGAAAAGCTAGACTGTTAAATTTATCAGAATTACCCCATGTTTTAATTGCTGGACAAACAGGAGCAGGTAAATCTTCTTGTATTAACTCAATTGTTACATCACTTTTAGTAAGAGCTAATCCTGATGAAGTGAAAATGGTAATGGTAGATCCAAAACGAGTAGAACTTGGTCAATATAACAATGTTCCACATCTACTTACAAAGGTTATTACAAATCCTAAAAAAGCGGTTGATGCATTGAGCTGGGCAGTATCAGAAATGGATCGCAGGTATGACTTATTAGCTGATAGTCATGTCAGAGATATTAGTGGATATCATGAAAAATATGATGCAGGATTATTAGATGAAGATAAATTTGATCGCTTTCCGTATATAGTTGTTTTTATTGATGAGTTAAATGATCTCATGATGGTTGCAGGTAGAGAAGTAGAATCAGCTATTGTAAGACTTGCTCAAATGGCTAGGGCTATTGGAATTCATCTAGTTGTAGCAACACAAAGACCATCAGTAGATGTGATTACTGGAGTTATGAAAGCAAATATTCCGTCTAGATTAGCATTTTCAGTAGCTTCTACAACTGACTCAAGAGTGATATTAGATCAATCTGGAGCAGAGAAACTAATAGGTCTTGGAGATATGTTAGTTGTTACAGCTTCAAATCCAAGACTGGATCGAATTCAAGGAGCTTGGGTTACAGAAAAAGAAATAAACGATGTCGTTTCTTGGACTAAAGATCAAAAAAATGCAGAATACAATCCGGCTGTTATAGAAGAAAAAAAGTCTACTAATACAATTGGTGGGGAAGATTTTGGTGAAGACCAAGATTTAATTAATACAGCTACAGAATTAGTTATTAGGTCACAAATGGGATCAACCTCTATGCTTCAAAGAAAATTAAGAGTAGGTTTTGCCCGTGCTGGTAGATTAATGGATATTCTAGAAGCTCAAGGCATAGTTGGTCCATCAGAAGGTTCTAAG
>JAONAZ010000021.1 GCA_028376655.1 Acidimicrobiia bacterium
GATTCAATCTGATAAATTGATAATGTTTCTGGAAGCTTCTGACCAGATTTTATAGTAAGATCTTCTAAAATTATAGAACTAGTATTTTCAATTATGTTATGCCATTTAACAAATTGTTTTAATACTGATAATTTTCTCTTTTTAGTATTAGGACTAAAGGGCTTACTGGAGATATGTTTAACTAACTTATTCACTTCGTTACTAGAGATAGTTGTAACATTATTTTCACTAAAGAGATTTGATATATCGCCTAAATAAGCATAAACAGAGTTTTTTGATAGCCCTTTTGTATATAGTAAATAATCTTGGTATTCATCGAGAAGATTTTTAATAGAATTATTAATCTTTTACTTTCGTCTTAGATAAAGTTGGTTTAGTTTTGTTTTGCATTGCAGAAGAGCTTTCTATAAACTTGCTAAACATTGGAGCTGGGTCCCATGGTCGTGATTTAAATTCTGGATGAAATTGCGAGGCGACAAAGAATGGATGATCTTTTAACTCAATCATTTCAACAAGATTATTGTCTGGAGATAAGCCACTAAAAATAAGGCCATTATTTTCAAGTACTTCTCTATATTTATTATTAACTTCATATCTATGCCTATGTCGCTCATAGATAACTTCATCCTTATAGATCTCTGAAGTAGAAGTTCCTTTTGTAATTTTGCAAGGAAATGTACCTAATCTCATAGATCCGCCTACATTATCCTTACTCAAATCTTGATTTGGAAGCAGGTCAATAACAAAATCTTTTGTATTTTGGGAGAATTCTGAAGAATTAGCTTCAGTGATACCACATACGTTACGCGCATACTCAATAACGGCACACTGTAATCCAAGACAGATTCCAAGAAATGGAATTTTATTCTCTCTTAAATACTGAATTGCAGAAATTTTCCCCTCAATCCCTCTAACTCCAAAACCACCTGGGACTACAACTCCGTCAAGGTTAGCTATATCTTCGGTTTCATAACTGTCAGCATCTATCCATTGAAGGTTGAGATTTACCTTATTTTGTAAACATGCATGCTTTAGAGACTCAACAACTGACATATAACTATCTGGTAAACCAAAATATTTTCCAAGTATGGCTATTTTAACTTCTTTCGTTGCTTCACTTTTTAAAGAAAGCATAGACTTCCAATCTTGTAAATCTGGATTTTCGGTATTGAGATTTAACCTTTTATCAACAGCATTATCAAGACCTTCAGAATGCATTTTCAATGGAACATCATATATATCATTCAAATCAGGTGCATTAATCACATTTTCATAACTTACATCACAAAAAGATGAAACTTTATTTTTTATATCATCATCAAGTGCTCTGTCTGAGCGAAGGACAATAATATCAGGGCTAATACCATAACTCCTTAACATTGAAACGGAGTGCTGAGTGGGTTTAGTTTTTAATTCCGTACTTGGTCCAATAAAAGGAACTAGCGTTACGTGTATGAACATTACATTTTCTTGACCAAGTTCTTTTCGCATTTGTCTAGCAGCTTCTAGAAAAGGGAGAATTTCTATATCACCAACAGTTCCTCCAATTTCAGTAATCTGAACATCCACATCATTAGATATACCTTTAATTCTTCTTTTTATTTCATCAGTTATATGGGGAATTACCTGTACTGTTGCTCCTAGATAATCACCTTTACGTTCTCTTTCTATAACTTTTCTATAAATACTTCCTGTTGTGACATTTGCATCTTTACGTAAGTTGACTCCTGTGAAACGTTCGTAATGTCCCAAATCGAGATCGGTTGTAGCACCATCTTCTGTAACGAAAACTTCCCCATGTTGAAAAGGATTCATTGTATCTGGATCAACATTTATATAAGGATCTAACTTTTGATTAACAATTGAAAGACCTCGAGATTTTAGAAGGTTTCCAAGAGATGCAGAGGTAATCCCTTTACCAAGACCAGAGACTACACCACCAGTTACAAATATGTATTTGGTCACAAAAAAGATTTTAACATGAATAATCCTTATTAAAAGGTTTATCTAAGTATTTGATTAAGGAATAAATCTAACCGTGGTGCATTATCTGTACCAATTATATTTAATGACTTTTTAGACAGTGTGTAATTAAGCATCACATCTTTATCGTTATTGAACTCAGACTCTACAACTCCATCAAACTGAATAGCATAATTTTGCTTTTTTTTAATTTCAATTTCTATTAGTGAATTCTGGTCTAAAACGATAGATCTAGGAAATTTAGAGAATGGTGATATGGGTGTAACAATAATTGAGTTAAGGCTATTTTGAACTATTGGTCCGCCTGCTGAATAGTTGTATGCTGTTGAACCAAGAGAAGTTGAAATAATTATTCCGTCTGCTCTGAGCTTTACTGTTTGATCGTAAGTCTTAACTACTATATCAAGAATTCTGGTTGGTGAATTTTTGATTAAGACAATTTCATTAAATGCTGGCAAACCTAGGTTGTTGTCTTGGATTATGGCATGTCTTTTATCAACTTTGTTAATTCCAGATATCCAATCATCAAGCATAAATTTTATATTTTCTGAATTATTTACAAGATAACCAACGCGGCCAGTTCCTAATGGCATGAATAATAAATCATGTGTCCAAGAGACTTTCATAGCCTTAAGGGCGGTTCCATCACCACCAAAACTTATTACAAGTGTTTCAGAAGATACATGATCACTGTAGGTTTCATTATCTTCTACATAAGACGTATGGTATTTTAATTTTTTAAGATTGATTAAATCTATAAGATCTGTATAGTTTTTTAATTTTGTATATTTCTTTGACGAAATAATTAATATATTCTTCACTAGGATATATTATACGCTAAATGGAGTCAGTACAAAATGATACCTATATCAGATATTAACCCAGCGAAGAACACGCCATATGTAACTAGGGTTTTTATTTTATTTACTGCTGCTGTTTATCTCTTGGTACAACCCAAAACTAGTAGTGATTTATTTAACTTCTTTTATGAATTCTCAGCCATACCATGCGAAATACAAAAAGGTTACCCTCTGAGCGCTAATCAGTTTTATAAAAACAACTGCTTTGCAAGTATTGATGGTGTAATATTTAATGAAAAAAATTTATTAATGAGCCTTATTACTGCTAATTTTCTTCATGCTAATTTACTTCACTTGGTTGGAAACCTGTGGAGTTTTTGGATTTTTGGTAACAATATTGAAGATAAATTGGGTATTTTTAAATTTAATATATTTTTGATACTTGCTGCTGGTGGAAGTATTGGCACTCATATCTTTTTAAATTTTTCAGATTTAAACCCGATTGTAGGTGCCTCAGGAATAGTCTCGGCTTTAATGGGAGCATATCTGTATAGATTCCCAAATGCAAAACTATTAGTTTTAGTTCCCTTTGGTATAATTTTTCCAACAACTATAAAAGCAAAATATTTTATGGCTTTTTGGTTTATTTCTCAAGTATTAATTGCACTACAAAATAATAATATTTCCTGGGAAGCTCATATTGGTGGATTTATAGTTGGTTATATATCAATGGCCCTATTAAATAATAGATGATACAAATGATGGAAAATCTTTAAATCTTTCATCTGCAATTGTTGTACTCATATGATTTTCAATACTTGATTCAACTAAAATAGATTTGGCACCTACATTATTACCAAAAATAATATCTGTGTCTACCCTGTCTCCAACAACGTAATCAAGTTTTATATTTCTGTCAAAAAAATATTGACTATACAAATGGCCCTCTTTACCCAAAGAATCAAGTATTTGACTTGATTTAGATTCTACATATTTAGCAATTTGGCCGTTACCGGGTTTAAGTTCAGTTTTACTAATTGGATATGTTAAATCTTTATTTAAGGTAATGCATTTAGTCCCAGATTTTATAGCTTCACAAATGATGTCGAGTTTTTCATATGATGGTGAGTCAACTCTTCCAATAATTATTAAATCACAATTATTAATATCAGAAACTGTATCTGAAATATTACTAATAAAGTTTTTGACTTCACTTGATCCAAATACGTAAATTGAATTGTTTTTATTAATTAAGAAATTTTCTAAAATTGTTAATGGTGTTATGATACTCGAAATATCAATATCCATATTGAGTAGATTTTGGAGCTTGCTACATATTAGATCGGTTGACTGAGAACTATTGTTAGTTGTATGGAAAAGTGTAAAATTGTTTAAAATTAAGGAGTTGTACGCTGACTTAACACCATCAATTAAAACAGTATCGAGATAAAGAGTGCCATCAAGGTCTGTAGCGAGAATTTTCACGTTTTTCCTCCATAATTAATGCACGTGCAGTAATTAAATTGCTTTCATAAAAGTTTTTACCAGTTCTGTCACTCGGTAATGTTATTGACCTAATCTTAAGATCTAGAGAGTTTGAAAATTCTTTAATCTGATTAAAAATTTTTGTCCCAAAACCTAGTTCCCTATATTTAGGTAAAATAAATAATTCGTAAACTGTTAAGAATCCATTTTCTTCAACTGTTTTACCATATCCAATTTTTAGTTCATCTTGAGCTAAGATAAAATAGCTAATATTTATAAGTTTCAATTCTAAATAATGGCTTATGAGAACCTTGTCAACGAGAGACATTTCATTGATAAACTCCTCATGAAGATTTTGAGGTTTTAAATCAGATTGTCTTATAGAAAATTTATAATTTAAATCTTCAAACTCATGCACAGTCTGCACACACCTTAGATCTTGGTTTAGCGAGTTGGGTGTTCTTTAACACTAAGAAACACACAGAACATGTAAATTCATCTTCTTCTTTATCAGCTGCAGCTTCATCTAACTTGAGGTCAGATTTTTTTACATTTCTTTTTTCTGCAGCATCAACACTCATGAATGAACCCTCTGCATCATCTGGTTCCTCTACAGTTTTCTTTTCACTTTCCACACGAGCTTCCAAAGATTCGGTTTCTACCTCATCTTTTTCTTCTTCTTCATCTAAAGAATCTTCTGAATCTTCTAGATCCTCTTCTTCAAGGTCTTCTAAATTAGGTTCTTTTATCTCTTCTACATCTTTATCTGACATTGCTCTCCTTAAAGTGCTTTTAAAATAATACTAAATTTTTAGCTGTATGGAGCCTTTTTTAACAAAAATCTCCGCAGGTCCTTTATCAAAATAATCGCCATCAATCTCAATAGATTGACTAGTTAAAAGTTTAATGTGTCCACTTCTTTTTAATAACACATCTGATTCTGTTAAATGAAGACCTTTTTTTGCAAGAAAGAATAATTTCATAGCCTTTCTTTTTGTAACTTTAAATATTTGTATATTTAAAAGACCATCTTGAAGGCTTGATTTAGGAGATATATTCCAACCACCACCAAAAAATTGTGCATTACAAATTGATATAACAAAAGCATTAGAATTAAATTCATAATTATGAGCCTGAAGGCCCATAAGGCTTGATTTGGAAGGTAATAGTTTCAACCAAAAACTAATAGGATATCTAAATCTTTTAACAATTTTTGGCAATTTTTCACTCATCTGAACAGTGTCTGCAAGAAAACCAAAATTTAGTACGTTAACAAAGTGCTTTTTTTTATTAGCTGAAGTAACAATTGCAGTATCGATGAGATAAGTTGAATCTCCTTTAAGGTGTTGAATTGCTTTTTCTATATTTTGGGGTATTGCAAATGTTCTTAAAAAATCTGATCCACTACCGGACGGGAGGCATGCAACTATTGGTTGGTTCACTTCTTTTTTTAATAACATATCAATCAAAGAATTAA
>JAONAZ010000022.1 GCA_028376655.1 Acidimicrobiia bacterium
CTATTAGTGAAAAAATGCTTAAAATTTTTAAATTCCGTCAAAGCCACAACCAACAAGCATACCTGACCTATCCAGCTCAATGGAACATTAAGTAACTCATAAGCATCAAGAAAAATTAACGAAATTCCAATTATTATAGAATATGTTAAGACTTGCTTTTGATTCTTAATCATATCTTTAATGATACAGAACTATAAAGTTGATTTGTGTATAATTTTTTTCTTATAAATTAAATATTCATAAGTTTTTTGCAAAATAATGGCTATGGATAGAGTAAAAGCTAGTCCTATTTCGTTAAATAAATTTGTTAAAGGTAGAGATAAAATTATAAACACTATGGAGTAAATAATACGCCCATAAACATGGTAAATTATTAAGTCATTAAAGAGCATTGATTGTCTTATCCAAAAAGTGAGTAAATAAACTAAGTATCCAAAAGTTAATATAATCATAGGCTCATAAGCTGAACTAAATTCATTACTGCCAATTATTTTGATAATTTGTCTGCCTGTATAAATAAATATCAATAAAATTGCAGTACTAATTGGTATTAGTACTTTTTTAACGAAATTATTAAAATCAGGAGTTTTACCAGCTGAATATTGATATTGTATCCAGGGATTGAAAGCTGTAACAATATAATTTACAGGCTCTACTAGCCTTTTGGCAAACCTATATAATCCTACAAGTGTTAAATCCCCTACCAAAGACAATATCAATACATCAAAATGTTGAGGAATTAATCCTACAACTTGATCGTATCTAATTTCCTTGTAGGTATTTTTTATACTTAACCAGTAGTCTTTTAAACTCATATTGGATAAATATTTCTTTTTAATGACCTCTTTTCTAGAGACAGATACAGACATAAACCCATAAATTAAGAAATATATAGACTGACCCAGTAAATAGTTACTAATTGTTGGGTCTATGCTAATTAGAGAAACTATTAAAACAAATCTAATCACCACTCCAAATAATTCCATGTAGGAAAGTACGTTTAACTTACCAGAATTAATCAAAATAGCTTTTGATGTTTCGGAAAAATTAAAGATTACTCTGCAAAATAGAAAAACTAAAAAATATTTTGTAAAGTCATCTATTCCAATTTTTGAAACATATGGAGTTAAGTATATTGTTAGACAAAAAGACATAGCTACCAGACCAATTAAAAAATCAAGTAAAAGAGCTGGGTAAAAAATATTCTTATCTTGTTTTTTTAATGCTAATAATGAGACGTCACTATTTTTTGAGTGAAGTCCCCTAAAAAAAAGTGAAATAAAAGTTATGAATAAAGTTATTGCACCATATTTTTCAGGTCCAAGTTGTTTAACCACATAACTAACTTGGAATAATGATATCAATGCTATAAATGCCTGTGAAGTAAACAACTCTTTTGTTTCAAGAAATATTTTTTTTAAGTATACAAAATTCATTTTACGAGTGGAGCTGAGGGGATTTGAACCCCTGACCCCCTGCATGCCATGCAGGTGCTCTGCCAGCTGAGCTACAGCCCCTAACTATAGGAATTTTAACCATACTGATTCACTAGATTACTATCAAAGTATAAATCTTCAATTGAATAATAGTCCCTTGTCTCTTCAGTAAAAATATGGAGAGATACACCATTTGACTGCAATAGTATCCATGATGAGTTAATACCTTCGGATAATACTTTCAATCCAAGAGATTTAATGTGCTTTATTGTTTTTGTTAGTGCTGAATTCATTTGAGTATTTGAGGTTGCAGTGGAAATAATGACATAATCACTATAAATATCCAAATTTGGTTTATAAATTTTAATGTTTTTAATGTTTTGAATTAAAAGAATATCAACGAGTGAGTTAGTGAGGTTAGGTTTATTTTCATTAATTTTTTTAGCCACTAATAAATATATTACCATGTAATAAATAATGACACTATCCTTAATGTTGAGGCTAACTTGAAAAAAATAATCATTATTGGCGCAGGAGAAGTTGGTAGTTTTTTAGCAACTAAACTTTCTGGCGAACAACATGACGTAACTCTAATAGAGGAAAATGTTCACAAAGTAGAAGAACTCAACTCTACTCTAGACGCATTAGTCATTCAAGGAAATGGTGGAAGTCCTAGTTCATTAATCCAAGGCGGTGCTGAAGAAGCTGATTTAATTATTGCAGTAACTGACAACGAAAATGTGAATATGTTAAGTTGTTATTTAGCAAAGAACATGGGTACAAAAAAGTCTTTTGCTAGAGTTCAAGATAATTCTATGAAAAATGAACTTGAAGAACTGAAAATTGATCAAATAATAGACCCTTCTGATTCAGCTTGTGATGAGATAGAAAAATTATTATCTAGAGCAGGTATCTATGATATTCATGAGTTTGGAGATGGTAAACTCTTATCAATTGGAGGAGTCATATCAGGATCCTCTCCATTATTGAATAACAAACTTAGTAACATCCATGAATTTGGTGGAAGAGAAAATTGGCTTGTAACTGCTTTTGTACGAGATAATGAATCAAGCTTAGCTAATGGAGATACTGAACTCGCAGAAAATGATCATGTTAAACTAATAGTTAAAAATGGTGACATTCAAACGGCATTGTCTCTTCTTGGAATTGAAGAAAAAAAAGAATTAAGAAAAGTTATCATAATTGGTGCCTCAAGAGCTGCAGAACTATTAGCACAAAGGCTACATAAAAAATACGATGTTGTTGTCATTGATGACAATGAAAAAGATTGTAATCGGATAGCTGAAAATAATTCTCATGTAATTGTTGTCTGCAATGATCCAGAAGTTCCTAATAATTTGATCGATATTGGAGTTGATGATGAATCAGCAATTGTTGCTTTAAGCAAAGATGATTCTAAGAATATAGTTTGCTCACTCGTAGGTAAAGCTCTTGGTGCAACAGAAATTATTACACGAGTAAATAAAATTGACTATTTGGAGTTATTAAAAGATTCCTCCATACAAGCAACTATCTCGACAAGAATTTCTGCTGCTAACTCCATCCTGAAAGATGTGAGATCTTCTCAAGTAACCTCTGCATTGACTTTTGAAGATACTGATATTGAAGCATTGGAAATTATTATAAGTGACAAATGTGAAATCTTAGATAAGTCAATTTCTGATCTTGAATTACCAAATAATTGCCTCATTGCTGGTGTTACAAGAAGAGAAAATACCTTCATCCCATCTGGAAGCTGGAAATTTGGTGCTAAGGATAAATTAGTTGTTTTCACCCATCCAGAAAGTATTGAAGAAGTACAAGAATTATTCTGTTAGATTTTAAATGTTAAAAATTATAATATTTATTAGTTCTGCTGTGTATCCCGTTCTAGCTGCATCATTAATTCCAACTATGCTTTATGGTTTTTATGAGAAAGATTATTTCTATGCAAACTCTCTTGTAATTCTTCTGGTATCTACATTAGTTTTTTCATTTCTGATAAGGAAAAATATTTTACCCACTAGAAAACTTACGACAATACAAGGTTTTGGAGCTGTTGGTATATCGTGGATATTAATTTCAGCATATGGAACTATCCCTTACTTACTTTCAAATATAAATTTGTCATTTATTGATATATTATTTGAGACTATTTCAGGTTTTACAACAACAGGATCTTCAATACTAAGTGACATTGAGTCTGTAAGTGCCTCATTACTTATATGGAGATCAACTACCCAATGGCTGGGTGGAATGGGAATAGTGGTCTTGACGATAACTGTTCTTCCATTACTTGGCTCAGGTGGAATTAATCTCTTCAAAGCAGAATCACCAGGACCTACTGCAGATAGGTTAACACCCCGATTTCAGGATACTGCGAAACTATTATGGGTAGTTTATTCGGGATTAACTTTACTTGAAACTGTTATGTTGTATTTCAGTGGGTTATCATTTTACTCAGCTTTAAACCACTCACTAACAACACTATCGACAGGAGGTTTCAGTGTTTCAAATTCGTCAGTTTCTGAAATGGCTCAATCAGCAAAGTGGATAATAATACTATTCATGTTTATTGCTGGAATTTCGTTTACTCTCATATTCAAAAGCTTTAAAAGTTTCAAAAGCCTAGTTGAGAGTACAGAATTTAAATTTTACCTATTTATAGTAATTTCTTCATCCTTAATATTTATTCCTAAAACATTATCTATCAGTGAAACATATCTAGAAGCTATCAACTCTGCACTATTTACATCACTGACATTAATAACAACAACTGGATTTACGAATATTGATTATGAATTTTGGAGTGTAGACTATAGAGCTTTCATTTTAGGATTAATGTTTTTAGGTGGAATGGCCGGTTCGACTGCTGGTGGATTAAAAACAATTAGGGTAATAGCTCTTTTAAAATCAGTGAGAAATGAAATACGTAAAATACTTTACCCTAATGCAATATTTAAAATTCGGATGTCTAAATCTGCGCTACCAGAAAAAATGATTGAATCTGTACAAACGTTTTTTATTCTATATGTTGCTATTTTTGTTCTTGGTACATTTGCACTTAGCGCAACAACTAGTGCTGCGGGTCTTAATTTATCTTTTGAGGGAGTATTAAGTAGCGTGGCTTCTGCCATGAATAACATTGGTCCTGGACTTAATGAAGTGGGGCCAATTAGAAATTTCTCTTTTTTAGATACACCATCTAAATTAGTTATTTGCTTTTTGATGATTGTTGGAAGATTAGAGATTTTTCCTATCGCAATTCTTTTTTATAAAAAGACTTGGAAGAATTAATAAAGGTTATTTTTAGAAATATAATTTAATACTCCTTGAGGGATTATAGAGTTTAGGTTAACCCCATCTTCATAACTCTTTCTTATGTTTGATGAACTAATATCAAGCTCCTCCCCTTCTATTAAGTTATATTCAAATGGAAAAAGGTCATATAATAATTTTTCATCTATATGATTTCTAGGTGCAATTAAGAAGTTAGTGAGTTTCTTAAGTTCTTCATATCTACTCCATGTCTTAATATCTACAGCTACATCTGCACCAAGAATGAAATACAGTTCATTTTTAGGAATTGAGAGCTTTTTAAGAGTATCCACTGTATAAGTCTTATTTTCATTTAATTGTTCAATATTACTAACTTCTATATTATTAAAGTCTTGAACTAGTAAAGAAGTCATATTAAAGCGATCGATATAAGTTGTAGAAACATCT
>JAONAZ010000023.1 GCA_028376655.1 Acidimicrobiia bacterium
ACTCAGGCATAACTCCAAGCAGTTCAGAATAATTATCTTTGATCTCACTCCACGATTCTTTACCAGTTACTTTATTTGCAAGCATTGAGGCCAGGATATATGGACAATCAGCACCTCTTATTGTCCCGTCTAACATTGACCGTACAATCACTCTACCTGCATTAGGGTCTCTAACTATTCCTAGAATTGCCCTATACCTTCCTTCCATTTGTGGAGATCCTGCATTTAAGAACTTCTCCAAAAATTTTTCAATTTTTATTTCTGGATCAAGTGCAGATATATATAAAGTGGTATTGAAGAGACTGCCGTCTTGGACTTTATCAACACTTCCATCTTGAAACATACTGCTATAGAATTCCACAAAAGATTTTTCGTTCTCAATTGTTGCAACTAATTTATTAACAATCGCTCTTAATTCTTTTAACTCTAAAGAGTCAGATTCTTTTATTTCTCTCCCTAAATCATTTTTAATTGAATCGATAAGTTTGTTGAAATAGTTTACAAAAGAATCATTATTTTCACTCGGCAATATTTTAGAGATCGAAGAAACTATCCCAGAAATATATGCCCAAATATTAGGGTCTCGTTCTAGTTTGTAAATTGGTAAAAATTCCAAGAAATCATTAATTGAGAACTTCCCAACAGTTACTGCTTTCCAAGTATCTTCAAGTAAACGGTACTTTTCTAATGAATTTAATTCATCAAAATTTTCTTTTATCTTTGTAAATATCTCAGTCTCATAAACTACATGATAAAAGGCCCAACCACCATTATTGATAAAGGGTATTTCACCAAATGATTCCAATTCAATATTTTTTGAATTATGAACAAATGCGTGAACTTTTCCAGTATCAAGGAACCTAACGTTGATAGGTATTTCCCAAAGGGACTCATCAGTTGAGCCGTCAATCAAAAATTTTGACTGTGACAGAATGAAGTTATCTCCAGATTTACTTACTTCGATAATCGGAAAACCAGGTTGTTTTATCCAAGTCGGCAACATTTTACTTAACGGAAGTTTACTTACTTCACTTAAAGATTCCCATAGATCGGATGAATGGGTATTTTTAAATTTATACTTATTTAAATATTTCTGCACCCCTTCCTGAAAAACTTTTTCTCCAACAAACATTTCAAACATCCTTAATACAGTTGAGCCTTTTTCATAGGTCAGAACATCAAACATTTCTTCTGCTTGTTCTGGAGTTTCCACTTCAAACTCAACAGGCCTAGAGTTTTTTAACGAGTCAACACTAAATCCAGCACTTCTAGAAAGATTCATTTCACTCCACTGCTTGAATTCTGGGTAGGTTCCATTAGCTGCAATTGCTTCCATCAAACTTGCAAATGCTTCATTAAGCCATATGCCATCCCACCATTTCATAGTCACTAAATCTCCAAACCACATATGTGCCAGCTCATGTGCAATAACACTTACAGATCTTGAAAGCTCTTGTCGTGTAGCTTTGGATTCATCAATTAGCAGTAATCCCTCACGAAAAGTAACAGCTCCAACATTTTCCATCGCCCCCATTGCAAAATCAGGTATTGCAATGAGATCAAGTTTTGACCCCGGATAAGGAATTTGGTAATAGTTCTCAAAAAATTCTAAGATTTTCATACCAGCAATACCAGCAAAATTCGTTTGGTGAGAAAAACCAGGTCTATGAATAATTCTTATTTGAGTCTCGCCAACGTTGCCTACTTCAGTAACTTCAAGTTCCCCAATCACAAAAGCTACAAGATAAGTCGACATCTTCATTGAATCCACAAAGATTGTCTCAACTCTACCATCTTCCAATACATTTTCCTTAAGAACTTTTTCATTAGATACTCTTAAGTATTTTTCATCTGAAATCAGAGTTATTGAGAAAACAGCTTTGTATTCTGGCTCATCCCAGCAAGGAAAAGCATTTCTTGCTGAAGTTGGTTCAAATTGGGTTGTCGCAATCCATTTTTCTTTATCATTTAAATCTAAAAACTGACTTTTATAAAACCCTTTTAAATCATTAGTTATAGTTGATTTAAATTCAAGTTTTAATGTGTATTTGCCGACAGAGATATTTTTGTCTGCAGTAAAAGATATTCGCTCTAAGTCTTTCATATATTTAAAATTAAGATTAACTTTGGTATCTTCATTAATAAGCGATGCACTGACTATTTCAATATCGATAGCATTAACTTCAAATGATTTGGTCTCATTTATTATTTCTAGCTCCACATTTTGGGAACCAGCATATTTAAAATCATCTAAATCTATATCAAGTTTTACTTCATAACGTATTGGCCTTACCAACTTAGGTAATAGTGCTTTATTCATTTTTTCTCCAATCAATATGTACGTATTCTTCAGAATCTAACAACTGTACAGTGTGGCTTCCAAAATAATCTCTTTGCGCCTGAATCAAGTTAGATGGATTACTGTTGGAGCTTAAGTTCAGATACCAACTTAGACTGGATGATAACACTGGTACTGAAATATTACTTAATAAAGAACTACTAACAACATCTTTGACAACACTCAAATTCTCTTTTAGTAGATTATGTAGAGATTCTGAGTTCAGAAAATTATCAGATTGCTTGTCAATCTCCAATAACTCTCGCAGCATTTGAGATCTAATAATACATCCACCACTCCAGTTTTTAAAAATATCAGAAAAGCTTACTGATAATTTATTAACATGACTGTATTTTTCAATTATTTTGAGGCCCTGAACCATTGCAGCTAATCTACCAAAATATAATGATTTACTTAGATAAGTTTCACTTATTACCCTCTTATAAGATGGGTCTACTTTTAAACCAGATTTTTCACCTAGCTTCTTATCTTCTCTCCAAGAATCACCGGCATTACTTTGCACCCTTGCATCATATGCAGCGTATATTGAAGGTGCTGAAACTCCTAATTCAAAGGATGTTTCTATGGTTAACTTTCCAGTTCCCTTATTGTTTGCAAATGGTTTTATCAAATCTAAGATATAGTCATTACCATCCTTTTTTCTAAGTATGTCACTGGTAATTTCAATTAAATATGAGGATTGATTTATTTCTTTTAAGGATTCAAAAAACTCTGCAATCTCAATATTGCTGTACTCAGCGTGTTTTAAGAGATAGTAAGCCTCTGTGATTAACTGCATCTCAGCATATTCAATACCATTATGAACCATTTTTATAAAGTGACCTGATCCAAAGCCTTTATAGAAACCTATGCAGTCATCTGGTGCTTTTGCAGAAACTGCACACAGCAGTTCAACCAATTCATCATTTAGGTTATTATCAGATCCCACCATAATTGCTGGACCGTGCCTAGCACCCTCTTCTCCTCCAGAAACACCCATACCAATGAAATTAATAGATTTGGATGAAAGAATATTTCCATGGCTTACACTTTCTAGGTAGAAAGAGTTACCAGCATCAATAATTACATCTCCTTCATCTAAAAGGTCAGCAAGTAGGTTTATAACAGAATGAGTAGGCTCCCCAGAAGGAATCATTAATAAGATGTTACGTGGACGTTCAAGATTATCTATAAGTACTTCTAAGTCTGTGAACCCCGTAAATGTATTATCAAATTCTTTCCCAACAGCATCAATTTTTTCAGAAGAGTTATTAAATGCTTTTATATGTGTACCCTTTTCAGCAATGTTTAGCGCGATATTTTTACCCATCACACCAAGTCCAATTAAACCAATTTCATTCAGCACTTTAAGATTCTTTCATAATTTTCAAATCTAGTAACTTGTTTATTAACTTTCTTCGCATCTTTATTTCTAATAGTAATAAATCAGAACTATTTGTTACCTCTAAAATTTCACCAAATCTATTCACCTTTTCTAAATCTTTAGGTTCAACTAAAAAAGAGTCTTTCTGAATTTCTCCATATATTTCGGTTGAGATTCTTTCTACGAGTTCTTCGATTCCAGTATTTTTAAGAGAAGAGATAAAAAGAGCTTGAGGGTATCTCTCTGATAGGTCGTTTAATGAAGCTCTATCAAGTTTGTCAATTTTGTTGAAAACCATTACTTCATTTGAGCTAACATTGATTTGCTCAAGAATATTTCTAACAGTACCTATGTGCATTTGAGGGATTGCAGTTGCAGCATCAACAACATGGACTAATAAGTCTGCACTAGTTGCTACTAAAAGGGTCGATTTAAAAGACTCTATTAAGGTTGTTGGGAGATTTTGGATAAACCCAACAGTATCAGATAAAATTAATGGTTCTTGCACATTCTTAATTGGAAGCTCTCTTTGTAATGAATCTACAGTTGCGAAAAGCTCATCTGCCACATAGGCCTCAGAATTTGTCAGTGATTTTAATAAAGTGGATTTTCCAGCATTGGTATAGCCAACAATTGAGACCAAAGGAGTATTATTTTTCTCTCTGGAGCTAGCCTGAAGTAGTCTTTGTTTTTCAATTTTTCTTAATTCTTTACGAAGCTTATTTATACGATTATCAATTAACCTACTGTCAGTTTCTAATTTAGCTTCACCAGGTCCTCTTGTACCTATACCACCACCCTGCTGATTTAATGTTTTACCTAAACCTGCAAGTCTAGGTTTAAGATATACAGACATTGCAAGTTCAACTTGGAGATTGGCTTCCTTGGATTGTGCGTGGAGTGCAAATATATCAAGAATCAAACCAGTTCTATCGACTACGTCACACTGAAAAATAGCGCGTAACTCTTTTTGCTGGTTGGGGCTTAGTTCGCAATCGAAAACTACTACGTCTATATCATTAGCTTTGGAGAGTTCTTCAAGTTCATTAATTGAACCTTTTCCAATAAATGTTTTTGGATCAATTCGATCAATTCTTTTTGTTTGAATTATTGTTGGGTTTGAACCAGCAGTTTTAACAAGATTTGTTAACTCATTTAAAGATTCCTCACGATCTGCTCGTGTTTGATTTTTAAGTATTATTCCAACTAGCAGAGCCTTTTGAACTGTTACAAAGATATCTTTATCAGATACCGT
>JAONAZ010000024.1 GCA_028376655.1 Acidimicrobiia bacterium
ATTTTTGAATGGCTTAAACCACAGAACTCTCCACACTGAGCCCAAAACTCTTCAGGAGAATCTGCCTGAAGATTAAGATAAGTTTTTTGACCGGGCACTAAGTATTTCTTTCCATTTAATTTTGGAACCCAATAGTTATGTAATACGTCATTTGACCACATCTCAAGTCTCACAGGTTGATCTACTGGTATCACTAAAACATTGGCAGTTGTAATACCATAGTCTGGGTATTTGTATTCAAACCACCACTGATGTCCAATAACCTCAATTTTTAAAGCATCTTCAGGTTCACGAGCTAGATCAAAAATAGTTTGTACAGTTGGGACAGCTATGGCAGCCAAAATCATAACTGGAATTATGGTCCAAAGTATTTCTAAAAAGTTATTTCCATGAATTTGTTTTGGTTCAGGGCTTCCTTCCCTTTCTTTAAAATAAAATATCGAAAAAAGTAATGCACCTTGAACGATTACGAAAACGCCCACAGCAATCCAAAAGGTAAGCCAGAAAAGTTCATCTATACTTCTTGCATAAGGACCTGCAGGACTTAATGAATCAAGTGGAGCATCTTCTATACATGATGATAGAAAGATTAAACTCAACCAATAAATTTTCTTATGTCTAAACATTTTATTCACAAACAACCCTTTAGGATAGCGTTCAAACTATATATAGTGTAATCATAAGTAGTATGAGTTAATGTTATCAAACAAAATTTCTTTGGTAAAAAAATTTATAAAACTCTCTAAATTAAGAGTTGTAGAGTTATTACTTGTTACTACTGTTCCGAGCATGATTGTCTCCCTCTACTCTATGCCCCCTTTAAGTTTGGTTGCGTACACTTTAATTGGAGGAACATTGCTAGCAGTGAGCGCAAATGTCATGAATCAGGTATTTGAAATAGAAAGAGATAAACTTATGACAAGAACTTCAGATAGGCCACTTGTCACTGGAGATCTCCAAAAGTCTAGCGCCATAATTTACTCCATATTGACAGGAGTAGTGGGTTTCATAGTTTTATATTTCTTGACTACCCCAACAGCAGCATTAATTGGTCTTATTGCGAATCAGTTTTACATATTTGTTTACACAATAATTTTAAAGCCCAGAACAAATCAAAACATTGTAATTGGTGGCGCAGCAGGGGCAGCTCCAGTATTAATTGGATGGACGGCAACAGGAAGTACACTTGACATTGGTGCATGGTTATTATTTTTATTGGTCTTTATGTGGACACCAGCACATTTCTGGGCACTTTCTATAGAAAATGAATCAGATTATAAAAATGCTGATTTTCCAATGCTCCCTACTCAGGAAACTTATGAGAGATCATCAATTTATATTGCAATTTATTCTTGTGCGACGGTATTGATATCTTTGGCTGCAGCTCCAGTATTACAACTCGGTATTGTATATTTATTCGTATCAATTCTTTTAGGAACAAACCTTATGTATAAATCATTTAATTTATATAAAAGAAATATTCAACCAATAAGATATTTTGTCTTTTCAAATACTTATCTTGCTGTTATATTTTTAGGAATAGTCGCTGACATTATGTGGACTTTGAGAGGTGTTACTACATGAATGAAATACTCTTTGCTATAACCTATCCTCCAATTCCAATTACTCAAATAGGACCTGTAGCATTTTCATTACATGGAGTGTTTGCTGCAGTCGGTTTTTATTTTGGATCTACATACGCAATTAAGTTGTGCGAAAAAGATGGGCATGATGACCAATTATTTTCAGATGCATTTTCTTGGGCGATTTTTGGTGCAATTATTGGTGCTAGATTTTTTACTATCCCTGCCCATATGGGGGATCCAGGATATGGTTTAGATGATGTATTTTCAGTTGCTGGTAGTTACTCAATTATGGGTGGAATGTCAGGAGGTATTATTGCTGCATATTTGAAAATTGTATTAATAGGTAAATCAAACTTCAATACCTATAGCGATTATGCCGCACCGGGCTTAATTATGGGGATTGCAATTGGAAGAATAGGAGACCTTGCAATTGTTGAGCATCTTGGGAGAGCAACTAATTCTATATTTGGATATGAAATTAAACCTGGCTACGATGTTGCCCCTCAACATAATTCACTCGAATGTACAGTACCAGAAATTTCTTGCGGAACATTTCATCATGTTGCTATGTATGACCTTATTCTTGCAGTTATCTTCTTTTTTATTTTTAGATACCTTCAAAACAATCTTCAATTGGGTAGTGGTTCATGGATTGGTCTATGGGCAATATGGTACGGGGTACAGCGAATGATTTTAGATACTTTAAGATTTGGTATGGGCGATGCGACAATAGGAATTTTTACCTGGAATCAAATTGGAGGAGCAACACTTGCAACGATAGGGCTAATTGTTTTTCTAAGATTCAAGAATATTAAAACAGGGTGAATATAAACAACACATAAGCGGTCAACATAGAGTAACCCACCAAAGGACTTCTTTTAACTGTACTTCTTGAGATTATAATAACCACCAAAGAAACAAAATACATCATAAACATCTGTATTGACACATCAGATTCTATAGATCCTGGTTGAAGTATTATCGAGGCACCTCCAACTAGGCCAATATTGAAAAGATTAGATCCAAAAATATTTCCAAAGACGATATCAGGTTTTTTTAATCTAGCAGCGGCAATAGTTCCTGCAACTTCTGGAAGGCTAGTCCCAAGTGCAACAACCGTAACACCAATAACTATCGATGAAATATCAAAAAGCTCTGCAAGTTTTATTGCATTATTTACAACCAAGGAACTTCCATATATCGTTGCACCCAGAGACAGTAGTGCTTTAGGCCATACGTTAGAAACAGTCTCTTCTAGGTATTCCTCTTCATCAACTGCTTCCTCGTTAACTAATTTATAGGTTATTGCACTTACTAGTACTAACAATGTAATTCCTAGAATCAATGGAAATTCATTAATCAATATATAGCTAGAAACAAAAACTGTTGTAACAACCATCATCCAAAAAGAGGATGTCGGGTTGAGCTTAATTTTTTTTTCATAAGAATTATCTATAAAAAGGTACAACACAGCAATAACTAGCAATGAATTTGCGATATTTGAGCCAATTATGTTTCCTATACCTAATGATAAATTTCCATTCAAAGCAGCACCTGTGCTCGCAAATAGTTCAGGAGCTGAGGTGCCAAATCCAATAAAAGTTGCACCTATTATGGACTGAGGAATTTTAAGCTTTACAGCAATTTGAATAGCTGACTTTACCATTACATCAGCACCCTTGACTAAAAGGATAAAGCCAAATGCGAGGCCTGGAAGAATAATTAAAATATCCATTAATTTTTAGTTTTTAGAGTCTCTCCAGGCTATCCATTCTTTAACGTCAGTTAAATCGTATCCTGGTCCATTGACTGCAAGAGTTACTTCTGTTGCACCAGCTTCAATTAGTTCATCAGCTAAGTCAATTCTTTTTATATCAATTCCAATTGATCTTTGAATTTCTTTTGGATCTCTTCCAATTTCTTTACACCAATTATCAAGAACCTTATTTTTATGAGCCACAGTTTCAATACCAGACCTCTCTTCAGTTTTTGTTGCAAAACCATGCCAAATATCAGCATATTGGGCCGTTATCCTTAAGGTAACCTTTTCACCACCACCACCAATTAATATTGGAATTTTTCTTTTAGGTTGAGGATTAAGTTCTTTCATTCTCTTAACTATTCTCTCAAGAGATTTTTCTAGGGCATGAAGTCTTGAAATTGCAGTGCCAAACTCATATCCATATTCTTCATAATCTTGTTCAAACCAACCAGATCCAATTCCTAATATTGCTCTTCCGTTTGAAATATGGTCAACAGTTCTTGCCATGTCTGCAAGTAATTCTGGATTTCTATAAGAATTACATGTTACCAGTGGTCCAATATCAACCCTATTTGTTACCTCTCCCCAACTTGAAAGCATTGTCCAACATTCGAAGTGTTTACCCTCTCTTCTTTCACCCTCATTCCACTGAGTGCCATCTTCTTTATAAAGGGGGTAGAAATGATCCCAATTGTAAATAGCATCTGCTCCTATCTCCTCAGCTTCTATGGCAGCCTGTCTAATTTGATCATATTCAGCATGTTGAGGTTGTAAAAAAACAGCAATTCTAGGTTTCATTCTTTCTCTCCTATTCTTATA
>JAONAZ010000025.1 GCA_028376655.1 Acidimicrobiia bacterium
TCACTAATGCACAATCTAATGAACTAGTAGATTTAACATAAGTTTATAGATTAACTTTTTTATAGATTGAGAGTATAAATTTACGTTTTATCCCTAATTGAGTTAACTTAATATTATCTAATGAAACATACAGAAACCTATGATGTAGTTATTGTTGGCGCTGGTCCAGCTGGAGCTAATACAGCTATCTCATATAAAAAGTTAAATCCAGGATTAAAAATAGGAATATTTGATAAATCACTATTTCCAAGAGATAAATCATGTGGTGATGCAATAGGCCCAGGTGTTATTAATGCTTTAAAAAGGTTTGGCAATGAACATATTTTAGAAGATGAGCCTGAAGTTATTTCTACTACATTATTTGGACCAAAAAATATTGGTATCCAGAATTATATACCAGAGGTACAGAACAAAGAAGATTCTGTAGTTTATGTAATTCCAAGATTGGATTTGGACAATAGAATTTTTAATCTAGCAAAATCTTTAGGTGTAGAGACATTTGAAGAATACAGGTATTCTGGATTTGAAAGAAATACAGACAAATCAATAAATGTCAGCTTTAAAAATTCATCAGGAGAAAATGAAATTTTTAAAACAACGCTTCTTGTAGGTGCTGATGGTGCAAATTCAAGAGTTAGAAAAGATTTAAAGCTAAATCAAAATACTGATTGGCATAAAGCAATCGCTATTAGGGCTTATATAGATAGCCCCAACTATTTAGAAATTTTTAAAGAGAGATCTTTAATGTTTGAAATAAATGTTTCTGCATTGAGAGGTTACGCTTGGGCTTTTCCGAGTAAGGGTACATTAATTAACATAGGAATAGGAATGCCTTTGAGTCTTTTTAAGAAAGAAAATAAAAATATAAATGTAATGCTTAATGATTTCGTTCAAACCCTTGAAAGCAGAGGAGTGATAGTTGAAAACATAAGATTACAGAAAAGTTATATGTTGCCCTTTGCATCATCTAGGCCAAAATTAGCTCATGATAGAGTAGCTTTAGTTGGGGACGCAGGTTCAATGATTAATCCAATGAGCGGAGAAGGTATTTTTTATGGTATGGAATCGGGTTTTCTACTTGCTGAAAATACCCATGGACTACTTCAAGATAACAAAGAAGATATAAATAATAGTTTAAAGCTATATGAAAAAAGCTTTAATAAAAGATTCTCCAAACACTATTTAAGCTGTGCACTTGCGAGGCTTGTACTCCAAAGCCCCCTTATGACCCAAAGATTATTAGCAGTTGCCTCAATAGATCAGCACACTATAGATTTTGTAGTCGAATTATTATTCGACGAGGCAAGACTGACTTTAAAAGAAGTATTTCTTTTGGGTATCAAATTCTTATCTCCACTCTGGATTCTTAAAATCATAAAAACAAGTAATTAAGTATTAGACATTAATCTTGATTTCCTAGTAAAATAAAAATTAACCTTGTGAAAACTTTCACAAATAAAGGAGAGCTATGGTTGATTGGGTACCTATATTATTAATGCTTATAATTGCAGTAGGTTTTGCCCTTGTATCTCTAGGGGTTAGTTACCTTTTATCACCAAAAAATCCGACTCCTGAGAAACTTGCACCTTATGAGTGTGGAATCTTTCCAGAAGAAGAACCCTCACAACGATTTCCCGTTAAGTTTTACATGGTCGCTATGTTATATATTGTTTTCGATATTGAAATTATTTTTCTACTCGCATGGGCAACAAGATTTAATGAGCTTGGTTGGTACGGTATTCTTGTAATTGCCATCTTTAGTTTCTTTGTGCTTGAGACCTTATACTACGTCTGGAAAAAGGGAGTACTTGATTGGAACACCCCAAGAAGAAAAAGGTATTTTGAAAAAACATTATTTGAACCAGAACTTGAACCAGAGAAGGTCGCATAATGTACTCACCAGATAATATTTTCACAACAACTATAGATAAAGCAGTCAGGTGGTCACGAACACAGTCGATGTGGCCAGTAACCTTTGGTCTTGCATGTTGCGCAATAGAAATGATGGCCGCTGGTTCTGCAAAATATGATCTTGCTAGATACGGAATGGAAGTATTTAGAGCATCCCCTCGTCAGGCTGATTTAATGATTGTTGCAGGGAGAGTATCACAAAAAATGGCTCCAGTGTTGAGACAGGTTTACGATCAAATGGCTGAGCCAAAATGGGTAATTGCTATGGGCGCGTGCTCATCAACTGGTGGAATGTTTAATAACTACGCACTAGTACAAGGGGTTGACCATATCGTACCTGTTGACATTTATGTTCCAGGATGTCCTCCGGGACCACAATCTTTAATGCATGGAATATTAACTCTCCATGACAAGATCATGGCTGGAGAAATTAATAGATGAACGAAGTACAACAAGTAGAGGTTGCTGAATACCATAGCCACATTAAATCTTTATTCGAAGATGGGTATGAGATGATGGTTGACCTAACGGCCGTTGATTGGTTTAGAAAAAAAGAACCTAGATTTGAAATTATAGTTAACCTTTTGTCTCTCTCTAAGAATCTCAGGAAGACCATTAAATTACAAGTCTCTGACGATACATTGACAATCCCATCCATCACAGATATCTATCCAGGCGCAAATTTTTATGAAAGAGAAGTATTTGATATGTTTGGAATAATTTTTGAGAACCATCCAGAGTTAACCAGAATTTTGATGCCAGATGATTGGATAGGTCACCCTTTAAGGAAAGATTACGGCTCTGGAAGAATTCCTGTACAGTTTAAAAATGCTCCGAGTGTGGATTAAAAATGGTTAAAAATAAAGAAAATTCAGAAGATTTAGATTTTTGGGCAACCAACTCCGAAGAAGGTGGTTGGAATATTGCTTCTACTGATGAGGGTTCGCAAAAAATGAAGGATGAAGAATCTGAACAGCAGATAAAAATTCAAACAGGCTCTGATGTTGTTGATGATTATTTCATTGAAGAAGAAACCTCTGAAGATGAGAGAATGATTGTCAATATGGGCCCTCAGCATCCCTCAACGCATGGAGTTTTGAGACCTCAAGTTGAATTAGAAGGTGAGGTAGTTAGGAGAGTAAAACCTGTGATTGGTTATTTACATACAGGCATGGAGAAGACTGGTGAAGAGCTTACTTACCTTCAAGGTCCAACCAATACAACTAGGATGGATTACCTGTCACCCTTCTTCAACGAACTAGTATTTTCTCTAACTACTGAGAAACTTCTTGATATGGAGGTTCCCGACAGAGCACAAACTATAAGAACATTAATGACAGAGTTGAATAGAATTGCCTCACATCTCGTCGCTCTTGCTACAGGGGGTATGGATATAGGCGCATTGTCTATGATGATATTTGGCTTCAGGGAGAGAGAATTAGTGCTTAATTTTTTTGAGAAGACCACTGGATTGAGAATGAACCATAACTACATTAGACCAGGGGGTGTAGCAGCAGATTTACCCGATGATTGGCAAAAAGACATAAAAGAAATACTAAAAATTATTCCTGAGAAGTTGAAAGATTATGATGAAATGCTTCTCGATAATCCCATATGGAAGGGAAGACTTCAAAATGTTGGAATTATAACTGCCGAAGAGTGTCTTGCTTATGGGATTACAGGTCCTAGCTT
>JAONAZ010000026.1 GCA_028376655.1 Acidimicrobiia bacterium
GTATAGCCCCACCTGGAACACCAAAAATAGTCGACACTTTTAAGTGCTCTAAGCCTCTAACAACAAGCTCAGCACCTGATAACATTTTATCTTCCATAACATCCTTAAAAAAAAACCTCCCTTTTTTTGGGAGGCGCTCAACACAATAAAGTGAGCGCTACATAAGCACTAGCACTAATAATGTAATTAAGACATATAGTTTTTTCATTAAATCTAACTATAGTTAAAGCTGATAAAAATGAAAGAAAAAAACCTATTAAATTATCTTAATTTTCATAAAATAAATATTCCTGAAAATATAAAAATAGCGGTCATTTCTCTTCCTTCACTAATTGACAAGTCCCAATTAATTCAAAAAGCAAAATCTGAAAATAGACATGCAAATATGAAATTTACATTTTCAAATCCTGAATATTCCGGTCTAGGTGATAAATTTGAATGGGCTAAATCTTGCATAGTAATCTCTTACAATTACTCACCAAGTTCATCAAATAACCATTCTTTTAGACCTGGGGAGGGAGCTGTAGCACTATTTGCATCAGAAAATCATTACATACCATTAGAAAAGTTTATAAGAAAACTTACAGATTTGTTTAACAACGAAGGAATCAAGGTAAAACAGTTTATTGATAGTCCTCAACATTATGACCGAATTTTTTTCAACACATCTGGTTTAGGTTGGCAAGGTAAAAGTACAATGATGCTGTCACCGGGAATAGGACCATGGCAGTTAATAGGAAATCTTTATATTGAAGAAAAATTTGAAGATACAGAAAAAAAATCATTTTCATGCGGTTCTTGTAATCTGTGTCAAATTTCTTGTCCAACAGGAGCACTAGATGAAGAATACATCCTCGATTCAAATAAGTGCATATCATATTGGCTACAGTCACCTGATATTATTCCACATGATATGAGGTCAAGCATAGGTAATAGATTTTATGGATGTGATGAATGCTTAATATCATGCCCACCAGGACAAACTAGGAGTTTTAATATCTTGAAAACAAATAAAGTAGAGTTGCAAAAAATACTAAAAATGTCGAGTGATACCCTGGTGCAGAGATATGACTGGTTTTATATACCAAAAAGAAATGGAGACTTTCTTAAAAGAAATGCTTTAATAGCGCTTGCAAATAATCCTGATGAAAATGCTTTAAGCTTAATGTATGAACTTTTAAATTCAGATTCTGAGATTATTAGGTTCTATACAATATGGGCAATTTGGAAATTGTCAAAATTTCATGAAATTAAAAATTATTATGACGTTGATCATGAAAAAAGTGAACTTGTAAAAAAAGAATATCTAAGACTAATGAAATGATTTAATACTATAAATAATCTATTCTTACTTTATGGCAAAGTTTTCAGATGATGTAACACAAGGACCGAGTAGATCTGCTGCAAGAGCGATGCTACGTGCAGTAGGATTAAATGATGACGACTTCAATAAATTTCAGGTTGGCATTGTTTCAGCTGGTAACGAAGTAACTCCCTGTAATGTAACAGGACCAGAGTTATCCCTTAAAGCAAAAATTGGAGTTAACGGACCAGATTCGGCTGGCTTAATTTTTTCAACTATAGCAGTATCTGATGGCATCTCAATGGGTCATGAAGGAATGAGAGCCTCCTTGGTTTCTCGTGAAGTAATCACTGATTCCGTCGAATTAGTGATGCATGCTGAAAGGTTCGATGGCATGGTGACAATTGCAGGCTGCGATAAATCTCTACCGGGAATGCTTATGGCAGCAGCTAGAATTAACAGACCTTCAATATTTTTGTATGGAGGAAGCAGTCTCCCTGGTTCTTATAAAGGTAAAGATATTTCAATTGTTGATGTGTTTGAAGGAATTGGAGCTATGGAAAAAGGTTTAATCTCTGAAGATGAACTATATGAAATTGAATGCGCTGCCTGCCCTGGGCAAGGTTCGTGTGCTGGAATGTTTACCGCCAACACAATGGCCTCAGTCGGGGAAGCTATTGGCATGAGCTTACCGGGTACAGCTTCACTACCTGCAGAAGATGCACGATTACGTGTTGAGGCAGAAAAAACTGGTAAACAATTAAATTTTCTTCTCAAAAATGATATTAAACCAAGAGATATCATGACTCTTGAAGCATTTAAAAATGCAGTAACAACAGTTTTGGCATTAGGCGGTAGTACTAACGCAGTTTTGCATTTAATGGCTATTGCCCACGAAGCGAAAGTAGATTTAACTTTAGACACTTTTGACCAACTTGGAAGAAGCGTTCCACACATTGCAGACATGAAACCTTTTGGTAGATACCACATGGTTGATTTAGATAATATTGGTGGAGTTCCAGTGGTTTCAAAAATACTTTTAGAAAACAATCTAATTGATGGCAATTGCCTCACAGTAACTGGAAAAACAGTGGGTGAAAATCTTGAAGATGTTGCAATTCCCACAAATCAAGATGTCGTATCTTTTCCTAATAATCCAATTTCAAAAGAGGGAGGTATTGCGATACTAAATGGTTCATTATCTCCTAATGGTTCTGTTGTTAAAGTAGCTGGTATAGAAATTGATACATTCAAAGGTCCAGCCAATGTTTTTGAAAGCGAACAAGAGGCATTGGAAGCTTTATTTAATAATCAGATTCAAAAAGGTGAGGTTGTTGTTATTAGAAATGAGGGTCCTAAAGGTGGACCAGGGATGAGAGAAATGTTACAAATTACTGCTGCAATAAAAGGTGCAGGTCTTGGAAAAGACGTCTTACTCATTACTGACGGTAGATTTTCTGGAGGAACTACCGGACTCTGTATTGGCCACGTTGCTCCAGAAAGCGTAGAAGAAGGACCAATCTCTTTATGTCAAAATGGAGATGAGATAGAACTCAACCTTTCTAAAAGAGAATTGAATCTAAATATTGATGATGATGAAAAGAAAATAAGAAAAAGTAATTATTCACCACCAACACCTAGATATACATCTGGGGTTTTGAATAAATATTCAAAACTTGTTCATGGAGCAGACAAAGGGGCTGTGACAGGTTAATTGAATGTTATTCATTTCTGATGTTCATCATGGATTAGATTCCT
>JAONAZ010000027.1 GCA_028376655.1 Acidimicrobiia bacterium
AAAAAAAGTTCAAAGATAAAAAGGGAGAAATCAGACTTAAGAGAGATAGAAAAAAGGGAGCTGAAGCTAAAGATGCTTTCCTAACAGCTAACCTTAGGCTTGTTGTTGCTAATGCAAGAAGATATGCGAACACATCAGGAATTGATTTCTTAGACCTCATCCAGGAAGGGAACTTAGGTTTGATTAGAGCAGTTGAAAAATTTGATTGGAGAAAAGGGTTCAAATTTTCAACTTATGCAACTTGGTGGATAAGACAAGCTATTACTCGGGCTATTGCTGATAAATCTCGAACTGTAAGAATTCCAGTACATCTTCATGACACAATGGCAGCTGTCAGGGCAGCACAAGCACAACTCAAAGCTGAATTAGGTAGAGATCCAAAGCCACATGAGATTGCCAAAGAAGCGGGAGTTGGAGTTGATAAAGTTGAATTAGCTTTAAGTGTAGCTGATACCGTTTCACTAGAACAACCTGTTGGAGAAGATGGGGCACAATTAGGAGATTTTATTCAAGATGAAGATGCCAGCGATCCATCTTTGATTGTTCAAGACTTAGATGTTGCAGAGAGTTTGAGAGATAGCATAAGCAGGCTTCCAGAAAGAGAAGGAAGAATATTAGCATTAAGATACGGGTTTTATGATGGCGTTCCTAGAACTTTAGAAGAAATTGGAGAAGAGTTTGATTTAACTCGAGAGAGAATAAGACAACTTGAAAAACTTGCACTTTGTAGACTTAGACACCCTTCCTTTGGAATTAGAGAACAAGACTTAGTTTAATTTCTACAAAGAATTTCTAACTTATAAAAACAATTGTTAATCTATATATATGTTTGATTTATTAAATATAGCCATTGATTCAGCTATTAATTCAGGTGCAAAGTATTCAGATGCGAGAATCTTAGTTTCAAAATCCCGTAATATTGCTGCTAAAAATGGTGAAATTGAAAACTTTAATGAATCTGAAGAGATAGGTCTTGGTATAAGAGCATTAGTGGGATCTTCATGGGGTTTTTATTCAACCTATGATTTATCAAGAGAATCACTAATCTTATCCGGAAAAAAAGCATTTGATATAGCTAAAGCTTCCTCAGCTGTTTCAGGAAAAGAAACACCTTTTGCAGAAGTTCCTGTCGTTAAAGATGAATACACAACTCCTTATGAGGAAAATCCATTTAAAGTATCAACTACAGAACAGATTGATTTATTAATTAATTCGACAGAGCAAATGAAAAAATTAGGAAGTTCAAGATCTTCAGGCCGACTTGATTTTTGGGACACGGAAAAATGGTTTTGTTCTAGCCAAGGCCATGAAATTTTTCAAAATATAATTGAGTCTGGTGGAGGCATATCCTCTCTATCAGTAGGGGATGGTGAAACACAAATAAGATCTTATCCACAGTCCTTTGGTGAATATAGGACTGGCGGGTGGGAAGTGGTAAAATCCTTTGAGTTTGAAAACCATACACAAAGATTGGCTGAAGAATCACAGCGACTTTTGGTTGCTCCCCAATGTCCTGAAGGAACAATGGATCTTATCTTAGAAGGTAGTCAGCTAGCATTACAAATCCACGAGTCAGTTGGACATGCAATTGAGTTAGATAGAATTCTTGGGTGGGAAGCTGCTTATGCAGGCACCTCTCATTTAGATTTAAATAATCTAAATCAGCATAGGTATGGTTCTGGGCTGATGAATATTGTTGCTGATGCAACTCTTCCTGGTGCGCTTGCAACGTTTAAGTATGATGACGAAGGAACACCGGCACAACGTGTTGATATTGTTAAAGAAGGAATTTGGACAGGTGTTTTATCAGGAAGAGATAGTGCAGCAATAGCCCGAGTAAAGCCAGGTGGGATGGTGAGAGCTGACGGTTTTGGAAGGCTGCCAATGGTTAGAATGACAAATGTAGGTTTACTCCCAGGTGAATCATCATTAGATGAAATTATTGAGTCTACAGAAAATGGAATTTACATGGAAACTAACCGATCTTGGTCAATTGACGATTTGAGATTAAATTTTCAGTTTGGGTGTGAGGTTGGCTGGATAGTAAAAAACGGAAAAATTATCGATATGGTAAAAAATCCAACCTATACCGGGATTACACCAGAATTTTGGGGAAATATGGATATGCTAGCAAATGAAGATGAATGGGTATTTTGGGGTACTCCAAATTGTGGAAAGGGCCAACCAAGTCAAATTGGTCATACTGGACACCCTGCATCACCTGCAAGATTTAAGAATACAAGAATCGGAGTTAGAGGGTGAAAATTTGGACAGAGCTTCTAAGCGATTTCCAAGGAAACATACCAAGTAATGTTGAGTGTGAATTAAAAATGATGCATTCTAAGAGTGCACTTACAAGGTTTGCAAATTCTCAAATCCATCAGAATGTAGACGAGGAATCCGCAGATGTTTATTTAACTGTTCACAAAAATGGTAGAACTGTATCTAGATCAAAAAATATAACTGCAGTGAAGAGTTCAAAAGAGTTTATAAAAGAAGCACTCGACTCCTTAGAAGAAAGTCCAAAAGACACAACTTGGGCTGGAATAACAAGCAAAATAGAATCTCATGAAGGCTTTCGAGAAATGCAAGAAGTAAATCCAGATGAAAGAGCAAGTTTAGTTAGAGATTTTGTCAACGAAGGTAAAGACATGAATGCTGCTGGATATTGCTCAACGTCTTTAAATAATTTTTTTATTTGGAATACAAATGGACTTAATTCATCCGATACCTCCTCTAGTGCATTCATCGATGGAATATTTAGAACCGATACCTCGGCTGGATCGTCACATAGGGGAGCTGTAGATATAAAAGATTTAGATGCTGCTCAAACAGGAAAGGAAGCAGCTAACTTAGCGATTGACAGTCAAAACCCAATAGACATTGACCCCGGAAAGTACGAAGTAATTCTTGGACATGAGGCAGTAAGTACAATCTTGGTATTTTTATCAGTTTATGGGTTAAA
>JAONAZ010000028.1 GCA_028376655.1 Acidimicrobiia bacterium
TAAGAAATTATGGGGCCATCAGGCAGGTCTAGATTCAAATCCTTATGGATACGTGTACCTCAATACACAGGAAAAAGTTACATATTTTAATAGTTGGAATATGGCAGTTCCATCGAGAAATACAAATATTACAATAAGAACATTAAAAGACGGAGATAAAATAAAAATTAATGACTCAAAACAAAAAGTATCAGAACTCATGAGGGCTTTCGGGTTAAAAGGGTTACTCAAAGAGACTTGGCCTCTTCTGTTGATCAATGAAGAAATTGTTTGGATTCCTGGGATCAGAAAATCTGAAGCTGCTCATAACTTTCAAAAAAACAATTATTCACATATAATAAGTGCTTCTGTAGAAAAGGGTAACATTGAAAATTTCTAAAACATTAATATCTCAAGAAGAGATCGAAAATAAAATCTCTGAAATAGCAAATCAAATTAACCATAAATATAAAGGTCAAGAGCTTGTTGTAATAGGCATTCTAAAAGGAGCATTTATTGTTGTAAGTGATTTGGCAAAACAACTTGAGCTTGATGTAACTTTTGATTTTATGAGTATTAAATCTTATTACGGCTCTGAATCTACAGGTCAGGTCAAGATTGTAAAAGACCTAGAGTATGACATTACAGATAAAAATGTTTTAATTGTTGAAGATATATATGACACTGGACTCACATTAAACAACTTAAAAAAATTACTACAATCTAGAAATCCAAAAAGCATTGAAATTTTTTGTATGTTTGTAAAAAAAGAAGTCGCAAAAGATCTAATTGAGATTAATTACAGTGGCTTCGAGATTGGACCTGAATTTGTTGTGGGATATGGACTCGATTACAACGGAAAGCACCGAGAGCTTCCATATTTAGGTGTACTATCTTAAATTTCACAATTGCTTTTAAACGGGTCTGTATTAAATTAAAACATAATGGATAATAAAGAAAAAAATAAAAATAAACCATTTTTTTTATATGCTGCTTTAGGACTTTTAATATTCCTTGGTGTTCAGCAATACAATGAAAATATCAATGCACCAGAGTCTGTTTCATTCTCAGAATTTAAATCATTAATAACAGAAAACAAAGTCACAGAAGCTGTAATAAAAGAACAGTCAAATACAGTTCACTTTGAAGTGAGTGGCAATGACATAATCTTTAGGACTGAATACCCAGAGGGTTTCGAGGGTGAGGTATTCCAACTTTTAATAAATGAAAATATTGAGTTAAGTACAGATACTGAACCAGCAGGATTTCAAGAATATTTTATAGCATTTCTACCTTGGTTATTTCTTGCAGGTTTTATGTTTTATATGTTCTCTCAAGTTAGAACCAATGGAAATCAGATAATGCAGTTTGGTAAATCAAAAGCAAAAGAAATGGATGAAGAAGCTCCTAAAGTTACTTTTCAGGATGTAGCAGGAGCTGAGGAGGCAAAAGAAGAACTTGAAGAAATTAAAGAATTTCTTAAATCACCAGAAAAATTTAATAACCTAGGTGCGAAGATTCCAAAAGGGGTTCTTTTAGTCGGACCTCCAGGAACAGGAAAAACACTATTGGCGAGAGCCGTTGCTGGAGAGTCAAATGTTCCATTTTATAGTATTTCAGGTTCAGATTTTGTTGAAATGTTTGTCGGGGTCGGAGCTAGTAGAGTCAGAGATTTATTTAAAAAGGCCAAAGATTCAGCACCTGCCATTATTTTTATCGACGAGATAGATGCTGTTGGAAGAAGGCGTGGTGCTGGTATTGGCGGAGGACATGATGAAAGAGAGCAGACATTAAATCAACTTTTAGTTGAAATGGATGGATTTGAGTCCAATCAAGGTGTAATCCTAATGGCTGCAACAAATAGACCTGATGTGCTCGACCCTGCACTATTAAGACCTGGAAGATTTGACAGACAAGTGATAGTCGATAGGCCTGACCTAGAAGGAAGAACTCAAATACTTAAAGTTCACTCAAAAGATAAACCTTTAGCAAAAAATATCGATCTTAAAACTATTGCTAAACAAACACCAGGTTTCACGGGTGCAGATTTAGCAAATTTATTAAATGAGTCAGCATTACTTGCTGCAAGAAAAGATAAAAAAACAATTTCTAACCTAGACATCGAAAACTCAATAGATCGAGTTTTAGCAGGTCCCGAGAAGAAAAGTAGACTCATGAGTAAGGAGGAAAAGCTAATCATTGCCTATCATGAAACAGGCCACGCATTAGTTGGTTGGGCTCTACCACATGCTGACCCCATTCATAAAGTAACAATTATTCCTAGGGGTAGAGCTCTAGGTTACACTCAAGCGTTACCTGAAAATGAGAAATACTTATCATCTAAGGCTGAATTAAAAGATAAGCTTGCAATGCTGATGGGAGGAAGAGTTGCGGAGGAACTAATTTTTAAAGACCCCACAACTGGTGCCTCCAACGATATAGAAAAAGCTACAGATATAGCAAGAAGAATGGTTATGGAATTTGGAATGAGTGAAAAATTGGGACCAATGTTATTTGGCAAAGGCTCCAATGAAGTATTTCTTGGTAGAGATTATGGAAGGCAACAAGATTATTCGGATGAAGTTGCCTCCTCAATTGATTCCGAGGTAAAAATCTTCTTAAATGATGCTCACAATATAGCGGGGAAAATTTTGAAAAAATTTAATAAACAAATGGACGCGATGGTAAAAGTCTTATTGGAAAAAGAAACCATCAACAGAGAAGAAGTTTCTAGAATTTTTAAGTCAATTAAGAAAGTAAAG
>JAONAZ010000029.1 GCA_028376655.1 Acidimicrobiia bacterium
TTACTTGATGATGGTAAAGTTTATCATTCATTTCTTGGAATTTTAGGTGCTCAACATTTTGAAGTTGCTGATGATGGTGCAAGAATTTTTTCAGGAGTCGAGATACAAGAACTTTATGGACCAGCAAATGATATTTATGCAATTGGAAAAGCTGGAGCATTGCCAGGTGACATTATAAAAAAAGTAAACGATAAAAATATCAAAACTTTAGATGGTTTAATTACCCTTCTAAGAAGTAAAAAAGCTGGTGATGAAATTACTATTGAAATCACAAGAAATGGTCAGGTTATACTATTACAATTCCTTCTAGACCTAAGACCTTCTGATGTTTAATGTCTGAAGATATTTTCTCTCAATTTTTTAATTTATTTAATAATGATGATTCTGATGTTAATTGGGAGCTTTCTAAACAGATTAACAAACATTTAAACAAAGATATCACAGAGGATATTTTACAACTTTCTAATGAACAGTTGGATTTAAACGAATTATTCAGATTTCTAGAGCTAAATATTAATAATATAGATGGTTCTGATGGGCACCCAACAAGTGTTCAAATACTTAACCCAAGCCTATATGGTGAATGGTTTTTAGATTCAATACAGCATTTCGATTTTTCAAAATTTAGCATTGGAGACTTACCTGGAGGTATGCAAATAGGAAGTCTCCAGTCTTCAATAATAGGTATGCAACTTGGAAATTTAGCTGGAATGGTTAGTAAAAATATGTGGGGACTTAGTCACTTTGGAATTATTCTTCCACAATCAAAAAATCTTTCCATAAATAAAAATAACTTTTTTGCAAGAATTGACAAATTTGATGCGGATGTAAACGAACTTGCTCTTTCACTTCTAACACTAGAATTTGTAGCTTTAAGTCTTGGAAAATACACATCTCCTTTTGAAAAGATAATTCAAAACCTTGAAAAAGCTAGCAAAGAAATGATGGAAGGGTTCAAAGATTTAGATATTGACCCAATGAGTATGACGAACCCTCAAGATATGATGCAAAGCTTCTCAGGACTTGAGGGATTTGATTCATCAAAAATGATAGAAGAAATTATTGCTCCCTTAAGTTTCTGTAGAGGAGTCATAAAATTAAAAGCTAAGGAGTTAAATCTAATTCAAGATGACACGACTTATGACCTTTTAATGGATTTAAGCTTTACTCAAAATGAAAATAGTCTCAATGAAATTGAAAATGGTATAAATGAGTTAGACACTTCGACAGATTTATTTTTCGATTTTCTAATCTCGTCGAAGAGTGAATACTCTATTGATGATATTTTGTTACAAAAAGATTTAATTCCAAGTAGGCATGAAATTGAAGATCCCATTTCTTGGGCTGCTAGAACTTCATTGCCACCTATCTAATAAACATTACTAAAGTATTAAAAAAAGGGAGAAATAAGAATGAGCTTACAAGTTGGGGACAAAATACCTGAATTTAAACTATATAACTATGACAAAAATGCATATGAAAATAAAGACTTTTTAGGAAAAAAGACTATGTTTGTTTTTCTTCCCTTTCCTTTTAGTAGTGTTTGTGACAAAGAAATTTGTGAGCTAAGAGACAACAAATTTGCCATAGAGGAAAACGGAACTGAAACTATCATTATTACTGTCGGAGCAAGTCCTACGAACAATGCTTGGGCAAAACATTACGGTATTGAATTTCCAATACTTGCAGACTTTTGGCCACATGGAGAGGTGTCACAAAAGTTTGGTTGTTTTCATGAAAAGGCTGGTATTGCTTTGAGATATTCTTATATAACTGATGAAAATAATGTAATTACAGAAATAATTAAAAGTGATGAAATCGGCATTGAAAGAGATTTTAGCGAGTATAAAGAGAGCTTTAGTTTTTAACCAACTTCTCTAATATCAAAGCTTTGTGTTCTCTGTCTTTTAATTCTCCTACGTTCTCTTTCAGAGAGTCCTCCCCAAATTCCGAATTTTTCTGAATGTTCAATGGCGAATTCTAAGCAATCTTCCTGAACGCTGCATGCTCCACAAATAGACTTTGCTTTTCTAGTTGAAGCTCCTCTTTCTGGAAAGAAGATATCTGCATTTGCTCCCTTGCAGTTTGCTTCCTCAGTCCACGTAGGCATTCCCCCAATTAGATCTTCCATTTTTGAATTTTCCACCCTTGCTCCTTATATAGAAAACTAAATTACATGTGTGTAATCTATATAGTTTTAGAACAATTGTCAAGAGCGTTATTCTTCATTTGATTTAATATAAATTGCGAT
>JAONAZ010000003.1 GCA_028376655.1 Acidimicrobiia bacterium
AAAATTAAGGATGATTACTTAAGACTTGCAGCCGATTTTGAGAATTTTAAAAAAAGAGCTGAAAAAGAAAAGAGTATGAGTATGGTATCTTCTCTTTCGATGATTATATCTACACTGCTTCCTCTAATAGATAATTTTGAGATTGCAATGAATCAAGATGGTACCCCGACAGAAATAGAGGCTCTTTATAAAATGACTCAAGTATTTCTTGATACATTCAATGTAAATGAAGTACCTGGCACTGGGGAGCCTTTTGACCCTTCCTATCATGAAGCTGTTGAGCAATCAGGTGAAGGTGATATAGAATTAGTTGGTGAAGTCCTCAGAAAAGGTTATCAAATAGATGGTCGACTACTACGACCGGCTATGGTAAAAGTCCATAGTGAATAGAGACTGGTTAGAAAAAGATTTTTACAAAGTCCTTGGTGTCTCTCAGAATGCATCAATAGATGAAATAAAGAAAAACTACAAAAAGTTAGCTAGGGAAAATCATCCAGACCTTAATCCAGGTGATCCAGAAGCTGAGAAAAGATTTAAAGATATATCCGAAGCTAGTTCTGTCCTTACTGATGAACAAAAGCGACAGGAATATGACCAAGTAAGGGCTATGGGGCCATCAGCTTTTAGCGGTCAAGGGGGTGGATTCAACTCGGAAGATCTCGGAGATATATTTGGCAATTTAGGGGATATTTTTGGTTTTGGAGGAGCCGGAAGAAGGAAAGGCCAGAGCTATCAAACTAATTTAACTATTTCATTTGTAGAATCTGCCTCTGGTTTAGAAACAAATGTTCCACTAAGGAAAGAGGTTGCCTGTTCAGACTGCAGAGGCAATGGTTCAGAAAATGGAAATGCATATCATACATGTAATATTTGCGGAGGGTCGGGTCAAACAGCTTCAAATCAAGGTTTTTTCTCCTTTGCACAGCCATGCCAGGCATGTAGAGGTCAGGGAAGTGTTATAGACAAGCAGTGTAAGACTTGTAAAGCACAAGGGGTTGTAATCAAGAGTGAAACAATCAAAGTAAAGATTCCTGCCGGTGTAGATAATGGAACAGTTATTAGACTCCGTGGATATGGCGGTACGGGTGACAATGGTGCTCCAGATGGAGACTTGCTTGTACAGATATCTGTTGAGCCACATAAATATTTTAAGAGAAGTAGTAGTGATTTAGTATTAGAAGTCCCACTTCTATTTACAGAAGCAGCATTAGGTGCAACGATTAAAATTCCAACTCTAGAAAAACAAATATCACTGAAAATTCCTTCTGGAACACCTAGCGGTAAAACTTTTAAAATTAAAGGTGAAGGAATAACACCTCAAGGAAGAAGATCTGGAGATCTGTATGTAAAAGTTTATTTAAGTCCACCGCAAAATCTATCAAGGTCAGCAAAAAAACACCTGGAAAGCTTTAGAGACCAATTTGAATCTGGAGACACACCAAGAGATTATTTATATGAATAGAGAGAGTTCTACCTCGATTTATTTTATATCTGTAGCTTCTACCCTTTCCGGTATACACCAACAAACAATAAGAAGTTATGAAGAAAAAGGTCTTATCAAGCCATATAGAACAGGTGGAGGAACTAGAAGATATTCTCAGAGTGATATAGATAAACTAATTCAAATACAAGATTTATCTCAAAGAGGAATAAATCTAGATGGCATAAAAATAATTTATGAAATGAGAGATAAAATTCAAGAGTTACAAGAAAGTGTTTTGTTGTTGCAGGACGAACTGAATCAAGAAAAAATTCAATATTCAAGAAATGAAAAAGATATTCATCAGAGTTATAAAAATGAAATTGTTAAAAAAACAAACAAATCAATAAAAAGAAATCTCTAAAAATACTCTAACGAATTCCTTTAGTTCTTATGCTTTGTAATAAAATCTTGAATTTTATTTTCTAAAATTGGAAGAGTTATTCCTCCATCACATAAAACTTCATCATGAAAATATCTGATATCAAATTTTTCACCAAGCGCATTTTCGGCTTTGCTTCTTTGTTCTTCTATTTTTAGTTGACCCATCTTATAAGAGCAAGCTTGTCCTGGCCAAGCAATATATCTATCAGTTTCAACATTTGCATTTAGCTCCTCTATTGGTGAGTTTGCTCTAAAAAATTCTACAGCCTTGTCTCTAGACCAGCCCATACCGTGCATACCTGTGTCTAGTACTAAACGACATGCCCTCCACGCGTCATTACCAAGTCTTCCAAGTTGTTGTACATCATTAGAGTAAAGACCCATTTCGTTAGCTAGCTGTTCTGAATACAACCCCCAGCCTTCAACAAAAGCAGTTGAAGCAACATATCTTTGAAAGTCTGGAACATCTTGTAGTTCTACTGCAATAGTTCTATCCAGATGATGTCCCGGTATTGCTTCATGAAAAGCAACAGATTCGGCCTCAAAAATACTTTTTGTTTCAGCTTTATAGGTGTTTAAAAAGTAAGTTCCATCTCTAGATCCATCAGGTAAGGGTGGATAATAATAAGCAGGTGGTGCATGCTGTTCAGCAGCAGAGGGCACTGGAAGAACTTTGCAGGGAGACTTTGGAAATACAGTGAACCATTCTCCCAGGGGTTTATATGCTCTCTCTATGGTGTCAACAGCAAGCTGTAACATTTGTTCCTTGCTTTCATACCTCATAGATGGGTCTGTTTGCATTTTATGAATTACATCTTCTGGTGTATTGACATCATCAAAGACATCCTTTCCTATTTCAAAAAACTCTTTTTTTAATCTTTCAATTTCAGACATACCAATTTCGTGAACTTCTTTTACGGTTATATCTTTATGACCTGTAAATTTTCTCAAACTTCTTAGGTAAGAATCCTCCCCTCCTTCAATCCACATAATTCCTGAGTTATCATCAGACCTACCACGAGGAAGATGTTCTGTTCTTAAGAGTTCTAAGTATGATAAGACACTTGGTCTTATGTGGGTTTCAATAATTCCCTTTGCTTTGTCTTTCCAATTAGTAATTTCAGATTTAGAAATCGCTGGTGCGAAATTAACTAAAAGTAATGGATCAGCTTCAAGGCTTGTCTCTAAGTAGTTTTCTAGTTGATCGATAGTTCTTAAAAGATTTCTCTCGGTAGCTATCCGATTATTATCTAATCCTAATTTCTGAACACTTGCTATTTGTTTGAACAATCGTTTGTAAAGTTCTAGTCTTTTTAAAAGTAAATCTGCTGACTCCAAGTCTGGAACAAACATTTGCTGATTATAATCAATTAAAAAACCTGTAAAACCAGCAACACCAGCTGAAAATTCCCAACCCCTATCTAATAAAGAATCTTTTTGAGAGCTAAGTGCAAAATCAAGCATTCCGTGGGTGACTTTTTCTCTGTTAGTAAGAGACTCAAAATCAATTGCAGTTAATCTAGTTGATGTTTCGTTTACTGCTTGTGTTTCATGATTAAATTTTTCTTCTGTAAGTTCTTCAATTTTATCAAAATAACTTTTGTGGCCTCGCATTATCGCCGAGGTAGGTGAAGATTCTAAAGATTGTTGAAAAAAATTCTCTGATAACTTTACTAACTGTTCATTTGCCATTATTTTCCTTTTTTAAATACTGAATTTCTACCTCTAGTTTATCTAGTTTTTTTGCTAAATCATTCATGGTTATGTCTCTATCTCCAAAGCTTGAAATAAAGTAAGAAGAAACTGCTGCAGTAATTGTAGCAATAAAACCTATACCCATAATCATCAATGCACTTGCAATAATACGTCCAAGATTTGTCAGTGGAGTAATGTCTCCATAACCAACTGTAGTAATGGTTACAAGAGCCCACCATAAGCCATCACTATAAGTCTGTACAGCTGGTTCTGATATGTAAAAAAGGAATCCAAAGAATAAGACAATGCCTATTGTCGCATAAACAATAAATCTTAATCCTTTTGAATTAAAAATAGATTTTACAGTTGAAGCAAATCGATTTAATAATGCTGCTAATCTAAAAAATCTTAACCCATTTAAGAGTCTTGGAAGTCTAGCAAATCTTAAGAATCCAGAAGACTCTAACCCCTCTGGAACAATTGGAAATGAAAAAATAATAATAATCAACTCTATTTTGTGGGATTTGATGAACTCTATCTTGTTTTTAGAAAAGTAGAATAAGACTACATACTCAACTAAAAAAACCGTCCATATTCCCCAGTTTAAATATAAAGCCACTGGCTCTAATGTCTGTTGTGTGTATTCAATTACTAATACAGGAATCAGCATTAAAACAGAAACCATTACGGGAACTTCAAAAAACTTTTCTGCTTTTTGATATGTACTTTTAGGCATAAAGCATTATAAAACTAATTTAAAAGCTTTTAATTAGAAACTGTTCTATTTAAATTGATTATATGAAGAAAGTTTTATTTAATTTACTATTTCTTACCGCAGCCATATCACTCTTACTAGTTTTTTTATATCCTCAAAAATTGAGTGAAGAAATCCAAAGTGATGAAACAGTAATATCTGAATTAAATACTCCAGAGACAACAATCTACGTCTCCTCTGAAGAAGATCACCAAAAGAAAATTAAGCAGATAATGGAAAGTTATGATACGTCTTTATTGTCATCGAATTTAAACACGTATAGTAAAGTTTTTTTGGAAGATACTGAGAATCAGCTGCGTGAAATAGCCATAAAAAATGCAGGAATATATGCATCTATGAATATTAATAAATTTAAAGAAAAGCATGATCAGATTAGGGGTGTCTACTTAAATGGATATTTGTTTAACAATCCTAGTAAAAGAGAAAGTATAGAAGAGATTTTGACCAAAACTGATGTAAATACACTTGTTATTGATGTAAAGACTGACAATGGTCATATACTTTTTGATACTGATATAGATGAAGTTTTATATCTGAATAATGAAAGAGTTAAATTTACTAAAAATGACATACAAGATCTTAGGGAAATTAAAGACCTTTATTTAGTTGGTAGATTAGTTGTTTTTCAAGATCCTTTATTTGCAAAAGTTTTTCCAGATGAAGCAGTATTTGACTCCCGATTAAATAAACCATATTCACAAAATGGGCAATTCTTTTTAGACCCATCGAGTAAAAAAGTTCAGAATTATATTATAAATATTGCAGTAGAATCCTGCAGACTTGGTTTTGACGAAATTCAATATGATTACATCAGATACCCGGACTCAAGTAGTAAATTTATGCAATTTGACACTAAAAATGACTTTGAAAACAGAGTTGATAATATAAATTCATTTCTCTCAAAATCTAGACAGCTTCTCCATAATGAAGGTTGTTTACTTTCAGCAGATACATTTGGTTATATTCTTACTAATAAACAGGATGGAGGAATTGGTCAGAATCTTGAAACTATCGTTCAAAATGTAGATTTTATATCTCCTATGGTCTATCCCTCACATTACACAAATGGTTCCTTTGGTTATCAGAACCCTAATAATCATCCTTATGAAGTGATAACGGCTGCACTAACAGATGCTTTGGATAGGGGTGTAGATAAGAATAAAATTAGACCTTTCTTGCAGGGTTTTTGGCATAGCAATGAAGATATAAGAAACAATATCAAAGCTGCTTCAGACCTAGGGATGGATTGGTTGATTTGGAACATATTATCAGTGTATGAATTAGATTCATTTACTAAACTAAGTCAATGACATTAAAAAATACCTTTAAAAAAAATCTCGATTCTATACATAAGCAACTTACAGAAGTTAGCGATTGGATGTACGAAAATCCTGAACTCGGGTTTAATGAGTTTAAAACATCAGAATATTTAGTTAAGTTTATTGAGTCTTTCGATGGAAAGGTTGCCTACCCAACTGGAGGTCTTGATACTGCTTTTGAAGTTACATATGGTAACGAAGGTCCACTTATCGTTTTATGTGTTGAATATGATGCTTTACCAGAAATTGGTCACGCGTGTGGTCATAATGTAATTGCAACTGCATCAATTGGTGCTGGTTTAGCTATAAAAGATCTTGTAGATGAGTTAGGTATCAGAGTTAAATTACTTGGTACACCTGCAGAAGAAGGAGGAGGAGGAAAAATTATACTCTTAGAGAATGGAAATTTTGAAGATGCAGCATGTTCTATGATGATTCACCCAGGAGTTGAGGATGTTGTTAATCCAACTTTTACAACAATACAACAATACAAAGTTGAATTTTTTGGTAAAGATGCTCATGCTGCTGGAGCACCGGAGCAAGGTATAAATGCCTTGGATGCTCAAATACAACTTTTTGTAAATGCATCAACCTACAGACAACAAATGGTATCCACAAATAGAATGCATGGTGTTATTACCAACGGGGGCTTTAAGCCAAATATTATTCCGTCATACACAAGTTCAGAATGGTACCTCCGAGCATTAAATGAAAGTGATCTATTAAAAATCGAAAGTGATTTTAAAAATTTTGTAAATGCAGCTGCAATGTCTACTAAGTGTCAGGTAAAAATAGAATCACCAGATTACAGGTATACAGAAATTGATAATAATAAAACAATGTATGAACTTTATAAAGAAAACTCTTTATCAGTTGATAGAAAGATGATATTACAAAGTGAGGCAGCTAGACCAGGCCTTGGGTCAACAGATATGGGAAATATATCTTTAGCAATGCCGTCTATTCATCCAATGCTTTCAATAGATTCTGGTGATGCTGTTAATCATCAACCTGAGTATGCAGCTGCGACATTGACTCTGGGAGGCCATAGAGCAATATATGATGGCGCATATGCAATGGGTGCAACAATTATTGATTTAGCTGAAAAAAATCTTTGGAGTGAGCTTTAAAGAATCTGGCTCAAGAATAACTTTGTTCTGTCACTCTTCGGATTGTTGAAAAACTCATCTGGTGTATTTTCCTCTACTAGTTGACCATCATCGAAAAGCATTACTCTATCAGCAACCTCTTTAGCAAAACCCATTTCATGAGTGACAACAATCATTGTCATCCCTGATTTAGCCAATTCTTTCATAACATCTAGTACTTCTTTAATCATCTCAGGGTCTAGAGCTGATGTTGGTTCATCAAATAACATTATCTTTGGTTCCATAGCCAAAGCTCTTGCTATAGCTACTCGTTGTTGCTGTCCACCTGAAAGTTGTCCTGGAAACTTCTCTGCTTGTTCTGGAATTCCTACTCGTTCAAGTAATTCCATGGCTTTTTCTTCAGCTTCAGTTTTACTCTTTTTTCTTACCCAGATAGGAGCAAGTGTTATATTTTGTAAAACAGTTAGGTGTGGGAATAAGTTAAAACTTTGAAATACCATTCCTACCTCTGAGCGAATAGCTTCTATGTTTTTTAAGTCATTGGTTAATTCAATACCATCAACAAATATCTGACCATCTTGATGCTGTTCGAGTCTATTTATGCACCTTATGAAAGTTGACTTACCAGAACCTGAGGGTCCTGCAATAACTAAAACTTCTCCCTCAGCAACATCCATACTTATACCTTTAAGCGCTTGAAAGTCACCGTACCATTTTTTAACATCAACTGATTTGATTATGCTCATAATTATCTCTCCCCTAATCCTAATCGTTTCTCAATTTTCATGCTTCTTCTTGCGAAGCTGTATGTAAATATCCAATAAAATATTGCACAAAAAAGTATGTTTTCTTGTATAGTTCCTAAAAAGTTAGCTCCTTGTGATTGGTTGGGAATAACTTTTGATCCAATATATAAAAGGTCAAATAATCCAACAATAGCTACCAAACTTGTATCTTTAAATAAACTTATAACCTGGCTGACAATTGGAGGAATAACAGCTCTTAATGCTTGTGGCATAATTATTAATGTTATTCTCTGTAGCGTACTCAATCCGACAGCATCAGCTGCCTCAAATTGCCCGTTACTTATCGATTGAAGTCCGCCTCTCACATTCTCTGCTAAGTAAGCAGAGCTGAAGATAGCTGTAACAACTATTGCTCTCAAGACTTCATCAAATTCTACTCCCTTAGGTAAAAAGAGTGTGAGCATAACACTTCCAAAAAAGAGCCAAGTAATGAAAGGTACGGATCTTACTAGTTCAATTACTGCAGTACACATTATTCTTATTACCGGAAGTTTGGAGGTTCTTCCTAGAGCTAAGATGACTCCAAAAGGAAAAGAAATAGCAATTCCAAAAAATGCTATTAACCACGTTAGTGTAAATCCACCATATATTGAGGATCCAGGAACAACTATTAATGACTCGGATGATGCTCCTCTCATTAGCAATATGAGAATAAAGACTGTTACACTCCAAACAATTGAGAGATTCTTTGCTGATTCTTTGGAGTTAGCGATAGTTGGAGCTACGGAAACTAAAAGCCACGTGATGAAAAATAATATTTTTAATTGTCTAAGTACAGGAAGAAAGAAAATAACAACCGTTAGAGCCAGCATTCCATAAGTGATATATCTTTGATAAGGTACTATTTTCTCCTTATTTAAAGTCCTTATTGCAAGAATACCTAGGACTGAAAATGCAACTGCAATAGGTATATCTAGTGTTAAGATATTTGACATACCAAAATCTGGTTTTCTATATATCCAAGACACAATTACCAATGGGGCCAGTACCCATGATGAAAGAATTAACCTACTCATAGAATTCTTACCTTTTGCTTTTAGGAAGGTTCCAATAAGGTATGCGAAAATCATGCAGCCGAAAATGATTGTCCAAGGAATAGTTGTAGTGTTAGCTAAAGGGAGGAATGGATCTGGATCGACCCTTTCGTTTGATGATGTAAAAGTTACTGTTGGGACCTTGATTATCCAAATAGAACCAACAAGCAAAGATAGATATAAAAAGCTTATTCTGTCTCTTATAATTTCAGTTTTTGGAGAAGTTTTTCTTAATAAGTACACAGCAAAAATTAAACCAATACCTACAGCTAGACAAATATATCGAGTATTGTTTTTAAAGACTTCAACACTTGTTCCTTCGACATCTACATTGGTTGGTGCGATTAAAATAATGAATAGGAAGCTACTTATCCCTTTTAGTAATCCATCACACCACTCTTTAATAACTACTTTTTCTTTAAGAGAGTTGAAACCCCAGCTAAGTCCCAACAAAGATATTAACAATCCAACAGTTATCCAAACTCTTATGAAATCTGATTCTGGATATGCCTGCACCATATATAATTGTAAGTTATATGTGACCGCAGTCCATTCTCTCTCTGGTGAGATGAAAAAACCAATTATAGCTCGAAATATACTCACTACAGCGGCAACAGATAGTAACGACAAAATAGATGAGCTTAGGCTTGAAAATAAATTTTCTTTAAGCCATCTCGATACTCCAGCAAACTGTATTTCTGGTGGACTCTCTAAAGTTTTATTATCTTGCATTACCTTTCCACCATCTTCATTTTTCTATTGTAGTAATTAATTATTGAGGATAAGACAAGACTTACAGTTGAATAGAATGCCATCCATATTAAGAAAACAGCCACTGTTTGGCCTTCTTGATTATATATCGTTTGTCCGACGGCAACAATTTCAGGAAATGCTACAGCGATTCCTAGTGATGTATTCTTAGCTAGATTAAGGTATTGATTTCCCATTGGTGGCAACATAATCCTGAGTGCCTGGGGTAATACAATCAACCTAAGGAGCGTGCTTCTTTTTAAGCCCAATGATAATCCAGCTTCTGATTGGCCTTTTGCAACTGCCATGATCCCAGATCTGACAACTTCTGAAATAAAAACCGAAGTATAGATAATTACACCCATCCAGGTTGCAAAGTAGCCTACGCTCATTACTTTTCCAACATCAGGTGAATATCTACTAAATGTTGATTGTCCAGCTTGTATTATTTCTGGATAACTTAATGTAAATGGTTCTCCAGCAAGTTCCCAGTTAAGTCTATTTTGAACACCATCTAGAAATTGTGGTATTCCCCAATCTGCTTTAAAGAAAGGTTCATCCCCTACAAGAAAATCTGAAATTGTAATACCGAAAGGTAGAAATAGACCTATTGCAAGGATTAGAACCAGTAATGCTGCCATGATAATTTTAAAAATGTCATCATCTGTAAGAATTCCTCTATTTTCTGCACTTCTGGTTCTTTTAATTTCTTTTGAAATATATTTATATGAATAATAAAAGCCGATAAATATTATTAGTGACTGTATTCCAATTCTGGGTAATAATTCAAAACCATCGGATAATAGTGATGCTACAAAACCTATAACTCCCACAGCCTTATAGCCACCAAACCATCCTCCAATATTCCATACAAAAAATGTAAGAATTGATGCTATTCCTGGATAGGCTTCTCTTCCTTCAGACTCCATTACAGAAACTCTCCATTTAAAAATTCTCCTAGCTGCAATGAAAGATAAAATAAACCAAATACCAAACAACCAGCTAGCTTCCTGCGCATCTAGCCAAGGAAAAGCTATACCCTTTGCGCTAATATCAAATATCATTTCTCCACGGTCATACTCTTCTGGTCTTGGGAAAGATAAAATGACAGCCTGCCAAAAAAATATCTGTACTAACAAAGGTATGTTTCTAACAGTCTCCACGAGTCCTGTGGACGATCTTTGTACGACCCAGTTTTTAGAAAGTCGTGCAACACCTATGACTGTTCCAAGAATAGTTGCTACAAAAATACCAGATATAGCAATACGTAACATATTAGACATTCCAACCTGTAGAGCCTGTAAACCTGACTCGGGGTATGTGACAAAGCCTTCAGAAATAAGTACTCCAGGGGTAGTGCCAAGAAATCTCCAAGAAAACGGCAAGTTGGTTGCATTTAGGTTTTCAATTGCTTGAGATACAAAGTTACTAATTAAATTAAAAATAAACAGCAAAAAAGCAATTTGTCCAGCCCATTTTAAGAATCGTACATCTCTCCAAAAAGCTTTGTTAAATTTCATATTTTTTTTCAGTCATCAGTATTAGGAAAGGATAGCACCCGAGTAACTACATTTCTAGGCCGATTTTAAAGAATAAAAAAAGGGGTCCGAAGACCCCTTTTTTAAAACATTTAAGTTTTTACCTTGCAGGTGGAGCGTAAATTAATCCGCCATCTGTCCAAGGTGCGTTAGCTGAACCTTCTCTATAAAGTCCGACAGGATTTAAGTTCTTTGAATAAATCTCGTCATAGTTACCAACTTGCTTGATAACGTTATAGTAAGCATCTGCGGTTAAGCCCATGCTTGTTTGAAGTTCTCCATCATTTTTACCTGTAAGACGTCCCATTTCTGGATTTGCCTCATAGTCAAATGAATCAATGTTTGCACGTGTTACACCATATTCATCAGCGATGAATGTAGCATATACTGTCCAGTTAACAATGTCTGCCCATTGGCTATCGTTTGAACGATAAACAGGTCCAAGAGGTTCTTTTGAGATTGGTGTAGCTGGGAAAATTGCCCAGTCATTCATCTTATCCTCTTTAGCTCTGTTACCAACAAGACCGGAACCATCTGTAGTTACAAGATCACATTCTCCAGCTTTGAATTTCTCCATAGCTTCTGGGAATGCTTCAACTGTTACAAGCTCAATTGTTGCGCCTGCAAGTCCAGCTCCTTCAGTAATGTTTTTCTCTGTTGTTGTTCCAGCATTTGTACATACTCTTAAGCCGTCGATGTCTCCAAGTGTTGATGATGCAGAAAGGCCGTCAGCATTTCTACCCATTAACTGTTGTCCATCATAATAAGTTGTTGGTCCAAAATCGTTACCTAGATCGGTGTCACGAGATTGTGTCCATGTTGTATTTCTTATTAATAGGTCAACCTCACCAGCTGACAATGCTGTAAATCTTTCAGCAGCTGTCAAAGCGGTGAACTCTACTTTACTGTAATCTCCAAATACTGCTGCTGCTACTGCGTAACAGTAGTCTGCATCAATACCGGTTACAGAACCATCGGCTTGAGTCTCTGAAAATGCTACAGCAGATCCTGACACACCACATTTGAGGAATCCTCGTTCTGTGACTGTTTCAAGTGTTGTTAACTCAACAACTACTTCTGCCGCATCTTCTGTTGTATCTGTAGCACATGCTACAGCTACTAATGCGAGTACAAGCAGAGATACTATTGTTTTTTTGTTCAATGTTTCTCCTTATATATAAGTAGACTGCTTCATTGAAAAGCAATCTATTCACAATATACTAATATAAATCCATATAAATGAATAAAAATATTCATTTAATGTATAAATAGTTGCAATTATTTTCTTATTCGCTAAGAAATATTCAAATATAAATAAAAATAACCATTAAAATTCAATATTGTACATAAGGAGTTCAAATGACTGCCACTGTAGTTCTCGGAGCCCAATGGGGAGATGAGGGTAAGGGTAAAGTCACAGATTTTTTTGCTTCATCGGCTGATTATGTTGTTAGGTTTCAAGGTGGTAACAACGCTGGACACACTATTGTTGTCGGTGATGAAAAACTTGCACTTTCTTTAATACCTTCTGGAGTCCTCTACTCTGATTGTGTTCCAGTTATTGGATCTGGTTGTGTCATAGATATTGGTTTTCTAAAGCAAGAAATTGAAATGTTACATTCTAAGAATGTAAGTACAAAAAAATTAGCGATTTCTCCAAATGCACATGTTGTTATGCCATACCACAAATTACTTGATGAACTGATTGAGGAAAATTTAGGAGAAAACAAAATTGGAACTACAAAAAAAGGTATCGGTCCTTGTTATGCTGACAAAATTCAAAGAAGTGGCATTAGAATCCAAGATTTACTTGACGATGATGTTTTTGCACAAAAAGTTAAAACAAACGTTGAAGAAAAGAATCAACTTCTAACCAAAATTTATGGACGAGAACCGTTAGACCATGATGAGATTATTAATGAATTTAAAGCTTATAAAGATATCATTAAAAATCACATGAAAGATACATCTTTGATGATTTCTAATGCAATTAAAGAAGGTAGGACCATTTTATTTGAAGGCGCCCAAGGAACTTTACTTGATATTGACCATGGAACGTATCCATTTGTAACAAGTTCAAATACATCATCAGGTAATGCTGCAATAGGTTCTGGTGTTGGTCCATTAAATCTAAATAAAATAGTGGGTGTTACCAAAGCTTACATTTCTCGAGTCGGGAGTGGTCCTTTTATAACAGAACAAGAAAATGAGATTGGCGATTATCTAATTGAAAAGGGTGCAGAATTTGGAGTAGTTACTGGTAGAAGGAGAAGGTGTGGATGGCTTGACCTTATTTCATTAAAGTATTCAGTAAGAGTTAACTCCTTAACTGAACTATTCATCACAAAGCTTGACGTACTCTCTGGTCTTGAAGAAATAAAACTCGGTGTGGGTTACAAAACTGCAGAAGAAGTCATTACAGATTATCCATATCAACAAAGTATTTTTTATGATGCGGAACCAGTTTATGAAACTTTTGAAGGGTGGTCTGAAGATATAACTTCTGTAACAAACTTTGATGAATTACCAGATAATGCTAAAAAATATATAAATGCTATTGAGAATTTTATCGAAATTCCAATAACTTTTATCTCTGTCGGCCCTGAAAGAAACCAAAATATAGTTATCAATAATGATTGAGAGATACCAGTACAGTGGAATTGAAAAAATTTGGAATGATCAAAATAAATTTGATACTTGGAAAATTGTAGAACAAAAATATCTAGAGACCTTGGAGGATAATAAAATTTCTCCTAAAGGAGTCTCTTCAATTATTGAAAAAACTGAAGTTCTTAAAGATGAAGTTTACGCAAGGGAAAAAATTACAAACCATGATTTAGCTTCTTTTGTTGACATACTTCAGGATAAAGTCGGAGAAAATTCAAATTGGATTCATTATGGTCTTACCAGCTCAGACGTAGTTGATACTGCAAATAGTTTATTAATAAGAGAGTCATTAAATATAACTATTGAGCTACAAGAAGAACTTCTCCATCAAATTGAACTTAAAGCAAAACAAGAAATGCATACACCGATAATAGGTAGAACACATGGTGTCTTTGCAGAGACAACCTTTTTAGGTAATATTTTTGGGAATTGGTATCAAGAAATTAAAAGGAATAAAATTCGCTTGGAGAAATGTGTACAGACAATTTCAGTAGGAAAATTAAGCGGTCCAGTTGGTAACCATACAGTAGTGGATGAAAATATAGAAAAACTCACTCTTGATAAACTTGGACTTGAGCCTGAAATTTTTGCTAGTCAGATTGTAGCGAGAGATAGGTATGCCGAGGTAGTTACTAGCCTAGCAATTCTTGCTAGTAGTTTTGAAAGAGTCTCAACAAATATAAGAGGTTATCAAAGATCAGAAGTTTCAGAATTAAGCGAACCATTTAAAAAGGGTCAAAAAGGTTCGTCTGCAATGCCTCACAAAAAGAATCCTATTACTACTGAAAGAATTACTGGATTAGCAAGGGTTGTAAGAGGTTACTCTATGAGTAGTATGGAAAACATTGTCCTCTGGCATGAAAGAGATATATCTAATTCATCAGTTGAAAGGATTATTCTTCCAGATGCTTTTAACTTGCTTTGTTTTATTACGAAAGATCTAATAGCAATTTTTAAAGATTTACATATAAATCACAGATCTATAGAAAAAAATCTAAGTGATGCTGCAAATAAATTAGGAAGTCAAAAAATTCTTTCTGCTTTGGTAAAAAATGGCATAAATAGAGATGACGCATATAGGTCTATACAGGACTTAACATTTGACGATTCTTCAACTGAGGATATGGTGAAAGAACTTTCTGAAAAGTACAGATTAGATCCAAATTTAATATCTGATTTTATTGAAGAGGAAACTGCTCTGGTGAACGATGAAGAATCTTTCAATAATAAATTCCAGTAAATTGAGAAAGTTTTATTCAAAATATCAAGAGATTAAGGAAGAATTAAAGGATTTAAATCTTAACCAAGAGGGTGTTTTTGACTCTGTCATCGCTCCTCTCTTTTTTGTTGTAACAAATAATTTTATTAGTCTAAACCAGGCAATTTTATGGACGGCAATTTTACTTTTACTACTGTTCCTTTATAGACTTTTAAGAAAACAAAATTTAAAATTTGTGTTCTACGGATTGATTGGAACAATTGGAGCACTGGCATTGGCAAGAATTCAAGGAAGTGCCTCTGGATTTTTTATTCCTGGAATCGTAAGAGATTTACTCATAGCTGTTATTGGTTTAGGTTCAATAATAATAAAAAAACCATTCACTATTTATAGTTCTAAAGCAATTCGTAAATGGCCTCAAGAATGGTACCTTCACGAACAAGTTCGTCCAGCGTATACAAGGGTTGCTATTATTTGGACTTTCTATTTGTTTTTAAAGGGTGGGCTTCAGGTAATATTTTTTGACTCGCCTGAAATACTTGTGACAATTAAGCTTTTATTATCAAACCAAACAACACTAGTTTTATTAGTAATAACTTATATAATTGGACAAAATAAACTTCAATCTCTTGGTGGACCCAGTGTTGATGAATTTATTAATGCAACACCTCCTCCATGGGAAAGCCAACAAAAAGGTTTTTAGAGTAAGATTAAATTATGACAAATTTAAACACATCAGATTTAGCAATACTTGGGTTATTAATAGGTATTCTTATTGCTTCATATCTAATACTTAGATCAATTATTTTTCCAATTATTAAACGGGGTGCTAGCAAAACTACTACTTATATAGATGATCTTTTCCTTGATAAAAAATTTCTAAATAGAGTTTCTTATGTGTTTGTCTTTGTTATTTTTAACTTCTTAATTGCAACACCTCAATTTGACCTAGAAATATTCAATAATGAAATTTCAGATCGAGTTTCTAATGCACTATTGACACTATTTGTAGGTTTAACTGTTCTTGAAATGTTGAACGTACTAAATAAAGTTTCTGAAAATATCGACTCCTTACGTAATAAGCCAATAAAGGGTTATATCCAAATTGTAAAAATAGTTGTTAACTCATTTATATTCATAATTATTTTTGCAATAATAAGTGGTCAATCAGTTAGTTATTACATAAGTGGCTTAGGTGCCCTAACAGCTGTTTTGCTATTAGTTTTTCAGGATACAATTTTATCCTTTATAGCTTCAGTTCAAATCGGCCAAAATAATATTATTAAAAATGGAGACTGGATTGAAGTTCCAGAATATGGTGCTGACGGAGATGTAGTTGACATTGCTTTACACACAGTAAAAGTACAAAACTGGGACAAAACTATCACTTCAATCCCAACTTCAAAAATAGTTACAACATCTGTTAAAAACTGGAGAGGTATGTCTGAATATGGAGGCAGGAGAATAAAAAGGTCCATTTCAATTGATATTTCCAGTGTTAGGTTTATGGAAGATAAAGATATTGATAAATTAAAAAAAATACCATCAGTAAACAAGTATCTCTCACAAAAAATAGAAGATATTGAAAAATATAACTCAACGACTCAAGATGAGAAAGAAAAAAGGAGACTGACTAATCTCGGAACGTTGAGAGCTTATCTTGTTAATTATTTAAAAAATCACGAGGGTCTTAATACGGATACTATGACACTACTGGTAAGACAGCTGTCTCCAACTTCTGCAGGTGTTCCTTTAGAGTTATATACTTTTACAAATACAACTGATTGGGTTGAATACGAAGGAATTCAATCTGATATTTTTGACCATATCTTTGCAGTCTTACCAAAGTTTGGATTACGAGCACTTCAGGATGGGACTGTAGAAGCTGCTGCTGCTAGGGGTCTCCCTATTATTGAATCTGAAATATAACTTAACAACTATAAATACTAACTTTGGGTACGTCTTCCAAGAAATAAGCTAATAAAACCAGAAAAAATTAACAAGTAGCTTAAATAGTTTCCCCATTTTGTATAGATAGTATTTGTGTTTGAAGTTTTAATTTTTTGAGTAAGTACCTCGTCTGTAAAGAGATCTGTGGAACTATAAACATCGCCATCTATTCCACTTATGAATGCTGATTTACCAGTTATAGCAGCGTGAACAATATCTCTATTGTTTGAAATTGCATTAGCTCTTGACATAAGTATAAATTGGTCTGACATACCACTTTTTCCATAACTTGCCTGATTAGTCAAAATTACAACTATCTCTGCACCTTTGTTGACACTTCCTCTTATGTATCTGTCAAAAGACCCTTCAAAAGAAATAACTGGAGAAATTTTAATTTCATTTTTTATAGTCGTAAATATTTCTTGATTTGACCCCCTAACCATATCTCTAGGAACAAGCGATAGAGGTGGAATCCAGTCTAAGTATTTTCGAAAAGGAATGTATTCTCCAAATGGCACGGGGTGTTGTTTTAGATACTCTCCAGAAATTTCACCCTCTTCATTTATAAAAATTCCATAGTTTTCAAATTCACCTGGACTTGAGGGTCTATCTCCTCCAATTAAAAAAGATGCTCCTAGTCTTTCAACTTCAGAAGATATCTCATTTAAGGTTTCTATATTTTCCTTAGGGTCATTTTTAAAACCACTTGAACTCTCTGCCCAGACAATAACCCTGGTAGTTTTATTATCTTTGTCATCACTCTCATTAATCAATGATCTTGTTAGGAATAAATGATTTTCATATATACGTTGTCTTTCATTTTGACATTTATTTTTTGCCCCGGGACATGGGCTGTTTCCTTGTATGATTGACACTTCAATTTCTTTAACAAAATCTTCTTGTGTCAAAAGTGAGGAGTAGGTCAGTGGAAAAGCAACTATTAATATCACTATCAAAAACCTTTTTAATTCAACTCTTGGCCCTTCTTTGCTCTTAATTGATAAATATAAAAATAATATAAAGCTTTCTAGTAAAAGAGAATATCCTATAGGTCCAAAAGCTTTAAATAGTTTAGGAACCAATATAAAAAATATATTATCTTGATATCCAGTCAATAAAACTGTTGAGGAATATCCCCATGGAAAACCCCCAAAGGGAAAATAAGATCTTAATAGTCCAAAGCCACTTATTACTCCCACAAGTGCAAATAAATTATGATTTGTTTTTTCTGCGGTAAAGTAAAGTGCCTTGCTGTAAAAGCCATACATCAAGCCCATAAGAATAGTTAGTGGAACCCATGCCTCATAACCAATTGACTGAATCCCAAATAAAATTACTCCATAAGAAATACTCCCGAATATAAATCCTTTACGAAATGACTTTTCAGATGAAATTGTTGAACTATAAAAAAAATAAACGGATGGGAATATTAAATACCAGTAATCGAATGGAGGAAAACTGAGAAAATATAACGCTCCTGCAAATATTGACTTTAATAACATATGTTCATATGTTAGTAATTACTGGCAACGAAATAAATTAAAATATACTTCTGTATATAACTATCAAGCCAGAAATTATTGAAAAATAAGTTACCATTTCCGCAATTAATTTATCAGAAACCATAGAAAAAAGTGAAGTTGAAAATCGTATACCTAATAAAACTGGAATGATTAAATATAGAAACAAAATTATATGATCTATGTTTAAGTTTCCATTGAAGAATAACAATGAAAGAGTAATGACAATACCTAAAGTAAATACAGCATTTAAAGAGGGGCGAAACTCATCACCCTTAGTACCTCGATACAAAATTGCAACAGGGGGACCGCCTATTGCAGCAATCATCCCAAAAATTCCTGAGAGTGTTCCAGCTATAAAAGAATTTTTTGGGTTTCTTTTTACATTCCATCCAAAAAAAGATCCTAATCCAGCACTAAGTACTATCAAACCGACTGAAATGGATAAAGGTTTGGGGTCTAAAGTGGTTAAAAAATATAAACCAATTGGTCCTCCTACTAATCGACCAATAATCAGAAACCTTACTGGCTCCCAGTTCACTTTTGATTTTTCTCGAAAGAAAACTCTCAAAGCTAAAGGTAGGCCCAAGAGTGAAAGTAATTGAGGAATTAATAAAGGGTTTATTTGAATAATTATTGGTGAAGCTATTACCGCAAATCCGAAGCCAAGAACTCCTTGAACCGCTGCTGAGAGGAATACAAGAAATCCAAGAAAGATTAATTCCTGTAGAGCTAGGTCAAAGGGGATGGTCAACTAAGTGCTTTTTCAATAAGACTTAGAATCTCACCTTCTTCTGTGTGTCTTCCTGTCTCAAGTTTTGAATAAAGAAGAGTTTCATTTAAGTAGAATTCAAAAACCCCTCCTGATCCAGGAATTAAATTTATAGAACTAACTTTTTGACCGTATATTTCTAAAATGTCTTCTATCGTACTAACTGCACGAGGTGTGTAGTTTCAAACTACACAAAATTCAAGTTTGATATCCATAACATAAATACTATCATAAAAAACTCAGAGGAGTTACGTGTTTGACTATTCAAAAATAACAAAAAGTGATCTTATTGAAGATGTTGAAAAAACACTTAAAACAAGCAGCGCCCTAATCGATGATATAAAAAATTTAAAACTTCCAACGCTAATGATGTTTGATCTGTTCGAAAGACTTATTTCAGACCTATCTGGAAGAGTTGCTTTTTTAGCAGATGTTAGCGAATCAGAAGAAATAAGAAATTATGGTAACGAAGCGGAATCTCTTATAGGTAACTACCTCCTTGAAGTAACTACTGATGTTGGCTTATATGATAAATTCAAAGTAATAAATTCTAACAACTTAGATGATGAGTCCAAAAAATACCGTGATGAACTTGAAAAAGACTTTATTGATGCGGGTCATAATTTAATACGAGAACAAAAATTAAGACTTATTGAAATTGAAAAGAAATTAATTGATCTAGAGATTGGTTTTTCAAAAAATATAGCGAATGATAAATCAGAAGTTTACCTAACAGCCTCTGAGCTAACTGGTCTAAGTGAAGGTGAGTTGGGAAACTTAAAGTTAAAATCTGATAAATATATAGTGACTATGGCTTACCCAGATGTAAATGCCGTTTTAGAAAATTGTACAAATCGAGATTCAAGAAAAGCTGTTTGGAAAGCATTTAATAATAGAGCTGTGAAAACGAACTCCCCTATTCTCAAGGAAGCAGTTGTTCTTAGAAATGAAAAAGCAAAATTATTTGGATTCAATACTTGGGCTGAGTACAGACTTAAATATCGAATGGCAAAAAATCCTAATAATGTAAATGTAATGTATGAAAGTTTAATTCCGATACTTCAAGAATCTGCAGAAATCGAGAAAATAGATCTCTGTACGGACAATATTGAAGCATCTGAAGTAGCACCTTGGGATATTCGATATTTCATAACAAAAAAAAGAAATGAGCTCAGTAGTATCGACAATAGTGAGTTAAAAAAATATTTTCATATTCACGATGTAAAAAATGAAATGTTTTCTATTTGCGAAGATGTTTTTGATATTTCAATCAAAAAAGAAAAGTCGACGACAGCTTGGCAAGAAGATGTAGAACTTTGGTCTATATGGAATGAAAATAACGAACAAATTGCTTACTTCTATCTAGACCTATATCCAAGAGAAGGTAAATATACCCACGCTGCAGTGTTTGATATCTCACCCGGAAGTCAAGATGGTGAGTCATTACCCGTATGTTCCATGGTCACAAACTTTCCTAATCCAAACACAGGAGATGGACTAATGACATTTGACGAAGTAGAAACCCTTTTTCACGAATTTGGACACGTATTACATAATGGAATCGGAAAATCAACATTTGCCCGGTTTGTTGGGGCAAACGTTGAGTGGGATTTTGTGGAAGCTCCAAGTCAAATAATGGAACATTGGGTATGGAAAAGTGAATGCTTACAAAGATTTTCTAGACATGTAGATACAGGAGAAGTATTAAATGATGAGTTGAGTAAAAAGCTTAATTCAACGAAAAATATAGGTATTAGTCTCTTAACTCTTCGCCAAGTGTCCTTTGGATTAGCAGATCAATATTTACATGGATCAGATTTTAAAGACAGTCTTGACGAAATCGAAAGAAGGTCACAAGAAGTCACAACAATTACTTATCCTCAAGATGTAAATCATCTAGGTGCATTTGGACACTTGTTGGGAGGTTACGATGCCGCGTATTATGGCTATCTATGGGCAGACATAATAGGAGATGATTTATTTAGTAGGTTTGAAAAAGAGGGAGTTCTCTCTAAAAGTGTTGGGGTGGAATATAAAGAGAAAATATTAGCAGTTGGTGGATCTAAAAATGCTGAAACAATGGTAGAAGACTTTCTTGGCAGAAAGTGGAATGATCAAGCTTTTTTGAAACAAAAAAAATTAGGAGATTCTTGAAGAAAAGCTTGCATCCTCTTAATAAAGTTGTTAACCTTGTGAATATATTCACAAAGTAAAAAAGGAACGAAATGACTGACGGACTAAAAGCAAGTCAAATTAAAGGTGGAATAAGGCCTTCTAAAAGTTTTGACCAGGGCAGAGTGTGTAAGGATGAATCTTGCAGCACAAAACTAAGCATATATAACAAGAGAGATCATTGTTTTAATCATGCTCCTGTAAAGTATCCTCGAGTAAGAGGTCGTATTTTACAAGAGACTGCATAAATTTTTAATAAACTACCAAATACAAATGAGATCTATAAAAAATATTATATTAATATAAACTTATGGATTTAAAATTCACTGTTCCTGAAATAAGTTGTGGGCACTGTAAAGAAACAATTGAGAAAGCCCTCGACGTTACAGGCATATCAAATATTAATGTTGATATTGATAGTAAGGCTGTTTCATTAAATATTTCAGAAGAAACTGAGATATCAACTATAGAGTCTTTGCTTGATGAACAGGGCTACTCTATTGTCAGAAATTAAAGAAACCTTAACTCTCGATTTAGAGGGAATGACTTGTGCTGCATGTGCAGCAAGAATTGAAAGAGTTATTTCTAAAAATGAATATATTGAGTCTGTATCAGTAAATTTTCCATTAAAAAAAGCAGTTGTTAGATATAAAACCGAACTCAACATTGATGAATTAATTAAAAAGATCGGCTCTATAGGTTATTCGGCTAACATCTCCTCTTCAGAGGTTGAATCTGCTCAAAACTATAAAAATATTTTCCTTGTCCCATTTTTATCTTTAGGTTTTTCTGCAGGCATCTCTCAAGGATTTAATACCAATAACTCATTGAGAGCATATGTATTAGGTTTCATAGTTATATTTGTGTTTGGAAGACGTTTTCATATTTCCGCAGCAAAGAAAATAGTACACTTTGAATTTAATATGGACACCCTCATTTCCCTTGGTAGCTTAAGTTCGGTAGCAGTGTCTCTTCTCCCGTCTGCTAATAGTGATATGTTCCTTGATGCGGGAGCTTATATAATTTCATTTGTATTGTTTGGCAAAGCAGTTGAAGAAGTTTCAATTCAAAGCTCTATAGATGTATCTGAAGCCATTAAAAATTCTAGACCTCAAAATGCTAAATTATTGAATAATGGAAATATTGAAGTAAAGATGGTTTCAGATCTATCAGGGGGTGATCTTATTGGCGTTTCCCCAGGTGAAATCATTCCAATTGATGGAGTTATTACTTCGGGGTCTTCTTCAACTAACGAAGACTTTCTTACCGGCGAGTCAATACCTGTAAATAAAAAAACTGGTGATAATGTATTGGCTGGGAGTATTAACTTAGATGGATATATAGAAGTTGAAGTTAAGGATGATGCAGCCTCAACATATGATTTTATAGAGAAACTTATTCTAGAAGCACAGTCAACCACACCAGCCATTCAAAAAAATCTTGATAAAGTAACACAATTTTTTGTACCGGGAATACTTACTCTAAGTCTTTCTTCATTCGTATACAGATATTTTCTTTTAGGTAATGATTTAATAAGATCTCTTGAGGTTGCTATCTCAGTATTAGTGATTGCTTGTCCTTGTGCTCTCGGTTTAGCCACACCAATAGTATTGTATAAAGCTTCTACGTTGGGATACAGAGATGGATTTATTTTTAAAAATTTTGATAAATTACAAAACTTAAAACAACTTAATAAAATTATTTTTGATAAAACTGGCACTCTCACGTCTGGTATTTTTAGTATAAAAAAAATTGATGTTGGCAACTCTAAGTTAACTGAAGACATAGTGTTGTCATACGCTGCTAGCTTGGAGGTGAAGTCAAATCATCCTGTGGCAAAAAGTCTACTTCTAGAGGCGGAAAAAAGAAACTTGGAGTTATTTTCTTCAAAAAATGTCAAAGAAGTCACCGGGTCTGGAATTCATGGATCAATACATGACACTGTCATTTCTGTTTTTAGAAAAAAAGATTTTGAGAATGTGCTCGAAATAACTATTGATGATGAGAAAGCTTATATTCACCTTCAAGAAGATATGACAGTAGATAAAAATCTAATTAATAAAACAAAAAAATATTATGATATTTCAATTTTATCAGGTGATAGTTCAGAGAAAGTTTCACTTTTAGCAGATGAATTAGGAATTGAAAATGCTTTTGGCGATCAAACCCCTGAGGACAAACTTGAATTTGTAAAAAATGTTCAAAAAACAGAGGGTGTTATTTTTATAGGGGATGGTGTAAATGACTCTCCTTCCTTGCAACAGGCAAATGTTTCTATTACAACCTCAATAAGTAGCCAAATTGCCCAAGCATCCAGTGATATCGTTATTCACGAAGGGGGAATTGAGAAAATCCTTAAAATTAGGAATCTAGCTTTAGTTAGTAGCAAACGAGTCTGGCAAAATCTATTTCTTGCATTCATCTACAACACTCTGATGATACCAGTAGCTATTTCTGGAAACATATCACCAAAACTAGGAGCATTGGCAATGGCTGTATCTAGTATTTCAGTAGTTTTAAATTCTTCAAGAAAACTAGTTAAATAGTTTCTAGATAAATCTTCACATTGATTAATCTTTTAATATGGACGATATAATTTGGCACAGAAAACCACTTTTATCTGAACCAGTAGCTGTTCTGGCCTTTGAAGGTTGGAGTGATGCAGGAAATACAGCAAGTGGATGCATTGAAAATCTCTGTAGCAATCATGATGTTGATCCATTTGCTGAAGTTAACTCTGAAAACTTTTATAACTACCAGATGAGAAGACCCATTGTAGATGTAAAAGAGATTGGTGAAAGAAATTTTCACTGGCCTCAAACCTCGTTTTACTCAATTGAAGATTATAAATCTGCAAACGATATTATATTAGTTTTTGGAGAAGAGCCATCAATGAGGTGGAAAACTTACTCAGAAAATATTGCCAATACCTTGATTGAGTTAGGCGTTAAAAAAGCAGTCACACTTGGGGCGTTCTTTGGACAAGTGGCTCATACCCTGCCTGTTCCTATCTTTGGTGTCAGTGATGATCCGACATTTAATTCAAGATATAATGTTTTACCTACAAACTATTCTGGCCCAACCGGTATCACAAGTGTTGTGGGGCATGAACTAAGAAATAGCGGAATAGAAACGTCAGGTCTGTGGGCTGCTGTTCCTCATTATCTTAGTTCTGGTGGATATCCTAAAGGAATCAGCGCTTTGTTAAATAAATCAGCCGATATTTTAAAAATTGATATTGATGACACCGGTATTCAAACAGAAGGACAGCAATTTGAGACAAAAATCAAGAAAGCTATGGAGAATTCTGAAGATCTAGCAGATTATGTAGCGAAACTCGAAGATGCAGAATTAACAATTGAAGATATTTCTGATGATGCAGATGATAGTCTTGTTCAACAGATTGAAGAGTTTCTAAATAATGAGTCTGGGGAAGTCTAGACGCTTTTCTTCTTATGTCTATTTGACTTACGACGTTTTCTATATTTATGTTTAGACATTTTTTTACGTCTTTTTTTAATCAAAGATCCCATAAATTAAATTTTTTCCTTTTTACCTAACTGCGAAATTCTAACGCATTTTCATCATTAATTGAAAATCTTTTTAAAGTTTTTTGTTCTCTGAATACCTTATAGCTTTGTTTAGAGTCATGACACTATCATCATCATTTGGAGATCTTTTCAATGCCCATAATCCCCAAGTAATCATTGATAGTATTTCAAAATACTGAAATTTTTCCTTCTCTTCATTCGTTTTAATGCCGATTTCATCAAGTGCTTCACTTCTTAGGTTTTTATCTAAATCAAACTTATTTTGGCAAAATAAATCAGCATAATCAAAATATGGGTCTCCCATCGACGAGTACTCCCAGTCGATGAGAAAGGTCTCATCTTTATATATAACAAAATTACCGGGGTATAAATCTTGATGGCACGGGTTGTTGTTTATTCCAATTTCATTTAACTTTTTAACGATTTTTAAACCTACCTCTTTTGATTCTTCTTCAATTGGATTTGAAATATCTGCAATATCACTAAATACACTTAGTGGAGAAAAGTTTTTTTTAAATATTAGGTCTGAGTTATGTAATATTTTTAATTTACTAAACGCATTATTTCTCATTTTTGGATTCTGAAAATCATAAGATTTATATGTATATATATCAAAAAATTCTGAAATTTTAATTCCCGTCTGTTCATCAAAAATTAGATAGGGTAACGTTAAGCCATACTCTTGAGCTTTTGAAGTATTGTGTTTTTCAGATATTCTATTAATAACATCCGGGTTGTCTCCTGGAATTCTCAATACAAATTTTTTATTATCAACATTCACAACGTAACTAGTATTTGTTATACCATCTAGTGTTGAGATTTCATAATTACTCTTATCTTTTGACTTAGAAATGTTATATTTTAAAAAAATTTCTATCACTTTACTAGTATTGAACATATTCATTATCATAATATAAGTTATGAATGATCCATTTGCACTAGATTTAACAATTAATTTACTACTTCTTGGTTTTGGAGGAGCAATGTTTGCAGGAAGTCTATTCGCATATTTAAATAGGAATAACAGATCAGAAGATTTTTATGCACCACGCACATTGTTTTTGGGAAGTATAGGTTTTTTTATAACTTTTTGGGCAATTGCTTCTATTGTAAATAATTAATAAACTCAAAAAGTCGGTTAGTATATTCAAAGAAAAGAGAAAGCATGCTTTCAGATGTCGATATAAAAAAAGCACTTAAAGATAATTTAATTCAAATAAATCCTTTAGAGGAAAGCTATATACAACCCTCAAGTATTGATTTAAAAGTTGGAAAAGATTTTCGAGTTTTTGAAAAACATAAATATAGCCACATTGATCCGAAAGCTGAACAACAAGACCTCACTAGCTTAGTTACAGCTACGGAAGCTGAACCTTTTGTCTTACATCCTGGTGAATTTGTTTTGGGCACTACATTTGAAAAAGTTACTTTATCTAACAAAGTTGTGGCTAGGTTAGAAGGGAAATCTTCACTCGGAAGAATTGGGCTACTAATCCACTCTACAGCAGGATTCGTAGATCCTGGATTTTCTGGTTACTTGACTTTGGAACTATCTAATGTTGCAAACTTACCAATTATGATTTATCCAGAAATGAAGATTGGTCAGATTTCATTTTATTATTTAAACTCTCCATCCGAAGCAACCTATGGCTCTGAAGCATATGGAAGTAAGTATCAAGGACAAGAAGGTCCTACTCCAAGTAGAAGTCATAACGACTTTAAATAATGTTTCCAGGTATAGGTACATTAATTAATGGTGTTGGTGTTTTAGCTGTAGGTCTACTATCAAGATTATTTTTTAAAAAAAGTGTCAAAAATTTTGAAGAAAATTTACTCCCATTAGGATTACTTGTTCTAGCTTTAGGTGTTAGAGAGTCTTTAAAAAGTCCTGATTTCATATTCACTTTATTTGCCGTAATTGTAGGTGCATTGATTGGCAACTATTTACAAATAGAGACTCAAATCAAAAAATTTGGTGACTATCTCTATAACAGATTTGAGGATTCTGGATTAGATCAAGGTAAATTTATTGATAGTTACCTATCAACGACGCTAATAGTAATTACAGGTCCTCTGGCAATAATTGGACCATTTTTTGATGTGGTTGAATCTAATTTAGAACTTCTTTTAATTAAGACTGCTTTAGATTGTTTTTTAGTAATTTTTATTACCTCTAGTGGTGGCAAAGGTGCAGTCTATTCTGGAGTTTCAATATTACTTTACCAAGGCTTCTTTACTCTTTGTGCTGTTCTTGTAAATACAAATATAGATCAGGTTGTGTCTGATTCTATTGCAGGTATTGGAGGTATTCTTTTAATCGGAGTTGGAATTAATTTACTAGGTTTAAAAAAGATTCCTGTTGGAAACTACATGCTGAGTTTATTTATTCCTTTTCTCTTAGCATTGTAAAAGTTCTTGTTGCTCCTTCAACTCCTTCAAAGAGTTCTTCGAGTTTTAAAGATTCTTCTTCAAAAGAACCTGTAATAAAATGTGGCTTTTGAATGTTAAATGATCTGTTTTTAAAATCAATTTCTATAGGAACATATGGAATATTCATATCTTTTGCAATATAGTAAAACCCACTTCTAAATTGTGAAACTGCATAGGTTCCCCCTTCAGGTGTCAAAACTAAAACAAAGTTTTCTAGTTTTGAAAATTCTTCTATAGCACTTCTAATGTGCCCTTTAGCTTCTGTTCTATATACGGGTATGCCACCTAGATTGACCAGCATTTTTTTCTGTAACCAACCCAATGGCCATGGTATTCCTAGTCGATCAAGATTTTTTGAAAAAGTAATTGGACTTGGTAATCTTGTAAATACCCACTTTGCTCCAAAGAAATTTACTTTTAAATCTAAAGCGAGAACTGTAAGTAATCCATACCATGCATCTCTCATAGCTGTATGAGGTACACCTACTAGAACCATCCTCTTGTAATTTGGTATTTCACCATTTACATCCCACTTTGAAATTTTTAATATAAATCTTCCAGTGGGTCCTAGAACTTTTCTCTTCTTTTCGACTACATTCTGTGGAAGTGCATTCATTTCTGAACCAAATACTTAGCGATTTGAACGGCATTGAGTGCTGCTCCTTTTAATAAATTATCAGAAACACACCAGAAATTAATAATTTTTGGACTTGATAAACCTCTTCTTAGCCTTGATACAAGAACATCAGTATTGTTTTCAGCATCTAGTGGCGTAGCTAGTGTTTCTGCCCAATACTGTACTCCTTCAAAACTATTCAATTCAATTATTGCTCTTTCCGTATCTATATCTTCTTCAAACACTGCAGAACAGAACACTCCATGGCCAGTTATTACCCCTACCCTTGCATTCGAGGGTTCGACGATTAGTTTAGGAATATCTAATATTTTTCTTGACTCGTGAACAAATTTCATCTCTTCATCAGAATATTCATTCTCTAATAAATTACCAGCTAAAGGAATGACATTTCTTGCAATTGGCCTTGGGTAATATCCATTTTTATAATCTGCTAATGAAGTGTGGTCTAAAGACTCTTCCTCCTTCAAAGAATTCACAGCTGCAGTGCCAGAACCCGATACAGCTTGGTATGCAACAGGTGTCATACTAACTAAGTTAAATGTATCATGTAAAGGCTTTAAAGCCATCACAAGTCCCATTGTCGTACAATTGGGATTTGCAATTAACTTAGAAGACGAAGTAATCTCATTTTGGTTAATTCCGTAAACAACAAGTGGAACATCTTCTTGTAGTCGAAATGCTGAAGAGTTATCAATCACATATGACCCTTGAGATATAAAATTTTCAGCAAATGCTTTTGACCTAACTCCACCAGCTGAAAATAAAGCCATATCATATTTTCCAATATTTTCAGACTTCAATTCTTTAATTACTACATCCTGATTGTTAATTTTTAAAGTCTTTCCTGCAGATTTATTTGATGCAAATAAATGAAATTCAATATCATTTGGAAGAAGTCGTTCACATTGTTTAATGATGTTTCTACCGACAAGTCCAGTAGCACCTACAATTGCTATTTTCATTTACTCTATAATAAATTCATCATGCAAAACTTCAATAGCTTTTTGCATATCATTTTTTGAAATTACACAAGATATTCGTATTGGGGAGGTTGAAATCATCCCTATATTAATTTTATTGGAACCGAGTATTTTAAACATTTTTGAGGCAACACCAGATTCCGATTTCATTCCAGCACCAATAATAGAAACTCTTGCAATGTTTTCATCTTTATCAGAACCTTCAGCCTTCAAATCGCTTGTAAGATTTGAAAGTATATTCATGACTTCATCTTGTTGTTCTTCAGGAGCTGTAAAGCTTATATCTGTTTTTGAATCTTTAGAAACATTTTGAACAATCATGTCAACATTGACGCCTTTATCTGAGAGGTGACCAAAAACACTTCCAGCAATTCCTGGTTGATCGGGTACACCAAATAATGTAAATTTAATTTCTTTGTCATTGTGGGTAACTCCACTGACTATTGCTTGTTCCATTACTTTTTCCTTAACTGTCGTTCCCACACCTTCACTGAAGGTTGGTTTTACGATTATAGGTACATTATACCTTCTACCAAATTCAACTGACCTAGCCATTAATACTCTGGCTCCTGTGGATGCCATCTCCAACATCTCATCATATGTTATTTCCTTTAACAGCTTGGCTTTATCGGTAATCCTTGGATCTGCAGAAAAGATACCCTCAACATCTGTATAAATTTCACATTTTTCAGCGCCTAAAGATGCTGCAAGAGCAACCGCAGTTGCATCAGAACCACCTCTACCTAAAGTTGTTATTTCTCTGGTGTCTGGATTAAATCCCTGAAATCCAGCAACAATAACAATGTTTCCTTTTTCTAAACCTTCTTTTACTCTTTCTCCAGATATTTTTTCAATTTCGGCTCTTCCGTGACGTGAAGTGGTAAGAATCCCAGCTTGAGAACCTGTTAATGAAAAAGAATCGTAACCAAGACTGTTTAAATGCATTGCAAGAAGTGACATTGTTATTCTCTCACCAGCTGAAAGAAGCATATCCATTTCTCTTGGTGATGGGCTCTCTGAAAGCTGACTAGCAAGAGCTATTAACTCATCTGTACTCGATCCCATTGCAGAGACAACTACCACGACTTGCTTGTCATCTTTTTTTGCACTAATTATTTTTTTCGCAACAATTTTAAGCGACTCTGGATTCGCTACGCTTGTCCCTCCATACTTTTGTACTATTAAACTCATTGGAAACATTCTAATGAACTATTTAAAGATATAACAGACCTAGTACTCTAGTTTGTAATGAGTATTGACTTACATCTACATTCTGAAAACTCTGATGGAACGGAGAGTCCAGAAAGTATTATTGAAAGAGCTATTGAAATACAACTTGAAGCCATCTCTATTACAGACCATGAGTATCTTACAAAAGTACCTAGCAATCATGATATTGAGATTATTAAGGGTGTCGAAGTAAGTGTTTCGTGGGAAAAATTAGATAAATCTAATCCGTATGCGGGAATACATTTACTTCTTTATTTTGTGGAAGAAAAATCACCAATTGATTCTTTTTTAGAAAACATAAGAGCTTTAAAAAATACTAGAAATATGGAAATTATTGAAAATCTACAAAATGAAGGCCTTGAGATTAATCAATCTGAACTGGACTCCTTTAAAACTAAAGTACCTGGAAGGCCCCATATTGCAAGTATCTTGAAAGATAAAGGGCATGTTAGTTCTATAAATGAAGCATTTGTTAAGTATCTTGGTAATGGGAAAATTGGTGATTCACGAAGCCATCAACCTGATATCAAGAAAGTTATCGATCTTTCAAAAGAATCTAGATGTCTTGTATTTTTAGCACACCCACATACGTTGATGAGTAATGATAAATATTCAAAAAAACAAAACTGGGTGAATGAATCATTTTATGGACTTATTGAAGAGCTCACTGGGTTTGGTATAAATGGTTTAGAGACTACTTACTCAAGTTATAGCAAAAATATATCCAGTCAGATTTCAGAAATTTCAAATAAATTAAATCTACTGGAATGTGGTGGCTCTGATTATCATGGTGATATAAAACCAAATATAAATTTAGGATTTGGATATGAAAACACTCCAATTAAAGTCCCCTACAAATTCTTGAATGACATGAAAGAAAAACATGGGCAACTCTAGAAAATTACTTGGTTCAATATCTTTAATTACAATATCTTATTTAATGAGTCGTATTCTCGGTTTCTTTAGAGAAATTCTTCTTGCCAGGTGGACTGGAGTTACTGGTGCTTCAGATACATTAGATTTAGCTTTTATTATTCCTGACTTCTTATTTTATTTATCAGCAGGTGGATATCTGGCGATTACTTTAATACCTATCCTTAGTGATTTATCAAAAAATAAAAAAAACGAGCTCAACGACTACTTTGTCTCACTTCTATATGGATTGTCACTTATATTTATATTGATTTCTTTTCTTTTCTTTCTTTTTAGATATCAAATTGTGAATCTTTTGAGTGTTAGTGATCCAGATTTATTCGTAAAGTTATTTACGCCTATTGTCTTCAGTCAAGCTTTTTTCTTTATTGGTGCTATTTTAATGTCATTTCAGTATTTTAAAAATGACTTTAAGTATGCTGCAATAGCTCCTGTTGTGTATAACTTATCAATTATTTTGTTTGGTTGGCTTAACTCAAGCTCACCTGAGTCGACAGTTTATGGATTTGCTATCGGGGGTTTAATCGGTTCAGTTATTGGACATCTTTTAATCCAACTCCTAGGAGCAAAAAATAATGGTCTAGTGTTTAAATTTCTGAAACCAAGACTTGAACATGTTTTACAATACCTAAGAATATCTCTTCCATTAATTGTTGGCCAATCTATTGCCGTTGTAGATGAGCAATTATTTAGATACTTTGGCTCACTTTTAAGTACGGGTTCAATTGCTTCTTTTAGGTATGCAAGAAGAGTAGCTTTAATTCCAGTAGGTGTCGTAGCACAAGCAGTGGGTGTAGCAAGCTATCCAACTTTATCTAATTTATTCGTAGAAAATAAATTAGAGGAGTTCAAACTACTGGTAAGAAAACAGTTGTCAGCTTTGGCTGCTATAAATACAGGGGTTCTAATTGTTTTTTTAACGAATTCAGAAAATATCATTGAAATTATTTATCAAAGAGGGATGTTTACCGCTGAAGATACTGTCAGAGTTTCATCAATTTTTATGGTTGTTACTTTTGGTATAATTCCGTGGTCTCTTAATCAAATTATCACTCGATCTTATTATGTACAAAAAAATTACTGGTTTCCAGTTTGGATTGGAACTTCTGTTACCTTTATTACAATTTTAATCTTACATCTACTCAGCAATCCCTCTGAAGGAAGCTATGCACTGGTCATCATCTCTTCACTTTGGATTAATACATTGGTTTTATCTATCTTCCTTAAAATTAGAAATGAGCGACTCATTAATAGGTTTCAAATTTTAGATTTTTTGAAAATACTTATGATAGGTTTAGTGACATATTATTTAAGTGTCACATTAAAGCTCTATTCTGGAAATCCATTGCTTGAGTTGTTATATGATACATTTTTTATCTTTATAGTTATATTGATGTCTCTCTTTGTCGTTAAAATGAAATATATTAATTTGAAAAGGACCAACTGATGCAAAAATTTCCACTAAAAAAAGGGCTTTCAAGTGTTGAAAGTCTCCATGAAGAAATTAATGAGTACATAGATGTATTAATGGGTCATATTAATCCACCTATACCTGATGGTATAGATACATTATTTGAAGTTAGTAGCACATATTTAGCAAGGGCTAAAGAAATTGAAATAAAACTTCTTGAAAGAGAAAGAAGTGGATCAATTACTGCTGGAGATGACCTAAAAAAATTTAGAACAGGTGAATTAAGAAGTTTTATAGAACTGTGTAAAAGTGGGCAAAATCAGGGTTCAAGAAGAATTACAGTTGCTCTCAGTGAGTTAAATCTAAAAGAAAGTTAAGTTAAATCCTTAACGTCAAAAATTTCCTGAGCAACACTCAAGCCTTTTTCTTTATTATTAATTTTTGTTTTTACACTAAGCGTAATTTTAACAACAATTTCTAAACCCATCATTTTTGCTATCATAGAAGTAAGTAAATCAATAATTTCATGAGATTTCTTTAATTCCTCAAATAAAAATTCATTTTCTTTATCAACAATTAAATTTATTATATTTTCTTCCTCTACTTCAGCACTAACTGCTGTTATATAAGAAAATTTTCTTGGTGTTAATTCTTTTTTCATCTCTTCAAGAATTTTTGGCCAGAATACATCGAAATTTCCAAGAGATTCTTTCTTAGAGGTAACGTTCTTTTTTTTAGTATTTTTTGATGTACTCGTAACTGGTATGATTTGTTCTTTTTGTAGGTCAGTCTCTTGAGTTATTTTAGGAGAAGGTTCTTCGTTTGAAAATCGTCCTTCAAGTAGGTCTACTCTGTAGCTAATAGTTTTTACATCAGTTCCTAATTCTGGCTTGATAACTTTCATTAAAAACAATTCAAGCTTTAAATGCTGTGATGTACTATTAGATAGGTTGTGATTAATATTATCTATTAAGTCGAGTATTCGAATTAATTGTTTTGCGTTTATTTTCTTATCAGCTACTTCAAGCAGGCCTTTAATATTTGGAGTTAAATTTTCTAATTTGGTATCGCTAGGCAGATATTTTAGATAAAACATATTTCTAAAAAATTCAGAAATTGAATCCATTATGTCTCTTGGCTGTAATCCTTTTTTATATGCATCTCTTAGCACTGTAAGAACCGCTGCAGTATCTTGTGTTTCAATTGAGTTGACAATTGTCTCAAATTCTTTGGTGCTTAATTTTCCAAGTATTCCGTATAGATCATCAACTGTTGATTTTTTTCCAAATGTATTAAAAGTTTGCTCAAAAAGATTTATTCCATCTCTCAGAGATCCGTCAGAAAATGTAGCAATTGTATTTAAAACTTCTACATCAAGTATCATTTTTTCTTTTTTTCCAATTTTCTCAAGTGTTTTAACTATTTCAACTTCAGATATTTTTTTAAATACAATATGTGTAGTTCTACTTTTTACAGTTTCGAGTACTCTTTCAGGTTCAGTTGTAGCAAGAATAAAAATTATATGCTCTGGTGGCTCTTCTAAAGTTTTTAGAAAAGCATTTGAAGCTGCATTTGAAAGCATATGTACTTCATCAAGAATATAAACTCGTTTTTGGCCAGGACTACTAGCAATAAAATTTACGCTTTCGTTCATATCCCTAATGTCATCGACTTTATTATTTGAAGCGGCATCGATCTCAGTAATATCAAATATTGGATCGCATCCAAGCTGAGTTGCAATAATTCTTGCTAGGGAAGTTTTTCCAACACCTCTTGGCCCTGAAAATAGATAAGCATGACCTAAATTATTATTTTTAATTTGTTGAGATATTAAAGATACAGCTTCTTCTTGGCCCACTAGTTCAGTGAGCTTCTCTGGTCTATATTTTCTGTATAGTGCTTGTTGCATATTATTAAATGGTAATAGATTTCCTTTCTATAATGCACCAAAGAATTAAACTTAATCAAATGAGAATTGGTGTAGATTTAGATGGCGTAGTTGCTGATTTTACAAAAGGCTGGACTACACAATACGCATTAGACTTTGGTAAAGAAATCTCAGAGGATGAAATTACAGATTGGGGTCTATCACAACCTTTAACCCACTTTGAAAAAGACTTGGATTTTTGGAACTGGGCTATGGATATAAATGGCTCTTCAATATTTAGACATTTAGAACTATATAGAGATTCTCAGGAAACTTTAATGGAGCTATCAAAAATTGGTCACGAAATAGTTATTATTTCATCAAAACCTTGGTGGTCAATTCATGACACCCTTATTTGGCTTGGTGAAAATAAAATTCCAACAAAAGAAGTTCATTTTATTGAAGACAAGTGGACAATAAAATGTGATGTATATCTCGATGATGCACCTCATCAATTAGAAAATTTTGTAGAAAAAGTTCCAGATAAAACAATAATTAGGTTCGAAAGACCTTACAACTCTCAACTTAGTGGAACCTACACTATTAAAGACTGGGCTGATTTAATTCCTTTGTTAAATAACTTATAGCGTTTAAGGTAAAACTATGAACGATTCATTTATTCTTAGAGATCGTAAATGGAGAGAAACAAATGAGCGAGTGACTCTCTCCTCAACTGCTGCATTATCTGAAAAAACTCTAGGAAGAGGTCGAGATGAAGAACCAGACATGTTTAGAACAGCTTATGAAAGAGATCGCGATCGCATAATCCACTCCAAAGCTTTTAGAAGGTTAAAGCATAAAACACAAGTTTTTATTAATCCTGACGGAGATCACTTTATAACAAGAATGACTCACACTTTACAAGTTACTCAGGTAGGTAGGTCTATTGCTAAAACAATGGGTTTGAACTCTGACTTAACAGAAGCTATATGCATGGGCCATGACGTTGGACACTCACCCTTTGGTCATACTGGAGAAGATGCATTAGATAAAATTCATCCAAATGGATGGAGTCACTCTGAAAATTCTGTAAAAGTTTTGGATAGGATTGAAAACCTTAATCTATCCCTTGAAACTCTTGACGGAATACATAAACATCCCTGGAAATATGAAGAAAAACCCATAACTCAAGAAGGAATGATTTGTAGGTTTGCAGATCGTATAGCTTATCTTACTCATGATGTAGAAGATGCAATTAGAGCAGAAGTTTTAAACCCCAAAGATATCCCATCCTCAATTGTTAAAGAGCTAGGTCCCCCAGGGAAAACGTGGATTAACAGCCTAATTTCAGGAATTTTTAAAGCTTCATCAAGCGGTCAGGTACAAATGGATAGTGCTATTGCTGGAAATATGCAGGATTTACGAGATTTTATGTTCGAAAAAGTATATTTAAGAAAAGGAACAGAAAATCAAAGAGCCGAATATCAGAATATTGTCATAAGTCTTGTTGAGTATTTTACTAAACATTCCGAGAACTTACCTCAGGCCTATAAACAAGAGCAGTCAGATGTGGAAAATGCTATTGATTATGTTGCAGGTATGACAGATAGATTTGCATTATCATCTTATGAGAAAATTAGGTGAAATCCGGGTCTCTCTTTTCAAAGAATGCAGTTACTCCCTCTTTAAGGTCTTCGGATATTAAATAAGAAGTATTCCACATACGAACATAATCAAGTGCCTGTTCTGTTGAGAGGTCTTCCCCTTTGTTGAGGACATCTTTTGTTCCAGAGACAATATGCCTTGAGTTTTTAGCAATTTCTTCTGCAAGTATTATTCCGGCTTCATACAATTCTTCAACACTATCATAAACTGCATTAACAAATCGTATTTTATCTGCATGAATTCCATCAAAATGTCTTCCTGTGAATGCAAGTTCTCTTACATCTCCTTTAGAAACTATGTTTGGCATTCTTTGTAAAATGCCCACATCAGCAACTAAACCTAATTTTGTTTCTCCAATTGAAAATTTTGCATCTTTAGTAGAAAGACGAATATCACAAGCAGAAATCATGCTTGTGGCCCCACCTAGACAGAAACCATGTGCAAGTGCGATAACAGGAATCTTAGAATTAGCTATTACTGTAAAAGCAGTTTGCATATCATCTATTACCTTCATTGTTTTTCTCCTATCATCTGCAGTAGAAGATAGATTTTCATTTAAACTCATATCACCCATAAAAGTTGCAATATCTATGCCCGCTGAAAATGAGTCCCCCTTACCAAGTAAGAGAATGCACTTAGCTTCTTCATTATCATTTATTTCTTTGATTAAGGCTGGAATACCAAACCATATATCAAAATCCATTGCATTCTTTTTTTCTGGTCTATTTAGCCAGATATAGGCAACTTCGTTATGAATTTCTTTCATTAACTTTTGTTCCATACATCTAATCTTAGTAAGATATTTGGATGGATGTATTTGAAGCGCTCTACACAACTAGAGCTATGAGAAGAGTAAAGGAAGAGCCTATACCTCAAGAAATTTTAAAAAAAATGGTTGATGCTGCTGTTCGTGCTCCGAGTGGAGCTAATAATCAGGGTTGGAAATTTATTATAGTCACAGAATCAAACATAAAAAATGTACTTGGAGACCTCTATAGAGAAGCTTGGGACTTTTATATCAAAGAGTATTATGGAAATAATCTAGATATGGGTGCATCAAAAGTGTTAGATGAAACTAAAGCTGATCAAGTAGTGAGAATTAGTAAGTCTGCTACTTGGTTGTCTGAAAATTTTCACAAAGTGCCGGCACAGTTTGTAGTTTTATCAAGAAATGATTCATCAGGCTCATCAATTTACCCAGCTATTTGGAATCTAATGTTAGCTGGAAGAGCACATGGTATTGGTACTTGTCTGACTACTGTACTTGGAATGTTTAATCAGGAAAAAACTTTCGATGCTTTGAATATCCCCACTGATAAAGGGTGGAGAATTAATGCAATTGTTACTGCTGGCTATCCACTGGGAAAGTGGGGAGTCGCTAAAAGAGATCCCTTAGAGGATGTCACCTTTTTAAATACTTGGGGCAATAAACCTGGTTGGGATCTAGAAGAACCACTTTTTAATTACTAAATTAAAAGCAATTAGTAAAGATACTTTTGAGCTATTAAGCTCTGATTATGGTGAGATTAAATATAAATATTTTGATTTTCTCTTTAGTTTTTATCACTAGCTGTAGTAATTCAAATCAAGAAAATAATATAAACTCAACAAATGAAACAGTAGTAGTCGAAGTCGAAGAAGTAATCAAAGAACCTGCTAACAATATTTGGCTTTCAGCTAAAAAAGGTGATATTGAATCTATCAAGCAACATATAGCTTTTGGGACAGATTTAAATTCTAAAGGTTCTAGCAGAGATGAGACGGCATTAATTATTGCTGCTTGCCAAGGGCATTATGAAGTGGTTAAGTTGTTGGTAAATGAAGGCGCTGATTTAAATATCCAAAATGATGAAGGTGTTACTGCACAATTCTGTGCGGTGTTCTTTGGTCAATTAGAAATAGTTCAGATTCTAAGTGATGAAGGAGCTGATCCAAATATAATAAATAGTCTGGACTTAACAGCAATGGATCTTGTATCAGTTGAATGGGATAGCACAAGAGAGTCAGCAGTAAAATTTTATAAACTAAAATATCAAGTTAATTTTGATATAGAAGATATAAAATCTGAACATCCATCAATAATGGATATTTTAAATAAATAATAAAAAGACTTACTCTTTTTAACTACTAAAAAAACCAAGCACGCCTGGAGGGAGTCGAACCCCCAACCTTCTGATCCGTAGTCAGATGCTCTATCCAGTTAAGCTACAGGCGCATGGCGGAGAGGGAGGGATTTGAACCCTCGAGGGGACTTTCATCCCCCACTCGCTTAGCAGGCGAGCGCTTTAGACCGCTCAGCCACCTCTCCAGTCTTGCGGAGGGAGTGGGATTCGAACCCACGGTATGGAATACATACAATAGTTTTCAAGACTATCGCCTTCGTCCGCTCGGCCATCCCTCCAAAAAGGTATAGTTCTTCTGCGCGGAGGGAGAGGGATTCGAACCCTCGAAGGGGATAAACCCTTACACGCTTTCCAAGCGTGCGCACTAGGCCAGACTATGCGATCCCTCCAGTTGAAGACCTAAGTTCTCAGTTTACTTATCTCTTACTTTCAAAGAAAGAGGATAATATAACTTCAGATTCATGTGGTAATATATTTTCCCTAATCTCAACAAAGTGATTCAGCCTGGGGTCTTGGGGAATATTGTAAAGTGAGTAAGCTGCTCCCGCTTTTAAATTAGGTACTCCGTAAAGAAGTGTCTTTATTCTTGCATTCACAATAGCCCCTGCACACATTGCATCAGGTTCAACGGTTACTGCAATCGTTGTATCTTCTAGTCTCCAAGTCTTAAAAATTTTAGATGCCTCTTGGATTACAATAATTTCAGCATGTAAAACAGGGTTTTGGTCAATTTCTCTCATATTGTGAGCTGATGAAATTAAATTATCATCTTTATCAAATAAAGCAGCACCAATAGGTATCTCATCTAATGTAAGTGCTTTTTTAGCCTCCTTGAGAGCTACCTGCATTTTGTCAATATCTGATTTGTACTTCATATCTCTAAACTAATTATAGGAGGGATCGCATAGTCTGGCCTAGTGCGCGACACTCGAAATGTCGTAAGTCTTTTTAGGCTCCGTGGGTTCGAATCCCACTCCCTCCGCTTTACATTAAATCTATAAAACATTGAAGACCCTAAAATTATCTAATGATTGAATTTGGTATTTTTGCATTTGTAACTTCTATTACTCCTGGACCTAATAATTCAATGCTAATGGCATCAGGAATAAGGTTTGGAAGAAAAAAATCATTGCCTCACTTTTTTGGTATTTGGTTGGGTTTTAATTTTTTATTTTTCCTAGGTGGTAATTTACTTTCATATGTTCCTGACATAGTTTTTGAATACCTTCAATATGCTGGATATTTAGTTATTTTATACATTGCCTATAAAGTGGCTATGACTAAAACTACTGTTAAACAAGGGGGCAAGGAAGGTAAGCCCTTCACGTTTATTCAAGCAGCACTTTTTCAGTGGGTAAACCCAAAAGGTGTAGTAATGGCGGTATCTGGACTTACAGCTTTTCAACTACCTCATTTACAGGCAAATTTAATTTATTTACTTGTAGGTGGGCCTTGTGTTCTCACATGGCTTTACTTAGGAGAGCGACTTCAAAATTTCTTAATAGGAAATAAAAAATTAGAAAGATTTGTCTATGTGATTCTTGCCTTGAGTATGGTTGCTAGCTTATTTTTGGCTTAATCTCTTAACATCAAGTATTTTTGCAAGACTATCTGAAAATTCTACACTGCCATCTTTTTGTTGATTGTTTTCAATTAATGCGATTAATATTCTTCCGACAGCTAATGCTGTTCCATTAAGTGTGTGCATGGTTGTGGTATTTCCATCAATTTTTGTACGGATGTTTAATCTTCTTGCCTGAAAATCAGTAGTATTTGAACAAGACGTAACTTCTCTGTATTTTTGCTGACTTGGTATCCAAGCTTCAATATCATACTTTTTAGCAGCTGAAGCTCCTAGGTCGCCTGTACACACATCAACCACTCTGTAGGGAATTTCAAGCTCTTGTAATATTTCTTCTTCGACTGAAAGCAAGTATTCGTGCTCATCTTTTGATTTCTCCGGATTACAAAATGAGAACATCTCGACTTTATCAAATTGGTGGACCCTAAAAATTCCAGTAGTGTCTTTTCCGTATGTACCTGCTTCTCTTCGAAAGCAAGTTGAAAATCCTGCATATCTCAATGGCAAAGATTCTAAATCTAAAATTTCATTTGCATGCAAAGCGGCTAATGGAACTTCTGACGTCCCTACAAGGTATAAGTCATCTTTAGGAATTTCATATACTTGTTCGGCATCATCTGGAAAAAATCCTGTACCAAAAAGTGCTTCTTCTCTAACTAGAACTGGTGGGATTGTAGGTGTAAATTGTTTATTTGATAATTTATCTAGGACCCATGAAACAAGGTTAAGTTCAATCTTTACAAGATCTCCAAAGATATAGGAAAATCTTGATCCAGATACTTTTGCAGCTTTTTCAACATCAATTAAATTTAGGCTTTCCCCTATTTCTAGGTGATTTTTAATATGTTCAAGTTTTTTAATTTCTCCAACTTTTTTAATTTCTTTATTATCTTGATCTGTTGCTCCTGTTGGGGATGTTTCATCAACTAAATTTGGAATCTTAATCCATTGATCTAGAAATAATTTTTCTTCGGTTTCATATTTCTCATTTAAAAGTTTGACACTTTCACTCAAAATAGTTGCTTTTTTGAGAAGTTCTTCTTTTTCAGCTCCATCAGCTTGAGAAATTTTTTTTCCAATATTGTTTTGTTCAGATTTTGCCTGTTCTGCCTCGAACTTAATTGCTCTTTTCTTTTCGTCCTGCTGGACGAGAAAGTCAATATCAATATTTAGTCCCCTTCTTTCAAGGTTCTCTTTTAATATGTCTATATTGTTTCTAAGAATCTGTTGGTCTAACATTAACTACTCCTCTGGAGGGATAAACCCGGATATTGTAAATAAGTTGTCTTCAAGTTCTTCTTCATTTTCAATCTCTTCAATTTTAATAAACCATTCATACAAAATTCCTGATTCGAGTTCAATAGTATCAGTAAAGTAACTTTTACTTTCAAATGCTCCTATGGAACTTATCTTAGCTCTTTTCTCAAAAACAGAATCACCGAACTCATCTGTCACTAATACTAATAAAATAATATCAAATTCTTCTACATTCCCCTCATTGGCAATAACAACCTGGATTCCTATAGGCTCCTTGAGAAAGACTCTGTAGTTGTCTTCTGTTACTGCAATTGGGCTTGGTAAAAACTGTACTCCTGTGATTGCAACATCTCTTCTTAAGAAAAGTCCTTCGGATGAATCTCTAGCCTTTTTAACGATTAAATCCGCAAAATTAAAAGCGCTACCTTCTAAGCCAGTATATTTTACTGGATAAAAAACTGGTAAAAATAAATTGTCTTCACGTGACCTCTGAGAAATTTTTTGAACAAATTCTTCATATGCTTTATCTCCAATTGATAAGTCAATAATACTTTGGGCAAGTGCTTCTTCTATTTTTAATGAATTAGGATTATCTATCAATGTAATTATTGATATCTGGAATGTTTCCAACCCCTTTAGCCATGAGGATGTTGCTATGTTTAATAATTCTTTTTCTGAACTAACAAAATCTCCTCCTATATTTTGAACTAAGTTAAAAGCTTCTTGCGAGTCTCTAACTAAATTTGATAAAGTTGTCTCAAAATCATTCCTATTTATTTCATCAAAACTTAATACCTTTTCAAACTCTTTTGATGATTCGTTGTGCAACAGTGATACTATCGAGGCTTCTTCTAAAAACTCGTTGAGGTCTGATGAATTACTGAAATTTTCATAATAATTGAAACCAAAAAGAGAAAGTAAAAATATCACGCCTATAAGCAATGATGTCCTAATTGTTTTGTTAGCTCTATTCATTTTAATTTCTTCTTTATACAGTCTAAGAAAACAAATATATTTCACAACTAAGATTATTAATGAATGAACAATATTAGATTAGTTTGGTCAATTAGGACTGAATGTGGTCCAAATCGAAATAAAAATGAAGACTCTGTTTTTCCAAACAAGTCAGGCAGTGGTAATCCTCCATTTAAAGCGGCTGTATGTGATGGCTTAGGTGGCCATGTTAAGGGAGATGTGGCAAGTAACATTGCAGCGTCTAACATGAACAATTCTTTTGATGACCTTGTATCAGTTATTACTACAGCGAATTTAGAAATCTTGAAATATCAAGAAAAGAATAAAGAATCTGTTGGTATGGGTACAACTATGACTGCTATAACCGTTGATGAGGATGGATTAATGAAAATTGGCCATGTTGGAGATACTCGTTGCTATGTTCTTTCTAATAGAAAACTACTGCAACTAACACAGGATCATAATGTCCCGGGTTTTCAAAATATATTAGAAAAAGCATTGGGTTCAAATGAAAATCTTAAGATTGAGCACCAAGATTTTCAATTAAAAAATGGTGATGTTGTACTCCTTTGTAGTGACGGGCTTTACAATGAATTTAGTGACGAATATTTAAAAAAGAAACTACAGGAAGGCATTAGTGCAGATACATTGGTTGGAGAAGCTTTGATACAAAAACCAAAAGATAACGTATCTGCAGTAATAATTAATATATTTTCAAAATGAATATTGGACAAATAATAAAAGATCGATACAAGATTCTTGAACTCCTTGGTGAAGGTGGAATGGCCTTTGTGTATAAAGCTGAAGATAAACAACTGAAAAGAATGGTTGCTATTAAAACCCTTAAACCAAACTATGTTCAACAAGAGACGTTTGTTGAAAGATTTAAAAGAGAAGCTCAAACAGTAGCTAATTTGAATCATCCAAATATTGTTCAAATATTTGACTGGGGAATCGAAGATGAACCATTTTTTGTTATGGAATATATTGAAGGTAATACCCTTACCTCGATTATTGCTAGAAAAAAAACTATAAGTATTGCCGATATTTTATTTATTGGTGCACAAGTCTCTGATGGACTCCAGGCAGCACATAATAGAGGCTTGGTGCATAGAGATATTAAACCTGGAAATATTATGATCACTCCAGATGGAAAAGTAAAAGTAACTGACTTTGGAATTGTCTCATTACAAAATGAAGATAGTGACATCACAAAAACTGGTTCTATTTTGGGAACTTCTAGTTATATTTCTCCTGAACAAGCTCAAGGAAAACCTGTTTCTGTTGAGTCGGATCTTTATTCATTAGGTACTGTTATGTATGAGTTAATTGCAGGGAGGCCTCCTTTTGAAGGTGAAACTCCTATTGCTACAGCAACTAAACACCTTACCGATAAGCCAAAGAAATTAAGTATCTATCGCAAAGATATACCTAAAGGTTTAGAAAATGCAGTTCTAAAACTTCTCCATAAGTATCCAAAAGATAGATATAAGAATGCAGAAGATCTAAGAGCTGTTCTTCTCCAACAAAGAAGACAACTGCAGGCTCAGGAGACTCAAGAAAATTTAGTTAATTTAACAAATCCCAAAATAAAATTCAGATTCACTCTTCCAGCTCTTGTGTTATCCCTTGGATTAGTCTTTGGAACGGTTTGGGGTCTTTCTGAAATATTTAGTGGTCTTCCTGCAGATGGTGGTTCTCCAACAGTAATAGAGATACCCGATCTTACTGGAAGTAGTCAAACACAAGCATTAAATGATCTTCAGTTACTTGGGTTTACGGTTGGTATTGAAAATGCAGCACACCCTACTGTTCCCACGGGAGCAGTTATAAGAACACAGCCATTGGCAAATACTGTAACTAATCCAGATACTTTCGTGACAATAATAGTCTCTGTTGGACAAGAAGCATTTCCCATCCCATATGTTATAGACCTCGAAACAGATAGAGCTGTATATGTGATTGAAGAAAGTGGTTTTAGTATTGGTCAGCAATTTAATGTGAATGATGACAACATTCCAAGAGGATTTGTAATTTCACAAAATCCTATAGCTGGTAAAAAAATGAGCCCTGGCTCAACTGTGGATTTGGTAATATCTTCAGGCCCTAGTTTGATTGAAATAAGTGATCTCTCTAGGAAGTCTCCTGAGGATGCAACACAGATTTTAGAGACACTAGGTTTTGAATATGAAATTTTAGAAGAGTACTCAGAAGAGGTAAATGAAGGCTTAGTTTCTCATACCATTCCTGAAGTAGGTGAAATAGTAACACCTGAAGAAATAATTACAGTAATTGTTTCACTAGGCTTAAAGGCAGAAGTTCCAAACTTAATTGGCTATACATATCAAGAAGCATCAAATATCCTTCAAGAAATAGGATTATTGCCTTCGGCGAGTGGTGATACAGGTGGCAGAGTTACAGGGCAAAACCCAGAAGAAGGTAACTTTGTAGACCCTGAAGGTTTTGTAGAATTAAGTTTTGACAACTAATATAAATTTTTTTAAAAAGGAACTAAAAAAATGGTACAAAAAAAACCAGAGATCTTTTGAGTGGAGAAATTCAAATAATCCTTGGAAAATACTTCTAATCGAAACTCTATCTCAACAAACGCAAATAGATAGAGCAGATGAATTCTACAAAAAATTTATACATAAATATCCGACACCTCAACATATGGCACGTGCTAACAAAAAAGAAGTTTTAAAACTCTGGTCTGGTTTAGGTTATAACAATAGAGCAATTCGACTCCATGCTTCGTCAAAAGTTTTAGCAAAATATAATTTTGATGAAATATATCCTGATTTTACAATACTTCCAGGTGTGGGGCCCTACACAAACTCTGCGCTACTAAGCTTTGCATATGAAAAAAAAGTTATTGCAGTCGATACAAATATAAAAAGAATTATTAAAAGATTTTTCAAAATTGATGATTTGGATACTTTTCTTAGCAAAAATACAGACATGTTATTAAAAAACTTTAAATCTAGAGACTTTAATCAAGCCTTAATGGATCTTGGAGCAACTGTCTGTACCTCTAGTAATCCTAAATGTAAGATTTGCCCCCTTGAGCTTTTGTGTAATAAATTCATTGTGAAAGAAAATAAAAAGTCAAAAAGATTTGAAGGATCTATGAGACAAAAAAGGGGACATGTTTTAAAAATGCTTTTGACGGGAAAAAATGTAACAAAGCAAAGCATCAATAAAGAATTAGAGGTTACCAATAAAATTACAGACCAGATTCTTGATTCGTTAATGAGAGATGATTTAATTACTATTTCTAAAAATAAAGTTATTGTAATAAGTGATAATTAGGATACAATTTTCAATATGCCAGTTTCAAAAAAAAGAATTAAAAACTCTCAACCAACTCAATCGAAAAAAATGTCTACACAACTAGGTGCAGATAAGGGACCTTCACCAAGGTGGTTTGTTTTAACAATGAGTTCTTTAATGATTTTAGGTGTTTTGATGATTGTACTAAATTATCTTACAATTCTTCCAGGATCTGTCTCTAGATGGTATTTGTGGGGTGGGCTAGGGATGATCGGTGGAGGTTTTTTAATGACTACAAACTATAATTGACCAATTAAACATACTCAATAGAAATATTTCGAAAATTTTAAAAGTAATCCCAGCTTTAGGAACTCTAGGTTTATTTTATGAGTTAAATAAAGCCGGCAAAGATGGGCTAATACAAATGTTTACCGACCCATTATATTACTTCATTATCTTGGGGTTAATATCGACCTTATTAATTATGATGATTATTCTTAAAAATTTCCAAATACTTTAAATTAATTAACAGGCTGCATTTCTTCTTTACAGTGTTTTGGTGGATCATTAGCAACTACTGATAAAAGTTTTATAGTTAATTCTGTACCACAAATATTACATCGAAAATCTTGTAAAGTTTCGAGAACATCTTCTGGATCAATTTCTGGAGGGGTGCTCGCAAGTGAGGTAATTGAATTACTTAAAAATCTAAAGACTAAGTATCCAATTAATAATGCTATTAAATATTCCATTACATATTTAAGTATCTATAAAGTGCTATTAAAACAGCAACGATAACCCAAGTTGTAGTTACTGCTTTTGTATTTGTAGAATTCAAAACTTTTTTATATTTCCGGGATGAAATAACTTCTTCAATATTATCTTTGAGCTCAGAGAGTTCTCTTGCAGATAAATTTTCTAAATCTTTTTTGTCCATACTATAAGATTACCTTGTTGTGGAGATGATGGGACTTGAACCCACGACCCCCTGCTTGCAAAGCAGGTGCTCTTCCAGCTGAGCTACATCCCCTCGCAATTAATATTATGCCTCTGATTTCGATGTAAATGAAAAAATTTTATAAATATTTTTTAATTGTGACTATTGTAAATAAGACATAAGGGCCTATAGCTCAGCCTGGTTAGAGCGCATCCCTGATAAGGATGAGGTCGCTAGTTCAAATCTAGCTAGGCCCACTAAAAAAATATTAATTTAAAAAAATCTATACAGCTAAAATGCCATAATGAATTTAATAATTTTTGGATATTTTGCAGCTTTTTTTACGGCTGTCTCATTTTTACCACAGGCCATAAAAACAGTAAAAACTAGAGAAACTGGGGGTCTATCGCTTCTCACTTATTTATTTTTATTTCTTGGCTCTTTGTCATGGTTTATCTATGGAATTCATTTAACCGATTATCCCTTGATGGTTACAAATTCGTTAACAACAATTTTCACAGGAATAATACTCTATCTAATTTTCTCAGAGAGAAATAGTAAATATAATTAATAAGTATTGATGAAAAAACTATTATTAGCTTTATTTTTTGTATTTTGCTCTCCTGTTTCTGTTGAACAAATAGCTGATACAAGTACTACCACTACAGAAAAAGAACTGACCCTTTGTCAAAAAGTAGAAAAAGAGTATATATCTCTGTCGAATAAATTGTTTGTAACGAGCTTCGAGTTAAATGATTATATAAATAATCTTTCAGATGCACTTGTTGAAGATGATAGAACTGTGTTTTTCAATGATATGAGTATAAATATTGATCATCAAAATATTTATAAGAAATACCTTGAGGTGAGAGCATATGTTTATCAAGAAATAAACACCATTTATAAAACAAATAAAGACTGTCCCATTGCTGGAGACCAAGAGATTGCTGATGAAAAAGTATTGGAAGCTAAAAAAGAACTCGCAGAATTTTTAAATAATTACTAATTATTAAGTTTGATTAGATAGTCTTCAAAATCATTAAGACTATCCACAATATTTTCACCATATTCGAAAAGCCCCCAGATAAAGTTATTTAGAACTTTTATGTTGTTTGCATTAATTCCAATAATTTTTTTGTTTAAAGCATAAGCGTAACCAATTTCTGCTGATGTTCCAGAGTCAACATCTCTTCCTGTTAGAAGAGCAACAACTATATCTGCCGACTTCAAGAAATCCATATCTGTATCAAAAATCATGCTTTTTTTTTCGAAGGTAAACTCACCTTCAACTAATCCAGCATCGCGATGTGGTAAAAAAGTTTCAAAAGCATTCTTCTCAAGAATGCTTGCAATTTTTTCTAGATAACTTCTTTCATGGTCATCAAATAGAGGGCCGGCAATATAAACTTTCTTCATTGGTTTATTGTATTAATTAATTTTTTAATTTGCAGTAAATCTTTGTATTGTAAAACATTTTCACTCATGGAATTTACACTCTCAAGAATTTTTATATTCCATATAGTTAGAAGAGGTATTACCTCGACTTTTATAAAAAACAAACTTGTCTCGCTATCTAAAGGTACTGAAGTCTGTGTCTCAAGTCTAAAATATAGATTTTCTATTTTGCTAACTTCTGGTTTTTTAAATCCAGGAAAATTACTTAATTCTGGAAATGTTGTTATTGTCCAAACCCATCTTTTTATACTTTGTTTGCACATATATTCTGATAACTTCCTGCTGGATTTAATCAACTGATCATTATCAGCTACAGGTGAGTGAATACTAGAAAGATTCTTTCCTAACTTGTTTACTGGTATCCAGCCACTTGGGAAGCAGACAGAAACTAACTCCATGTTTCCTTTGTGCATAACAACAAAATCTTCCTCTAGTGAAAGAGTTAAATCTTCTAAACTTATTTCCTGCTCAGTTTTTAGATAATTACTGACTTTTATTCTCAACCCTTTATTTTCGGAAAGATCTGACTCACCATTTAAAGAATCTTTGTGTAGTTTTAATTCCTTCTTTTTTTGTTCTAGGTATTCCTGGTTTGGTTTAAGGTTATAAGCCATTCCTTCATGTCTAACCATGGAAGGGTTATTTGTAAATGGGGTCTTAACAAAATCTAAATTCATTATCATTAATTTTATATAGAAAGGACATCATTGGGAAATACTGGAGCATTATTACTGCACGGATTATTTGAGCATAAAGGTAGGCATAAAATAAACGCAGACTGGTTTAATAACTTAAATATTGATACAACCTTGATTGATTTACCTGGACATGGAAAAAAAGACCCCAATAGAGGAGATATTGATTCGTGGGAAAGGAATGACCAGGTGGTAGAAGAAGCTTTTAAAAGTCTTAATAATTTTGATAATAAGATTTTAATTGGACACTCTTACGGTGGGCTTATAGCAACTTATTCTACTTTAAAGGGAATCATTTCTCCCGATTACCTTATCTTGTCAGCACCTTTGTTTAAAGATAATTATCCCAAAGCAATAAGAAGTTTATCTAAACCTATGGCTTCAATTGCTCCAAAACTAAGGGCTCCTTCTCCAGTGAATAAAAGAAATCTCTCCACCGATACCGATGTTGTGGACGATTACTTTTCTGATCCACTAGTGTTCAGAAGCTTATCATTTAGATTTGGATTTCTAATAACTGAGGCACAAAAATATGTAAATAAGAATATTAACAAGTTAGATATTCCAACAATTGTACTTCATGGAAAAGAAGACAAAATAGTTCCTATATCTGGATGTACCGAAATTGCAAAACTAGAAAATGTAACTTTTGTTGAAGTCAAGAACTCGAAACATGAAATACTTAATCAAGAGACAAGGCCCCTTGTTCTAAGTGAAATATTTAATTGGTTACGAAAAAATGAACTTGTTTAAATAATAATATGCCTATTGCAAACAATTTGCAATAAGATACGAATAGCTTATAATTCTATTATGCATGTACCTGATGGATTTATTAACGCCCAAGTTTCTACTGCTACTGGAGTAATTAGCCTGGGAACTTTATGGGTCTATATAAGAAGTGCTAAAAATCTAGTTGCTGATAAATTAATTGCCCTTACTGGAATGATGTCTGCACTCATATTTGTACTCCAAATGATAAATTTTCCGATTGCAGCTGGAACCAGTGGGCATCTCTTAGGGGGCGCTCTAGCTGTTATTGTTCTTGGTCCAAGTCTTGGTGTAATATGTATTTCTATTGTGGTCATTATACAATCTCTCCTATTTGCTGATGGTGGACTTAGCGCTTTAGGAGTGAACGTACTCAACATGGCTATTGTTACCTCACTTTCTGGGTGGCTTACAATAACTTTTTGGAAGAAACTATTTGGCGATTCTCATTTTACTTTAATCGCAGGTTCTGTAGTCGCTGGTTTGTTATCTGTGGTTTTTTCATCAATCGCATTTGTTTTAGAGTATGCCATTGGGGGAACTGTATCTGTTCCTCTAGGAAGCGTTCTTATTGCAATGATTTCTACACACTTATTTATTGGCTTAGGAGAAGGAATCATTACTGCACTAATTATTTCCCTTTTGCTCCGAGTAAGATCTGATTTAGTTTATGTAAATTCTAGAAAGAACAAATCTAACAATGTTTCGACCTCTTATGGACTTTTTATAATACTGATTTTGTCACTTACTTTAATTACCCCTTATGCATCATCATCTCCAGATGGATTAGAATCTGTAGCGAGTGATTTTGGTTTCGAAGAGACTGATGGCGTAGTTTTACTCCTAGAGGATTATGGTATTTCTAGTATAAATAATAATTTTTTATCAACTGTTGTCAGTGCGCTTGCTGGAATCCTTTCAATAGCTGGATTAGTTACCCTATTCTTTAGAAATAAAAGTGGGAAAAATTAACTAATTTTATTTTGATTTTTTCTGCTTAATTGAATATATTTAAATTAACTTTTTGTGAAGAAAATCTTTATAGAGGATCATTGCAAGAAGGGTTAGAGATAGCCCTTGAAGCAAGTTAAATTTGGAAACAAATGAAGCGGAGTATTCAAGGGTTTTCTCATTTCTGAAGGCTCTTCTGATTATTTAGTGAAAGTTAATAATCGTGTATGAATTTTCTTCCCAGATTACAATTAAGTTGTGAAGGCATATTTAGATATAAAAGAAATTCATTCTGCTTGTAGGAAATGTCGTAAATGTGATTTATCATCAACAAGAAATAATGTCGTTGCAGCTAAAGGTAACCCCTCAGCAAAAGTTTTTATAATTGGTGAAGCGCCAGGAGAAAAAGAAGATATTACTGGATTTCCTTTTGTAGGTAGGGCTGGAAAAATGTTAGATACTGTCTTAACTTCTGTAGATATTGATCCTCTCGAAGATTGCTACATAACAAATATAGTCAAATGTAGGCCTCCAGAGAACAGGAGGCCAACAAAGGATGAAATTAATAGTTGCATTTCTTGGTTGGAAACTCAAATTGACCATTTGAAACCATCTATAGTTATCCTTGCTGGATCAACAGCGGTTGAAGGATATCTTGGTATTAAAGAACCTATTACAAAAGTTCGTGGTTCTTGGATTATGAGAGATGGGATAAAGTTTATGCCGATATTTCATCCAGCTTATTTATTAAGAAATCCCTCTAAAGAAAAGGGGAAGCCAAAATGGTTAACGTGGCAGGATTTAAAAAAAGTCAAAGAAGAGTTGGATTTACTTTAAGTTGAAAATTCCTCTTTCGTATTCATAATTAGTGAAATAAATATAAAAATACCCGCAACCAAGATATTAGAGTTAAAGGTTTCATCCAAAAAAAGAACCCCTGCAGTAACTCCTACTACGGGAACGAGGTAATCAACTGATGCAACTTGTAGAGCACTAACTCTTTGTATTAACCACGTGAACGAAGTAAATGCACCTAAATTAAAAAAAGCTAAGACTCCAACTCTGAATATTTGCGAACTATTTAATGTTTCGACTTCAGTCCCTGTAGTAATAAAAACTATTAATGAAAGAAATATTACAATTGGATACTGGTAAGTCAACCAACTGCTTACTTTATATTTAGGTGCATATTTTCTATTCAAGACAGTAGCTAAGGCTATACATTGCACACCCATAAAGGCTAAAGATCCCCCTAATAAAATATTTCCTTGATTTTCTAATCCTGTTTCTTTTGAAATAAAAAGATATGAAACTCCAAGAAGTCCAATAAAAATTGATATATATTTTTGTTTAGATATTTTCTCATCTTTAAGAAGAATTTTTAACCAAAGAATAGTGAATACTGGAGCAGAGCTTATTAATAACGTAACAAGGCCTGAAGAAATGTATTGAAGGGAAAATATAAAAAACCATCCAACAAAAAAGATAGATGCGAGAGCTGTTGTAGATGCCTCTTTAAGTAACTTCTTATTAAATTTATCTTTATTGAAAATTGAATAGTGTATTAAAAGCAATGTGCCAATTATTGACACTCTTGTAGTTATCAAAAATATTTCACCAACTCCTTCAATTAATAGGCTTCTAGAAAGTACGTTTCCTGAACCCCACATAAAAGCAGCTGTAAAAATTCCTCCTATTATTTTAAAAATAGAAGTATCGTTTTTTGATTTGTTGTTTTCCACTCACGAGATAATAATATTCGAAAAAAGTTAGTCTCCATTTTCTTTTTTGCTATGATTTGTATATCGGGAGCTAAATGCTGAGAGGGTGTAAAAACCGACCGTTTGAACCTGTTGGGTAATTCCAGCGAAGGAAACTCGGACTCTTATCCCTTTATTTAAAGTGAGGTAAAAGTGAATAATTTGATTGCATACGGCATAGTTTTATTAACTCTATTTTTTATATATTTAAGAACAACAAGAATACAGTCATCAAATAAAGAGTATTTTGTATTAAATAAAACAGAAGGAGTGCTTGGGCTTTCTTTAAGTTTTTATGCCAGTGGAATGGGTTTATGGATTTTAACATCACCAGCTGAAGTAGCTTGGTATGGTTTAGGTTTTGACATTTATGGATATGCACTTTCGGCTGCAACACCTTTTGCCCTAATTTATTTTTTTGGTCCAAAGATAGCCTCGTTAACACCTGAAGGAGCCACATTGCCACAATTTATAGAAAAAAGATACGGTACTGGTGCTCAAAAAGTAGTTTCTCTTGTTGCGATTCTTTACATGACAGCATTTCTAATAGCTGAATTTGCATCTATTAATTTTATTTTTCCAGAAATAGTGGATGTCTCAGGTTTAGTGATAAGTATGTTTATTGGGTTTTTTACATTTCTTTATTTGAGTAGATCTGGATTTAAAGCTTCTTATGTCACTGATAGGTTTCAAGGAATAGGAATTATTGCATTACTTGGTGTTTTGTTTACTGTTTGGCTTAGCCAGAATTCAGTGAGTGAACTTATTGAATATTCAAAGCTTGGAGGAATAAATTCTTTTGAAACATTTAGTTTTAAATCAGCTCTAGCTGTTGTTGTTGCAGTAACAGCAGCAGAAGTATTTTCACAGGGATATTGGCAAAGAACTTTCTCAGCTGAAAATACTAAAAGTATTAAAACTGCATCTGTTTATGCCGGTTTAGGTTGTTTTCTAACTATTTTACTTTTAGGTATTGCTGGAGCAGTGGGAGCAGGAAAGGGGATTGAAAATCCTACATTAAGTTTCATACAACAACTTGAATTAAGTATTCCTATGTCTTTTGTGCTTTTATTACTTTGTACTCTTTTAGTCGCTTCAAGTATAGACACTCTAGAAAGTGCTATTTCTTCAACTATATCACTTGATTTGGTAAAAAAAGGAGTAAGTGAGGCTAGGTATATAACAGGTGGTTTAGTTATATTTTCTATCTTTTGCTCTATTTATGTTTCCAATATTTTTAGTGTTTTTTTGGTTGCTGATTTATTTGCAGTTTGCTTAGTATTCCCTGTATTTTATAGGTTAAAAGATAACTCTAAAGGTTCTTTTTTATTACTACCTTTTATAGTCTCTATAAGTTCTGCTTATTCGTATAGATTATTTTTTATAGATTTAGATATTAATCCAGGTGGAGTTTTTGTACCAACAGATGCTTATGGACTTGCAGATCTTAATACCTTTTTAGTAGGATTAATTTCTTCGATGCTAGTGACGTTGGCTTATAATAAAATAGCTAAATAAAAATTAGGAGAGGTCATGAAGTCATCAGATTTGGATAAATTTTCGAGTCTTAGTGAAGTCGATATTAATGGATCTGAACTAATTGTAACTTCAACAAAAATGAGCATAATAAAAAATGCATACATCAAGGAACTTTGGAGGTATTCAAATAATACTTGGAAAAGATTTAAAGGCTCAGAGTCAAAAAATTTCCTGAATGCAAAGTATTCGAGAAATAAAAATTATTTATCGTATATTGAGGTTGAAAAAGATAAAGATGAAAAACCAAATTTTAAATTAATTGTCAAAGAAGGCAATTCCCTAAAAATAATATTTAAAACAAAAGCAAATATCCAAAGTTACATCTGGAGTAAATCAAATAAACACATCTATGTGATTGTCAACGATTGGGAAAAATCATTTAGTAAGATCCAAGATAAAAATGACGAGCCATTTTATTTAGAAAATATTCCTCACAGGTTTGATACCAGGGGGGTTATCTTTAATAGAAGATGTCATATATATAAAGTTAATGTAGTGACTGGTACATCCTCAAAAATTGTAGATGGAGATAAAGAAAATCTTACTTCTTTAGGTTCAGTTGTTGAACATGAGAAATATCTTTATTTTTCAACAAGTGCCTATAACGAAATGGGTACGATGCTTCAAGAAAGGATTATAAAAAAGACCTCTGAAGGTTTAGAAATAATTCATTCTAAAGGTATGTGGAGTAAATTATTTTCATTTAATGGAAAACTTTACGGGGTTGGATTAAAAAATAGATTTGATTGGCCAACAGTTACCTCAATATACGAAATTAGTGACTCTGGAAAGACTAGAAAAATTGATAATAATTTTGATCGAACTATTGTCGATATCAAAACTACAGAAAATTTAATGTACGTTCTTTATGAGGATTCTGGAAAGCAATTGCTTGGAGTAAAAACTGAGAAGGGAATTAAAAATCTATTTTCTGAAGAAATTACAATCACTGATTTTGTTATAGATAATGATGACTTATATTTCATAGCGAATAGCTTCACAAGAAATGATGAAGTCTTTAGGTATACAGAATCCAACGTAGAAAAAATTTCTAAAACGAATGATGCCTTTCATAAAAAAGTAGTTTCATATGAATGTACTTATAAACGGTTTGATACAGGAAAATCAAAAGTTGATACATGGGGAATTTTTGTAGGTAAAGACAGACCCACCTTATTAAATATTCATGGTGGTCCAGCAAGCCAATATGGGTTTACTTTTTTTGATGAATTTCAAGTTTATGCTGAAGCAGGTTTCAATGTTATAGCTTGCAACCCCAGAGGGTCTACTGGAAGAGGTCATAAATATCTCAGAGATGTATGTGGCAATAAATGGGGTGTAAATGATACCCATGATGTTTTATCTGTATTCAAACAGATGGTGCGTGAGCTTAAAATTACAAATAAAGATTATGGCATAATGGGTGGATCCTATGGAGGTTTTATGACTTCGTGGATTATTGGTGCGTATCCTAAGATGTTTAAATCAGCAATAGTTGAGAGAGCTTTAATTAACTGGGAAACTATGGTTGGAACCTCAGATATTGGAATAGGATTTCCAGAGATGTATCTTCTGGATGATATGGATAATAATTTAAACCTTTACAGAAAAAAAAGTCCTATCACTTATGCAAAAAAAATAAAAACTCCAACACTGATACTTCATTCAGAAAATGACTACCGTTGTCCAATTGAGCAGGGTGAACAATTATTTTCCACTCTAAAGAGAAACAAGGTAGATTCAGCAATGATTCGTTTTCCTAATGAAGGTCATGAACTTAGTAGATCTGGTAAACCAGTGCACAGAAAGCAAAGGTTTGACTTTATTATTGACTGGCATAGAAAACATTTATCATAATTCTTTTGAAGTATAAAATTTGTAGTTAAAGTGGTAACGAGGAAGCCATGGAAAATGAGATATCAAAACCAGTAAATGGTGCGGAACTAAGAAAACTTTCACGTAAGAATCCAGACGTAGCTTATAATTTTCTCTCACAAAATGTTGAAATCTGGAATGAAATTGCTTCAAATGATCCTTTTGACTCTGCAGATACTCTTGAAGAATTTGAACCCAAAGAAGCTGGTGAGTTACTTTTAAATATTCCAGTAGATGTTTCAATAAAGATTTTTGAATCTTTAAGACCAAGAGCAATAATCGAAATTGTTCAAAGTTTAGGTAGTAGTGTTGTCGATGAGATTTTTAGTCAGATGGATACCGAAGACGTTGTTGATGTTTTTGAGAGAAGTACTGTTGATGAGGCTGAAGACTTACTAGAAATTTTAAATAAATCTACAAAATTAAATATCAACAAAAGATTAGCTTATCCCAAAGATTCGGTCGGAAGGTTAATGTCAGAAGAGGTAGCAAAAATTTCAACTGGCTTAACTATTAAAGAAGCCCTAAGTGAACTTAAAAATTTGCACCATGATGTTGAAGATATTGTATATGTCTATTCTGTTGATGAAAAAAATTCCCTTTCTGGTGTTCTTTCGTTTAGAGAAATTGTATTTGCGAATCAAGAAGAGCTTATTGAAAATGTAATGATCCCAAATCCGATTTATATTAACCCTACTGATGATCAAGAAGAGGCTGCGAGATTAATTAAACAATATGAGCTACTCGCCTTACCTGTTATTGATAAAAATAACAAACTTATCGGACAAGCAACTATCAGTACAGCTTTAGATGTTATTCAGACAGAAATAGCTGAAGACTTTTCTCAATCTTTTGGAGCTGGTGCGGAGGAAACAATTTTTACACCTTTTCAGAAATCTATAAGACTCAGATTACCTTGGATTGCGGTGAATATGGGTCTTGCATTTATTGTTTCTTGGCTTATTGCTCAATTTGATGAATCAATAGCTAGTGATGCATTACTCGCTGCATTAATGCCTGTAGTAGCTCTGGTTGGTGGAAACTCTGGTGCACAATCGTTGGCAATCGTCATAAGGGCACTTGCAAGAAATGATATATCTGATGCAAGAGTTGGAGAGGTAATAGGTAAGCAGTCCTTAATAGGAGTGATTAATGGTATTTTTATGGGAATTTTTTCATTTGTTTTACTTAATATTATTGGTCTCAATAGCTATGCCCTATCGCTTAGTATTGCAATTTTTGGAAACATGTTGATAGGTAATCTTTTTGGAGCATCTATACCTTTGGTTTTGAGAAAGCTTGGCTTTGATCCTGCCCTCGCTTCAAATATTTTTCTCACACTTATTACTGACATTGTTGGATTTGCTGGCTTTTTAGGAATTGCTCTCCTGTTAATCTAGTGATCCCTAGATCTTGAAGTTTTAGTCATAGTTTTAGAAAGTTTTCCATTTTCGAAAATAAAAGACTCTATTCCGTCAACAAGATGTTTTCCTTGTTGTGATTTCTGAGAAATAACTTGGAGTCTCAATCCTTCAAAGGGAGAAATTAAAGTTATCGAGTGTTGTTTAAAATGTTTAGATGATTGATCTCTTCTAATGACATCACTAATCATATGGTGGGATTCCCATGACCATTCATCATCGACAACAACAAACTTACATATATGCTTTGTTTGCGTTCTGTCAATTCTGGCACCAGGACAAACTAGAAGACTTCCCTCAATCCATGGATTCAATCCTACTCCATCAAATTTTGGAAAGCCCGTATCAAAAGCTTTGTCAATGATTGCATCAACATCACCATTTTCAAGATTTCTCTTTTTTATAATTTCAGAAATATTGTTCTGTAGGTCGAAAAGTTCTTTTTCTGAAAACTTTTCTAATTTTTCCTGATCCATATAATAAATTTAAGCAGGACTGTAAGACACTTATTATTCTTCAGTGTCTTTTTTATTGAAATTTTGAACATCAATACGAATTATTCCAATTACAAAAATAGTTAGTGTTACAACTGGAAATATTAAAATTACTAAGAAGGGGCTTGATAATATTGTTTGTATCATAATTTAATATTAACAAAGCTAGCAGGTATAATAACTCCTGAAAGGATACTTATGATAAAACTAGGATTATACGCAAGCATTGTTTCTGTGATAGCTTCAGTTATCATTTATGCAGTGTTAGATGACCCTCAATTAGCTATATATATTGGACTATGGGCACCAACCCTAATTCTTTATGGTCAAGCATACGAAAAAGCTAATCAAGAATAAATAAACTTCGATTATATTGTGAATAATTTCACAAAGTAACTAATATAGCTACGTGAGCAAATTTGAAAAAAGAATTTTTTGGGGATTTATGAGCGTAGCTTTCTGTCTTCATATGTATCTTGTAGTTTCTTCTATAGTTGCAAGTTAAAAAATACATAATATTTTTAATACTTTTATGTTGTTCTAACAACGTTTCCAACTCTTATATTAAAGATACTGCTTCAGCAAATGTTATTGATTCAGATGTCGTTCTCACTGAAATACTTGAGAGCTACAAACAATTTTCAGATTATCCACAAACTTCTTTGGATGCAATATGGAATTATGCACATCCTGATAATAAAAAAATAACCGGACCAAAGGAAAACTTTAGGAATATGCTTTTATCAGAGCCCTATAACTCGATACTAGATTTAAAGGAATATAGTTTTACTAAGACTGTCGAGACTGAAAATAGCGAACATTATGAAATAAAAATATTAGCTAAAAATAATTCCTATTTTGAAGTAACTTGGGTTTTTCAATTCGATGAGTGTCCTGAAAATCCTCAAAATAAATGCTGGCTCACAATAGCTGTGACTGCCCCCTCGTATTATGAATCTGGTGTATAACTGTACATATAAGTTCTCAAATAAATTCTAAATATTACATCATTGCTATCATCAAACTAGCTAATAAAGAGTAAATATTCGCTTTTTTAAAAATATTTAGGATGGATTATGACAAACACTTACTCAAAAGAAATAAGATCAACAGTCACAAGTGATGGAGTTATTGAGATAACAATTGGAAAGGTTGACGTCCCTATACCAGCTGATGATGAAGTATTAGTTGAGATTCATGCAGCTCCGATTAATCCATCTGACATAGGACTACTAACTACTTTTGCAGGTGATCTCTCAAATATCGATATTTCTGGATCTGGTGAAGATTTAGTTGCTTCCATGAAGATACACCCTGCATTAATGAGTTCTATGAAATCACGACTAGACCAATCTATGACAGTAGGTAATGAAGGTGCCGGTATAGTTATTGATGCTGGAGAGAATGCCAAAAAACTTATTGGTAAAACAGTAGGATTCGCAGCTGGATCGATGTATTCACAATATAGATGTGTTCCTGCAATTAACTGTTTAGTAATGGAAGAAGGAACTACACCTAGAGTTGCAGCATCATCTTTTGTAAACCCATTAACCGCCTTATGTTTTGTCGAAACTATGAAAATGGAAAATCATTCTGCAATAGTTCATACGGCAGCTGCTTCTAATTTAGGTCAAATGCTTGTCAAAATATGTAAGGATGATGAAATTCCATTAGTCAATATAGTGAGAAAACAAGAACAGGTAGACATCTTAAAAAATATTGGAGCAGAATACATTTGTAATACAAGTGATCCAGACTTTATGAAAAATCTAGTAAAAGCAGTATTAGAAACAGGAGCAACATTGGGTTTTGATGCAACTGGAGGTGGTAATAATGGAGAATTACCTAGTCAGATTTTATCTGCAATGGAAATTGCAGCTAACCAAAAGTCTGAAGAATATTCAAGATATGGTTCTGAGACCTACAAACAAGTATATATTTATGGTGGTCTTGATCAGTCTCCAACAATACTTAAAAGATCTTACGGTATGTCTTGGGGACTAGGTGGATGGCTTCTAACCCCGATGCTTGGAAAAATTGGAATGGATAAATTTCAAACAATGAGAGCGAGGATTGCTAAAGAAATAAAAACGACTTTTGCAAGTACGTATATTCAGGAGATATCTTTAGAGGAGATGCTTCAACCAGAAGTAATAAATGCATATGCTAAACATAAAACGGGTAATAAATACTTAGTAAATCCACAAAAGTAATTTTTATTTATGATTCAGAATGTTGGCTTCTTTTTTTTAATCCTAATCGTCAAGATTCTCGAGAGGGTTTTCGGGTTGGCAGATTTCAAATGCTTCCTGAACTTTTTCTGATTCAAAATCAATATTTGCATCTCTGAATGCAAAGAATCCAAATTCACCAGGTTTAGGATCTGGAAAATCGATTCCCTCATCTCTCATGCATTGCGAAAATTCTAGAGATGCATCAACTAAAGCTGCTTCAACCTCTGGATCGAGATCAAATTGTTCTGGTAAAGCTTCTCTTAAAATATCTTCACAATTAACAAAAGCTTCATCGAATTCTTCTTCATTCTCTATATTGAGATCATCAAATTCGGGGTTTCCATCGACATCGAAACTTGGATCAGGAAAGTTTATACCTTCTTCTCTCATGCATCGTGCAAAATCTAAAACACCTTCCTCAAAAGTTTTCTCAACTTCAACAACTTCTATTTGCATTGTACTTTCTATAGTTGCTACACCTTCTGACAATTCTTCACCACCAATTGTGCAAGCTGAGACAAGAACCAATGTAAAAGTTAAAATTATATTTTTCATTTTCTAACTGCTTCTGCTGGCTGTATTTTTGAAGCCTTAATAGCAGGATAAACTCCTGAAATTGCCCCAATTAATAATGCCAATAAGATTGCACCTAAAACTTGGCTTACAGGTATCGAAAATACTATATCTGTATAATTTGTATAACCAAGGGTTATACCAGTTCCTAAAAATACTCCTACAAGTCCGCCTATTCCAGATAATACAATGCTCTCTAGTAAAAATTGATATCTTATCTCTTTACGAGTTGCTCCGATAGACCTACGCACGCCAATCTCCATTCTTCTTTCAAGAACTGACATAACCATAACGTTTGCAATAGCTACCCCTCCTACAAGCAATGCAACAGAACCAAGGCCAAGAAGTAAATTTGTAAATGCTGCGTCAGCAGCCTCTTGTGCCTCTAATGCATCAGAGGGTCTAGAAACTTGAACTTGATCTGGATTTTCTGGATTCATTGAGGGCGCTATTACTTCAACAACATCTTCTATGTATGAAGGATTTGCCCTAACATAAATTGTTGTTGGTTCTTTGTCTATATCAAAAAGAGTTTTCGCAACTCCATATCCAATAAATACTGATCTGTCTAAGTCTGGATGAATTTTTAACTCATCTAAAATCCCTACAACACCAAACCACTCATCACCAATTAAAATTTTTGTAGGAGTTTCTAGGGTATTTATTCCCAATCTAGAAGCAGTAACACTACCTAAAACCGTAACTGGAATGTTTGATAGACCATCCTGTATGAATCTTCCTTCAATTAAATTTCCTCCAACAACCTGATGGAGTTCTGGACTTGTGACTATAGTTGATATTCCACCACCTTCGAACTGAGAAATAAAATCACTGCGTCTTACGATTAAATCTGCTTGAGTTGTAGAAGTAACTTCTTCTACTGGTCCTATCCTTTCAACCATACCCACAACTCCATCAGGTAGTTTCTCCTGGGTTCCAAAGAAGCCTGCTTGTGGAGAAGCTTTTATTAGGTTTGTACCAAGAGATTCAAGAGTTGCCAATAAATCTGCACGACCAGATGCTGAAATACCTGTTACAGCAACTATTGCCGCAATCCCTATTCCTATGCCAATTGATGTTAAGGCTGCTCTACCTCTTCTTGCTCTTACTCCATATAACGCAACAAAAAAAAGATCTTTAATTTTTAATCTCTGTTTCATTTATGCAACGATCTTTCCATCAGTTAAAGTTATTACTTTTTTAAATTTCTTTGCATGCTCTTGATTGTGAGTAATCATAACTACAGTTTTTCCCTGCTTGTTTAATTCTTTAAGAATATTGAGAATATTCATTCCAGATTCTTTATCTAAGTTCCCTGTTGGCTCGTCAGCAAGAATAAATGCTGGATCTTGCACGAGTGCTCTTGCAATGGCAACTCTTTGCTGCTGTCCTCCAGACAGTTCTGTTGGTTGATGTGTTATTCTGTCACCTAAACCAACATCCTCTAATACTTCTGCTGCTTTTTTTAATCTTTCTTCCCTTTTGATACCTTGATAAAGTAAGCCTTCTGCAACATTTTCCTGAGCAGTTAGACCAGGAAGTAGAAAAAAACTTTGAAAGATAAACCCAATTTTTTCACCCCTAAATTTTGACAACTCATTATCTGAGAGATTTGAAATATCTTGACCTTCTATCTCTACGGTACCTTCAGTTACTGTGTCTAGTAAGCCAATCATATTGAGTAATGTTGACTTGCCGCTACCAGATTGACCAACTATTGATACAAGGTCACCTTCTTGAATTTCTAAAGTGAGTTTGTCTATAGCCTTAACTTGTGGCGGCCCTTCGTAAATTTTGGATATATTTTTTAAAGCAATTACAGTTTTTTGTTTTGATTTCATCTAGGTACAACTACCATTTGTCCTTTTTGAATATTTCCAATAATTTCTACAAATCCATCTGTAAATACACCTATTTCAACAGCAACATAAGTGGTATCTGTTCCAGAATCTCCATCAAATACTTCACCTTCCGTGTCTCCACTGAATACTTCTACCGCATACCCACCTTCAGCTAAAGCTATTAAGGCATTAACGGGTACATATAAAACATTCTTAGATACTTCAGTTGTAACAAATACTTTTACTGGAGCTTGGTCGTAAACTTCAATAGATTCTGGATTAAGAACATCTAATGTCACTTCTATGAAATCACCAGCTTGTGTTTGTGTAACAACTTGATCTATGAAGGTAATTATTGTTGGGACCCTTTCGTCCGTTGGTAGTTCAATTTCTACAGTATCACCTAAAGAAACAGTCTCCTGATCTGTTGCATCTACCTGGAATACAACTTCAATTCCAATAGAAGATATATTATAAAGTTGAGAATTGAGGACGAGAGCTGAACCAAGATCATTTATATATGATCCAACAATAAGCGGGGAGTTAGAAGCATAAGCATTGGTTGGTGAAAAAGTTTCTGATTTAGATGAAAGCATGAGTTCCTCAAGCTCTTCTTTTTCTTTGGCTAATTCAGCTACCTGATCGACACCATCATTGTATGCGTTTAGTGTGTCATCATAAGCTTTTTGGGCTGTTTCAATTGCTAAAGCTTCTGTTGAGTCAATTGCTGATTCTTTTCCTTTTTCTAATGTTTTAATTCTTTTCTGCTCTTCAATTGTCTGCTCTAAGTCCTCAATGGCACCATCTAAAGTTCCATCTGCAGTCTTTTCTTTTGTCTTTGGATTTGATGTGTCTCTATATAATGTCAAACTTTGTTCTGCATTCTTGATGGCTGTATCTGCTGCTTGCCATGCGGTGCTTTCCTCAATTGCTGTGTCTTTAGCATCATCCAACTTTTTCTTCTTATCGTTGACCTGCGTTAAAGTGGTTCCTCCATCTTCAATTGTCTTCTCAATAGCTTCAACAGCCGACTCTTTTAAATTGATTGCAACTTGTTCTGTCGAAGTTATTTCTGATTTAGTATCAATTTTGTAGTCAATGTAAAGAGAATTTAACATGGCCGAAGTTATCTCATCAAATGTCTCGTCTGGAATAAAACCTTCAGAAGAATAACCCAAAAACTGTAAAGCTTTTTCGAGTTGTAAAACATCTGGTCCAGACTTTGAATTTAAATCTAATGTCCTGTAAAAAGGTATCGACCCTTCAACTAAAATTACAGGCTTGTTGTCAACTGCAAAAAGGATTTCTCCATAATTTACTACTGTTCCTTCTTCTGGAAGATAAGTAACCACTCCAGCAATAGGGGTTTTAAGAATTTTGCTGTCGGTTTGCCTTAGTGTCCCGTTATATTCTTCTTTTTTTGATAAATCACCCTGTTGGATACTTACGGTTGTTAATTCTAGGGTTTTACTATTAGTTGAGGAATCAGTGTTTTGAGTACCAAAATAATAACCTCCATAAGCAAGAGCAGTTATGGTAATTAACACATACAGGTTTTTTAATTTAAATATATTTTTTATCATTGTTCTAGTTACCTTAGTTTATTAAACCTGTAAATTTTCTGAGAAATTATTTTTATAAGTTTCTTAATCATCCCACTCCTCACCTTTCAACTCTTCTGGCAATGTTTCCTCACAGGCTTGCCATGTCTGAACAATTGGGTCATCTTCACTAAAATCCCATTCTTCACTTGTATATGCGTCAAGGTTCACATTTCTATTAAAGTAATTGGGATCGGGGACCTTCGGGTATCCATTCTCTCTAAAGCAACTTGCTATATGTAGTGCACTGTCTAACTCTTTCGCGGTTTCAGCTGGGTTTTCAAATTGATTCTCGTCTGCAACTCCCCATAAATTATACTCCAAAGCACAGTCTTCTATTTTGCTCCATAGTTCCTCTTGTTCTTCAGTGGTCAAGGTTTCAAAGTAGGAAGCAATAGTTGTATATGCATCTAAAAAGTTTCTTGGTTCTTTGAATTTATAACCAGATTCATTTACACACTGAACAAGGACTAATGGGGCATCTTCATCTGAAATTTCTTCCCGTTCATCTGTAAGTTCAATGCCAAGAGCAATCGCCTCTTTTCCTTTATCGGTATCTGAAACGGAAACAATAGCTTGTTCTTCTTGTTGAAATAATGAACAAGCTGTAAATAAAACTAATATTATTGAGGCTTTTCTGTACATATAAGATTATAAATTATACATAGCTTTAACTTCCACCTTGTTGTGGGGGTTCGCGTCCAAGATCATCAAAACACTCTGCCCGTACTTCTCTGATTTGTTCTTGTAAGTATTGTCCTGACTGAACAAGCTCAGAAATTATACTTCTAAGTGATCTTTCTGCGTTAGGATCTTCAACCTCTATCCCTTTTTCTCTAAAACATCGTGCAATTTCAAGCGCGGAATCTAACTGTTCTGCGACTTCTTCTGGATTCTCAAAATCTGCTGTGCCACCTAGTGGAATGTTGTTATCTTCAGCACAAGTCTCTATAGTCTCAAAAAGTTCGTCTCTACCTTTTTGATCAGCAGCTAAAAATACCGGTTGCAAAACGCTTCGTAAACTCTCATCATTTTTAGGATCTGTAATATCATATCCATTTTCTCTTAAGCACCTAGCTAGTAAAAGTTGTGCATCTTCAGGAGAAATTATTTCTTGAACGACCTCTTCCGTAATAGTTTCAACTGTTGTGTCGCTTGATAAATTATTTACAGAAATAACTCCTTGCGAGTCATCTGACGAGGAGCACGCAGAGATAAGAACAAATATAAGTAATAAAGTGTTGGTTAAGTATTTTTTCATGGTTACATTTTAGTAAATGTGTATTGGACTAGGGAGAAAACCAATACACAAATACTTAACTACTGCCTTTCGACTTATGGTGTCCTTTTCTGTGATGACTTTTAATGCTGTCTTTAAACTCTTCTTCTGAAATTACACCATCTTCAAGCTCCCCTGAAAAGCGTTCTTTAAATCGATCTATTTTTTCTTGATCTATAGTTGTTACAGAATCTAGTTCTACTATCGTAATTTCTTCATCTTCAAGCATTTCATTAATTAGATTTTTGATTTCTTCTCTTTCCGCTTTTATCGTTAGTTTTTTTGATTCAAGAGCTCTCAATACGCTATCAGACTGATTCTGAGACAGAGTGCCCTCTTCAACAAGACCTATTAAGACACCCTCTAGAAGATTGTGTTTATCAGCTTTGTCATTAGAAACCTTTTTTTCAAAAAAATTCTCTCTAACTTGAGGAGCTTCAGAGGCATAAGATATACCCATAATGCCAACACCAAGAGTAAGACCAAAAACGCCTATTCCTAATAATAATCTTTTCATATTCGTCCTTTCTTTTTCATACTCTTTTGTAACAGTTGCAACCTTGGGATATTCTGTGAAACCTGAGAAGTTTCTGAGATGAGTAATAGCCAACACTTGATAAATTCATTTATGTTGTCATTATTAACTAGTGGTAAAAAAAATACTTTTAGTTGAAGACGATAAGAAAATATCAGAATTAGTCAAAGATTCTCTGCAAGAAGAAGGCTATGTTGTAGAACAATCTTTTGATGGAGAAGATGGTTATTTTAAGATTATCGAAAATCAACCCGATCTAGTAATCCTAGATATAATGATGCCAAAAATGAACGGATATAAAGTTTGTGCGAAAGTAAGAAAAATTGGAATTACCTCACCAATTTTAATGCTAACTGCAAAAAATGGTGAATATGATGTTGAAGAAGGTCTGGACACTGGTGCAGATGACTACCTGAAAAAACCATTTTCTATGGTTGAACTTTTGGCTAGAATTCGAAAGCTCTTAAGAGTAAGTAATCCAGAAATAAATATATTAGAGTTTCAGGCTTTAAAGGTTGATCTGAAATCAAGAAGAGTTACTAATAATGATATTGAAATTAAGCTAACCAAGCAGGAGCTTGATCTTCTAAGTTTCTTATTAATAAATAGTGGAAATATTGTATCTAAAAATGAATTATTGGAAGAAATTTGGGAAATCTTGTACCCAAGTGAAGAGGACGAAAATAAAGTTGAAGTATATATAGGCTATCTGAGAAAAAAGCTAAAACCATTTAACTTAGATGGACATATTCATACAGTTCGTGGATTTGGCTATAGGTGGAATAATTGAAAAACATTGGCATAAGAACAAAAATTATAATAATCACACTTATTATTCTTGGTGGTGGATTTTTTATTGCTCCAGAAATCTTAGAGGAAGTTGCTGAGACCAGATATAGAGGAACTATGGAAGATGGAAGGGAGAAACTAGTAAAACAACTAGAAAAAAATTATGAAAAAATAAATCTCAGAAACACTCCGCGTATAGGTGACTATTTTGTATTTGTTTATGATAAAGAAAGTGGAAAACTAATAAGAGAATATAGCTTTTTTCCCCCACGTCTCATTGATGATTACAATTTAGCAAAAAACCAATTTGCAATAAATGAAGATGATTTAAATTTTATAAAAACCGAAAGTACAGACAAAAAAGTAAGTATTATTGTCGGCTTTAGTGAGTCAACTTCTAGGAATATAGTTGACGGCCTGGAAAGATTTTTTGTGCTGAGTTATCTTTTGGCTTCAATATTTGTCGTATTAGGTATCTTAATTTCTACAGAAATAGCATTAAAACCTGTAAGCAGATCTATCAAAAAAATATCTGAATTTGAACCGTTATACAAAATGGAAAAACTTGATGATGTGAAAAGCAATGATGAGATTGGGAAGTTGATTTCGACATTTAATTCTCTTCTTGAAAAAGTTCACATAAGTTCAATAAGTCAGAAACAATTTATTTCAAATGCCTCACATGAACTAAAAACACCTTTAACAAGTTTAAAATTACAAATCGAAAAGTTGAAAAAACAAAATAATACAGACGAGAAAACTTTCATTGGGATTGAAGAAGATGTGATTGAAATCCAATCAATAATAGAAGCTTTATTAATCCTTGAGACTTCTACTAAAGGTGGTAGTACTGATGGGGAAATTCTCTTGAATGAATTAATTAAGAAGACTGTTAAAGGTACCGATGTTGATTTCAAAAATAACCTAGAAATAATGGTTGATTCAAACCAAGAAATTCTTAAATTGATGCTTAATAATTTAATTGGGAATGCGGAAAAATTTAAGTCGAACAAAGTAATAATTAGTACCGATATGGTGGATAAAGCTCCCTCATTAATCATTGAGGATGATGGAATTGGAATTCATCCAGAAAATTATGACTTAATATTTACTCCCTTTTGGCAAGAAGATGAATCAAGAACAAGAAATGTTGGTGGTAAAGGTCTTGGTTTGAGTATTGTAAAAAATATTGTTTCAAAATATGGTTGGAAGATTACAGCAGGTAAGTCTGACCTTGGTGGGGCTAAGTTTATAGTTAGTTTTTAAATGCTTATTTCTGCCAACCACACTCTTGTAGCAATGGGGTAATGTCGTCTTTTGAACTTTTTAGTCCACTTAAATCAAGCTTAGGTTCTTGTTGGCTTGGGTCTGAAACATTTATACCCTTTTCTCTTAAGCATTTAGCTAATTCAAGATTTTCATCATATAATTTTGCAAGTTCTTCTGGGTTTTGTGAAGATGAATCTGACCAAAGGTTGTATTTGTTAATACAGTAATTAACATCCTCTCCCAGCTGTAGTTCTTCATCTTTGCTTGTGCTTAATTGACTAATTGTTGTTTTTAAATCTTGTATATCAAAGGGAGTTGTTATGTCATAACCTTTTTCTGCGTTTAAGCACTGAGTTAAAACAATTGGATAATCCTCTTCAAATATAGTCGAAGTAGTTGTTGATTCAGCTGACAAAGAAACAACATTTGAATCCGGTCCCGTTGAGCATGCAGTACCAAAAAATAAAACTAATAATGCTGCTACAAACTGATTTTTTATCATTTTCTATATTTTAGTGAAAGCTTGTTTGATGAGAGGATGAATGCATAAATAATAAAATAATTACTAGTCGCTTTTAATTAGAAGTTTTCAGACAAATATTTGTGTCTTGGGTTCGATGCCTCCAGTTAACGGCATCGCATATTCGAAAAATTCATTTGTGACATAAGACTTTACAGGATCTAGAAACTCTAAGGGCATATCTTTTGTGTGTTTTGCCACTTTACGAAGTTCAGTAATCTCAACATCACAATGATATTTTTCAGAAAGTTGTCTTTGTAATATTACAGATCCACTTTCTAATTGCTTTGAGGCTACAACAGCGTGTTGCCCTACTCTCTCAGCTTCTTCTGCATCAACTTTGGAAATATCCGCAATAAATGATCTCTGTAAATAGCCAAAAGTATCTGCTCTTACTCTTGCTCCATCAATATATTCAGAAACTAAGTTGGTTAAAGTATCACCTAAAGCACCTGAACCTGATAATTGGATATTTCCATGACTATCTTTTTTTCCTGCCAACTCTGAACCTGTCTGATCAGCATATGTTTGTAAAAAGTATTCTCCTTCTTCATTGTGAACACCTTCAGAAATTGCAACAACGCACCTTCCTAGGGAGTCGTAAACTTCTTTTACTTCTTTTAAAAATCTATCTATATTAAATGTTTTCTCTGGAACATAAACCAAATGAGGACCATCCTCCTCTGTTGATTTCCCTAATGTACTCGCTGCTGTTAACCATCCAGCATGTCTTCCCATTAATACATTAATTTTTATCCCACCAAGACTTCTATTGTCAGCATCATCACCTTGGAATGCATGAGCTACAAATCTAGCAGCAGATCCATACCCTGGGCAGTGGTCTGTTTCGCGCAGGTCATTATCAATAGTTTTAGGAATATGGAATGCCTTCATTTCATATCCAATTTGTTTTGCGCCCTCAGAAACTAGATTTGCGGTCTCAGCAGAATCATTTCCGCCAATGTAGAAAAAATTTCTGATGTTTTGTTTTTCAAATATTGCAATTAGATTTTCAATATCAGAGTCTGTTGGTTTTTTTCTTACTGAGCCGAGGGCTGCAGCTGGTGTTTTTCCAATGCCATATAATTGTGCTTCAGACAAATTAGATAAATCAACAAAATCTTCATTCATCATTCCAGCTAGTCCGTGCTTAGCACCTAGTATTTCATCGAAATCACACTCTACTGCTTCTTTAATAAAACCAACTAGTGATTTATTAATTACGGCAGTTGGTCCACCAGATTGTCCAATAACAGCTTTTCCTGCTGACACTTATTTAACTCCCGTTTTGATACACAGAAAGAAACCCGAGGTATGATTCAGCAATTTCTGTAACTGCTTCATCCCTAGATTTTTCACCTTCATGAAAACTTTTTAGAGCATTCCAGAATATTGACCTACCTATAGCAAAGCCCTTGTAACCATCAACAGATGATCCGGCACGGAGCCACTCGTTAACTTTCTCATCTGTAGCACCTCTACCTAGAACTACAGCAATAACATTTTCCCTATCTCCGGTTTTGATTGCGGCAGCTACTTTTTCACAATCTTCAGCTGTATCGAGTCCTTCTATTTTCCATATATCAGGATCTGCTCCTTTTTCTCTCATCTCTTCTACAACCCTGACCGCTAATTTAGGTCTAATTTCAGAATCATAACGAGTCTGATCATTTCCTACTGAGGCAAGCTGTTCTTCTGTTGCTGGTACAAGAAATTCTAGAAGAAATTTTTTATCATTTTCTGTTAACCAGTCAGACAATTCCTTAATCCTTGCCCCTTGAGTTGATCTTACTTCTTCATCATCATCAGGATTCCATCTAACTAAGATTTTTATAAAATCAGCACCAATCTCGTTAATTTTTTCACCAAATTGAGCACCGTATTCAAAATCAAAAACTTTTTGGCCTGATTTCTCAACTGGGGCAGCAAACTTAATCCCCATTTCTTTTGCTTTTTGTTGAACATCAAGACCAAAAGTTTCATCTACTAAAATTGCAGGTTCTCCTCCGGTTATCCCAGATTCTTTAGCTTTTATGAAGCCATCAAATATAATATTTTTTAGTTCAGTAACCTTATTTGACTCTTCTTCGGTAGGCTGTCTTCCTTCAACCCCTAAAAGACCCTTAGTTATAGTTCCCCTGTGGTCAAAAGCTAATATATATAAATCTTCCGAATAACCCTTCATTTTTCTCCTTAAACTTTTTCTTTCTGGCTAGTTCTTGAGTACACAACTAAACCTATCAAGATAAACAGTACTAGATAGAGTATATTATTTTGAAAGACTGAAGAATTTTGTATCTCTTCAGAGTAAAGGTTTGAATAAATGATTCCTGGATCTTCTTGGGATTGTCCTATTTCAGATAAAGTATTTAACAAGTCAACTGTGCTGGCTCCCCAGTTGTTTGCTAAGTTTTCATCTAAAAAGAAGACATTTCCACTTTGTACCGCAGTAATCTCCCCCCAGCCAACTCTTGTAGAGAGGTCTTTATTCAAATAGTCAGAATGACCTACGACAATCAGATTTGGATTGGAAGCCAAAACCTCTTCTTCTGAAAACTCAGGATATCCACTTCCAAATGGATCTTCTTTTAGATTAGCAACATTGTTTATTCCCAGAAGATTGTAGATTTCGCCTATAAAAGAATTCTCATTTATTGTGTATATTCCATAAGTAAATCCAATCTCATGGAAAACAGTTATGTTTTCTGATGAAAAGTTTTGTATAATCTCTTCAACATCTCTTTGCATCGCTGAAACGAGTTCTAATGATTCATCAGATTTGTTTATTAATGTTCCAATTTCTTCGATTTGTGTATAGACATCTTCAAAATCTCTTGCGGGAGGTAGTAAAGCATAGTTTATTTCTAAACCTTCTAACCCTTCAATGATTCCATTAAAATCAAAAGCTACTACTACAAGGTCAGGATTCAACTCGATTAAATCTTCAGCAGTTACAGTAAATGCATCTATTTTTTCAATAGGTAGTTCTGTTTCTGAAAATGAATCAACCCCGACTAAAAGACTCTCACCTCCTAGCGCTTGGATAACTTCTGTGTGTGTTGTTGATAACGAAATAACTCTTTGTTCTATGCTCGACTCTTCAGAGCCTGTACACATCGTCATCAACGCGGCAAGAATTAGTATCTTATATTTCATAATTTCCTTTCTTACCACGAGATAAGATTGATACTCCATTCCTTCTCTCGAGGATTGTTGTTTTAATAAAACTAAAAAGGCGACCTGACTTATCTTTCGAATTACAGTTGCGGGACAGTGTTAGAATTTTACTAACTTCGCTTTTTAACTTCTTTGTTTAAAGTATGTTAGCAAATTATTCTTTTTCGTCTTCTTCATTTTTAAGATTTTTTAATGTATTCGAAAAAGTCATCAACATAGTTTCTTTATTATCTTGATGTTCTTCTTGAGTGTTTTCTAAAGTTTGATTTTGTGCATCATTATAAGTTTCTTCAAGTACCACAACTTCGATTCCACCAACTAAGTCTGAGACTAGGTTGTAGAAGAAAGCTCCAATTGTTGCCAATGCTGTTTGTGTTAACAAATAAACAGTTGCTAAAAATACTACAGATGAAAATAAAGGTTCGATATTCCCTACGAGCGATGCATCTTGATCGAGTAGAGCCAATCTTCTAGCTATGTCTTCTAATCCTTGTGGAACACCTGCGTTAACAAGTAATACCCAAAGGATTGAAAATCCTAAAACTATTGTGAGGGCAACTATAAAGTTTAAAACAAAGGTTACCTTCAAGACCGTCCATGGGTCTATCTTTCTGATAATTCTTCTAACTCTATTAACTCTTACCATTTTCAATCATTCTTTATGGGGATAAAGGCAGAGATTTCTTCTTCTTTAGCAAGTTTCATTACCTTTACTCCCTGAGCTGCTCTGCTCATTTTTTTAATTTGCTTCACAGCACATCTTATTGCTGTTCCACCAGTACTCATAAGCATAACCTCAGTATCTTCATCAACCGAGCGTGCTCCAATTAAATCTCCCTTAACATCTGTGACTTTTAAAGCTTTAACACCCATTCCACCCCTACCTGCCTTTCTAAATTCATCGAGGTTTGTTCTCTTTCCATATCCTTTTGCAGTTATGAATAATAGAGTTTCATCTCTAGATGTAGCGGCACCAACAACCTTGTCTCCTTCACGGAGTTTTATACCCCTAACACCCATCGCAGTTCTTCCTTGTGGCTTAAGATTATTTTCATCAAACCTAATGGCCTGACCTTTTTGAGAAACTAATATAACATCTTCTTTACCTGAGGTAGTTTTTACAGAAACAACTTTGTCATCTTCTTTTAGTTTTATAGCTTGTAAAGATTTGTAATTTGAATCAAAGTCTTTAAATGCAGATTTTTTAATTGTACCCTTTTCAGTCATGATGAGTAAAAATTTCTCAGTTTCATAATCTCTTGTATCAATAATTGCTTGGATTTTCTCATCCTGAGACATTGATAAAACATTATGAATTAAAGACCCTTGTGCGGTTCTAGTTGTCTTTGGCAATTCGTGAGCTTTAGCTCTATAAACTTTTCCTTGATCTGTAAAAAATAATAAATATGCATGTACTGATGTAGATAGCAGGTGTTCAATAACATCCTCATCAGATGAGGCTGCTTTTACACCTTTACCACCTCTTCCTTGTTTCTTGTAAGCAGTAGAGGGGACAGCTTTCACATAACCATTTGAAGAAACTGATACAATAATTTCTTCATCTTCAATTAAATCTTCGATTGAGACTTCGCCAACATCTGGCACAATACGTGTTCTTCTTTCATCGCCAAATTTTTTTGTTATTTCTTCTAATTCTTCAACAAGAATATCGTCTTGTTTTTTTCTACTTTTAAGAATTATTCCAAGTTCTTTGATTGTTTTTTTAAGTTCTACTTTTTCCTCTTCAAGTTTTTCCCTTTCTAGTGCAGTTAATCTTCGAAGTGGCATATCAAGAATGTGTGATGCTTGAATTTCAGAAAATTTAAATTTTTTCATTAAAGAGTTTCTTGCTGTTTCTGCGTCTTTAGATGCACGTATAACCTTTATAATTTGGTCTATTTTATCTAGAGCTAATATTAAGCCTTCAACAATATGAAGCCTGTCTTCTGCTTTTCTTAATCTGTATTGAGTTCTTCTTTGTATCACGTCGATTTGGTGTTCTATGTAATAATTAATTAATTGTGGTACAGACAATACCTTTGGAACACCGTCAACAAGTGCAACTGAATTTACTGCAAAAGTATCTTGTAATTGTGTTTGTTTAAAAAGATGGTTGAGAACAACTTGTGGAACAGCATCTCTTTTAAGTTCGATGACCAGTCTTGTACCGTTTCTATCACTACTTTCATTTCTTAGATCTGAAACACCTGATAGTTTTTTATCTTGTACTAGTGATGCAATTTTTTCCATTATTCTATCGATTGACGCTTGATATGGAAGTTCTTTTACAATGATTGCAGATTTACCTTTTCCAAGTTCTTCAACATCTGCAACAGCTCTTAATTTAATAGAGCCTCTACCTTTTAAAATTGCATCTTTAATTGTTGGAGTATCCACGACAAGACCTCCAGTAGGAAAATCAGGTGCTTTTATTATTTTTAAATAATCTGAGGGTTTTGGATTTTTTGTATTCAGTGTAAATTTAACAGCCTCAGTAATCTCTCTTAAATTATAAGGAGGCATATTTGTAGCCATAGCAACAGCGATACCTTCTGCACCGTTTATAAGAAGGTTTGGGAATCTTCCTGGTAAAACTTTTGGTTCAAAACTTTCTCCCGAGTAGTTTGGTTCAAAAGTAACAGTATCCTCATCAATTCCATCTAAAAGTTGTGATGAAAGTGAAGACATTCTTGATTCTGTATACCTCATTGCAGCGGGTGGATCATCTGGTGTACCAAAGTTTCCTTGAGGTTCAATTAATGGATAACGTGTACTGAAATGTTGGCCTAATCTAACCAAAGTTCCATAAATTGCATCGTTTCCGTGTGGGTGATAGTTACCCATTACATCACCGACAACTTTTGAACATTTTCTAAATGGACCAGTGGGTCTTATTCCTGTTTCATACATTGAATACAATATTCTTCTTTGTACTGGTTTAAGTCCATCTTTTACATCGGGCAGAGCCCTTGAGACAATTACAGCCATTGCATAATCTAGAAATGATTTGGATATCTCATCTTCGACCTGAATAGATGTTTCATTGTTAATCATTTTTGTGTCGACATCATTTTTAGCTGCTGGTTTTTTAGCTGCTGGTTTTTTAGCTGCTGGTTTTTTAGCTGAGGGCTGTTTTTTAACCATTAAACATCCAAAAATCTAACATCTTTTGCATTTTGTTCTATGAATGTTTTTCTTCTAGATACGTCTGTACCCATTAGAATTTCAAACATATCTGCTGCTTTCGCTTCAGCTGCTTTCCCGTCAGCAATATTAACCCTTATAAGAGTTCTTGATTCTGGATTCATTGCAGTATCCCAAAGTTCTCCTGCATTCATTTCACCTAAACCTTTGAATCGCGAAATAATAAGTTTTTTGTTTTTATTCTCTTTTTTAAATTCTTCAAGGGCTTCGTCGTCTTTGAGGTAGTTGACCCCACCTGTTGATTTTGCTCTATACAAAGGAGGTTCTGAAATCCAGACTTTTCCTTCTTTAATTAACCCGGGCATAAATTTAAAAAAGAATGTTAAAAGCAGTGTTCTAATATGTGCACCGTCAACATCCGCATCTGTTAGAAAAATAATTTTATCGTATCGCGATTCCTCACCTTTGTATTCTGTATTTATTCCTGTCCCGATTGCTTTAATAAGAGAGCTGATTTCTTCATTTTGAAGCGCTCTATTTTCTGTTACTTTTTGGACATTTATAATCTTTCCACGAATTGGAAGGATTGCTTGAGTTCTTGATTCTCGTGCTTGTTTTGCAGGACCAGCTGCAGAGTCACCCTCAACAATAAATAACTCGCTTTCTGAAGGATCTTTAGAAGAACAGTCTGCTAACTTTCCTGGTAATCCGGCTGTTTCAAGTATGCTTTTTCTTTTGGTTAACTCTCTAGCCTTTTTGGCACTCATTCTAGCTTTTGCAGCAAGTGCACATCTCTCCACAATGGCTCTTCCCTCTTTTGTGTTTTTTGACAACCATTTTGGTAATTCTTGATTGACTAAAACTTGAACTTTTGATTTTATTTCAGTATTCCCAAGTTTTGTTTTTGTTTGTCCTTCAAATTGAGGTTCTTGTACTCTCACTGAAACCACTCCAGTTAGTCCCTCTCTTATGTCATCGCCGGTAAGTGCTATGTCTGAGTGAAGGTTTCTAGATTTTGCAAAATCATTTATTGCTTTAGTAATAGCTGTTCTAAGGCCTTCTTCATGAGTTCCGCCTTCTAGTGTGTGGATGTTGTTAGCAAAACTTTTAATAGTTATTTCATCTTCTGCCTTCCATTGTAAAGCTACCTCGATCTCAGAGTCCTTAGCTTTATCCGAAAATGAAATAACTTTATTATGGAGTACCTCATGTCCTTCATTTAAATAATCAACAAAATCTGTTAAGCCTCCTTTATATAGAAACTCTTCTTTTGTTGCTGGTTTAACTCTGTTGTCTTTTAAAACAATTTTTAAACCTTTGTTTAAAAATGCTGTCTGTCTTATTCTTTCTGAAACTATGTTGTATTCAAACGTCTGAGTTTCTGTAAATATTTTCGGATCTGGTAAAAAGTTTACTTTTGTTCCTGTTTTTTTAGAGGGCTTACCTTTCTTTATTTTTGAGGTTGGTTTTCCGAAGTCAAAATTTTGGTTCCAGATATGTTCGTCTCTCTGAACCTCTACTTTTACATAAACCGATAATGCATTAACAACAGAGATGCCAACACCATGTAAACCACCACTAACGGTATATGCGCCTGATTCAAACTTACCTCCAGCATGAAGGGTTGTTAAGACGGTTGTAAGAGCTGAAACTTTAGTTTTTAGATGTGGTTTTACTGGAATCCCACTTCCGTTGTCAGAAACGGTTACTGAACCATTTTTCTCAAGTTGTATTTCAATAGCAGTACATCTTCCGGCCATGGCTTCATCAACTGAGTTGTCAACTACCTCCCAAATAAGGTGGTGTAGACCTGTTGGACCGGTTGAACCGATATACATAGCGGGTCTTTTACGAACAGCCTCAAGACCCTCAAGAATTTTTATATCTTTTGAATCATAGGTGTTAGAATCTTTTTTTGGCACAGATCTCCTAAGAAGCGTTTCTTTATTTTGTTGTGTACAGCCCCTTGCTGAACTCCTATTTTAGTAGATTAATTACGCTATTGTTGGTTATTCAATATTTGAACATCTATAGAAATGAGTTTTAAGTCTAATTTTTTTTCAATATCTATAAGTATTTTTTGTTCTTCAAGCTCAATTAAATCTTTTACTCGAGAAGATTCTGTATAAATGGTTGCTTTATTGTTTAAAACCGGTCCTAAGGATATTTCTTTAGACCATTTATATTTATTTTTTGAAAAATAACCTTCTATTTTTTTTGATTTAGAAAAACTTATACCCAGGTCGTTGGTTTCAACATTTATTTTAGTGGGGTGTTTTGATGCCACTAATTTGGTCTTACTGGCATTAGTAAATATTTAAAGGTTTCATGTTCTCCTTGTATTATGACTGGTTTTTCATTTCCTGAAAAACGCATATATACACTGTTTCCATCTAAAACCTCTATGCCTTGTATTAAATAGTTGGGATTGAATGACATTGTAAAACCACTTACATCTCCGACGTCTAAACCAAGGGTTTTTATTGAAACCTCTTCACTACCGCCACCAATCTCTTTGTTCACTGTTGTTATTTTTAGAGTTTGTGGATCTGAAATCTCTATTTTTACAGGTATAAAACCTTCCGCAACAACGGTCGCTCTATCTAGGGTTTCAAGTATGGCGCTTTTGTTAATCTCTATAGAGAAAAGGTTTTCTTTTGGAAAAAGACTTTGGTATTCCGGGAAGGTTCCTTCAAGTTTTCTAATTGAGGCAGAGAATTTTTTATCATAAAAGTGTAGTTCTCTTTCTGTTGAGTTTATTTCGATTTTTTCTTCTGTTTGTTCGAATATTCTTGCTGTCTCGTTAAGAGACCTAAAAGAAAGTATTCCTGCGTCCTCTGTTGGAAAGTTTACTAGATCGTGTGTTGCGAGCCGATAACTGTCTGTTGCTGCCAGTTCTGTTTTTTCATTTGCGTTGTTGAAATAGACTCCGGTCAGTATCGGTCTTCCTCCTTCTGGTGAAGCTGCTATGCCTACTTTTTTTAAAGCTTCAAAAAGTTCGTGTGGTTCAATACTTTGGCTTTTTTTATCATCATAGTTCTGTTCAAGCAATGCTTCTGGGTATGTTTGTTCATCAAGTTTTCTTAAAGTAAAGTTTAATTTATTTTGTTCAACTCTTAGTTCGCTACCAATGTCAGAAAAAGTTACTTCACCCCTTGGTAGTTTTCTAACCATATCAGACAAAACCCTAGAGTTTATAAGAGCTTTTCCATCTATTTCTATCTCTGCTTTTGCTTTAGCTTTAATTACTATGTCTAAGTCGGACCCTATTATTTCAATAGAGTCCTCTACTGTTCTGAAATAAATACCTTGAAGAGAAGGTGTCGCTGGACGGGGGTCTACGATTCTAGAAACTGTTGAGACTATATTTTTTAACTCACTTGTTTTTATTTTGAACTTCAATTTACTCCTATATATATTTAATAATAATAAAGCTGTCGGACATGTTGAAAAACTTTTTAAAACAAAGTAAACAAAGGTTTTTGATGTTGAGTGTTTTGAACAAAACAGACATAAAAATTAAGAAGCTTCCACCATATTTAACTTATTGTCGAAACTGTTCACTTCCTTTAACACAACTGCAGAGTTTTTCCCTTTTTTTAAATACGACAAAACAGTCGAGTGAGAACGGTTTCCAAGATATAGACCAATTTGAGTCAAAGAAAGATCTGTATGCTTTCTCATTAAAACAACCAAAAGGTGTCTAGCAGCACTCACTTCCAAGCTTCTATTTTTTGAAGCAATGAGTTTTTTATCTATTTGATGAAGACTAGAAACGTAATCAAATAGATACTCGGGGGTTAAAATAAACGTATTCTTGTTTAGTAAGTTTTTAACTAATCCTGTTATATAATCAGAATTATTAACACCTGTTTGTTTATTAAGCACAAGACTATTAACAATGCCATTAATATCTCTAAAACTGGAAATATCAATATTAGACAAATCTTCAATATTTGAAAAAGTTAGTAAATTATTATCATTTTCTTCATTTGTTTTAGTTAAGAATTCTTTAAACATTTCTGAACTAGGTTGTTCAATATCTGTTACAAGCCCATTTAATATACGTGAGATTAATCTTTCAGGAAATCCAAGTAAGTCTTGTGGTTTTTGATCAGAAACCAAAACTACAGCTTTATTGTTATTTAAGAAATAATTAATAGTATGAAAAAGTTCTTCAGAAACTCCCTTTTTGCCCATAAAAAACTGAATATCATCAATTAACAAAATATCAACAGATCTAATTTTGTTTTTAAATAAATCGATGCTTTGATTTTTAATTCCCGAAACATAAGACTCAAGAAACGATTCTGAGTCAATATAATAAGATGACCGAGAAGACTCCTCCATAGTTTTTAATAAATGAGTTTTACCAACACCAGGTTTTCCGTGGATAAACAGGGGATTAAACCTACTTCCGGGGTTCTGAACAACATTTTTTGCAGCTGTGATAGCTAAATTATTAGAACTTCCAGTTAAAAGATTGTTGAAAACACTTAAATCAACTTCAAAAACTTTTTCTTCTTTGTCGTTAATAGGCTTTTCAGGGTAAGAATCAGTGATAGTTTGTATGTCGACTTTCTTTAATTTTATACTTGGATCTAAAACAAAAATACAATTATGGATTCCAGAGATTTTCTCAGAAATAGATAATAATTTTTTATATATTTTTTTTTCAATTGACGATTTAACAAATTCTGAATTTATACATATATTTAAATCACCATCTACAATTTGAAAATCTATTTGATCTAACCAATATGTTTCGGTCTTACTAAATTCTTCTTGAGAAATCTTTTGTCTAAAAATTTGTAAATCCTGATTCATGTTCTATATAAAACTAATAAAGAATGACAAAATTTCATAGAGTGTGAAAACCAAACTTAATAAAAGTTAAATTTTCAATATGCATAAAAAGACTATATATCATTGACTTATATAGAGGAAATATTTAATAATTTAAATTAAATATTTTAGATTACGATTATTAGTTAATTTAGTTTTCGCGAGGATAGTTCTGATTTCGCGAACTAAAAATAATAAATTATATTTAGTTTGTTTAAATAATTTATCGCTTTATTGTGATTGCACAGGAGAAAAATGAAAAGAACTTATCAACCTAGCAATAGAAAAAGAAGCAGGAAACACGGTTTTAGATTAAGAATGCGTACCAGAGCTGGAAGACAAATCCTTAAAAGGAGAAGAAGCAAGGGACGCAAAATAATTTCTGCGTAGTTAATTGTTAAGTTTTACTGCACTAAACATTAGTCAACATTTTAAGAACCTGAAAAAAGACGAAAACGCTATTAACGTTGGTGGTTTAAAAGTTTATATAAAAATAAACAACCTAGAAACTTCCAGGCTTGGAATAAACATATCAAGCAACGGGACAAACGCGGTTAATAGAAATAAATTTAAAAGAAGGATAAAAGAGGCTGTAAGGGGTTTAGAGATAAAACATAATGTAGATATATATGTTATTGGTTCAATACAATCTTCCAAAATGAACTTAAAAGATATAAATAAAATATTAAAATCTCATCCCGAACTTACAAATAAATGAAAATTTCAAAAATATTTTATGTAATAGTTAGATCTTTACTTAATTTCTTTGGCTTTGGTCAAGGAAATTGTTTATATTATCCTACCTGCAGCGAAGTTATTAGTAACTCTATTGAAAAAAGTGGATTAATAAAGACATTTCCTTTAATTTTAAAAAGGGTTTATATTTGCAACCCATTATATATAAAATTTGGTAAAAATTGGCAATATTAGAACCATTCGCACTCGCTATTGGGTTTTTATTATCATATTCTTTTGATTTTACAAATTCCTATGGTTTTTCTATAGTCGCATTAACAATTATTATTAATATAATAATATTTCCTTTGACCTTAAGGCAAACAAGGTCAACTAAAAGAATGCAAGATATTCAACCAGAACTTAAAAAATTACAAAAACAACACAAAGATAATAAAGAGCAGTTAAATAAAGAAATTGCAGATCTCTATAAAACAAAAGGCATCAATCCACTTGGTTGTGTTTTACCATTAATTATTCAAATGCCAGTATGGTTTGCACTTTTTAGAGTTCTTAGAGAGCCCCTTGATTTTATACCCAAGGATGCATCATTATTCCCGCAGTTAGGCGATCCATCGAGTATTTTGTTCTACACCATGGATCTTCAAATTCCTGCATCTGAAATAGCCACCTGGATTGATAGAATTCCGTATTTAGTACTTATTTTGTTTGTTATATTGACGGCTTTATACCAACAAAGCCAACTGACAAAGAAAACAGGTAATTCAAATAATCCACAAGCACAACAAATGCAAATGATTGGAAAAATAATGCCTCTATTTTTTGGATTTATATCATGGACACTTCCTTCAGGGTTAGTTGTATATTTTTTAACAGGAAATATATTTAGGATTGGACAGCAAGCTTTAATCGTTAAAATTGAAGAAAATCAAAAAGATAAAGAGAATCAAAAAAGTCAAAAAGATCAAAAAGAGGATAATAATAAATCTGAAACATCAACTGAAAATAACGATGAAAAAGATGATCCTCGAAAAAACAGAAAAAAAAGAAGGAGAAAATAATGTCAAATAAATGGGTAGAGGTCGAAGCAAAAACCATAGATGACGCAATAAAAGCAGGCTTAAAAGAACTAAACCTTGAAGATGCAACACAAGCAAATATCAATATTTTAAGAGAACCTGAAGGCGGCGTTTTTGGAGTGGGTGGTACAAAAGCATTGGTACGTATTTCAGTTAGAAATGGTGTACAAAACAATAGTCGAGATGGAAACAATCGTGGAGGAAATACACGTAGTTATAGCCAAAATAAAAGAACTCCTAAAAATAATGATAAGAAAAGAGATTATGAAAAGAAACCAAGAGTTGAAGCAGATCCTAAAGAGCAACTGGATGTTTCTATAAAATTCTTAGAAGGATTAATCAACTCATTTGGACTAAAAGGAACTGTTACTGGTGAATTAGATGATCAAAACCTTCTTGTAGCCGTTAAAGGAGAACAAACAGAGGCTTTAGTCGGAGAAAAAGGAAATATCATCCGTTCATTACATGAATTAACAAGAACGGTTATACAAAGAAAAACAGGTGCTGGCACAAGATTGAGACTTGATGTAGCAGATTATGCAGTTAAAAGAAAAGAAGCTTTAACCATTTATGCAGAAAGGCTTACAAAACAAATACTTGAAGATCATCAAGAAGTTATGCTTGAACCTATGAATTCTGTGGATAGAAAAACTCTACACGATGCAGTTTCTAACATAGAAGGAATACAATCTTATTCTGAAGGAAGAGAACCCTATAGATCTGTTGTTTTTGCACCGACTGAAAAACAAGGAAGTAAAAAAGAAGAAGAATGAGCTTTAATCCCCAAATTCCAGATTGGGGTAAAAGTTTTTCCGACAATAACTTAGAAAAGCTACTTTCATATCATAATTGGCTTAAGGATACTGGAATTAAAACAGGGTTAATTAGCTCCAAATCAGATCAATTTATATGGGATGAGTTTATTGTTCACTCTCTTTATTTTTATAAAATTATTCTTGATTTAAATACTTCTTTGACCAACGTATATGATTTAGGTACTGGTGCTGGAATCCCAGGAATACCTTATGGAATTGTTTCTGATAATAAAGTTCAATTAGTTGATATTAAACAAACTAGAATATTCGAATTAGAGCGTTTCTTGAACACCAATGAACTTCCAAATATAACTGCATTAAAAGCTGATGCAGAGCTTTTTATAAAAAATCAAGATAATTCAATCTTTTTAATGAGATGCTATATTCCTAAAGATGATTTAATCGAGAAATTAAAGAAGCATATGTTTACTAATAAAAACAATCTATTTATAATTTCTTCAAAATCAGACTCAAAAGAACTTAATAAAGACTTGTTTCACGTGAAACAACAAAAATTTCTTATTAATCAGGATGAATATAGATTTATTGATGTTATAACAGTAAAGTGAAAACAATATCAATAATTTGCCAAAAAGGTGGCGTAGGAAAAACAACAACTGTAGTAAACCTAGCGACAACTTTTTCAACATTAGGTTATAAAACCCTAATTTTAGATCTAGACCCACAAGGGAATGTATCAACTTATTTAAATTATGATAAAAATGATAATAATGACTCTAATGCAATCAATTTATTAGAAAAAAAAAGTAACATAATTCCTGGAAATATAAAAGAAAACTTAGATATTTTAAGTTCAAATACTCAAATTTCTAAGTTTAATGATGAAAAAATAATTGGTGGTTCAAAACTACAATTTGCTTTTCAGAATAATAAATTTGAAAAATATGACTTAATCATTATTGACACACCTCCAACTATGAGTTCACTAGTACAAGAAGCGCTTGCCGTATCTGATTTTTATATGATACCAGCAAAACCTGAATTTTTAGCTGTTGAGGGAGTTGCACAAGCAATGGATTTTGCAAAAAAGTCCGTATCCTCTATTCATAACACTAACCCATTATTTCTTGGTGTGCTATTAAATCAAATAGATAAGAGAAGATCAAGTTATTTAGAATTTGTTTCAGAATTAGAATACTTATTAGCAGATAAACTTTTTACTACAAAAATTTCTCAAACTACTGAAATTGCTGATGGACCCTTTTATGCTAAAACTGTTATAGATTTTAAAGACGATAGTAAATCAAAAGTGGAATATTTTGATTTAGCAAATGAAATATTAAAGAAAGTTGGATTAAATGAAGAGATCACTGAGCTCTCTGATAACAGACACTAATGTAAGAGAATTTAATGCGTTAGAAATAGAAGTTAAGTTAATTAAAGAAAGTTCCTCACAAGCTAGAACTGAATTTAATGATTCCAAACTAAATGAACTAACAGAATCTATACGTAAAAATGGAGTTTTACAACCTCTAATAGTTCAAGAAGTAACAGGAGATCAATACGAATTAATTGCAGGAGAAAGAAGATTAAGAGCATCTAAATTGGCTGGTCTGGAAAGAATACCTTGCCTAGTTAAAGATGTTAGCTCAAGAGATGCAGCTGTAATTGGATTAGTAGAAAACATACAAAGAGATCAGCTAAACGCTATTGATGAATCAACGGGATTTCAGCACCTTGTTGAAACTTACAATCTTGAATCTAAAGAAATAGCACTGTTAGTTGGAAAAAGTAGATCTTATGTATCTAACTCACTTAGGTTATCTAAGCTTTCATTAAAAGTTATTAGTTCTCTTAAGAGTGGTGAAGTTACTATGGGTCAAATTCGACCACTAATTAATTTACCAAACTCTCTTCAAGAAAAGATTTTAGATGAGATTAAATTATTAAGATTATCCAGTAGACAGGTCGAAGATAAAGTTAGAAGTATTCATACGTCAGACCCAAGTACAGATGAAATGACTATATTTTACAAAAACTACTTTGAAGACAAGACAGGTTCAAAAGCAATAGTGCAAAATAAGAAAGATAAATTTAAAGTTATTTTGAATTTTAATTCTTCCACAGCATTAAAAGAATTTGTAGAAAAGATAAACTAAATCTCTAAACTCTCATTTAAGCTTTGAAGTATATTTTCTAAAACAGTAGATAATTTGTCATTTTGGTAAAAATTACCAAAAAATATTAGTGAAACAGATTTTGTATTTTTTAGAAGGTTATGTGCTTTTCCATACATATCGATTTTAAGTTGAGAACTAATTTTTCTTGCCATAGAATTTCCAAATCTGCTCTCAGTAAAGCTTCCTTTGAAAAAAGCTATTGAACTTTCACTCGATTTCTTGAACGAAATAAACAATGTTGGTTGTAGTTTGTTTACATAGTTAATTATGTTTTCTTCTTTTACGTCTTGACCTATTTCAGATGCAAATGAAGAAATTATATTATTTTCTAAACATATTTTTTTTGTTATTTCATAGGTTTCTATTTGTTCTGCATACTCTTCATCATTTGGGATGTCGAAACATACCGTATAACCTAACGTAGATGTATTTAGATTTGGAGAAATAGATTTGATAGCTTCATTTAAGGATGTGTTTAAATTTGGCCTAATCAACATTTTAATTTCATGTGCAGTATCAAGACCAACGTTACCATCAACTGACAATCCTCTATTTAATTGAAATTCTGTTACCGACTCAGCTAGATATGTATTAAAGAGCCCGTTGATAGGTTCAGAATAAAAACCAAGTCTAGATAAAAGTTCTTGAAGTTCCTCTACATCAGAGCCACGTAATTCCGGTTTACTAAAGTTTAAAATTCGGTCACCAAGTTTATATCCATGATTGATAAGTTCCACCCAAAGATCTTCTTTGTTTTCTAGAAAATTTAAATTTTTGTCATCAATAAAGAGTGAAACAGCTGCTATTAGTTCAATGATATCTTCTGAAGTTGCATATCCTGCATAAATTAGTTTGTTTCGAAGGTCATCTAACTCAATATTTGAAAGACTCTTTAAGAGAGAGGCTACATCAAGATTAATTGTCGAGCCACCTTTCGGCATCTATAGCTGCTTGGCAACCCGTACCGGCTGCAGTTATTGCTTGTCTATATATTGAATCAGCAACATCTCCTGCTGCAAAAATACCTGGGAGAGATGTGCTTGTGTCTGTGGTGAAACCTGTCTTAATGTATCCTTTTTCATCAAGGTCAAGCATGCCATCTAGAAAGGAAACATTAGGGGTATGCCCAATAGCTAGAAACACACCATCTATAGGCATATCTTCCTCAACTTCTTTCGTTAAGTCCTTGATGGTTACAGAGGTGACTTTCTTATCACCCTTAATCTCAGTAATTTCTTTATTCCAAAGAACATTAATTTTTTCATGATCCATCACCCTATCTTGCATAATTTTACTTGCCCGGAAAGAGTCTCTTCTATGTACTACATGAACTTTCTTTGCAAACTTTGTCAAAAATAAAGCTTCTTCCATGGCTGAATCCCCACCACCTATAACTATCACTTCCAACTCTTTGAAGAAAAAACCATCACAAGTTGCACAAGCAGAAACACCGTATCCCTGAAGTTCTTTTTCACCCTTAACCCCAAGCCATTTTGCGGATGCTCCCGTACTAATAATTACTGTTTTAAATTGGTAGGTTTCTTTAGCAGTTTTTAAAGAAAAACCACCATCAACTTTTTCAATAGTATCGACAGTTTCAGTTTTTATTTCTGTTCCAAATCGCTGAGCCTGTTTTTTGAAAACCTGCATTAGCTCTGGGCCCATAATTCCATCTTCAAATCCTGGATAATTTTCTACATCTGTTGTCAGCATAAGTTGCCCACCAGACTCTAGACCTTCAAATAAAATTGGATTTAAGTTGGCTCTTCCAGCATAAACACCTGCTGTATATCCTGCTGGGCCAGAACCTATTATTGCTATTTCATGCATTTTTCTTTTTCCTTCTGTAATTGTTTAATGATAAAACTAAAAAAACTATACCTAATGCCGATAGAGCAAATCCTGTTGGGTTAACACCTATTAATACACCTAGCCCCTGCATTATTTTTAAAACCCCCATAAATAGAAAAACAAGCGCAGTCAATAGGAGCACTATTAAAAGTAAGCCAAGAGTAGCAAAACCGGTAAATCTTTTAACGGGTCTGACTATTAGATCCTTAATTGTTTTAATAAGGCTTTCAAATGTTTCTATGAATTTGTCTTCTTGCATAATCTAATAATAAGCGATACAGGTTTATTCTTGTATGACTTTATCATCCCCCTTCTTGAGTACTTGTCATAATTACTAGCTTATTTTTTTGAATATTAAACCCATTTTTTTTATATAATTTTAAAGCTGATTCATTTTCTTCCTGAGTATTTAATTTCATAGTGAGAAATTTTTTTTTCTTACTGAAAGAAAGAACAGATTTAAGCAGTTCTTCTCCGTAGCCTTGTTTTTGATAAAGTTTGTCTACCCCTATTCGTTGGAGATAGGAGAGTCTCCTCGTTTCACCCAGTATCGCATAACCTATTGTTTGATCTCCTTTCTTTTGAATAAATAAATAATTATTCACACAGCTCTTCAATGTTTCTTGGAAGGAGTTAAATGAATTTCTCCAATATGATTCAAAGATTTCTTTATCCAAATCTAACAAGTATGAAAAATCACCCACATCTAATTTTTTTTGTGAAATTTTAGTTATTTCTGAAGCATTATTAACTGAAAAAAATCGTAAATTCTGATCACATACAAAAAGTTTTTTATGAATAACCCAACCTGCTGACTCCCATGAAGGAACTTGGTTTTCTTGAATCATCGAGGAATGAAAAATTACATTGTCATATTTTGAGATGTTTACAGCTTTCTTTAATAACCCATGGCCACCATATACTTTTTCAAAATAGGTATACGAGCAGTAATCATTCCACTTTCTTGTGTAGTAGGCTCCACTTAGAGAGTAATTTATTTTTTTTTCATTTGTTAAATACATATTTTAAAATCTTTTTATCTTCTTCAAAAGTAAGCAAATTAATAGCCTCATCGAAATTAACAATTGCAAGCTCTTCAATCTCATTATCTGGCTCCTTTTCAAAAGGACTAATTACTTTCATGTCGTAGAACCAAACTGTTTTGTTAACCACACCATCTTCCAACGTAATTTCATATCTAGATTCTGCAATAGGTTTATTGCTATTAAGTTCAACTACAAAACCAGTTTCTTCATAAACTTCACGAACTGCTGCTTCAGAAGGTTTTTCACCTTCTTCTAAATGCCCCTTTGGAAAACCCCAAAAGCTTTTATTTAAACTTAAATCTCCTCTTTTATTTTTTACAATAATTATTAAATCGTCATAAAAGACAATCCCACCTGCTGCAAAATCAACTTTAGAATTCATACTGTATATTTTCCATTCTTCTTCTAAGCTATCAATATGGTACCAACAACACTATTAAAAGTTATAAAGGATAACCCCTTTTTAGAGGATGTTTCTACCTTTTATAAAAATGCTGGATACCAGCTTTATTTAGTTGGAGGAGCTGTAAGAGATGGAATTCTAAATATTGCAACAAAAGATTTTGATTTCACAACTGATGCAACTGCTGATGAATCGCTTATACTTTTTAAAAATAACGGATATCAAACTACTGAAATTGGTAAAGCATTCGGAACAATAGAAGCTTTATATGAAAACTTTTCTTTACACATAACAACATTCAGAGAAGATTCTTATGAGGAGACCTCAAGAAAACCAGAAATCATAAGTTCAAATAATTTAGAAAATGATTTAAAAAGAAGAGACTTTACCATTAACGCAATAGCTTATGACATTTTAGAAAACGAATTGATTGATCCATACGGAGGATTAAAAGATCTCTCTCAGGGAATCATTACGACGCCCATTTCTGCTGAAATTTCATTTTCAGATGATCCCCTACGAATGCTTAGAGCGTGTAGGTTCATAAGTTCTCATGGTTTTACCCCAGATGCGAACACTTTTGATGCTATCAAAAAAAATACAGAAAGAATCGAGATAGTAAGTAGTGAAAGAGTTAGGGATGAATTAACCAAACTTTTAGTTGGAACCAATCCTTCTCTTGGCATAAGAGCATTTGTAGAGAGTGGATTGAGTATTAAAATAATGCCTGAACTCGATCAGTTAAAAATTGAAGTTGACCCAAACCACCACCACAAAGATGTATACGAACATACTCTAATTGTAGTTGAAAGAGTCTCTCCAAATATTATCTCAAGGCTTGGAGCTTTATTACACGATATAGGTAAACCAAAAACTAAAGGCATTGAAAATGGAAAAGTTCACTTTAGGCATCACGAAGTTGTTGGAGCTAGAATTTCTAATCAAATTCTTAAAAGGTTAAAGTTTAGTAAAAAAGAAATACAAGATATCTGTTTATTAGTGGAAAATCATTTGCGTCCGCATACATTTAAAATGGGTTGGACGGATTCAGCAGTAAGGAGATATATAGTTGATTCAGGCGAGATGTTAGATGAGCTTAATGAATTAGTTCGTGCAGACATAACTACAAAAAATAAAAATAAATATGATGAAATAAATAAATATCTTGATGAAATGGAAGCAAGGATTGCTGAAGTTAAAGAAAAAGAGGAACTCTCAAACCTAAGACCACCTGTTACTGGCGATGACATAATGGAAATCTTTAAATTGAAACCAGGACCAACAGTTGGAAAAATCATGAAAGCTCTTTACGAACAAAGATTAAATGAGGGTGAAGTGTCAAAGGAAGATGCAATTAAATTAGCTGAAAGTATTTATAAAAAATTATAATTGTATAAATATGCATAATAATGTATATTTATACAATGGCAAAATCAACTATACAAAGACAAAAAATAATAGCTGATCTAATCGAGAATGGTAATATTTCTTCTCAGAACCAGTTAAAAGGTCTGCTAAAGAAAAACAATTTTTTGATAACACAGGCAACATTATCCAGAGATTTAAATGAACTGGGAGCAATTAAAAAAAGACAAAAAGACGGATTACTAGTTTACGTACTACCAAAAGATCAAGACAACAATGCTCATAAGAAGATTGCAATAAATGCGTTAAATGATTTTGTCCTAGAAGTAGAGTCAGTCTTAAATCAAGTTGTAGTCAAAACAACTACAGCTGCCGCACAAGTAGTTGCAGAAGCTATTGATAATCTATTTTTAGAAAATGTCATAGCTTCAATAGCGGGAGATAATGTTGTTTTAATCATCTCAAGTAGTGAAGATAAAGCTAAAGTCATTTCAAAGAATATAGAAGACGTTCTAGGCTAAGAGCTTTATTAATTCTTAAATATACAATATGTGTATTTAATTGAGGAAGAAGGCATGCATAATGAGTCATATTGGCAAAAAATATTAGAAAAATATTTAAAAAAATTTTTGTAAATCGCAAAAAGCCAATAAAAACAGCTTATTTAATAAATTAAAAGACAAAATAAAAATTATATTTAAATAATCTCCACTACTAAAGTAATCTAGTCGAAAGACACAGACTAATAAGGAGAATATATGCCGAAGGGCAAAGTAAAATGGTTCAACCAAACCAAGGGCTATGGTTTCATAGCACCTGAAGATGGTGATAAAGATGTGTTTGTTCACATCACCGCAGTACGCAATGCTGGAATGAATAATCTTGAAGAAGATCAAGAGGTTGAATTTGAGATTGTAGAAAAAAACGGCAAAGCTTCAGCTGAAAATCTGAAGTAGAGTTCCAGTTCAACTGGTTTTTAAAAAGGAGCGCTTGTCGCTCCTTTTTCTTTATAAATAGTATTGGTAAAACAACCTACTAATACATTATCCTTAATGAAGTTATGAATTTATCAAAACAAGCTAGAGAGAAAATTGCAAAGACTATACAAAATGGCGCAGTTTTACTCCACGGAAATAAAACTATTTATAGAAACAATGATGCAAACTACCCATTCCGTCAGTTCTCTGATTTTCACTATTTGACAGAATGGCCAGAACCAGATGCACATGCTGTAATTTTAGTTAACGATTCAATTCCTGAGTTGTATATGTTTGTTTTAGATAAAAATGAAGAAATGGAAACATGGGATGGAAAAAGGATTGGTCAACAAGGAGCTGTTGACCTTTATGGATCAAAAAAAGCTTATTCAAATACACAATATAAAAACGAACTAATAAATCTTCTTAAGGGTTACACAGATATTTACTGTGATTACTCATCAAGTTTTTTTCAAGAAATAGACCAACAGGTTTTAAATCTGGCAGTTCCTTATGACCAAAGGGGAGGAAATTTCAGTAAAGCTAACCTACATTCACTTCAGCCAATACTTTCTGAACTAAGGTTGATTAAAGAGGATGGAGAGTTAGAACTTTTACAGAAAGCATGTGACATAAGTATTGAAGGTCACCTTGCTGCAATGAAATTTACTAAACCAGGAGTTTATGAGTATCAAGTCGCTGCCGAAATGGAGAAGACTTTTTATCACCTTGGGGCAGAAAGACTCGGTTATAACTCGATTGTTGCAGGAGGTGATAATTCCTGTATTCTTCACTACGCCACAAACAGAGAGGAACTTGAAGATGGAAAACTTCTATTAATAGATGCTGCTGCGGAGTACGGAATGTACTCATCAGATATTACGAGAACTTTTCCCATAAACGGAAAATATACCCCTGAACAAAAAGCAGTTTATTCGGAAGTGTTGAAAGCTCAAAATTTAGGAATTGAAATGGTGACAACTCAAAATACCATGCAAGATGTTCACAGAGCAACAATTGCCTCTATTTCAGAGTCCCTTGTTAATTTAGAACTGGTTCCAAATGGTACCGAAGACACAATTTCAATGATGCATTACTTTCAATTTTTCATGCATGGTACTGGCCACTGGCTAGGTTTAGATGTTCATGATGCTGGGAGTAATGAATTAAATAATAAACCAAGAAAATTTGCTCCTGGAATGGTTACAACGATTGAACCGGGTATTTATATCAGGCCATCAAAACCAATAATCAAGTTTCCCCTACTAGAACGAGATCCTGAAAAGATAAAAGTAAGAAGGAAAGAAATGGGCATGGAGGCAGCTACAAGGTTAGAACAAAAAGAAATGCAAGAAGCAAAAACTATTGAACATCAAATTCCAGAAAGCTTATTAGGTATTGGAGTAAGAATAGAAGATAATATTCTTTGTACTGAAAATGAACCCGTTAACTTAACTGAAGTATTGCCTCGAGGCATAGAAGAAATAGAAAATATTTGTAGTTAATTATGGTCTCACCAAAGTTTGTTTATAGTATTTATGAATCACGTCTTCAAAAAGAGCTTTTAACAAAACAATTACCACAGCATATTGGTCTTATTCATGATGGACATAGGAGATATGCACGTAGAGAAAAGTTGTTGAGTTATGAAGTTTCATACAGAATTGGGATGGTTCGCTTTAAAGAATGTGTCTCTTGGTGTGACGAATTAGGAATTAAACACATAACAAGCTGGTTGCTATCAAAAGAAAACCTTTCACGACCACAAGAAGAACTAAAGCCTTATTACAAGGTTGTAAACGAACTTTTTGAAGAGTTAATTATTGATGATATTGTTGACAATTTTAAAATACAGTTTATTGGTAGCTTTGATCAACTTCCTGACTACCTTCAACAAACTATTCAAAAACTTCAGGAGGTACGTGGTGGTGGTGAAAAAACTCTAACAATTGCTCTTGGCTATGGAGGTAGGCAAGAAATAGTAGATGCAATTAAAAGTTTGCTTAAAAACAACAAAGATCAAGATATGGATGAACTAATTGAAAACATGACAGACGAAGATCTGAGAGAGCACCTGTATTCACCGGAAGTTCCTGATATCGACTTGGTTATAAGAACTAGTGGAGAAGCAAGACTTTCAGGTTTTTTGTTATGGCAAAGCGCCTATTCAGAATTTATATTTCAGGATGTTTTTTGGCCAGAGTTTAGAAAAATCGATTTTTTACGTTGTTTAAGAGAATATGTACAGCGCGAAAGAAGATTTGGTAAATAGTTCATTCCCTTTCCTTACAATCCAAACAAAGGTAATATAAACTTCTATGAATCTAGTTGAATTAATCAATGGGCTGAACTTCAATGTACTTTTCCCATTGTTCATAGGTTTCAAGTTTCTTCTTGAAACCTATTTAAAACAGAGAAACATCAAATCTATGGAAGATAATAAAGAAGCTATACCTGAGCGTTTTGTAAGTGTTGTGACAGAAGAGGAATACAAAAAATCTATAAATTACAATACAGAGAGAATTAGATTTTCAATGCTTACAGCTCTTATTTCGGTTGGAGTTTTGTTGCTATTCACTTCAGGTGGGCTACTTAATTTTCTAACAAAAATAGTCCAAGAGGTTACTCAGTCAAATGTTGTAGGGATTATTTTACTTGGGTTATTTATTGTTTTAATTGACGAAATAATAGGAATTCCATTAGCTATATATTCCACCTTCTATCTTGAAGAAAAATATGGCTTTAATAAAACAACAACAAAAACATTTATTCAAGACCTAATAAAAAGCCTATTAATTTCTATTATCTTTTCTTCAACTCTATATGCTGTTGTAATTTCAATAATTGAACGACTTGGAGATAATTGGTGGATATATGCTTTCGTAGCAGTATTTTTATTTCAAGCCATAATATTTTATCTATATCCTGTTTTGATTCTTCCACTTTTTAATAAACTAGAGCCAATTACTGACGAGAAATTTAAAGAACCCATTGAGAAACTTCTCAATAAAATTAACTTTAAAGCAAAAGGACTTTTTGTAATGGATGGAAGTTTAAGAAGCTCGCATGGAAATGCATTTTTTACAGGATTTGGAAACAACAAGAGAATAGTTTTTTATGACACATTATTAGAAACGATTACTCCAAAAGAAATGGAGTCAATACTTGGACATGAATTAGGCCACTATAAATTAGGACACATTAGGAGAACGCTTATAAGTTCTATTTTCTTTGGTTTTCTTGGTTTTTATATTTTAGGCCAGGTTTTTATGGCCGATCAATTCTTTTATGGCCATGGTTTAGATGAGGTAACTCTATATTCTAAATTTTTACTTTTCTACCTTGTTATCGGCTCATATACTTTTTTCACTAAACCTTTTACCTCATATATTTCCAGACAAAGAGAATTTGCTGCTGATGATTTTTCAATTGAGTACACAGAAGCTGAAAGTATGATTTCAGGACTTCTTAAGTTGAGTAAGGATAACTCTTCTAACCTAACACCGGATAATTTATATAGCTCTTATTATTATTCACATCCACCAATTGCAGAACGGGTAAAAAGCCTAGAAGGTAAAAAAAATTTAGGGAACACTAAGAACGAATAAAGCCTGAAGAGTTAAAGCTACTGTAATAAATAAAAATATATACTGTGTTTTATCACTCTGTTCATGCCCAAACATCTTTACAGATAAATCATGAGCCAAAACAACACTTAACATGTGGCCTAAAAGAGTAACAACTACCTGTATAATCCATAAAGCAACTGGTGACAAAAAATAAATAATTGTTATATCTTCGATACCAAATAAGTTCCAACCCAATCCTATTGGGTCGTTAAGTCTATATAAAAGTGTTTGTGACTCAAAAAGTAATAAGCTTATATAGTGTGTCACATGGTAGGCAAAAGCTATTGGAAGCATAGTGTGTCCAAAAGCAAGTGAAGTTTCATTGAGACTATATTTAGATTTCCCAACTTTTAAAGCAAAATAGCATGCAAATCTATAGAAACTAATAATTAGCAGATTAATACTAATGAAAGCCACTGTCGCAAAACCAGTGTCGTAGATTTGAGTACCAAACCTGTCGTACCATACAACTGTTCCACGAAGCCCATCATAAGTAACGGTTCCAATCATCAACAATATAAAATACTCCATCCCAGGGAGCCTGGATAAATTCGCTAAATTGCTCAACATTGTTTTTAAGACCGGCTTAGAGTAAGGAATTCTTAATTTACTGTACAAGTGGTGTAGCAACAATAACGGATCAACTTCAAAGGAAGATTTTTTAAATTTATACATCAAAATATTGACAGAAGAAAATAAAATTATGAAAGCTATGGCAATATGAAAAGGATTTCCAGGCTTTCTCCAAACTAATTCAAACCAAGTCAATCCTAAAAATAGCACTGAAGCCATATAGACAGAAGAGGGTTTTGGAGAGTTATTATTTAGCAAATTTAAAGGATTGAATTTTGAGTACACATCACCAAAAAAAAGACCAAGCACTGGTACTCCAATCCATAAAAAAACCCACAATATTAAAGGAGAAATGGAAGTTTTGGCTACTTCCTCACTCACCACACCTGGCAGAACAATTAATAACAAAATAATCAGTCCAAATAATTTTCCTAAAATAGACGGATTACTTTCAAGTACTGTCTCCTCTGCTACAAGTACCGATTCTTTCCAAGAAACTTTTAAAAAAACAAATGTCAAGATGATGACTAATGCTGAAACATTTAAAACTGTTTCAAAAGGAATTGGTAAGTCTCCAACACTTCCTATTCCATGTCGAAAATTCTCTAAAGTTAATAATTTCATTATTCTTTACTACATCTTACATATCGACTAAAATATCATCTATAGGAGATTTTTAAATGTGTATAGGATGCAATGTAATTGAACAAACGAGTGCAGAGGTAATGTATATCGGCGCACAAACAGACTCTGGAGCTTCATTTATCGTACCTTTAGTTAATAACTTATTTGAGATGCACACCTTCCAAGTAATTGAATCATTCCTAATACAAGCATCATTAATAGGGTTTCTTCTCTAAAAATTAATCACAATCCGAACATAGACCAATTAATTCAAGTGTGTGTTCCTTGATTCGATATTTTGAGGTCTTGTGAATATTAGTAATTTCATCACTCAGCTGCTTTTCAAATACTTCACTTAAGGTAACATCTTCCACCTCTCCACAATTAGTACAGAATACATGATGATGATGATCGTTTTCACTAAGAGAAAGTTCAACAACCGTCTGATTTTCTGGTGAGGTAAATTCATTTAAAATATTAATCTTTTTTAAGTCATTTAATACCCTATAAAGGGTAGATTTTGCAACCCTATTTTTAAGGGTTGATTGAAGCTCATCGAGAGTAATAGGTCCTTTATTCTCAAGTAGAACCTCTAATACAAAAACTCTTGGATTGGTAATCGAAACATTGTGGTCTGCTAAAATTTTTTCTGAATTTTTTACCATACAAGAATTATAGTGAAACAATCTAAATAAATAAATGAGAATTATTCTCATTTACTGTTGACAAACTAATAAATGAGACTTAATCTCATTTATTGATATTATTTAAACAAAAAAATTAAGGAAATTTAATGAGAAAAAGACCTATTTACAAAATTGGAGCATTACTACTATCTGTAATTTTAATTGCTTGCGGTTCTGGCACAACAGATGAAGCTACTTCAGATAAAATAAACGTTTTAGTTACTACCTCAATGCTAGGAGATTTTGTTAATGAAATAGGTGGTGAGAATATCAACCTAACTATTTTAATGCCAGCAGAAGTAGACCCACATAATTACGACCCATCACCTCAAGATGCTTCAAAAATTGCTGATGCAGACGTAGTATTTTACGTTGGACTCAAATATGAGACATCAGCACTAATCAAATTAATTGACAATACTTCCAACGAAGCAGCTGTGTTGGTTGAAGTTGGAGAAGAAATAAATCCAATTGAGT
>JAONAZ010000030.1 GCA_028376655.1 Acidimicrobiia bacterium
CTTAGAATATTTCTAATTATTGGAATCATAGGAGTGATGCCAGATCCACCAGCTATCATGCCTATATTGTTATATCTTTTTTTAACAATTTCTCCACCTTGAGACTTTAATTGCTTGATACCAAATTCACCATTTCCTAAATATTCTAATCTTCCATTAGGTCCTCTAAATTTAAAAGTTTCCCCAATGTTTAATGCATCAACTTTTTGTGACATAAATCCACCATCTGGAAAATCAGGATGTTGATTTTTTTTATATGTTTTTATGACAAAATCGACATAACCTTTGTTGTTGTCTGTTGACACTGGAGTATAAGATCTTGAGACCTGCTCGCCTTCATTGTCTAGTCCAATTAAGGATAAGTGTTTTCCAACTGGTAGACCTAAAACATCATTTTCATTTGGTAATTTAAATCTGTATCTGTTTGTATCGTGTGTAAGGATTACTTTCTCATCAAGAACAAGTTCAAAAATATCTTCATTTTGATTTAAAATGCTTACCATAGAGCAAGCTTATGCATCATATGACCTATCCATAACTGAGGTGTTCAGTTTTACTCTACTAAGAATTACCTTTATAGTTTCCATCTGGAATAACTGTAGGAATTTTAAAACCATAATTATTTAGCAAATCATAGGCCAAAACATCTTTTTGTTTCAGCTCTTCTTTATTACAGCCACCTCTCCACTCAGCATAGACATTCTCACAATACGTTGTAATTGATGGATCAAGAGCATTAAAGTTCGCCATTAAAATCCAATACATATACTCATGAGCTTGCCCTACATAAGGAATATCATATGTGTACCAAGCCCCTTCGGGATATGTTGAAGGTGCCTCAAAAAATCTACCTCCTCTAGCAGCATCAAGAGCATCCGTTAATTTACTAAATTCTCCTGTGCAGCTTTCACAATCACGTCCATCAGCAAAATATTCTGGATATACCTGATAATATGCAGATGAAATTAAGTGCCAGACTTCCTCAAGATTGGTATCCCAATTAACACCAGACCTAGTATTAATATTATTTGTGGAGGTGATACCTCCATTAAGGGCCCATGCATCAGAATCATCATCACTATTGCCTCTATACATAGATGCGGCAGTGTGAACATCACATGGCTCAGAAAATACTTTCTCTCGAAGTTCAGGAGTCCAAACTGGAAACACAGCGAGTCGATCTCTCAAGTTAGCAATTATCTTCTCATCATCAGGAACACCATCAGCATCATTATCAATGTATTGAGCTAAGACATTAGCTGTATGTTGTTGATAAACCTCAGGAATGCTTGATGTTGAAACTACATAGATTCCAAATACATTAATAAAAACATCTAAGTGAGTATTTAAACAAGCAGCATGTGGATATGTGTCAACAATTTCAAATTTTACAACTGTGTCGTTACTTGTATCTCTATTCGTATTGGACCCTTGGTTACCCTCATCTTGGTTACCCTCATCTTGGTTACCCTCATCTTGGTTACCCTCATCTTGAGCATATATTTTATCTTTTTCTAGTTCCTCTTCACACTCAGGTATCAAAGCGTAAAAAAGGTCGAAAAAGGCTTCATTGTAACCATCATCAAATCGGACAACAATTTCAGAAGTGTTTGTTTCAGGATACGGGAGGCCACCAACACCTTTACTGTCCAAACAGCTGAATATTTTATTTATCTCATAATCTAAATCAAACTTAAGGACTACAAATTCTTCATTTTGATTTTCTTCATTTTGATTTTCTTCATTTTGATTTTCTTCTTTGAAATTATTGTCTACCTCAACTTCAGTATCTATTTCAACGGGGGGTGCTTCAGAGGTTTCAACAGTAGTAGATGAACCACCACACATAGCTACAATTAACAGACTTACTATTGGAAATTTTTTAAATTTATTTTTGTTTAGAATATTTTTTATCAATCAAGTTTATATAGTAGACAAATTTTATTCAACTTACTCATCATAAAGTTGTTTTATCATTTGTACATCAAATTCCCATAATGAACTTCCCACAAAATTTTCTTGGAATGGATCCTCTTGGATACTCCGGATATCTTGACGCGGACTTATGTCTCCAAGCCCCAATACATTGCCTATTTCATGTAGAATCGTTGTTAAGAAAACAGTACCACCTAAAGTATTTTCAATAATTATTGTTGCATAAGTAATTTCATTGTTTTCATTCACCGTTGATTCCCAAAAACCAACATTTCTTCCTG
>JAONAZ010000031.1 GCA_028376655.1 Acidimicrobiia bacterium
GTCAACCACACAAAATCTATTAAAAAATGATTTAAATAGTGTTTTTATGAACCAAAAAAAATATATAGAAAAATACATGTCAGATAAAGTAATACCCTCTTGGATTTCACTCTATACACAGATATAGTTAAAATTAAATTATGAAAAAAGAGTCAACATTTAAAGTTAAAAAAGGTTTAGCGGAAATGCTTAAAGGTGGCGTCATAATGGATGTCGTAAATGCAGAACAAGCCAAAATTGCTGAAAAATCTGGAGCAGTTGCTGTTATGGCTTTAGAGAGAATTCCAGCAGATATCAGAGCTGAAGGGGGAGTATCTCGTATGTCCTCTGTTGAAGTAATTCAAGAAGTTATGGATACAGTATCCATACCTGTAATGGCTAAAGCTAGAATAGGACACTTTGTTGAAGCACAGATGCTTGAGCAAATGGGTGTAGATTTTATTGACGAAAGCGAAGTTTTAACCCCTGCTGATGATGTTAATCATATTAGTAAGCATGATATCAAAACTCCATTTGTTAACGGTGCTACAAATATTGGAGAAGCTTGCAGACGAATTGGTGAAGGTGCTGCGATGATCAGAACAAAAGGTGAGGCTGGGACTGGTAATGTTATTGAAGCAGTACGTCATATGAGAAGCCTGACTAAAGGTATAAACAAAATAATTTCTGCTGATGAGAATGAACTTATGGCTATAGCCAAAAATTCAGGTTCTCCCTATGAAGTAGTTAAGTTAATTAAAGATGAGGGGAGACTTCCTGTAGTGAACTTTGCTGCTGGTGGAATAGCAACTCCTGCAGATGCAGCATTAATGATGCAACTTGGATGCGATGGTGTTTTTGTAGGGTCTGGTATTTTTAAAAGTGGAGATCCACTGGAAAGAGCTGAAGCTATTGTTATTGCTACAACTAATTATGATAATCCTGAAAAACTTGTTGAAGTTTCTAAATATTTGGGAGAGGCTATGGTTGGAATTAATATTGATGACCTTGAAGAATCGGAGAAGTTAGCTAAAAGAGGTTGGTAATTGAAAACAGGCATACTTGCACTACAAGGAAGTTTTCATGAACACTCTGAATCATTAAAACTTATTGATAAAGATTATATTTTTATAAGATCACTTAAGGATCTTAATCAAATAGATTCTCTCATTTTTCCAGGAGGTGAATCAACAGCTATGATGAAGATTCAAGAAAATGAGAATTTATTTCTAAATTTAAAAGAATTAATTGAATCTGGGATTCCTACATTAGGTACTTGTGCTGGATTAATTATTTTATCGAATCAGTCTGTTGAAGGTAATAGACCATTAGGGGTAATAGATTGTTTGATAGAAAGAAATGGCTACGGAAGACAGAATCAATCATTTGAAGCAACAGTTACATTTGATAACTTTACCGGGGAATATTGCTTCATACGTGCACCTAAAATTATTTCGTATGGTTCAGTTGTTGAACCAATAGCTTTCTTTGGAGATGAAATTGTTGGCATTAGACACAATAATATAGTTGGTTTATCTTTCCATCCTGAACTAACTAATGATGAACATTATATAAACTGGCTCAAAGTATTTTTAGAGAAAGGCTTTCATGTCGGGACACTCTAAATGGTCAACTATCAAGAGAAAAAAAGGCGCCAACGATGCAAAAAGAGGGAAATTATTTGCAAAACTTATTAGAGCAATAGAAGTTGCTGCGAAAAATGGCGGTACTGATCCATCACATAATGCCTCACTTTATCAAGCAATTTCGAAAGCTAAATCAATGTCCGTACCAAATGATAATATCGAAAAAGCTCTTAAAAGACTAAATGGCCAACAAGATGGAGATGACTTCGAAGAAATATTCTATGAAGGCTATGCCCCTCACGGAGTTGCAGTTCTTGTAGAGTGCCTTACAGACAATAGAAATAGAACATCCTCTGATGTTAAATCAACATTTTCGAAATATAATGGGTCAACAGGCGCTCCCGGTAGTGTTAATTATTTATTTGAAAGAAGAGCAATCTTTCAATTTGATAAATCGAGTGAAATCTTGATTAACATCGCTATTGAAAATTCCTGTTTAGACTTTACAGAAAGTAATGAAGGTATAACCTTTGAATTTACACCACAGGATTTTAAAAAATTGGATGAAATATTTCAAAAGAATAACTAT
>JAONAZ010000032.1 GCA_028376655.1 Acidimicrobiia bacterium
CGTCATTAATTTTGTTGGGTCCTGAAATCTATGAAGGAGCAGAAGCAATTTATAAAAACTTTTATTTTAGAGTTGCAGAGATTGGTTTGTTTGGAGCAGTCCTTGCCCATGCTATAAATGGTCTTCGAATTATTACTGTAGATTTATGGAGAAAAGGTTCTGACTACCAAAAACAACTTAATGTAATTTCTTTGGTAATTTTTATTGGTGTATTCGTCCCTTCAACTTACAAAATGGTTACCTCCTACTTTGATCTATGTTTAGAGAAAAGCGCACCAGGAACAACCATCACGGATTGTATTATTAGACCTATACCGGATTGGAAATAATTACAGTGAAAACACAAAGAACAGATTGGGGCAGAAGACAACCTCCTTTGGTTGGATCGAATTTTGAATTATATGCATGGTTTTTTATGAGAGTTAGTGGACTATTACTTGTTTTATTAGCCGTCAGTCATATGTTCATAATGCACGTATTTAACGATACTCTTAATCTTGATTATGAATTTGTTGCTGCAAGGTGGGATACCCCCTACTGGAGAACTTTTGATTGGTTACTATTAGCCTTAAGTTTACTTCATGGCACAAATGGACTCAGAGTAGTACTCCATGACAATATATCAGATCAAACAGTAAGAAAAATATCATTGTCAGCTCTATATGTGACCAGTATTGTTTTCTTTATTTTAGGAACTTATGTTATTGTGGCTTTTGTGAGTAAAGTATGAAAATCGTTAAACATTCCTTTGATGGAATAATAGTTGGTGCTGGAGGTGCTGGCCTCCGAGCAGCCATAGAAGCAGCACCTACAATGAAGCTTGCAGTTATTACAAAACTCTATCCAACGAGATCACATACCGGTGCAGCCCAAGGTGGGATGAGTGCCGCTCTTGCAAATGTTGAAGAAGATAACTGGAACTGGCATGCTTTTGATACTGTAAAAGGATCTGACTATTTAGCTGATCAACCTGCAGTAGATATTCTCTGTAAAGAAGCAATTGATGCAGTAGTTGAACTAGAACATTGGGGACTTCCATTCAGCAGATTGGAAAGTGGAAAGATTGCTCAAAGAAGATTTGGCGGCCATACAATAAAAGAGGGTGCTGCGCCTGCATTCAGAGCGTGTTATGCAGCTGATAGAACTGGGCATATGATCCTTCAGACTTTGTACCAAAAATGTGTCTCAATGGGTGTTGAATTTTTTGATGAGTTTCAAGTGCTAGATATAAAAATTGAAGATGGGGTTTGTAAAGGTGTTGTAGCATATGAAATTGCTACAGGTGACCTCCATGTTTTTGAAGCTAGGGCTGTTACTTTCGCAACTGGAGGCTTTGGTAAAATATTTAAAGTCAGCTCTAATGCACACTCTTTAACTGGAGATGGACCTGGTATGTTGTACCAAAAGGGTATCCCCCTTGAAGATATGGAATTCTATCAGTTTCATCCCACAGGAATTTATAGACTAGGAATTTTATTGTCTGAAGCTGCTAGAGGTGAAGGAGGTATCCTCAGAAATAAAGATGGTGAAAGATTTATGGAGAGATATGCTCCATCTATTAAGGATTTAGCTCCCAGAGATATGGTCTCACGTGCAATAGCAACTGAGATAAGTGCTGGCAACGGTGCAGGTCCTAATAATGACTATGTTTATCTTGACTTAACTCATTTAGGTGAGGAAACAATTATGAAAAAACTTCCAGATATTAGCGACTTTGTTAGAACTTATGTAAAGTTAGAACCAATTAATGATCCTATCCCTGTTCAGCCAACAGCTCACTACGCTATGGGTGGAATCCCAACAGATGTAAATGGTAGGGTTCTCAGTGACCACAAAGGTGGAGTTATTGAGGGAGTCTATGCTGCAGGTGAAGCAGCATGTGTAAGTGTACATGGAGCTAATCGTCTTGGAACAAACTCTTTATTAGATATTGTTGTATTTGGAAAAAGAGCTGGCCAAAGCATGGTTGATTATGTTTCAAGCACTAAAGCCTCCCCTCTTAGTGATTCTGCTGCAGATGATCTTTCCAGTAAAATATCCGGTTTAATGGAAAAAGAACATACAACTGAATTTTCAGTAGCAAAAATCCGTTCTGAGTTACAAGACTCGATGGAGGAAAATGCCAAAATATTCAGGTCAAAAG
>JAONAZ010000033.1 GCA_028376655.1 Acidimicrobiia bacterium
AATTTAATAAAAGAACTAAGCCAAGTAGAACATTACCAAAAAGTGAAAATTCGTCGAGAAGAATTTTTTCTGAGAAGTATGACGAGGGACCCGCTGTTGAAAATAATCCGAATTTTAAAAATATAGAGAACAAAGTAGCAAAAATACCACTGATAGTTACAACTTTTTTAGTAGTGTCAGATGTTTCAACTGTTATCGTACAAAATAATAAAATTAGAGCTGTTGCCACAAGAGCTAGAGTCGGACCAATAACAATCCAATTTAATCCGATAATTTCAGATATTGTATTCAATTCAATCCTCCACTAAATAGCTGAACTAAGTCTGATATCATTTGTGCATCATTTAATACATAACCTTCAATAAAAGTAGGATATACACCGATTATCAACATTAAAAATAATAATGGAAGTACTGAAACAAGTTCTCTTGTGTTCAAATCCTTTAAGTTTTTATTTTCTTCATACTGGATTTCACCAGTGAAAATTCTTTGATAGGCCCATAACATGTAAATTGCTGCCAATACAACTCCAAAAGCAGCTACTGCAGATAATAATTTGAAGGTAGAAAAACTTCCCATCAAAATCATAAACTCACCAACGAAACCATTCAATCCAGGTAATCCAATGGAAGCAAAAGATGTAAATAAGAAGATTGCTGCATATTTAGGCATAGTAATTTTAAGGCCTCCAAAATCAGAAATTCGTCTTGTATGACGCCTATCGTAAATAAATCCTACCAGCATAAATAGAGCTCCTGAAGTTATGCCATGGTTGATCATCTGAATAATCGCTCCTTCAAGGCTTAAAAGATTACCTGCGCTAATTCCTAGCATCACAAAACCCATATGGCTAATTGATGAATAAGCAATTAATTTTTTGATATCTATTTGAGCTATTGCAACAACCGCACCATAAATTATCCCAATCACAGAAAGCACTGCAATAATAAACCTGTATTCTATAAATCCCTCAGTAAATAAAGGTATTGAAACTCTTAGTATTCCGTAGGCTCCAACTTTTAACAACACTCCCGCAAGTAATATACTTCCTGCTGTTGGTGCTTCAACGTGAGCATCAGGAAGCCAAGTATGAAGAGGAAAAAGGGGAACTTTGACCAAAAATCCAAAAGTAAATAATAAAAATAATGCTTTAGATTGTTCAGTAGTAAAAGTTATATTTGATAAAGTTACAAAATCTAATGCAATTGTTCCATTTTGGGAGTAACTGATTATTCCTGTATAAACTGTTCCAATAAAAATAAATATTGAACCAAAAACTGTATAAATAATAAATTTTATTGTTGCGTATCTTCTGTTTTCTCCACCCCATACTCCCATTAAAAAATACATTGGAATCAAGATTGCCTCAAAAAATATAAACAGGGATAGTAAGTCTCCACTTAAAAATACACCGTTTACAGCTGAGTGAAGTATTAATATTGATCCAACAAAACCTTTGCTTCTTGAGTATTTTTCAGTGACAGATAAAAAAGAAAGTAAAACTAAAACTGAAGTCAACGAAAGGAGAAGATGTGACATTCCAGAAAATCCTAGGCTAATTTTTATACCATATGCACTAATCCAGTTAATAGAGTCAAATTCTTGGTAAGCACTTTTACTATTTGAGTTAGAAAATAAATACAAAGAAATACTAAAAGGTATCATTGACAGAAGTAGTGCAAGTGGTTGAAAAAGCTCAGATCTTCTTTTAGGCATTACAAAAATAACAAAAGCTCCAATTAATGGAAAGAGAATCAGAGTATAAATTAAACCAATCAACTTAGCATCCATGGAGTAGCAAGGAAAAGTCCTATCAGTAAAAGCATAAAGAATCCAAAATAAACTACATACGATCTAACAAGACCAGTTTGAGATTTTGCAACCCATTTTGAAGAGTTATAAAAAATATTTGAGGTTTTGTTTACTAGACCATCAATCATAAGTCCATCTACTATGACAGCTGTTTTTCTTGAGACAAGTTTTAAACCTCGTATAAAAATAAGGTATCCAAATCTGTTTAAATAAAAAGTATTTGAAGAGAGAAGTTGTAATTCTTTTTTTAGAGGTATCTTAAATTTAAAATAAG
>JAONAZ010000034.1 GCA_028376655.1 Acidimicrobiia bacterium
ATGAAATGAAATTATTAGATGGTTTAATTCATGATGTTAAAAAAGATTTAATAAAAACTGCTAAATCTGTTGAAGGTGAGTGGAAAACTATTGATGAAAAACTTAGCTTATATGAATCTGAAAAGAAAGAATTTTTATCTAATTTTCCACAAAAAGTGCAAGAACTTTATGATGAACTGAAAGTAAGGGGAGTAGACGTTATAGCTGCCTATAGACTTGAGAATAACCAATGTGGTTGCTGTGGTGTTGATTTAACGACCAGTGAGCTAGATAAAATTCTTCAAAAAGAGTTTCAGCAGTGTCCATATTGCGACGGTGTTCTAGTTTGAAGCTCGACATATATTGCGATGGCGCCTCAAGGTCTAATCCAGGTGAAGCTTCTGTAGGGGTATCTATTATCGATCAGAATTTTGAAATAGCTACTATTTCAAGAGAAATTGGCATCGCTACTAATAATGTAGCTGAATATTGTGCTTTAATTGATGGGTTAAAATATTGTGTTGAAAACGATGTCCAGCATGTAAATTTTTATCTAGATTCCAAATTAGTTGTTGAGCAGATAAATGGTAATTTTAAAGTTAAGTCTCAACACCTTAAAGATTTTTACAACGAGGCAATACTATTAATTTCTAATATAGAAAACTTTTCAATAAGTCACGTGTACAGAGAAAATAATAAAAGAGCAGACGAACTAGCCAACCAAGCATTAGATAAATAATGTTTTTTTGGTTTATAGGTATAGGTGTACTAATTTTTAAATATGTTTTTAAGGATAATAAAGCTGATTTGAGATATTTAATTACTGGCCTTTTAGTATTAGATTTTCTTGATATTCTTTTATCAATCGAACCCATAGGCAAAGAACTTAAATTCATTACACATTCCCTTATTTTTTCAGTTTTTACTATGTTTTTAATAATGCTCTTTTCAAAGAGGGGATCTAAAGTACGAAAAAATTCCTTACTATTCTCAATAGGTTTGTACCTTCATTTATTTCTAGATTTTATGTGGCTGGATCAAGCTATATTTTTATACCCTCTTCCTTCTGAAACAATTGATATTTTTAAGAAAACATTGCTTATGGTTGTGGCGCAAGAATTAATAGGTGTTACTTATTTAATTTATAAATTAAAAAATCAATCAATAAGAGAATTTATTAAAAATGGTATTATTTAGATGTTTTTAAAAGCATATTTACACTTACTATCAGTAAAAATACTGCAAAAGAAGTATTTAGAAATTCTTGGGGTAAATTAAATGCTAAATTACCACCGATAACTGAGCCCAAGATACCTGAGATTCCTACAATTGAGCCTCTTTTTGCGAATTCTCTATCATTCCTAAGTTTTGTATATGCCGCAGTAAGAGCAGTTGGAACGGTTGCTATTAAAGAAAAACCCTGTGCTGCTAAATTTTCTAAACCACCAAAAAATATCAAAAGAGGAATCCTAACTATTCCTCCGCCAATTCCAAGTAGACCTGAAAGTATTCCAGAGAATATTCCAATTAATAGATAAAGAATTATACTTTCTTCGTATTGTGATGAGTATTCTGAAGTAAAGATCATCCTATATGAGACACCTAAAAGTAGTATTGCGAATATTCGTTGCAGTGTCTTTGTATCTAAACTAAATGTCAACTTACTTCCTAGATACCCACCTAATATTCCACCAAGAATTAGATATAAAATATAACTAGAAAATGTCTGACCCTTAGAAATATAAGTAATACTGCTCGTTGTTGCGACAAACACTACTGCCATTGATGAAATACCAGTATTTATCTTGAAATCCTGATCTGTAAAATAAGTTAAGAGTGGTACAAACACAACACCTCCACCAATACCTAAAATCCCAGAAAGGAATCCACCAACTGATCCGATTATGAATAGAGGTAACAAGTTACTTCTTAAACCTCGGTAGTAATTCTTTACCAAGTAACTTTATAGTTTCTTCCTGATCCACAGAAGATATTTGGATGGTAACTATTTCAGAACCAAAATCATCAACTA
>JAONAZ010000004.1 GCA_028376655.1 Acidimicrobiia bacterium
AAAGATGTATTCATGATGGGAGAAGACATAGGTGCATTTGAAGGAGCTTTTAAGGCCACGAAAGGCTTGCATGAGAAATATGGCTCAACTAGAGTTTTAGATACTCCAATTTCAGAAGGTGCTTTTATGGGTGCAGCAATAGGAGCAGCACTTTATGGAAAAATTCCAATTGTTGAACTTCAATTTTTTGATTTTGTTTACCCAGCACTTGATCAGATTACTACCGAAGCCGCAAAGTATTTTTGGAAGGCTGGAAAACCAATTCCTATGGTTGTCAGAGGGCCAACTGGAGCAGGAACAAGATCGGGTCCTTTTCATTCAATTAGTCCAGAGTCTCTTTTAGCCCATCATCCTGGAATAAAAGTAGTTGCACCAGCAAATCCATATGATGCAAAGGGACTACTCATAGCATCAATCAATGATCCCAATCCGGTAATGTTCTTAGAACATAAAAAACTATATAGAAAACCTGATTTAAAAATGGAAGTACCACTTGGTCTGTATGAAGTGGAGATTGGAAAAGCAAATATAGTTAAAGAGGGCGCAGATACAACTTTAGTTGCTTGGTCGGGCATGGTACCTACAGCTCTAGAGGCCGCAACAAGACTTGGTGATGAAGGCATTTCAGTCGAAGTTATTGACTTAAGAAGTATTTTTCCAATAGATGAAGAGACAATTCTAAAGTCTGTGGAGAAAACTTCAAATTTAGTAATCCTACAAGAGGATGTTCCATTTTCTTCGATTGCATCTGAGATATCTTCTTTTGTAGCAGAAAAAGGGTTTTGGACCTTAGATAACCCCATCGTAAAGGTTACTTCTCCAAATACGCACATACCATTCGCTCCTGTTTTAGAAGATAACTTTATTCCGAGTACAGAAAATGTTATAAAAGCTATTAAAGAATTACAATAGAACTATGGGTGAAATTGTAAAAATGCCGCAATTAGGCGAAACAGTAACAGAAGGAACAATATTAAGATGGCTTGTTGCTGTAGGAGATGAAGTTAAAGAAGATGATCCGATACTTGAAATTTCTACTGATAAAGTAGATACAGAAGTTCCATCTCCATTTTCAGGAAAAGTTACATCGCTTTTCGTTGAGGAAGGGGAGACAGTAGAAGTAGGAGTTGCATTAATGGAACTTGGTGGAGATTCATCTTCTAAGCAGGAGACTCCAGAAGTTATTGCTGAAGTGGAAGAAAAAGAAATTCCAAAAGAAATTGCAAAAGAAGTTCAAGTAGAAAATAAAGACATCTCTACTTCTAACAACCCAGTTAAAGATTCTAAGAAACTAAAACTGTCTCCAATAGTAAGAAAACTTGCAAATGAAAACAATATAGATTTAACCCAAGTTTCAGGAACTGGAAAAGATAATCGTATTACACGTAAAGATATTGAAAATTTATTAAGCTCTACCCCTTCACCGGAAACTATTAATCAAGAAATCAAAGAGGAAGAAATTCCAGCTCAAAAAGTAGATAACCAAAAAGAAAAAACATCAGGTTCAATTCCAAGACTTAGAAAAAGAATTGCTGAAAATATGATTCTTTCAAAACAAACTTCCGCCCATGTTATGACTTCCGTTGAAGTTGATTATGAAAACATTGCACTCTTAAGAAATAAAATAAAAGCAGAATTCAAACAAAAAGAAGGTTTTTCTTTGACTTTTTTACCCTTCATTTCTGTGGCAACCATAAATGCCTTAAGAGAGTTTCCTGTTGTTAATAGTTCATTTGATTTGGATAAAAATACTCACGACTTACATGACTTTATCAATTTGGGAATCGCTGTGGACCTGAACAGAGAAGGACTACTTGTTGGGACTATTAAAGATTCGGATTCATTCAATTTGCGTGGACTAGCAAGAAAAATTACTGAAGTTTCCTCTGTTCTTAGAAATAAAGAATATGGTTTGGAAGATGTTACAGGCAGCACATTCACGATATCTAATAATGGATCTTTTAACTCATTCATCACATCCCCCATAATTAATCAGCCAAATGTGGCAATTCTTTCTACTGAATCGATTAAGAAAAAACCAGTAGTTATTGAGGCTACAGATGGATCTGATTCAATTGCTATAAGAAATACTGGTGTGCTCAGTCTTACTTGGGACCATAGAGTTTTTGATGGTTCAACAGCTTTATTATTTTTAAATAGTATTAAAGATAAATTAGAGAATCACTCTTGGGTAGATGATCTGAATTGAGGAAACTAAATGTTAGATGGCTCGGGAGTCTTCCATACTCAGAAGCATTGATTCTCCAAAAAGGACTCAAAGATTCTGTATCAGATGAACACAACCCATATGATTACCTTCTTCTTTTAGAACACAATAATGTCATTACTATAGGTAGAACTGGCGATCCAAAAAACCTTCTCTTTAATAGTGATGAGCTCCAAAAAAAAGGAATCGAATTTTTTGAAACAGATCGTGGCGGGGATGTAACTTTTCATGGGAAAGGTCAACTGATTGGCTATCCGATAATGAGGCTCCAAGATCCAAAAAAAGTTATACCTTTTGTAAGGAGTCTTGAAGAGACAATAATTAAAACTCTTAATAGTTTTGATATAGATGCTTTTTCAAAAGAAGATGATACTGGAGTCTGGACACCTAAAGGCAAGATTGCATCCATAGGAGTTAAAGTTAGCAAGTGGACAACTTATCATGGCTTCTCATTAAATATCTTTGATAAACTCGAGGGTTTTAACCTTATAAACCCTTGCGGAAACCAAGATGAAAAGATATCTGCTGTACATACTTTTAATAAAGAAATTTCTTTTGATGATGTTGTAAATAAAATAACTTCAACTTTTGTAGACGAATTTGAATACAAAGATGTTGGCATACAGATGTCACAATTCACTCCAACACAGCTTAAAAAACATAAAAAACATGAAATTGATGAGATGCTCGATAAAGGAGTTTTTCAAAAAAATAATAATATTGTACCAATCACCATAAAAGGTTTGTTACCGGATGAACCACAGAGACCTGAGTGGATGAAAGTTAAGGCTGACTTAGGCAAAGACTACAGAGATTTAAAAAATCTAATCTCTGAAAAAAAACTTAATACTGTTTGTGAAGAGGCCTCTTGTCCAAACATATATGAGTGTTGGTCTATGGGTACCGCAACTTTTATGATCATGGGAGATACATGTACTAGAGCTTGTGGATTCTGTGATGTGAATACTGGAAAGCCTTGTGACCTTGATGACCTTGAACCATTGCGTGTTGCAGAAAGTGTTCAGGCTATGGAGTTGACTCATGCTGTAATAACTTCTGTGAATAGAGACGATCTCCCAGATGGTGGTTCAAACTTTTTTGCAAAGACAATAGATGAAGTTAAAAGATTAAACCCGTCTACAAGTGTTGAAGTACTTATTCCAGACTTTAAAGGAGACAGAAGAGCTATAGATAATATTATTGATGCTAGTCCAGAAGTCTTAAACCATAATTTAGAAACAGTCCCACGACTTCAGAGAGAAATAAGAACAGCAGCATCCTATGGCCGTTCGCTTTCATTACTTCAATATGCAAAAGATTCTGCATTTCTAGGGAAGACTAAAACAGGTCTCATCGTGGGAATGGGGGAAGAGTTTGACGAAGTAATCGCAGTTTTAGAAGACTTATCTCAAATCAATGTTGATATTGTGACGATTGGACAGTACCTTAGGCCAACAGCTAAACATAGACCAATTCATAGGTATGTTGAAAAAGAAGAATTTGTAAAATATAAAACTATAGGAGAATCCTTTGGAATTCCCCATATTGAATCAGGCCCACTTGTCAGATCTTCATATCATGCAAAAGACTCTTTTGCCTCTGTGTAACCAACACCTATACTATTTAAATGTTCAATAAAGTTACAACTTCGGTAAGGATACTTGCAGCTGCGGGTGTTGAGGAGGCTGGTTCAGGTCATCCAGGGATGCCATTAGGAATGGCTGACGTAGGAACTGTTCTATATAAAAACTTTTTAAAAGTCTCAAATCAAAATCCTACATGGATAAATAGGGATAGATTCATTCTTAGTCCTGGACATGGATCAATGTTGTTGTATTCATTACTTCACTTAAATGGATTCGATTTGTCGATTGAAGATTTAAGAAATTTTCGCCAGTATCACTCAAAAACACCTGGACACCCCGAATTAGATCCCACTTTAGGCATAGATATGACAACTGGACCTTTGGGACAAGGGTTTTCAACAGGAGTAGGTTTTGCAGTTGCAGAGAGATATCTTTCTGAGCTTTTGGGGAATGACATTATTGATCATTTTACTTATGGAATAGTTTCGGATGGAGATTTGATGGAGGGTATTTCCTTTGAAGCTGCAGAGTTAGCAGCTGTGTGGCAACTAGGTAAACTAATCTATATATTTGATAATAATAATATTTCTATTGATGGAAGAGTAACTAAGGTTTCTATAACTAATCAAAAAAAGAAGTTTGAAGCAATTGGTTGGCATGTTCTCGAAATAGATGCACATAACGAAGAAGAGATAAATACAGCTTTAGAAAATGCCAAACTAGTTACAGATAAACCATCACTTATAATGGCTAAATCTATTATTGGAAAATTTGCACCAAACAAACAAGATACAAGTGGTATTCATGGTTCTCCACTTGGAGCTGAAGAGATGAAAGAGTTTCAACAAAATCTTGAATGGCAGGGAGATGTCTTTGAACATGATGCAGATGTTTATGAATATTTTGCAGAAAAAAGAGCTCAGGACAATTCTTCATATTCTAATTGGGAGAAAATATTTAAAGAAAAATATAATAATGATGAAGTATTTAAAAAAAGTTGGGATTTACTTACTTCTAACGATATGTCTATCGACATTAATTCTGAAAACTCTTCACAAGCTACACGAATTGCGGGATCAAATATACTAAGCCAGATTGGTAAAGCATCTAATAATATTATTGGCGGGTCGGCAGACCTTACAGCTTCAACTAAGCAGATAGTTGGTAGTTCAACATTTTCAGCCTCAGACTATTCAGGAAGAAACATTGAGTACGGCATTAGAGAACACGCAATGGGTGCAATTGTAAATGGAATTACTCTACACAGCCATTTAATTGGTTATGGCGCAACCTTTTTAGTTTTTTCTGATTATATGAGACCAAGTATAAGACTAGCTTCTCTCATGGAGATTGATTCAGTGTATGTATTTACACATGATTCAATATACCTGGGTGAGGATGGTCCGACACATCAGCCGATAGAGCATTTAATGGCTTTACGACTGATCCCCAATTTAGATGTTATACGTCCTTCAAACAGTGTGGAGGTTGAGCATGCTTATAGATATGCATTTACAAAATCTGGTAATCCAAAAGCAATAGTTCTTACACGGCAAAATCTTGAATATCTTGATTTCGAAAATAGTTATAAAGATTTTTCTGCTGGTGCTTCTATAGTTTCAGAAGGAAATGAAATCACAATTTTTGCATCTGGTTCAGAATTAGAACTTGCATTTGGGGTGAAAGAATATCTCAAAGAAATATCTGTGAGGATTGTAAGTATTCCAATATTAAATAAATTAGAAAATGTGGATACAGAAATACTTAATAATCTTAAGGCAACGAACTTAAACTTTACTATTGAGCTAGGAAGATCTATCGGATGGTCAACATATCTTGGAGATATAACAAAGTCTTTTAGTATTGATCAATTTGGAATATCCGCACCGATTATAGATTTAAAAGAAGAGTTTAAATTTACTGTTGAAAACATTGGTAGTGAAATTAAAAAGTTTTTAAGTTAACAACCTGTATATTTTTTCATCTCTGATTTTGTCCTAGCTCCTGCAGCTCCATCAGGTATAAGACCAACTTTTCTTTGGAAGGCTTTTATTGCTTCTTTTGTATATGAGCCCATTTCACCATCTATAATCCCTGGATTAAAGCCATTATTTGAAAGGTACGTTTGGATCCCCTCAACTGAATCTAAGTTTGCTGATCTATTATCACGAGCTGCACATGTATTAGTTGTGCATCCTGTATAAGCTCTCATAGAAGCTTTAGTCTTATTGCCAACAACACCATCCGCTAGTAAACCATTAATTTGTTGAAAAGCCTTAATTGCTGCAACTGTCTTTGGGCCAGATTGACCATCAATTGGTCCAGGTTTAAAACCATTGTTAGTTAGAAACTTTTGTATTTCTAGAGTATTAGTTAATTTAGCATTTGAATTATCTTTTGCAACACAGTCATCGTTTCCTTCATTAGGATTTGAAACTGCTGTTTGGGCTGCTGTTCCCACTTCTCCACCAACTGGTTCCCAGCCACTTTGAAATGGTGTTTGATTATATACCTCCGAGTTAATTAATGATTTAGTAACTAGTTTATTGATCATAAAAGAAACTTCTCCTATAGATGTTTTCCGACTAGGACAAAATTTATCAGCTAAAGAACTACAAGCTGGAATGATATCGTTAGCTGCAAGTGTATAAATACTGCTTGTCCAGTTACTTCCTCCTTCATCTGAATAAGGATCAGTACTACCTGTAAGATTGTTTGCAGTACCAGCTTTTACAGCTTTTGTTAACATGCATGCAAACTCATCCCTTGAGACAGATTCTTTTGGTAGATATTGAAAAGGACTACCAAAGCAAACCTGCATCCCATAATAGGGCATCCCATTGATAGCCTTTTGATAGATACTTTGATCATCATCACTATAGGCATTGGGAGCATCCAAAGGAATCCCACCAGTCACTGCTACAACTGCGGCAGCTTCTTCTCTTGTTATAGTTTTATTTTGACAAGCTGTTGAACTTTGAGAACACTTATCTAATAAGCCAGCCTTACTTAAGTAGAGTAGTCCGCTGGTTGAAGTCGCATACTGAGCAGTATCCCCTGTGGAACTTACTACACTTCCACCATTCGAGTTACTTGAAGAAGATGAGTTATTAACTGTTACCGGACCGACATTTAATGTTGAAACATCTGAGGCGCTTGAAGTTTTAAAATAGTGAGATGTAAAACCAAGTTGAGATTTTATATTTCTACCTGATTTAGTTACCGTTTTAGCAGCCCCATTTTTGTAACCTTTCATTGTTACTTGAGTTGCAGCACCTGATGTGGCAGCACCTGAAACATAAATATCCGTGATGGCATCAAAACAAGGAGTGTCTCCACATAAAATATTTTTAGAGAGTTGATAAGTAGAAAAATCATATGACCAGGCAGCTTTTGGGTTCCCCACTCTGTTATCTATTGACCAAGGATCATCAACAGTTTGTAAATAAGGCCATACTGTTGATGATCCAAATCCAACAGCATTATCATTAGTTTTCCCCCCTGTAGAAGAAGAATAAAATGCCTGAATCACCCCACTTCTTGTATAGCCACCACCGTAAGTAATAACTTTTCCAGATGTATTATTTACAGCTTGTACCCAGTTTGGACCAGCAATTTCTTTTAAGTAACCGTAATAATACTGACTTGAAGCTGTGGACCCAATATGGCACCAGCAGTATGCTTTTTGTTTCTCAGATAGACCTGCATCATGGACAGTTTGTTGACTCGGAATATTTTCATCTAAATAATGAAAGACTGCATAGCTTCTACCAACTAGTGCCTGTGCTTCCAATGCTTTTACATTCCAATGAGATGGCATCTCAGCTAATCCATATAAATATTTTTCCAAATTTACAGCTAGAGAAACATGAAAACCTGTCGATACAGATTTAGATCTTAACTTCAGTTCACCATGTTTGTGCTCTCGTGGTCCAACCCTAATTCTTCCCCCTTCAGACCATTTGATTGTCACATTACAACTTGCAGCTTGTTTTGAAACTAATGGATGACCTGTAAAATAACAGCCATTGGCAGAGTTAATAATAGAGATAGTTGCACCACCACTAATTTTTATAGGACCCCAAATAGACTCACAAGTACCTTCACCAGATGCATCACTCTTAATAGCACTAACAGTGGCATCGTCTATTGCACCTGATTGGCTTATTCCCTTTGAAGCTTGATAATTCCTAAGAGCATTGGCAGTTTTATCTCCATACGCTCCATCTACTGGTCCAGGTTCATACCCTCTTGATGCTAAAAATCCCTGAACACCTGCAGTTTGAGTTAAACCTTCCTGACATATAAACAACGTTGGAGGACTTGAAGAGGGAAGAGTGGTAATTGAAATGTTTTTTGCATTTCTAGCTAAACCTACCCAAAGAGCTGATTTATCGGTAGCAATTTCAGGAGAGGATAATGAAAGTTCAGATAGTTGCTTGTCGACAGTATCTTTAAAATAATAATTAACTACCTCATCAGATGTACATGAACTTGTATTTGCACAAAAAGATGCGCCAAGTTCCGTTAGTCCTTTTGCACCGTACTGACTTAATCCAACACCATGACCCCAACCACTTCCAGTAAAAGTAAAAGATTCTTCAGAGTAAGAACGCATAGCTTGTTTTGTTGCTGGTCCAACTACACCATCAGGAACTAGTCCTGATGCAGATTGGAATGCTTTGACTGCTGAGGTTGTTCTACCTCCAGTAGATCCATCAATTGGACCAGGATTAAAACCATTACAATTTAAATAGGTCTGTATATCTTTTACTGAATCCAGTGGTGCAACTGCATTCGAAGCACAACTGAATGTGTAGTCTGGTAAAGGTAAAATTTGAGCTGATGCATTATTTTGCAGACACATAAGACTTATGAAAGTCAAAACTCCAACAAAAGTTAATTTTTTTAACATGCCCTGTATCATTATTCTATTTTAGGTATTACAAGAGCAATTGTGGACTTTAGAAAGAACTTTTCCATCTACTGTACATATATTTACCCAGACTAATTGAGAAATAAATTGTAAATATTATGTATGTAACCGGAAAAAGCTCACCTTGCCTACTTGTAAAAACTTCAGGTGAAAGAAGAAATATACTTCCAAACATCAACAATGCTAGAAATTTATAAGAGCCATAAGCTTTTAGAGAAAAAAATGAAAGTAAGCTAAAGGTCACAATCGAGATAATTAAATTTTTGCTGAAGAGTGTATCAATTTTGTCCCAACCAGTTACTAGAAGGATTCCTATACCAAGAATTAAAGCTATAAATATATCTATTTTATTTTTTTCATTAGCCATATAGACATTATTGTAAAAGGAGTATGAATTTGAGTACATTTATCTACATTGTTTTAGTAATGAGTATCCCTTATTTTTGGTATATTAGATTCTCGACTAACCCCAAAAAAGGCTTTAGTATTTTATTTATTGGGATAATTTCTGTAATTTTACTAATTGATTTTAACTTGTTTGCACTTCTTGGATTTCTGTTGCTTGCTTCTGTATTGATACACTCAAATAATTCCATAAGTACTTTTTCAATATTTTTGAGCTTCCTGATTTTGATTACTCAATTATTTAATAAATTAGAAGGAAATTTAATTATAAATATCCTACCAATAACATTAATAAGTGGAATATTCGCCTTAATGATGATTGGACACTGGTTCTTAGTTGATCCAACTATCTCAAGAGAGGGAATGAAAAATATTGCTAAATCGTCCATATTCACTGCAACTTTACTTTGTTTACTTCTTTTCTTGGGATTATTTTCAGATGAAATATCCATTTTTTATAGAAATATTATATTAGGTCTGTACATATCTTCAGGGATACTTTCTTTAGGTTCACTAAAGTCTTTAAATGAAAAATCATATACAGGAGTGATGGCAGCAACAGGACTGAGTTATCTCTCTTTATTAGTCTCACTTGGCGGTACTGGTACTCTTATACTTTTGCCTTAACACTAAGATTAAATTATGAAAATTTATACAAAAAATGGTGATAAAGGGAATACAAAACTCCTTTATGGTGGCTCTGTATCCAAGGACAATTTTGAACCAGAAGCTGTTGGAACAGTTGATGAACTTGTTGCCTCTCTTGGAATTATTAGAGCGGAATCTAATTTGCCTGCTGAAACTCAAGAAATATTACTACAGATTCAAAGAGAGCTTTTTATTGTTGGAGCAGAATTAGCAACTACAAAAGAGAATAGAAACAAACTAGAAACTGGTAAAACTCTTGTAGAGGAAGTTATGATTACTAATCTTGAAGAAAAAATTGATATCCTTGAAGAAAAAAATGGTATTCCAGATTTTTTCGTTGTACCCGGCGAAAATACAATCTCCTCAAAAATCGATTGGGCACGAGTTGTATCTAGAAGAGCTGAGCGAAAATGTGTTACCTTGCAAAAGGCTAATGAAATTAATGATTCCAAAGCTATTAAATATCTAAATAGGCTTTCGGATTACTTATGGATGCTTGCAAGGGATTTTGAAAAAGATTGGACACCCAGTAAATAAATGAATATTGACATATTATTTTTTGATGAGAATTTTAAAAACAAAGACCAATACATAGCTGACGAAGAATCATTCATCGAATATATAAAAACTCATCAATTTGAAGGAAAATCAAAAGAGACTCTCTTAATGCCACCATCCTTATCTTCTACGGGTAACCAAACAATACTTACAGGTTCTGGAGATTACAGTCAACGAGAAATCATGGATTTAGGATATTCAATAGGAAAAAAAATAAAAAGTAATGCAACCATTAAAATTCTTAACTTTGAAGGCGATGAAGAAATTTTAACTTTAGGAATTCTTTTTTCAACTTATAAGTTTGATACATATAAAACAAAAAAAGAAAAAGAAGATATTGAAATAACTTTTTCAGAACATATGGATATTAAAAGCAATCTACTAAAAAAAGAAGCTGTTTTTTGGGTGAGAGACATGATTAATACTCCATCTCTAGATAAAACCCCTGAGTTCTTTATAGACAATATAAAAAGTCTTAATAGCGAGATAGATATCAATGTACATGATGAGAAATGGTTAGAAGATAATAATTTTGGAGCGGTTTTAGGGGTTGCTAAGGGTTCAGAAAGAAAGCCTTATTTTTTAGTTGGAGAATACAACAAAAATGCTGGTACTCAAATTGCTCTTATAGGAAAAGGTGTGATGTTTGATTCAGGAGGTCTCTCTTTAAAATCACCCGCTGGAATGGACACCATGAAAACAGACATGGCTGGAGCAGCAACTGCTTGGGGAGTGATGAGCTTAATCTCAAAACATAAAGTAGATATAGGATTAACAGTTCTAACACCTATTGTAGAAAACATGCCTAGTGGTAAAGCAATAAGGCCAGGAGATGTCTTGACGGCTAGAAATGGTAAAACTATTGAAGTTCTAAATACTGACGCAGAGGGAAGATTAATTATGGCAGATGCATTAGCTTATGCGTCTGAAAAAAAACCAGATCTAATTTGTGATGTAGCAACTTTGACAGGAGCAGCTTATGTTGCTTTAGGAATAGACATAGGAGCAATTTTTTCAAATAATAAAAAAATAGAGGATAAATTCATGGAGTCTACAAAAAAATCTGGTGAAGATTTTTATCCACTCCCGCTTCATGGCGATTACAAAAAATTAATAGATTCTGATATTGCTGATATGAAAAATACTGGAGGACGTTTCGGTGGGGCCATAACAGCAGCACTACTACTTGAAAATTTTGTTGAGGATTTAGACTGGGTACACCTCGACATAGCAGGACCTGCCAGGAGTAATAATAGAAAAGGAGCAACAGGATTTTCAGTTTTAACCTTATTCGAATTTTTTAGTCAATTAGCTAAGAGTCATTCTGAGAGTTAGCAACAATAAAAATTAGACTATCGCCCGTTGACACAGTTCCCCCTTGGGCTACGTTAGTTCCAATCACCTTGCCTTGACAGTCTGGTAGTTCTGATTCTTCAAAAGAGTTCTTCAAGAATAAGATGACACTTGTTTCTCTCATAAAGTTTTTGATTAGAACTTCAGCTTCATCTCTTGTGTAGACACATGGAGGAATATTTGGAATTGCAGCAGTATATTTTGTACCGGATACTTCTAGTACAATCTCTGTTCCTTCAGGCATTTCTTCTCCACTTTCTATACTTTGCGTAAGGACCAAGCCAGGTGCTTCTTCTGAATCAACTAATTTTATAGTTGGCAATATATATCCAGAAAATGCAATTTCTTCAGCGTCTATGATATTGAGTCCTAATAATTGTGGTATTTCGATTGTTGGTATTTCATAATACTTTTCAATATCACTCGGATCAGCTGGCCATTCTTCAATTGGCAAATCTTCAACTACTTTTTCCATAAACTCTTTCCAAATAGGTGCTGGTACTCGACCACCAGAAACGCTAGAAACAACTTCACCATTAATTTCAACATTTGTTAATGGAAGCTGTTCTTCGGCAAAGCCAATCCATACTGATGATGTATATTGTGGGATGAATCCAATAAACCATGCTTCTGTGAAGCCTTGATGGGTACCAGTTTTTCCAGCTATCGGTCTATCATCAAGTACAGCTCTAGTTCCTGTACCAAATTGGGCTGCTACCTCAAGAGTTTTTCTTACAGCTGCTGCAGCTCCGGGGTCAGGAATAGTTACTCTCTGAGAAGTAACATGTTGGTATAATACCTGTCCATTAGCATCTGTTATCTTTTCAATTAAATAGGTAGGAGCTAAGTATCCATTATTAGCAAAAGAAGAATAAGCTGAAGCAAGTTCAATTGGCGTAACAGCTCCAGCCCCAAGAGTTAACGAAATGACTGGATCTAATTTAGAATCTATACCAATTCTATTAGCGGTACTTGAAAGCTTTTCTCCACCAAGTTCAGATGCTAATTGAGCATATACAGTATTCACAGATTTCCTAGTGGCCTCTTCAAGTGAAACCATCCCAGAGGTATCTAATAATTTAATAGATCTGTTGTATTCTGATTTATCCTGACAAGGCTTAAAGATAATTTGAGTCTCACTATCAAGATCAATCTGTGTAATATTTCTTTGTTCTTCTATTAATAGAGGATCATTAATTATGGTTAAAACCCTTCCTTCTTCATCTTCTGTTGAAGTATCTTCATCTTCAGTATAAATTATCGCACCACCATCTTCAGAGTATTGCTGCAACGCAACACCTATGGTTAAAATTTTTTCTGATTCTTCTTCAAACTCTTCTATTTGTGAAGAGATTGGAAATTGCTTTATAAAGTCTTTATTTTTAAGCTCTTCGGCGTGAAACCCAACACATTGTAGTTCAATGGCTCTATCTTGTGCTGGCAGTTTGTTTATAAAACGATCAGCTGTTATTGAGGTACCATAATTTCTAACAACCCATTTTGTACCAATACCATCAGGGGCACATGGATAACCACAATCTATCTCAACAGGACTTCTGGAATCTCTCGTACTATATAGTTTCGCACCTGACTCTAAAGCTGCAAGGAGAGTAATAGGTTTAAACGCTGATCCAGGATTTCTTTTCCCTTGTGTTGCAAGATTGTATTGTTCATCTTCAAAAGGCAAGCCGGAAGCCATTACTTCAATTCCACCAGTTTTATTATTGATTAGAGTAATTACTCCTGTAGGTTTTGGTTCAGGCTCTTCAAGGTCTACATCTAAGATTTCTGAAGGAACCCATTTGTTAAGTACTTGATTGGCATGATTTTGTAGTCCTAAATTTACAGTTATCTCAATTGTTAAACCTCCACCACCAGTGCAGGAAGTATCATCAGAAGGACATCCAAAGAGTGCTTTTTTTCTTTCCTCATTTGTTGAACCAAGAACTGCAAACTGTGGATTATTTAGTAATCTTCTTTTAACCTCAGCAGAGACATGTTCAGCTTTATTTGAAAGCGTATTTGGTTCTGAAATTATCAAAGGAGCTAATTTTGCTGACCTATGCTGGATATCTACAATAAAACCCTCTTTTAGCATTACATCTAAAACATCATTTCTTCTATCCAAAACTCTTTCTGGATATTTACGCGGGTTGTAGTACGCAGGACTTCTAATAATTACAACTAATGTTGCAGCTTCGTCCAATGTTAGTTCAGAGACATCTTTACTAAAATATTCTGAAGAGGCAGATTGTAGACCATAAGCACCAGATCCCCAATATATAGAGTTTATATAATATTCTAAAATCTGATCTTTTGAATACCTTCTTTCAAGCTCAGCTGCAACAACTGCTTCAGCAACCTTTCTCCTTATTGAAATCTCATCACCAACAAAAGATTGCTTAGCTACCTGTGAAGTAATAGTTGAGCCACCTCTGGTGACTCCCCGTAAATTATCTACAACCGCACTTAGGATTGCTACAAAATCTACTCCCTCGTGTTGATAATAGTTACTATCTTCAGCTGCAAGAAGAGTATTGATTACAAATGGAGGCACCTTTGATAATTTAATAGGATCTCTATTAAGGCCATCATGTAACTCATCTAAAACTTGATTATCTGAAGTGATTATTATCGAAGGTTCGGACAACGATACAAAATCTAAAACCATGCCTTCAGCTCTTGGTAAGAATTTTTCTTCTAAATCAGTCACAACTTCCATCGCAGATTTAATTGGTAAAAATGTGAAAAAAGCAAACCACCCTGATAACAATAAAGCGCTTACAAGTAAGCCAAATCCAGCAATGTATCTAATCCCAAACCTGGATTTATTTTCTAAATTATGGATTTCTGCCATGTGACAATTCTAGTGGGTATAAAAATCAAATTAACATTAGGAGTAGTAATTGGAATAGATGTAAAATAGATTATTGATGGATTACTCACCAGGACTTAGAGGCGTAATAGCTGGGGAAACAGAAATTTCTACAGTTGGAATGGAAGGAACATCACTCAGGTACCGTGGATATGATGCCATAGAATTAACAAAGTCCCATACATATGAAGATGTTGCTTCATTAATAATCGATGACAGCTTAGATGGGAAGTTATTTAAAGAAACTTTTTCAAAACATTATGAAGAGTTACTACGTGATGAAGCTTTATTAAATTTAATTAATAATTTAAAAATTAATCTACATCCTATGGATGTTCTTAGAACTGCCATTTCCTATATTGGTCAAGCTGATGAGTCTAACAAGTTAGATGCTGCAAGCAAGATAACTGCAATTAGCTGTATCGCAATTGCTTCCTACGACAACGAGCCAACAAGTGAATTAAATAATGATTTTGTTGTTGCCAGCTCTTTATTACCAAATACTGCTTCTAAAGAGCAACTCGAAGCTTTAGATGATATGTTAATTCTTTATGCAGAGCACGGTTTTAATGCCTCAACTTTTGCTGCAAGGGTTACTGCTTCAACAAGATCCGATCTAACAAGTGCAATTGTTTCTGGAGTAGGAACACTAAAAGGTGAATTACACGGAGGAGCTAACGAGGCTGCCGTCGAGTTAATTAATAGTTTTGATACACCTGAAAACGCTGAAAAGGGCGTACATAAACTTTTTGAAGAAAAGAAAAAAATTATGGGATTTGGACATGGTGTTTACAAAATTCAAGACCCACGGAGTCCTGTCGTTAAAAGCTGGGTAGAAATGCTGTCAAAAACCAATGAGTCGATTAATAGGTATGAAATAGCTAAAAAAGTAGATGAGATAATGGACTCTGAAAAAAATCTTTTTCCAAATGTAGATTTTTATGGCGGGCTACTTCTATCTGAATTAGGCTTTGCCGTTGACTTGTTTACACCACTTTTTGTTACGGGTCGTTCGGTTGGATGGTCTGCCCATTATTTTGAACAAAGAAAACAGGATACGCTAATTAGACCAGCCGCAAAATACACAGGAATTCAAGAAAGATAGTTCAAAATTGAGTATCACCTCTTTCGACAATTTAATCATAGATTATATAAAAAGAGATGTTTCTCTTGATGAAGAAACTATCTTTTCAGTAAAATTAGCACTCTTGGATACTCTTGGATGCATTTTCAACGCTGCTTCAAGTCCACAACCCGTTTCTTTCGCAACAACAGGACAGTACTCTGAGATTGGTAATCCCTTCGAGCTATCTAAAAACATCACTGATCCCAGAGATCTTGGAAAATTTTTTACAACATTAATTCGTTGGTACGATTACAACGATACTTTTTTAGCAAAAGAATGGGCTCATCCATCAGATAATATTGGAACATCGCTTTCGTATTTTATGTCTAATGGAGGCTCATTTAAAGAATTCTCAGAATCTATTGTTAGAACATATGAGATACAGGGATCTCTTTCAGTAGGAACTTCCTTAAATAAAGAAGGTTACGACCATGTTTTTTTTGTCAAGATGGCTTCAGGAGCAATTTATGCTAGTTTGCTATCAAAAGGAAACGAAGAGATTATTAGAAGAACAGTCAATAATATTCTCCTGGATGGGCCTACATTAAGAGCCTATAGACATGCTCCAAATGTAGGTAAAAGAAAAAGTTGGGCTGCTGGAGATGCAGTTTCGAGAGCAATTGAAATATCTAAAATTTCAAGTTTAGATGACGAGAAATACAATGGAATTTTAAAAGATTCAACATGGGGGTTCGAAAATATTTACCTTGAAAATACAGAAATAACCTTTGGCAAACCTCTTGATAATTGGGTTATAAATAATGTCCTTTTTAAAGTTTTGTACCCTGCAGAATTTCATGGACAATCTGCTGTTGAGGCTGCTGTACAACTTGCTGAGGAGTATCAATCAAAAAAAAATATTGTTAAGGATATTATTATTGAAACTCACGAACCGGCCATAAGAATAATTAGTAATAAAGATGTATTAATGAATTCCTCTGATAGAGATCACTCGCTTGAGTATATGGTTGCAGCTGCACTATTATTTAATGATGTAACCAGTGAAACTTATGAAGAATCATTTCATGGCTATGCAGATATTGAAAAATTAAGAAAGAAAATCACTGTTATGGAAGACCCTGATTTTACTAAAACATACTATGAATTTGAAAAAAGAGAGATTGCAAATAGAATCTACTTGAATTTTGAAGATGGCACTCAATCTGAAAAGATTACTGTTAGATACCCTATTGGACATCCAAAAAGACGTGATGAAGCTGTTCCCCTGATACAAGAAAAGTTCATGAAAAATACTTCAAATCATTTTGACAAAGATAAGGCAAATAAAATATGGAATTCTATTCTTAATTTCGAAATGAATACTGACTTCAACAATTTAGTTAATCTGTTAGTAGATGAGTAACATACTATATTTGCTAGTTGGCGGTGAAGCAACCAGACTGAAGCCACTATCAGAAGGAATACCAAAGGCTCTCCTTACTGTAAAAGACACACCCATAATGGATTTAATACTTCAAAACCTACAAAGTGCTAATTTTGACAAATTTAAATTAGTTTGTTCTATAAAACACCAAGAACAATGGGAAAACTATAAGAGTACATCTAAATTTGAAGTGGAACTCCTTTTTGAGACTCAAAAACTTGATACAGCTGGATACATGATTCAAAATATCCATCAATTTGAAGAAAGTTTCTTTTGTATGAATGGTGATTTACTCTTGGAAATGGACTTTGAAAAGTTTCTAGACCACGTTGGGTCTGTTCCTAATTCAACTATTTGCTCTGTCCAAGTTGATAATCCTTCTAGGTTCGGAGTTTTACATTTAGATAAGGAAAAAGTGGTTAATTTTATTGAAAAACCAGATGATTTAAAATATGGTAACAACATCAGTATGGGTTTTTACTATATAGTTAAGGAAGACATCCTAAGAATTAAAGAAAGCTTACCTATTCCAACTTCTTTTGAAAAAGACGTCTTTCCCGTTTTAGCACAAAATCTGTTACTAAATTGCTATAAAGTAGATGGAAAGATGATAGATGTAGGAACTATAGATTCTTATATTTACGCCCACACTGATGGTAATGACAATTGGATTGGAGACAATGTGGTGATTGGTTCTAATCCCAATATTAAAAACAGCATAATTTTTGAAAATTGTGTTATTGGCTCAGACGTAGTCATAACAAATTCCATTATCCGGAAAGATAATAAAGTCCCTGATAAAACAAATCTTGAAAATGAAATATACTAAATAACATGAAATCTGAAAAAATATTGGTCACAGGGGGAGCAGGTTTCATCGGCTCTCATTTAGTAGAAAATTTAACAAACCAGGGCCATGAACTAATGGTAGTTGACAATCTTTTAAGTGGGAAAAAACAGAATATAGAACATATCATCAGCGACAATCTTTTTTTTGATGAAATTGGTTCTGAGGAAATTCTAAAGAAGATTAAACATTTCAACCCAGACATTTGTTTTCATTTAGCTGCACAATCTTCGGTTGTTATTTCTGTTGAGGACCCAATGTTAGATTTTGAGCACAATATCCTACAACCCCTCCAGCTAATTAGAACGCTTTTATCAACAGACTGTAAAAAGTTTGTATTCTCATCATCTGGAGGTACTATTTTTGGCGAACCTGATATTATTCCAACTTCGGAAATAGATTTTGCTGGAGAGCCTGAATCACCATATGGAATATCTAAAAAAAGACTGAATGAATTTATAGAATTATTATTTAGTAATAAAGAAAATACCACTTATTCAATTCTTAATTTTTCAAACGTATATGGACCTCGTCAAGATCCACATGGTGAAGCAGGGGTAGTATCAATTTTTACTAGTAAAATGATGAATAATTTGGAACCTACAGTTTTTGGTGACGGTGAACAAACTAGAGACTATATTTTCGTTCAAGATGTTGTTGATGCATTACTTTTATCTTCAACTATTGATGAAGATTTATTTTTGAATATTGGCACAGGTAATGAGACCTCGGTTAATGATTTAGTTTCAACCTTAAAAAGTACCATAGGCTATTTGGGTGAAGTTAAGTATGAGCCCAAAAGAGATGGAGAACTTTTAAGAAGTGTTTTGGATAATTCGAAAGCTAAAAAAGTTCTCAACTGGGAGCCTCAGTACTCGCTAGAAAGTGGGATTACGGAATTAGTTAATTGGCTGTCAGCCTAAAGAAAAAAATCTTCATCGGCTTTTCTAATAATTTCCTGGATACCTTTATTTGACCGTTTGTATGTATAGCCTCTTATAATTGCAACGGGTATCTCATCTATTTTATTCATAACCAGTTCGGAAGCGCTGGCAAGTTCATCAACAATAGCTATCTCAGTAGCCATTAAATCATTTCCATATAAGTCACTTGTGCCAATATAACTGGCAAGAGGCTCAATACCCGAGCATCCAATAGCAACATTAGTTTGTCCTTTCCTCCAGGCTCTACCAAATGTATCACTTATAATCACAGCTACCTCTGATCCATAATCTGCAGCAATTTTCTTTCTAATATTATATGCACTTTTATCTGGATCTTCGGGAAGAAGAAGTGCATAGCCTTTCTCAATATTTGATTTATCAATGCCAGCATTAGCACAGATAAAGCCGTGCTTAGTTCTTGCAATAACAGTTTCTCCACGTTTTCTTAGAATTTGAGTAGATTCATTTTCTAATATTTGTGAAATATCAACGGTCTCTAAATTTATAGCTCTATCTTCAATTTTTGAAATAATCTTTTGAGTTATGACAAGTACGTCACTGTCTTCTAATGTCTCTCCAAGGTCATGTAAAGACGCAATAAGAATTTTTATTAAATCATCAGCTTTTTTAAACTCAGGTAAACCGGTTATGGGTATTATCTCAACTTTTCTTTGAATCATTTTATTAATTCTTTTGCTAGGTTGACTGCAATTGTCTCATCTGAAAATAAAATGTTTTTTGATTGAATATTTGTCCCACTACTTTCATTTTCATGCACAATATATTTATTAACCATGCCACCGTAAAATTCCTGAAGGCCATTTATATTTGGCTCTAATCCAAGGTCCCTAAAATTTCTGTCAGAGGGGCCCTTGAGTGCTTTTTGATCTATAAAAGGACTAATTACTGTAACTGAAGTATGTCCAGAGACTATATTTTTTATACTATCTATGCTTAGAATTGGTCCAATTGACAACACTGGATTTGATGGACCGATTATTATTTTGTCTGCTTCTGAAAGGGCTTTAATTACATCACTTGTTGGCAAAGCATTATTAGATCCATTATATTTTACTTCTTTTAAAACTGGCTCAGCCTTTCTTTCAACAAAGTATTCCTGAAAGCTTAGTACCTCATCATGGTCAGTAGTTATGGATGTACTAACAACATCATTAGTCATGGGAAGTATTCGACAGCTCAATTTATAGAAGTCTGTAAAAAATTTTGTTACCTCTGTTAAGTTTTTACCATCGTTGAGCATTTGATTGCGATAAAGTTTAAGTGCTAAGTCTTTATCACCAATTGAAAATTGTTGTTTGTGATATTCCTTGTAAAAATTGCTAACTTCAAATGTATCTTCTTTCTGACCCCACCCAAACTCTCCTTGCATGTTGGCCAAAGCATACATTACAGAGTCAACATCAGGAGAAAGTTTTACTCCGTGTATATTTTCATCATCTGCAGTGTTTACAACTATTGATAGGTCGATATCCTTTAATGCGTAGAAACCTTTAGCTAGTTTTGCACCTCCAATTCCTCCTGAAATATATGCTATCTTTTTCATCTTGACCCTTTATCTAGAAAATATTCATGTAACATTTTATTAATGGTAGATAAAGAAATTATAGAAGCAATTGCAGAATTAAATGAATCAGAATTGAAACGATTGAAGCTACTTATCGATAACAAATTAAATTTAGACATGAATAAGAATAAGATTTCCTATCGGAGCAAAGATATAAAGTGTGGTAGAGAGTCTTGTAATTCATGTCCTCACGGTCCATATTGGTATGCTGAATGGACAGAAAATGGTAAAAGAAAAACAAAGTATTTAGGAAAAATTTTAAATGAAATTTCTTAAAGTTAAAATAACTCCATATTTAACTCAGATTTATTTTTATTTGTTGGCAATTTTAATTTTAAGACTAGATTTAGTATTTTTAAATACTATGCCAACCGGTGGAGACATGGGAGCACATGTAGTACCCATAAAATACTTCATAGAAAACTTTGCGGCAGATTTTCAACTCAATGGTTGGTCCAACGATTGGTTTGCTGGCTATCCTCTATATTTTTTCTATTTTCCTCTTCCGGCATTAATTACATTCATGTTAAATTTATTCATTACTTACTCGATAGCGTTCAAAATAATGGTAGTTGGATCAATTATTCTTTCTATTTATTCATTTGAAAAATTAATCAGAAAAAAGTATGAAAAATTTTCTATTTTTGGTTTTATTGCTGGTTTAACATATGTTCTTACTGAATCTTTTACAATTTATGGGGGGAACTTAGCTTCCACACTAGCTGGTCAATTTTCATTTACTTATTCAATTGCCTTTGCTAATTTAGCAATTGCTATTATTACAAAGTCAACAAATAAAAATAAATTTGTAATAAGTGCAGTATTTCTGGGTTTGAGTTTATTAAGCCATTTAATTCCGTTTATCATCTATGGAGTAATTTACTTGTATTTCTGGATAAATTCCAAAGGTACATCTGTAGAGAAATTTTCTTCAGCTTTAATATTTGTGGCAATATCTATAAGATTTATAACTTCATTAATTCTTAATCTAGATTTGACTACAAACATGAGTTACACACCATACTCAAAGCTGAGTGACCTTATCAAAAATGATATCTTACCTTTTTTAATAGTTTTCTTGCTAATTCTCTCATTCAATTTTAAACAAATTTATGAAAGAAAAATAATTTCAATATTTGAATGGTTTATTTTAGTATCTTCAGTACTTCTTTATTTTTTCGTACCAGAAGGTGCATTATGGAATGGAAGAGTAATTAGTTTTTTTAACTTAGGTGTTATAGTTTTATTTTTTAAATTGCTTCAATATACTATCGAAGTGTCTTTTAAGTATGAGCAGGGAACACTAATTTTAAAAATTTTAAGCCTTGTTATTATTGTAACCTATCTAGTTAACTTTTCTCAGAAGTGGAATACTATTGGATATAAAGAGTTTCTTTATCCAATGGCTCTTACAGTAATTTTTGGATGCGTATATTTCTTTATATCATCCTTAAATTTATTTAAACTGGCTTTCGCAACATCAATAATTTTTACAATTTCATTCCTGCCATATTGGGTAAGTTGGAATTTCAACGGATATGAAAATAAAGAGAATTGGAGTGACGTTGAAAATCTATACTCAGACTTAAATAATCTTCCTCCAGGTAGGATAATGTGGGAGCCAAATTCTGATTTGAATAAATATGGAACGCCTATGGTTTTAATGACCATACCTTTATATACACACCATACAAGTATGGAGGGATTATATTTTGACTCAAGTATTACGACTCCGTTTCATTTTATTGCAGTGTCAGGACTAGCAGAACGTCCTTCAAATCCTGTGGGGGGATTGAGATATATCAATAATGAATTTGAAAAAGGTCAGAAATATTTACAAGACTTAGGTGTTGATTACTTTATTTCATATACAGATTCAATTAAACAGAAAGCACTTGAAAATAAACAATTAAATTATCTCTTTTCATCGGGCCCGTTTACTGTCTTTCAGATTAATTCAGAAAAAGTAGAGTTAGTTAATCAAAAATTAATTAAATTTGAAAAAATTTCATTTTCGGAAAGGACCCTCAGTTCTATATTCAGAAATACTACATATAAAAATTTTTTTGAAGCAGCATATGAAAATTTTAACAAACTAGATACTGAAAGAATAATTGAAGTCTCGGCTACAGACTCTATCCAACCTCCTGAAACCTCAGAGCTTGCTAATGTTACAAATCTCAAAATAAATTCAGATAGAATTTCTTTTAATACAGACATGCCAAATAAATTGCATATTATTAAGATTTCATATTTTCCAAATTGGGAGATAATTAATGGAGCAGGTCCATACAGAATATCACCTTCATTTATGGCCGTAATTCCATATTCAGAAAATGTAGAACTTAATTTTGTTAGATCTAGATATGAAACTTACTCATTCTATATCTCAATATCTTCATTACTATTATTTCTAGTTTTATTTAGAAAGAAAAATAATTATGTCTAATTTTCTTAATTTTTTGAGAGATACACCCCTAATTAATGGCGATAGTTCGCTAGCTCAATTAATTAGAACATATATAGTCGGAGCATTCAATCTACTGGTTGGTTTGCTTTCTAACTATATTTTTCAATTTTTTATTTTTAACAACATAGCTATACCGTTACGTACTTATTTAACTAATGTTGGATCCTTTTCAATCGGTGTAGTCATTTCTTACTTTCTATCAAGAAGAATTATCTTTAAACTCTCCACAAATGAAGGTAGTTTTAAAGAATTTATCAACTTTGTTCTAACGAACCTAATTAATCTAATATTGCCTTTGATAATTTGGTATTTAATTGACATCTACAGACCATCAATTCAAGAAAGTGAGATACAATTCATAATTGCTACTGTGTTGATCTCCAGTGTCATCTTGCCAATCAAATATGTGATTTATAGACTCTTTGTATTTAAAGACTCTCTAGATAATTGAAGCCTTAATTTAAATAAACTTATAACTGTTCTTGGAATCCTATTATAAATCACAGACACACTGGGCCTGATTTCATTTACAACAGCAGGAATTTCAAGAATCTCATCTCCACTCTTCTCAATTCTTATTAATAGTTCTGTATCAAAAAGATCTTGAGTCGAAACAACATTCTCAATCTGGCTTTTAATTGACTTACGCCTTACAGCTTTCATGCCATGTGTATCTGATAATTTTGTATTAAAGAGTATTTTTAAAATCTTTACAAAAGTAAAAGTTGCAAGCCTTCTAATAAGCCCTCTTCCGTCATGAGATTTCACAAGTCGCTTGGACGCTGTAATGGCAGCAAATTTTCTGTTTAGTTTTAAAGCTTCATTTAGAAAATCTTCTGAAAAGTAATCTATATCAAATGAAATTACTATCTCACTTGTAGCACTAAGGAAGCCTTCCTTTAATGCATTGCCATAATTTGCTAAATCGATTGCTAGGATTTTGCATTCATTTTTATCTAAAATGAATTGTTCAATTAAAGGTAGTGTTTGGTCCACAGATCCATTTTCAACAAAAATTAGCTCAAAGCCTATTTTTTGTCTTCTACAAATATCATAAATTTGTGTGGCAGAATGAATAATGATTTCTTCTTCGTTAAAGATAGGCACAACAACAGAAAAGTTTTTAACCGTAAAGTTGGTACCCATTATATGTACAATAACTTAATAATGGTTCAAAATAAACTAGATTTAATTTTTAAGGCCTACGATGTCAGGGGGGTATACGGAGAAACCTTGACTAAAGAAATTGCTTACAATATTGGAATTGCGTTTAGTCAATTTATTGAAAGTGAAACAATTATTGTTGGTCACGATGGTAGAAATTCGAATCTAGAAATCTTTGATTGTGTTGCAGCTGGCATCACCAGCAACGATAAAAAAGTTTTCTATATTGGGACATTTCCAACAGATGTTGTTTACTCCCTTTCTGGAATAATGGACTTACCTGGTCTGATTATTACCGCTTCTCACAATCCAAAAGAGTGGAATGGTTTTAAGTTTTGTAACTCGGGAGCATCCCCTATAGGAATTGAATCGGGCTTACTTGAAATAAAGGAACTAGCTTCTCAAAACTATAAAGAACCATCTGGGCAGATAAATATAAATAAGGAAGATATTGTTTCTACTTATATCGACCATTTAAAAACAATTGTCCATCCAGAAAATATAGATAGTTCAATTAAATTCGCAGTAGATGGTGGAAATGGAGCTATAGGATCTGTGATAGATAATTTAACTTCTGCATACAATTTGAATTATCAAGGAATTTATATGGATGTCGATGGCAATTTCCCCAATCACCCTGCAGATCCATCGGATTCCGAAAATTTAGTAGAGCTCATTGAATTAGTTCAAAAGAATAAATATGAATTCGGAGTCGCCTTTGATGGGGACGCAGATAGAGCAGTCTTTTCAGATAACCAAGGAAATATTATCTCAGGAAGTATTATGACGGCGATAATTTCAGATTGGCTTCTTGAAAAAAGAAAAATGATAAAAGTTGTTCACAACGTTAATGTACCTCCAACAGTAGTCAATTATCTTTCAGGTAAAGGTGTGCACATGATTAGATCTAAAGTAGGACACTCATATATCAAGCAAATTATGAGAGATGAAGATGCTGACTTTGGAGGGGAACATAGTGCACATTTTTACCTGAGAGAAAATTACTATGCCGATTCAGGAATATTGACATTGTTAATTTTCCTTCAAATTTTATCGGAAAAAAAGCAAACCCCATCAGAATTAATTTCAAACTACAGCTTTTTTCCTTCATCCGGAGAAATTAATTTTGTAGTAAAAGATGTCAAAGAGAGTATTGCAAAAATTGAAGAGAGTTTTGATAAAAGCTTTGATAAATTAGATGGTATTTCATATTTTGAAGATAATTATTGGTTTAACATAAGGGGTTCAAATACTGAACCTAAATTAAGGTTAAATGCTGAAGCCGAGAATTCTAATCTCCTGAATGGCTTAATAAATAAAATTTCAAATATAATAGAGGAATAATGACAAATATTGCTTACGAATTAGGAAACCAAGTTCAAGAAGATTTACAATCTTCAAATGGTATAGATACTATTTCGTATGATTCTCTTCTCATCATGGGCATGGGAGGTTCAGGAGTCTCTGGAGATTTCTTAAAATTATTATCGAATTCTGTTGTTTCCACTGAAGTGAATGTTTCAAAAAACTATACAATTCCAAAAGTTTTAGTATCTAAGAAACCTTTTTGTTTATTTATTTCATATTCAGGCAATACAGAAGAAACAATATCTGGAGTAAATGAAGCTATTTCAAATAAATTTAATTGGGCAGTAATTTCAAGCGGAGGAAAACTTATAGATTTAGCGAAAAATCATGATAAAGAATATATACAAATTCCTTCAGGCCTTCAACCAAGAGCTGCTTTTGGGTATCTAGCTCAAGCAGTAAGCATTTTTCTCGATAATAATGAAAATACTAACTTCACTTCAGAGCTTCGTGAATCTGGAAAATACTTAAATGACTTACTTGAAAATGGTAAAGATTCTGACATAGAGCAAATTGCTGAAAAATACTCAAGAACAATTATGCATAAGACCTGTGTTATTTATGCAGGAACAGAGGTTACTGAATTAGTAAGTTCGCGTTGGAAAACACAAATAAATGAGAATTCCAAATCTAAAGCTTTTATTGGATCTATGCCTGAAGTACATCATAATGAGATTCTTTCCTGGGAGGCAGATCTCAACGGAAGTAAAGAAGATTTTATAATCATTTTTCTGAGAAGTCCTTTTGAACATCCTCAGATAAAGAAAAGATTTGAGCTTACTGAGCAACTTTTAGGTAATAAAGTTCAGATACTAAATATATTTCCAAAAGAATCAAAAAGTAAATTAAAAATTCTTATGGAACTAGTATTACTTGGAGATTTATTAAGTATTTCTCTGGCAGCAAAACTAAATATGGTGCCAGAAGATATTGACACAATAGAAAAACTAAAAAAATTACTAGGAGGATAGAAAATGTCATCAATAAAAGATGCGAAATTAGCTGATTTAGGACATCAAGAAGTTGACTGGGCTGCAAGACAAATGAAGGTATTAGAAGATATTAAAACAGAGTTTTCTCAAACAAAGCCTCTTGAGGGATTAAATATTGGTGCATGTATGCATGTTACAAAAGAAACTGCAAATTTAATGTTAACTCTTAAATCCGCTGGAGCTAATGTTGCTCTCTGCGCATCTAACCCATTATCAACAAAAGATTCAGTTGCAGCCTATCTTGCAGAAAGCGATATTGAAGTACACGCTATTCACGGAGTATCTAATGATGAGTTTTTTAAACACTTGAATGCTATTTTGGATACAAAACCTGATATCACAATGGATGATGGAGCTGATTTAGTTTCACTGCTACACACCGAACGAGCAGATTTACCAGTAATGGGTTCAATGGAAGAAACCACAACTGGTGTGATTAGATTGAAGTCAATGGAAAAAAACAACAAATTACGATTTCCAGTTGTAGCAGTAAACGATTCAGACACTAAACATCTTTTTGATAACAGATTTGGTACAGGTCAAAGTGCTATGGACGGGGTTATTAGAGCAACAGATTTATTAATAGCTGGATTGAATGTTGTAGTAATAGGATTTGGAGACTGTGGTAAAGGTGTTGCAGAAAGAGCATATGGCATGGGTGCAAAAGTTACGGTTGTTGAACCAAACTCAGTTAGAGCTTTAGAGGCATTAATGCATGGTTATGAAGTTAAAACAAGTATAAATGCAGCCAAAATTGCAGATGTAATTATTTCGGTCACTGGAAATATGCATGCCCTTGATAAACAACATTTTGACGTAATGAAAGATGGAGTAGCTCTGGCTAATGCTGGTCACTTTGACGTAGAGATTAACCTTGCTGCATTAAAAGAAGGTAGTACCCAAGTTGATAGAGTAAGAGAACATGTTGAGAGTTATAAATACAATGGAAAAGAGATTTTAATCTTAGCTGAAGGAAGATTGGTTAACCTAGCTGCTGCAACAGGTCACCCAGCTTCTGTTATGGATATGTCTTTTGCAAACCAAGCACTGGCTGCAGAGTGGATTAAAGATAATTACAAAGAGTTGGAGCCAAAAGTCTATACCCTACCTAACGAAGTAGATTTAAAGATAGCTGCAACAAAATTAGGACTCATGGGTGGAGAATTAGAAATACTCACAGAGGAACAGATTAATTATCTTGATTCATGGGAGCATGGCACAAGCTAAGTTTGAGTATTTTTAAAAAAGTCTTATCTGTTGGAAGTGGAAAACTTGCTACTGAACTAAACAAAAAAGTAGATGAGATAAATTCCAAGGAACAAGAATTAGAAAAATTAAGTGACGAAGAGATTAAAAATCTTTTTCAAGGACTCAAACAACGTTTAATTGATGAAGATGTTTACTCGCTTGAGGTAGAAGCATTCGCGCTGACAAGAGAAGCAGCAAAAAGAACTCTGGGTCAAAGACATTATGATGTTCAGTTATTTGGTGGCATGGTTCTTCTAAGAAATAAGATTGCTGAAATGAAAACTGGTGAAGGTAAAACATTAGTTTCCACCCTACCTATTGCTCTGAGAGCACTTTATGGTAAAGGGGTTCATGTTGTGACAGTCAATGATTATCTTGCAAAAAGAGATGCTGAGTGGATGACTCCAATTTATAACTTTCTTGATTTAGAGGTTGGTCTTATTTTCTCAAACCAAGAATATAATGATAAACAAACTGCTTATAGCAAGGACATTACATACGGTACAAATAATGAGTTTGGATTTGACTACTTAAGAGACAATATGGCTCAAACAAAAGAGCAACTTACCCAGAAAAACCTATTTTATTCGGTGATTGACGAAGTTGACTCCATATTGGTCGATGAGGCAAGAACACCCCTAATAATTTCTGGTCGTGTAGAAGAGTCTACAAAATGGTATGTTCAGTTTTCAAAACTAGTTAAAGGAATGAAACAAGATATACATTATGAGATTGAAGAGAGCAAGAGACAGATTCATCCAACTGAGATTGGTATTGAATTAGTAGAACAACAACTTGGAATTAATAATTTATATGAAAACACAGAAACAAATTTTATACACTATTTAACAGCTTCCCTTAGAGCAAAAGCAATCTATACAAAAGATGTTGATTATATTGTGTCAGATGGCCAACTTAAAATCGTCGATGAATTTACCGGAAGAGTACTAGAGGGTAGAAGATATTCAGATGGTCTACACCAGGCACTTGAGGCTAAAGAGGGGTTGCAAATTCAAGATGAAAATCAGACACTAGCTTCAATAACTTATCAAAATTACTTTAGAATGTACGAAAATCTTTCTGGAATGACAGGTACCGCTAAAACTGAAGAAGATGAATTAATTCAAATCTACAATTTGGAGGTTGTTGATATACCTACCAATGTTCCCGTTGCAAGAGATGATAAACAAGATGCTGTCTATAAAACTAGAGAGGCCAAAATAAATGCAGTTGTAGAAGACATAAATAATAGAAATAATGATGGTCAACCAATTTTACTTGGCACAGTGTCAGTTGAGTCCTCTGAAGAACTTTCCAAAGCTTTAACCAATAAAGGCATCAAACACTCTGTATTAAATGCTAAAAATCATGAACAAGAAGCATCTATAGTTTCCCAAGCAGGACGTTTAGGTGCTGTGACTGTAGCTACCAATATGGCTGGTAGGGGAGTTGATATTAAACTTGGTGGAAATCCAGAAGAAATGGCAGTAATAACAGCTAAAAATGAGAATAAATTTTTAGACAAAGAGTTCATTCAAGAAAAGATAGATGAGTATGAAAGACAAACCACTGAAGAAAAAAATAAAGTGTTAAGCCTTGGTGGCCTGTATGTTTTAGGAACAGAACGTCATGAGTCACGCAGGATCGACAATCAGTTAAGAGGTAGATCAGGACGACAAGGAGATCCTGGAGAGTCAAGGTTTTATATAAGTTTAGAAGATGATTTGATGAGAAGATTCCAAGGAGAGAGAATCCAATCGATCATGGATAAACTAAATTTGCCTGATGAAGAAAGAATTGAGCAAAACATGGTTACTAAGAGCATTGAAAGAGCTCAAGCACAAGTTGAATCTTTGAACTTTGAAATAAGAAAAAATGTGCTTAAATTTGATCAAGTTTTAAACCAACAAAGGGAAGTCATATACAGGTGGAGAAGAAACTTATTAATATCAGATGACATATCAGACTTGTTAAGAGAGTGGTTCCATGATATTAAAAGCAACATTTCACAAAACATAGAGTCTCACAAAAAATCTTATGAATCATTAGAACAATTTGAAAACTTAGTAAATGAAGAGTTAAATGAATTTTTGAGTGAAAGTAAAAAGAATGAATTGTTAACAAATACTAAATTAGATGACTCATTAGAGCTGGGTGAAAACCTAGAAACACTCTTTAATAAAAATGAACAAAAAGATAGTCTTAATTTCTGGAATCTCGCCAGAGCCGCAGCTTTGTCTTTTATTGACCAGACATGGAAAAACCACTTGAGTGAGATGGATTATCTTAGATCCGGAATAGGACTACGAGCTATGGGTCAAAGAGATCCACTAGTGGAGTATCAAAAAGAAGGCTATGATTTATTTGAAGAATTAATATTTAGTGTCAAATCTTCAGTGGTAAGATTATTACTTAACTTTGATGGTGTTGATGTGAGTAAAAAAGAATCAAAACCTAAATCATCATTTTTATCTTCAGATGGCAAAGGGAACAAAGATTTTGGTAAGATTGGAAGGAATGATCCTTGTCCGTGTGGATCTGGTAAAAAGTATAAGAAATGTCATAGTTAGTATATGTTTAAAGAGTTAATTGCATCAATTGAAGGGTTAGTCAAAAGACTTTCTTCTGCTAAGGAGTATCTTTGACTTTGAGGCAAAAGAAAAAAAATTAGAATCACTTAATACCCAGATGGCTGATGCAAGTTTTTGGTTAGATAATAATAAAGCCAAAGCCATCACAAAAGAGGCAGCAGCCTATGAAAAAATCCTCAATCTTTTACTTACTTTAGAAACAGAATTAGTTGATTTACAAGAATTACTCAACCTTAGTAGAGATGAAGAAGACGTACTAAAAGATATACAACAACAAGTTAAAAACTTTGACAAAAAACTTGAGGATTTGGAACAAGAATCTTTTTATAGTGGCGAATATGACGATTTAAATGCAATGATTTCAATTAATGCTGGTGCAGGAGGGGTTGATGCCAATGATTGGGCCCAGATCTTATACAGAATGTATACAAGATTTTTTGATGATAATAATATGGAATATACCATAGAAGAACTCTCCAATGCAGAGGAAGCAGGAATTAAGTCAGTTTCAATAACTGTAAACTCTTATAGAGCTTATGCAACCTTGGAGAGTGAAAGAGGAGTGCATCGACTGGTAAGAATAAGCCCCTTTGATAGTAATAAAAGAAGACATACAAGTTTTGCAGGAGTTGATGTAATACCACTTATTGAGAATTCGGATGAAGTTGAGATTAGAGATGATGAATTACGGATTGATGTTTATAGAGCTTCAGGTGCTGGAGGTCAACATGTTAACACAACAGATTCTGCTGTTAGAATAACTCACTTACCAACAGGACTGGTCGTTTCATGCCAAGCTGAACGATCTCAACTTCAAAATAAAACAAGAGCTCTTGAACTGTTAAAGACTAAAATTACGCTTAAAGAAAAAGAAGATCAAATGAATGAACTTAATTCAATTAGAGGCGATCAAGTCGAGGCAGGATGGGGAAGACAGATAAGATCATACGTAATGCAGCCATATCAACAAGTTAAAGATTCCAGGACAAATACTGAAGTAGGCAACATACAGGCAGTTTTAGATGGAGAAATTAACATATTTATCAAAGATTACCTAAAATGGCGTAGACAGGGATTAAATGATTAAATGATTAAATTAGAAAATGTTTCGCTAGTATTCCAAGGTGGAAGTGTTGCTTTGTCTAACATTACTACAGAAATAAAAGAGGGAGATTTTGTATACCTCATAGGTCACTCGGGAAGTGGAAAATCTTCTTTTCTTAAGCTTCTATATAGAGACACATACCCAACAAAAGGAATAATTGATGTTGTTGATATGGAAGTTTCATCTTTACCAAAATGGAAGATACCAATACTAAGACGAAAACTCGGGATAGTAACACAAGAGCCTCAATTACTAGAGGATAGAACGACTTTTGAAAATATTAGTTTCTCATTAGAAGTTTTAGGTTACGATGCCAAGGAAATTGATGCGAAAACAAGTACGCTTATTGATTTAGTAGAACTTCAAGACAACGCCTATAAATTTCCCTACCAACTCTCAGGAGGAGAGCAAACAAGAGTCGCAATTGCGAGAGCTTTAGCCAGTAACCCATTAGTACTTCTTTGTGATGAACCAACAGGCAATTTAGATCCAGATTTAAGTATTCAGATAGTTTCATTACTTGAAAAGATCAATAGAGCCGGTACAACTATTTTAATGGCAACACATGATTCATCTATTGTAAACAGAAGAAAGAAGAGAGTATTAGAGCTTTCGGATGGAAAACTTATTAGAGATGAGACAGAGGGTACGTATGTTTAAGGAATCAGATGAATAAATTATCTTACGTAATTAAAAATACATTTATAAACATGAGAAGGAATCCTCTCTTGGTCATAGCTACAGTATTGGCAGTTTTGGTATCAAGTTTCTTAGTTTTTACAACATTATCTGGAAGAGCTGTGGTGCAAAATAATACTTCTAGATGGCAAAATGGTGTACATGTCGTTATTTTCCTGGATGATAGAGTTACTACTACAGCACATAAACAACTTCAGGAATCACTTGAAAGTTATCCAGAAGTAAGAATGGTTGATTATTTTTCAAAAGATGAGGCAACTGAAGAATTCAAAATTCTTTTTAAAGATCAACCAGAGTTAGTTCAAGAAGTAGACTTTGAAATATTGCCATCATCTCTTCGTGTTAATTTAAACAACCCATCTGACTACACATTAATTATTGAAAGAATGGAGGGTAATCCAGCGGTCAAAGAGATTAGAGCTTCCGGTGAAGCAATTGAAAGGTTATTAAGTCTTACTAATACTTTAGTTCTAGCTGCCACAGTCTTTGCTATTTTGATAGCATTTGCAGCTTTTATATTAATAATTAACACTTTAAGATTAACTGCCTTTGCTAAACGAAAAGAAATTAAAGTTATGAAATTGATTGGGGCATCTTCAACCTATATACGGTTACCTTTTATTTTTGAAGCTATATTTGAATCCTTACTTGGGACCAGTATTGCAGTTGGACTTGGTTGGGGCGTAATTCAATATTCAAAGGATTCTTTAGTTGCAGAAAGTATATTTGATATAACAATTTCTGATGGTTATCTAATTAACTTGACACTAGGGCTAATTTTATCATCTGTCTTGTTTGGTTTTTTTGCAAGTTATGTAGGAATACGAAAAGCATTAAATGAGTAAAAAAATAATAACCTTATTTCTAGTGAGTGTTTTCTTGTTCCAGACACTCTCTTTAGAAAGCCTTAATGCAATAACTGCAGAAGAGCGTCTTGAAGAAGTTGAGAAACAGCTCCAGGCAGTGGCGAATCAAATTAATCAGTATGAAGGTGAGAAAACTGATTTAGAAAAAGCAATCATTGCAAATGACTCAGCTTTAAGACTGGTTAATAGAGAGCTATCAGAAGTACAAACTAGACTTGTTGTTGCAGAAAAAGCTTTAGCAGATGCTTTAGCTGGCTATGATACTTCATTAGATAACCTGGCTTTAGTTCAACAAAATATTGTTCAGGAGCAGACCAAGCTTGGAAAAATTAAAACTGAAATAACAAATGTGAAGGATGAATTATTCCAAACACAGATTAATTTAAATGGTGCAAGGGAGGGGCTTCAAGAACAAGCTCTCACACTTTACATAAATGGGGTAATGAGTCCAACGACAGCATTATTCATTGACTTAAATGAGTTATCAGATTTTTTAGCTGCATTAGGATATGCTTCAACAATTGTTGACTCAGCATATAAGATTGTAGAAACTTTAAATGCTCTGGAAAGCCTTGCTCAAACACAGACGTCTTTTCTAACGAGTAGAGAAACTGAGAGGCAAGATGTTATAAACAGTCTCCAGGATGAGGAAGAGAAAAAAACAGTAATTTCCATAGAAGCAGAGGAGTACGCTGACCAAGTAGAGGCCAGCAAGGACCTGGTAGAGTCAGAAAAAAGAAAAGTAGAATCTAAAAAATCTCAAGTTTTATCTGAAAGAAGAAATGCACAAAACCTCTTAACTCAAGCAAATAAACAACTTGAACTTTTAGATAAAGAACATGCAGATCTAGAAAAACTTGAAGATGCAATTCAAGCTGACATAGAGAGACTTAGTACCCTCGGGGGCCCAGCACCAGATGAGTTAACTTGGCCAATTACTGGTAGCTATGTTTCTAGTGGTTATAAATGGAGACGATTCAGGGGAGTAACTAGTTTTCATGGCGCTATAGATATCCCATCTAGAACTGGTACTCCGATCAAAGCAGCTGCTGGTGGAGTAGTCATTCTCGCAAGATACTATGGCTTGGCAGGTAATTCAGTGTTTATTGATCATGGTGGTGGCATGACTACTCTCTATTTTCATATGAGTGCAATTAACGTCACTCCTGGTCAAACTGTAATAACAGGAGATACTATCGGAAAAGTCGGCAATACTGGAAGATCTTCAGGACCTCACCTTCACTTTGAAGTCAGGCTTAAAGACCCAAGCTCAGTTTCTTGTTCTTTACCATATTTAGACCCTACAAGTAGAGGAAGAATGAATCCCTATTGTTTCTTAAATTAATATGAAAATTTTTGCAGAAAATAGAAAAGCAAGAAATTCCTATGAATTTAGCGAGAATATTGAAGCTGGGATAGTACTCACTGGCTCTGAAACAAAAAGTATTAGAAATGGTGGAGTCTCGATAGTAGATGCTTTCGCAGTAATTGAAAATGAAGAAGCTTTGATAAGGGAAATGAATATTGAACAGTATAAATTTTCAAATGAATTTGAATACAACGCAAAGGCGCCACGTAAATTATTACTGCATAAAAAAGAAATTAAAAGACTCATCGGGCTTACCTCAATAAAGGGTAATACTCTTGTTGCAATGAAAGTTTATGAAAAGAATGGGTTTATTAAAATCGAACTCGCACTTGGTAAAGGTCGTAAAGATTACGATAAGAGAAAGAAACTTACCGAAAAGCAGCATAAAAAGGATATGAAAAACTTCTAGATTATCTCTACAGCTTCTGTACCAACTCTTACATCTGCAGCACCAGACCATAGGTTGTCACTGTTCTTATAAATTGCTGAAACAGGACCATATGCTGCGTCATAATTTTCTTTAATCTGAGTAATAATATGTCCCTTTGATTCCAAATCTGTGATATCTTCTTTTTGAAACACGCCCTCAACTGTTATATGGGATTCTGTATCTGATAAGAAGTCATTTAAAGCCCATCTACCTTTTTTCATGTTTTCATTCACTGAAGTTTTTTGTTGTAAATATGGAAGTATCATCTGCATAAGAAGCTGTGGTTGATACCTACCTCCACGAGTACCTAAAATCATTTCTAATTTATTTTCTTTTGTCCATAAAGTAGGAGACAAAGTATGTAATGGTTTTTTCCCGGCTTGAATATAGTTAGGATGACCTTTTTTTAAGTTGAATCCACATCCTCTATTATGAAGAAAAAATCCATAGTTATCTACTCCAATCCGGCTTCCTATACCATGAAAGTTCGATTGAATTAAGGATATACCTAGTCCGGTAGAGTCTCTAACAGTCATATAGGCTGTACCACCACCTTTAGGTTCAGGATAAGTAAATTTCTGTGTTTTAATATCATCGTAGAGTTTGATTTTTTCTTCAATGTAATCAAGATCTACTCCTTTAAATTCATCAATATCATTTTGATAATCGTACGTCAGGTTATCTCTATCAGCTGCAAAAATACGGTAAGTCTCAATAAGCATGTGTAAAGATTCATCATATTTTTCAGATAATAGTTCGTACCCTTTTAGCGCAGATAGAGTGAGATAGCTTTGTGTAGATGGTGGAGTGGTCCAACCATCGTAGCCAAATACATTCAGTTTTAACGGCTTTATCCACTGGGAAGAGTAATTATTTAAATCCTGAAGTGTAAGGTTACCTCCAACAGCACCAGATATTGAACTTGCTATTTCTCCTTTGTAAAAAATATCAGGACCTTCCTTAGCAATGAGTTCCAGGGTTTTCCCAAGATTGACCCTTCGTACATGAGTTCCTATATCTAGAGGTAGAGAGTTTTTATAAAAACTTACCGCAGATCTCTGTGCGCCAAGTTCACCCTGGTGTATTTCAAGACTTTTAGCTAGTTCTTGATTGATTTGAAAACCTTCATGACATAATTCAATACCAATGGTAAAAATTTCCGATATTTTTAAAGATCCAAATTTTTTATGGAGTTTAAACCATCCATCTACTGCACCAGGGACAGTTACAGACATAGGATGATTAAGTGGAATTGAATCACCTATTATACTTTGACCATCTACATGAGAACCTGCGTACCCAGATGCATCAAGACATGCGGGTTCATTAGCCCCATCTTTCCAAATAAGAGCAAACAAATCTCCTCCAATTCCACATGTCTCAGGGGCGACTATACCCTGTACGATGTTGACCGCTATTGCAGCATCAACTGCATTGCCGCCGTTTTCTAGAATTTTTTTCCCTGCTTTGGAGGATAAATGATGAGGTGAGACAACTATTGAATTCATTTTATAAGTATAGTTTGTAAAATATCACAGAATGAAGTTACTTGTATAAACTCCATCTTTATACACTATGATTACATCATAAAGGAGAGAAATGAAAGATATAAACGCCGAAGAATATGCGGCATTACAAAACTCTACAACACCAGTAGTTATTGACTTCCATGCAACATGGTGTGGACCTTGTAAAGTATTAAGCCCAATTTTAGAAGAATTAGAGTCTGAAGTTGAAGATGTACAATTTGTAAAGCTTGATGTTGATCAATTCCCAGAAATCGCCGGGGCAAATCAGGTCATGGGTGTTCCAACAGTGGTCATTCTTAAAGACGGAGAAGTAAAAGAACGTTTTGTTGGTGTCCAACCAAAAGAAACAATAAAAGAAAAAATTACTGCTTTAAGTTAATCATGTTAAAACTTGTACTTTTTCTACAAGTTATAATGCTTATTGTTCTGGCTTTTTTTGGTATTTTCGTTTATGAACAAGCTCAAATTGCGAGTGATAGTATAAATGATGCACTCACTGTTATTGACGAAGTCAGTGCAATATTACCTAAACTTGATATCGCACTCGACAGCATCAATCAACTACAAAGTGTATTTGAAAGTTTAGAAAGCTTAAGTAATGTTTTATCATTACTAACAGACCCATTTAGCTCAGGAGATTAATGAAGAATATAATCATGTACAGTACAGATTGGTGTGGAGATTGCGTAAGATCTGAAGCTTTGTTAAAATCTCTTAAAATAAATTTCGATGTAGTTGATGTCGATAAAGATGAAGTAGCTAATTCTTATATTCAAGAACTTCAAAATGGTGCAAGAAGAATACCAACAATAGTATTTCCAGATGATACTTTCCTAGTAGAGCCAACCGATATAGAACTTAGAGACAAACTTAAAGATTTAGGAACAATATAAACTTGAAGGCTGAAAGTTTGACTTCTCAAGAGTTAACTAAATTTATAAATAAACTAATGAATAAAACGGGTGCCATAGCTTTAGATTATTTTAGGGAAACAAGGAATCTATCATTAAAAAAGGACCAAAGTCCTGTAACACAAGCAGATCGTGAAATTGAAAAACTAATAAGATTAACTATTCAGAAAACATTTCCGACTCACAATATTATTGGTGAAGAGTTTGAGGATCTAAATAATGAGTCAGAATTTACATGGATTGTTGACCCTATTGACGGAACAAGAAGTTTTATTACTGGAAAACATGATTTTGGAACGCTTATAGGTTTAAAGCAAGGACAAGATTTAATTGGAGGTGTTATTGATTGTCCAGCATTAAATGAGAGATGGATTTCATTTAACGAAAATCTAACAACGGTAAATGGAGTAAAGGTAGTGTGTCAGTCAGTAGAAGAACTAGAGGATGCTCTTATGGCAACAACGTCTAGTCATGAGTTCGGTATGGAAAGGTGGAAAGCCTACCAGTCACTTGAAAATTCAGTTAAAGTAACAACCTCAGGAAGTGATTGTTATAATTATGGTCTTTTAGCCAGTGGGTATTTAGATCTTGTAGCTGAGCGGTTATCTGCACCACATGATTACTTACCTTTAATAAAAATTGTTGAAGGAGCTGGTGGAGTTATTTCAGATTGGGATGGAAATGAACTTATTGATAATCAACATAATGTTTACGTTCTAGCTTCAGCCTCTAAAGAATTACATCAGTTAGCATTGAATAAGCTAAAAGAGATAACATGAAAATATTGATATGCGATAAATTAGACTCCTCTGCTATCCAGGAGTTAAATAAAATGGGTACTTGTGTAGATATATCAACAATAGAAGATAAGAGAAGCGCGCTACTTAATCACATTCCTAATACAGATTTAGTATTTATTCGTAGTGCAACCACCATAGACAAGGAGGTAATTGACATAGCAGAGAATTTAAAAATCATCGCAAGATGTGGTGTTGGGCTTGACAATGTAGACATTACAGCAGCATCAAAAAAAGGCATTCACGTAACAAATTCTCCTGAAGCGAATATTATTTCAGTTGCAGAGCTAACTGTAGGTTTAATTATCGCCTGTGCAAGAAATATTATTGAAGGGAATAATTCTCTTAAGAAGAAAAAATGGGATAGATCTGCTTTAACTGGAATCGAATTACATGGAAAAATACTAGGTTTTGTAGGTTTTGGTCGAGTGGCAAGATTAGTGGCAGCTAGAATGCACAGTTTTGGTATGAATATTGTTTTCTTTGATCCATACGTTGAAAATTCTACTGAAAATGAAGAAAAAATGGAATTGGATGAACTGTTGCAAAATGCTGACGTAGTATCGCTGCATGTTGTTAAAAATGAAGAGACGATGAATCTTATATCTAAAGAAAAATTATCTCTTATGAAGAAGAATTCAATATTAATTAATACATCCAGGGGAGGTGTTGTTGATGAATTAGAGGTTTTACGTTTAGTTGCTGCTGGTAGATTATTTTCTGCTGCTTTAGATGTATATGAACAAGAACCTCCTGAATATACTACAGAGTTAACTGAATCTGAAGCTACAACTCTTCCACACTTGGGTGCTTCTACATATGAAGCTCAACTAAAAGCAGGAACAGATACTATCGAGAATGTAAAAAGTATTTTGACTGGTGACATATCAAAATCTGTTAATGCAAAGTATTTCTAAAAAACTAGTTGTCATAGAAATAATAAATGAGCATAATTAAATTACGATTTAGTTGTTCTAGGCTGGCACCAAACTAACTTAATCTTCTTCAAAGGATACAAAAGTACCAATTCCATATTTCATATCAATAATCTCATATATTGGCCAACCATAAGCTATACAATCACCTGTCGTTTTACTTTGTTGCATCATCACCGGTGCTATGGCTCCCTTCTTTGGGCATCCCGTGTGTCCCCAATCCAGAATGTGACCCGTCTCATGATTGATTAAGTAAAGTCTGTATGTTTTTATGTCATTACCAAAATCTAGGGCACCATTTTCCCAACGAAAGTAATTAATGATTATTTCTTCTTCATTTCTACATGAGTAAATTCCATTTGTCTCAAGTGGAGCACATAGTTCATCTGTCTTATCTGGCGAGGAGAAAATAAAAGTAAAATCTGCAGCTTCATCACTAACAAGTAAAAATTCTTTTTCCGTAATATTTTTCCAACCTCGTGAGTCATTAAGTATTGAAGCAATTAACTTACCCATACAGTCTGGACCTATTGGGATACTTGATTCAATTTTTAAAGAGAAGTTCATCATATTTTCATCTTTTTCAGATACTTGCTGAGGAAAAATCCATTCTTCCTCACTCTTTACTAAATCTCTATTTATACATCCACTCTTTAAAAAGTTATAAGAAATCATCTGGGCTTGAAGGAGTTCATCTTTACTAGCAAAAATTGCTGTACGATTTATACTTGAATTCAATTTTTCTTCGTACAATGATTTTATGAGTAATGTTTCTTGCTCCAGATTATTAATTACTGTCTTATATGCGGAAATCTCTAATAGCTTGTTTATTTCATTCTGATCTATTCCCTCTTTGTTACTGATGAGATAATTCTTTGCGTCCTGAGCAATGTTTAGAAAAATATTTTTATCTCTTAAAATTATTAAGTTTGCGTCATAAGTATTTTTTAAACATTCGGGGTCTGAATCATAAAGTTCAGTTACTGTATTACAGCTAAGTATATTTTCTGTATACACATTTTGTATAAAATCTTCAAGAGTTTCGCCTGGATAGTTGAATTTTTTTTCCATCTCAGTAGTTGTAGTAATTTCTTCAGTAGTCAATTCTTTAAGTGACTCTACATTTGTTTCCTGTAATATCTCATCATCAGAATTAGAAAAAAACGTGTACGCAGAAAAAGAGATCACACTTAAAAATGTGAATAGTATTAATAATTGAGATTTTTTATTCATAATCTAATTTTAAGCCGAAATAAGTTCAAAATATACTTAATTAATTTTGTACCCTTTTTTATCGATAAAATTTTCTGGTTCAAGGCCTAACCCATCTGCTACTCGATTTATATAATTAAAATATGATACTATTTGGACTATTTCTGAGATTTCCTTATCGGTTAAATCATAATTAGAAAGTGTATCAATATCTAATTGAGAAATTGTGCTTGGCTGTAATGTTAGTTTTTCTGCAAACAAACACATAGCTGTCTGCACCTTACTAATAGAACTATTTTTCCAATTATCCGCTATTTCATCTATGAGTTTTTGGTTTTGAGTCTCCGACCGGAGGTCATATAAGTGAGATCGTACTCAATATTCGCATTCATTTGCTACTGAAGTTACAACAGCTAATAGTTCTCTATCAAATCTAGTTATCTTAGAATTTCCATACATTGTAGAGCTGTAAAGTCGCATAGAGTCTTGTAATATTTCGGGTGTTTGAGACTGTATAGTTAATACCTTCCAGAGACGACCAGCTCGTCTGATACCTTTTTCGTATTCTTTTTTTAATAAGCCGGTGGAGTCTTCAAAATTAAAAATATTAATAAACGTCATATTTAGTATTTTTGCTTTAAAATTTAGATTATGCAACTACCTATAGAATTAAAAAAAGCAATAGATGGAAATGCATTCTGTGCAATGGCTACGCATCTGAATACAGAAGAAATTCAAAACCATCTTATGTGGATTGATTATCTTGGTGAAAACCTTATTATCAATACCGAAAAAGGTAGACAGAAAACTTATAATATTAGGACTGATAATAACATTTCACTTGTTATTTTTGAACCTGAAGCAATGTATTCTAGCTGGGAAATAAGGGGCGAGGTTGAAGAGGTAATTGACGACGATACAGCAAATCACCATATTGATAAATTATCTAATAGGTATACAGGTCATCCTTACAATAGACAACACAATCAAAGTTGGAAAGAATCTCAAATTAAAGATCGGGAAATGTGGCTAATTAAAACTAATAAGTTAATTTCTATGGTTAGACCTCAAGCTAAATCTGAGCCTGAATAAAACTTAAGATAAGGATTTTCTTCAAAAAGTAGTTTATTTTCTTCTGAGAGTTTTGAAACAATTAATTCTTCAGCCTCAAACGTGAGATTACCGCCTCGTGACTCAAGATGTTCATTTTTAAGGAAGATTTTATTTGGTATTTTTTTAAGAAACCTTTTAAAATTTTGCTCTGAAATTCTTAGCTCCTTAGCCATAGAAAGTTCAACTTTTACTGATTCTGGAAGAACATTACAAGCATATACATATAAAGAAGCAAACATAATCCAATCAAAATCAGTTAATTTTCTTCCCTTTTCAAAATTAGTAAAGTCATGTTTCATAAAAAAATTGTAAGGGTTATGTCCGATACCTGTTTTATCGCTGAGTATTTTAAAAAGATATCTATCTAGAAGCTTGATATCTAATGTAGAAGTAGATCTTTCTAAACCTTTTTTAGTTAAAGAAAAATTATCTTGTTTTACTTCAATATTTAAATTATTAATAATAATTTTTCCAAAATAGTTTTCAATTTCTAAAGACAGAATAATATTTTTAGGTATAAAAATTAGTCCTTCGTTGTCGTCACTATTTAACTCAATATTTAACTTTGAAGTTAATGCAAATTCATTTCCGTGTATTTTCATAAATTACCTTGGTTAAGTTTAACTTTATAACCATAATAGTTGTAAGGGGGTGAACTGGCTTCGACTTTGAAGTGAGTCTCTCAGTAGCGAGCCGAGGGTCCTAGGGCCTCGTTAAAAACGTAGGAAAACAATATAATTGCCAAACCTAAATTGGCTATAGCCGCTTAATGCGACTCGTCGACCATCGGGGCTCCCACCTCGGGTGGTATCGGCGTCGAAATGTGGGATGCTAAGTTAAGCTACCGATTAACTTTTAAGATTAAGGTAGAAAACTTTTGAGAATATGTCTCTGGTGTCTTTCTCAAAAGTATTAACACCAGATGCGCTCGGAGAAACTGTTAGGTAGCTTAAAAGGACCGGGGTTCGACTCCCCGCACCTCCACCAAAGTGAAGAGTAGTAAAAAATTTGACTATATTGTTATCGGTGCTGGCATCGTAGGTCTTTCTACTGCCCTAAAACTTCAAGAAGCTAATAAAAAAGTACTTATTCTTGAAAAAGAAAAATCTCCAGGATTGCATCAATCTGGTAGGAATTCAGGAGTTTTGCATTCGGGAATTTACTATAAACCTAATTCCTTCAAGTCAAACCTCTGTATTAGAGGGAGAGAGCTCATGCTGGAATTTTTAAGGACTAATGAGATTCCATACAGACTTGAAGGAAAGATTGTAGTTGATCAAGACGTGGATAAGATACTGTCTCTTTTTGAAAGATCTAAATCTTTAGAGATGAATGGTGTAAAGATTCTTGAAAAACATCAGCTTCTAGAGAAAGAGCCTAATTCCAAGATTTCACAGGGATTATTCGTACCTCAAGCAGGTGTAGTAAATTATAAGATTGTCACAAATACAATGTCAGAGATATTTAAAAAAAATGGTGGAGATATTGAATATTTTCAAGAGATTGTAAATATAAGTGACAATGCTGACACAAAAACAGTAGAGAGTAAAAAAGATATTTTTAGTGGCGATTTCCTTATTAATTGTGCAGGATTATTTTCTGATAAAGTTGCCAAATTAGATGGCCTCTTTCCAAAAGTAAAAATTATTCCATTTAGGGGGGAATATTACGAACTTATAACTGAAAAAAGTCACCTACTCAATAATATGATTTATCCCATTGCTGATCCAGATTTACCATTTTTGGGGATACACCTTACAAAAACTGTTGATGGAAAAATTGAAGCTGGGCCAAATGCAGTCTTGGCTTTTGCAAGAGAGGGGTACTCTTGGTCTAAAATTAACGTATCCCAAACACTTGAAACGATTACTTACAAGGGAATGATAAAACTTGGTAGAAAATATATTAAAACAGGCTTAGATGAGATGTATAGATCTCTAAATAAGTCTGCATTTGTTCAAGAAGTCAATAAATTGATTCCAGGAGTAACTTCAAGCGATTTAATAAAACGACCAGCAGGAGTTAGGGCACAAGCTGTTTCAGAAAATGGAGATTTAGTAGATGATTTTTTATTCGAAGAAGGAAATAGATCACTCCATGTTCTAAATGCACCAAGTCCAGCTGCTACAGCCTCATTAGCTATTGGAGAATACATAGCCTCTAAAGTTTTGAATTAATTTTATTACCAGTTTGTACGGCCCAAAGGTTTGCATAAACCCTGTTCAATTGAACCAATTCGTCGTGGCTTCCGCTTTCAACAATCTCACCCTTTTCTAATACATAGATTATGTCGGCATTTCTTATCGTTGACAGTCTATGTGCAATAGCTATAACAGTCCTACCTTCTTTTAGAGTATCTAAAGACCTTTGAATTGCTGCTTCCGTCTCATTATCTACAGCAGAAGTGGCTTCATCTAGAATTAATATTTTTGGGTTTTTCAATATAGCCCTAGCGATAGAAATCCGCTGTCTTTGGCCGCCTGAAAGTTTTTGTCCACGTTCACCAACAACGGTATCTTTTTTATCGGGCAGGAGATTTATAAAATCATCTGATTCTGAAAGTTTTGCAGCATTCCAGATTTCACCGTCACTAGCTTCAAGGTTTCCATAAGCAATATTGTCAAAAACTGTACCTTCAAACAAGAATATATCTTGACTAACTAATCCAATATGCTTTCTTAAACTATGAACGTCTAAATCTTTTATATTTATTTCATCAATGAGAATTTCTCCAGAATTTACATCGTAGAGTCTTAACAGAAGTTTTATTAACGTTGATTTCCCAGAACCAGTGCTACCAACAATTGCTGTCGTAGAACCCTTTTGTATTTCTAGAGAAACATTATTTAAAACTGGGAAATTTTCTACATATGAGAAGTTTATCTCTTTAAGAGTTATTGATTTATTAATGCCATTACTTTTCATAGATCCATTTTTAATGTCAGGTTGGGTATTTTTTAATGTATTAATCCTTTTAAAAGAAGCCATGGCGCGTTGGTATAAATCAAAAGTATCTCCTAGTTCAGTTAATGGCCAAAGTAATCTTTGGGTAATGAATAATAATACTGAATACATTGCAACATTAATTTCACCATCTAGAGCCATAAACCCACCTATTAGTAATGTTGCTGTAAATCCAAATAATATAGCTATACGTATTATTGGTATAAAAGCAGCAGAGAGTTTTATTGCATGGTAGTTGGCACTTTTGACCTCTTCTGATGAGGAGACTATACGATCAAATTCTTTTCTTTCTCTATTAAAACTTTTTACAGTAAGTATGCCTGATAGGGAGTTTGATAAGTTTGCATTGAGAGTTTCTATGGCATTCCTTATACGGGTATATCGAGTAGCAATAGTTTTAGTGAATTTAAAAGATCCAAAGATAATTACTGGTATAGGGATGAATGCGAAGATGGCAATTAGGGGTGAAATATAAAGAAATGTACCTCCAATGACGAATACAGTTGTCATAGTTTGTAAAAGCTTATTTGCCCCAGTATCAAGAAATTTTTCTAATTGATTTACATCATCGTTTAGTATGGCCATTAATCTTCCAGATGATTTATTTTCAAAATATTGTAGGTCTAGACCGAGTACATTTTTAAAAGTATCTGTTCTTAAGCTATGTTCTACATCTTGAGAAATATTTCTCCATGTAACAGCTGCAACATAGTCAAAACTTGATTCAAGCGCCCATATTATAAAAGTCAATAATGCAAGCACCATAAGTTGTTGTCTTCTGTTTTCAATACCTAAATTTCCTAAGAAAGAATCAGCACCTTCAACAACGATGTCTATTGCTACTCCAATCAAAACAGGTGGAGCCAAATCAAAAAGTTTATTTAGTATGGAGTAAAGAATACCTCTTCTTACTTTTGTTTCCTGATCTTTGGAATATAAATATAGATTTTTTAAACTATTTTGTCTCATGAGTAAATTTTACTTACTTTTTTAGATTATTTATTCCATCCCTTATTTCCTTTAACAAAACTACTTCTTTAGATTCTGAGGTTACTGTTTCACTTTCTTCATCATCAACCATATCCTCAAAGTGGTTGTAGGCCTTAATAACAAGAAACATTACAAATGCAATAATCGTATAATTTATAATCTCTCCAAGAAATGCACCCAAACTACCAGCTCTAAGGCCCGAAGTTGGATCAACATCACCAAATAAACCTAATTTATCCAAGTTTGGTAAATTTATCAATAGTCCTATGAGGGGTTCTACTAAACGTTTAGTGAAAACATCAACTAGAGATTTGAATGAAGCACCCATTACAAATGCAACTCCCAGCTCAACAACATTTCCTCTGTTAATAAAGTTTCTAAATTCTTTTGTCATATCTACTCCTTAATTTATCTCTCTCAATATATAAGAATAGTTGTATTCTTATAGGCTATGAAGAAAAAAATGGCATCTTTACTTATATTTATACTTTTCACATCTTGTACATCTGAAGAAGCTATTCCTACAGCTGAAGAAAATATAGACGTAACATCTACCATTACTTCAACAAGTACTTCAACATCCACAACGCTTCTAGAAGAATCTGTATTCGCTGTTGATGAGTACGGAATTGAGTTAATTGAAATGAAGCCGCAAATGAAAGAACAGTTCGATGCATTAATTGCTTTTGTCGAAAAACGAACAGGATTAACTTATACAGAATATCCAAAGTATGAACTTTATACCAAGAATGGGTATCAAGAATATAATGAACTATCTTATTTGGATAATTTTGAAGAAGATTATGAAGAAGGAGAATGGGAGAGGGCAGTATTATCAGAAAATATGTGGGGATTAACTACTGTTTCACCAGAGGGAATGAAAAATCTTCTTGTAGAATATCAAAGATGTGCTTCTTCTGGTTCATATAATCTTGTCGATAAAGTTTTAAGAGTGCCGGTTAAAAAGAATCAACAAAAGTTTAATTTATGGGAACAGAGTGTTCTTGTACACGAATTAACTCACACATTACAAGGACAGGTAATTGACCTTGCTGGTTGGTATGAAGATATGAAAGAGAGAGATGACTTTTCACCATATGCTGGTAGGAGGTCAATCATGGAAGCTCAGGCAGATTTAGTTCAAGCACGATGGGAATCAAATCTTGATCAATACGACAGGACTGAAATGAATTCTCAGCAACCAAATTTTACTTGTAGAGTTGAGCTACCTTCATATTTTTATATTCCCAATGAATTGTATTATTCTTTTGGACCTCAACTAGTGAAGCAGATTAACACATTAGGCGGTATGGAAGCTATCAATGCAGCACTTTACGAATTACCAACAGCTGAACAAGTGTACGCACCAGAGAAATATTTTGCAGGAGAACTCTATCAAGATATTCAGATTGAGAACCTTGTAATTGGAGATTATGAACTCATTAAAGAGGGAACTATTGGAGCATTAGATATTCCTTATATTCTTCAAGATACAATTGGTAGAGTTGCTTCCGTCCAAGCTGCAATTGGTATTGGTGGAGGAGCATGGAAAGATTATGTTGATTCTTCTCAGAGACTTATGATGTCTGTGAAAATGAGTGGTGACACACCAACAGATTTGAATGAAATTTTTTCTGCTTACTCTACATGGGCTAATGTTCAAAATAGATTTACAGATAAGCAGTCGTTTGCAGGAGGCACCCTATATATAGGTGATACTAATGTGTGGATATCAACTGATGGTGACTATGTACGAATAGTACTAACTCAGGAATTAGAAGTTTTTAATGAAATTTTCTCACAAATAAATAGTTTCTAAATTTTGGGTACTCTTTATATTTGTGCAACACCTATCGGCAATCTCTCTGATGTCTCAATAAGACTACAAGAAACTCTTCAGAATGTTGATTGCATCTACGGTGAAGACACACGTAGAGTTATAAAACTTCTAAATCATCTTGATATAAAAAAACCTGTCCATTCTTATTTTCTAGGCAATGAGCATAATAAGATTCAGGAAATTGAGAGTTTGTTGGCAGAGGGTAAAAATATTGCATTATTATCTGATGCCGGAACCCCCCTAATTTCTGATCCTGGTTCTGAATTGATAGCGGCACTGGTGAGTAAAAATGTAAAGATCGAGTCTATTCCAGGCCCCTCAAGCGTTATCGTTGCATTAACCTTGTCAGGATTTGATTTAAGTAGTTTTCGTTTTATAGGATTTATACCTAAATCAGGAAAAGACCGAATCGTATTTATTTCTGATATAGCCAACTCAAAACATACAACAGTATGCTTCACTTCACCAAAAAGACTTATTAAAGACTTAGAAAGTTTTAAAGAACAAAAAATTACTAAACAGATTTTAATCTGTCGAGAGTTAACTAAAAAGTTTGAAACTCTCTACAGAGGTACACCAGATGAACTTTTAAAACAATTCCCCGATAAGAGTATAAAGGGTGAGATTACCCTTGTAATAGAAGGTCAAGAAAACACCCCACGTCTAGATATAGACGTGGAAACTGTTGTCCACAACTTAATGAAATTTGATATACCAAAACGAGAAATTGCCAAAACTATATCTTCCCTAACAGATATATCTACAAATGAAATTTACGAACAGATTAAAGACTTTTAATATCTGAGATACAGCTATCACATAAAAGCTTATCTCTGACCTGCGTACTAACAGTCTTTGAGTTGCAAATAGAACAATTTTTATAACCTTTGGATATCAAAAGCGTATTATTTTCTACAGTCATGGAAATTTCATCATTATGATTTATCCCTAAGGCATTTCGTATTGATTTTGGGATGACAACTCTACCTAAGCTATCAATCTTTCCTTTATTCCCTTTACCCATATATATTTATGCTCCTATTCTTATATAGTAGTGAAAGAAGCATTAATAAACCAAGAACCTAAATGGGTAGACACGCATTGCCATCTTCAATTGACTGATTATGATTTAACTGATTTAGATTATGCTTCATTGGAGTATCTAATCATTCCAGGCGTTGATGTCTCCTCATCTATAAAAGCAAAGAATATTTCAACTCGATTACCTGTTAAGGCTTACTGGGCTGCTGGTCTACATCCTCATGATGCAAAAAATCTTCATGAGCAAAAAGATGAATTATTGAATCTAATCCAGGAAGCAGATTTAATTGGAGAGACAGGGTTAGATTACTACAGGGATCATTCCACCCGCGAAGAGCAGCATGAAAATCTTACATTTCACCTTGAGCAGGCTAAAAAATTAAGAAAACCCATTATTATTCATTGTCGAGATAGTTTCAAAGACACCTTTGAATTACTAAGTAAATACGAAGGTGAGTTTCCAGTAATACTTCACTCTTGGACTGGTGGAAATAACTGGACTAAAAAATTCATTGAATTAGATGTATATTTTTCATTATCCGGAATCCTCACATATGAGACGGCTAAAGATTTAAAACTTTCAGTCAAAAAAATACCAATGAATCGATTACTCCTGGAGACAGATACACCATATTTAGCCCCAGGCATTCATAAAGGACAACTGAATAAACCAGAATTTATAGTAGAAACTGCCAAAGAGTTAGCAAGTCTAAAAGAGATAACGCTTAATGAATTATCTGAATTAACGATTAAGAATACAAATACTATATTGGGTAAATAGAAAATATGAGTGAAGCATACTGGATTAAAAAAATGGAGGACAAGCCTAATTTTAAATTAGGACAAAATTTCCTTCTAGACACAAACATCTCTCGTAAAATAACAAAATTAGTTCAAGGACAACTCGCAGATCCAATCGTAGAAATCGGTCCAGGTACAGGATCTCTAACAAATGAATTACTTAAAGATAATTATCGAATAAAAGCTATAGAAATTGATAAAAATTTAGCTGCTATTACAGAAGAGCGTTTTTCTGAAGTCCCAAACATAGAAGTCATTAATCAGGATGCAATGGAGTATGACTACTCTCAGTTAACAGGACCTTGGTGGATTCTAGTTTCAAACCTTCCATATTACATAGGGACTCGACTACTTGTTAAGTTAATAACTGAGGTTCCAGTTATTCATCGCTATGTTGTCATGGTGCAAAAAGAAGTAGCAGAAAGAATTACAGCACAACCAGGTACTAAAGAATATGGGGCATTATCTGTAGTCTGCTCGTTATTCGCAACACCAAAACATCAGTTCGACGTGAGTAAACATTGTTTCAGTCCTGTACCAAAAATTACCTCTAGTGTTATTACCCTTCAAAGGGAGACGCTATTTGATGAAGAAGATCGTTTAGAAGCTTTTCGTCTCTCTAAAATTGCTTTTCAGCAAAAAAGAAAAAAAGTAAAATCTGCGTTACAAGATTTTTTTAGTGTTGAGGACTTGGAGCAATTAGGAATAAACCCTGATGACAGACCGCAAAATTTATCACCAGAACAATATTTAGAATTAGCAAAGAGCTTAAATTGAAAATTTTTTCATCTGCAAAGATAAATCTTAATTTAACAGTAAATACCGAAATCATACAAGATTTACATACCCTATCTTCATTGATGATTCCAATTTCACTTTATGATGAAATCAAAATAAGAGAAATAGAGGATGATAAAGATATTATTGAATTTCATTCTGAAGTTCCGATAAACGAAAACTCTACAATTCATAAATCACTGCAATATTTAAGAGAGGAAAATGATTTTAAGCAGAGATTTCATATCACAGTTCATAAAAATATCCCCATTGAAGCAGGCTTGGGAGGAGGTAGTTCTGATGCTGGAAGTATCATCAAATTTTTAAGTACAAAATATAAATTACAAACTCCAAATTTAATTAAAATCGCCAACAGCATTGGAAGTGATGTGCCGTTTTTTATTGATGGTTTAGCTGCAACAGTATCTGGGTATGGTGAAATCCTTCATCCTATAAATTTAGAAGAACCAATGCACCTTCTTATCGCTACACCTTACGAGAAATTATCCACTGCACGAGTTTTTCAAGAGTTTGATAATCAAATTGATACTCATCACACGGAATTTTCAATACATAATGGGATTGAAATTAAAAATAATCTGTGGAAACCTGCATTCACCCTTGAACCTAAACTGTTAGACCATAAAAACTATCTTGAAAGTGTGACAAATAAAGAGTTCATTATGTCGGGAAGTGGTACAACCTTATTTTGCATAGGAGATGAGAAAGATCTTATTTCACAAAAACAAAATATCGATATTAAGAGATTTAGATTAGTAGCTTTAACAAAAAAAATTGATTGTAGCTTGTTACAAGAAGAACATTAGAATAATCCATAAGGTCAATGGGAGATGGTGTAATTGGCAACACATTTGGTTTTGGTCCAAACGTTGAGGGTTCGAGTCCTTCTCTCCCAGCAAAATAAATGAAAGTAACTGGAGTCATATTAGCAGCAGGTAAAGGGACTCGAATGAAGTCTGACTTACCTAAGGTTTTACATTCTGTTTTGGGGAAACCAATGATTGCATATGGGCAAAATGCAATTAAGCATTTAAATAGAAAATACGTAGTTGTTGGACATAAATCAGAATTAGTAATTGAGGAACTAGAATCAGGCTTTCAATCTGTTCTTCAAAAAGAACAGCTTGGTACTGGACACGCAGTTGTCACACTTCTTAATAGTGATGAGTTTAATCATGACGATTCAGATTATATTGTAATAATACCTGGAGATGTTCCACTGCTTATTAAAGAGGACATTGATTCTTTAATTACACAGTCACTAGAGACAAAAGCAGCATTAGGAATTATTACTGCTGAGATATTCAATCCAGAAGGATACGGCAGAATCATTAGAAAAGATGGGACTATTGCAAGAATTGTTGAACAAGCAGACTCTACTGAGGATGAGCAACAGATTAATGAAGTTAACTCAGGTATGTATTGTTTTAATAAAAAATTTCTAAGAGACAATATTACAAATCTTGATACCAACAATGAACAGAATGAAATTTATCTAACTGATTTAATTGAGATAGCTTTTCAAAATAATTTAGATACAGTTATAGTAAAAGTAAGTGAAGATACTATTAAAGGTGTGAACTCCATGAGTCAATTAAATGACGTTGAGCAGACTTTAAGAGATAAATTAATAAACTTACATATGGAAAATGGTGTCTATATTCAGGATTCATCAACTACTTATATTGACGAAGGTGTAGTTATTAAACCAGGTTCTAGAATAATGGCAAATACGCACATTACGGGAGCAACAGAAATTCATGAAAATTGCATTGTTGGGCCAAACACAATGATTAATAACTCGAGCATTGGTAGTGATTCAACAATTATCTCTTCAGTTTTAGATGGAGTTACACTCAAAGGTGCAGCAACTATAGGCCCTTATGCTCACTTAAGAAAAGGTTCAGTGCTTGAATCGAATGTAAAAGTAGGAGCATTTGCTGAAACAAAAAATTCAAATATTGGAAAAGGAAGTAAAATTCCTCATCTTGCATATGTTGGAGATGCTGACCTTGATGAGAATGTTAATTTTTCAGCTGGCTCCATAACTGTAAACTATGATGGCAAGAATAAACACAGAACAGATATTAAAAAAGACGCTTTTATTGGTTCCGATGTAATGCTCGTAGCGCCAATAACAGTTGGAGAAGGTGCCATGATTGGTGCGGGTTCAGTCATAACAAAAGATGTACCACCCAAAGCTTTGGGAATTGAGAGAAACCAGCAAAAAAATATTGATGGATATATGGATCGAAAAACACCAAAGGATAAGAATTGATCGAACAAACAAGCAAAAAAAAGATGCTGTTATTTGCAGGTTCCTCCAATCCAAAACTTGCTGAAAAAGTTGCTAGTGAATTAGGAACTTCCTTAGCCTTAGTTGACAAGAAACAGTTTGCAAGTGGAGAGATTTATATAAGACTAGAAGAAAGTGCCAGAGGGGCCGATTGTTTCGTTATGCAAAGTCATTCAGCCGATGTTAATTTTACCATTATGGAGCAACTGTTACTTGTAGATGCTTTAAAAAGGGCTTCAGCTAAAAGAATTACTGCTGTTTTGCCATTTTATCCATATTCAAGACAAGATAAAAAAGCATTACCTAGAGAGCCTATTTCTGCAAGATTAATTGGTGACTTATTTATCACCGCTGGTGCAGATAGGCTGGTATCTATCGATCTCCACACACAGCAGATACAGGGATTTATTGATGAACCTTTCGATCACCTGACAGCGTTACCTTTATTTGTTAACCATTTCAAAGATAAATTTGAAGAGCCTGTTTCTGTCATATCACCAGACGCTGGTGGTGTTAAAAGAGCCACTACGTTTGCTAAACATCTAGAAGCATATGTCGGATTTGTCCATAAAAAGAGAGATCCAAAAATACATAATGTCGTAGAAGCCTTTACCGTTATTGGTGAAGTTGAAGGTAGGCATGCCATTTTAGTAGATGATATTATCGATACAGGTGGAACCATCGCGGCTGCTGCAAACATTCTTAAAGAAAAAGGAGCAAAAACCGTAAGTGTTGTAGCTACTCATGGTATATTCTCAGACCTTTCAGTAGGGAATTTAAAAAATGCACCTATTGATGAAATAATTACAACAGATACGTTAGCTCAAAACGGAAACATCAAAGAGATTGGAAATGTAACTGTCCTTTCAGTTTCCTCAATAATCGCAAATGCATTAACATCTATATTTGCAGATGATTCAGTGTCAGCACTATTCATGGGCGAAAACGTTTTATAGGGAGAAAAAATGGCTAAAAGACAAAAAGTAAAAATTTCACTACAAGCATCATTAAAAGAATACGAATTTGAGATAGAAGATAAAAAAAAGTTTACAGCTGAAATCGAAGCACTTATTAAAGAGCAAGGCATTTATTGGTTTACAGATGAAGATGGGCAAGTAGGCATCAACACTCTTAATATAAATTCAATTGAGTTTTCTGAAGAGGAAGTAAAAAGAGAAGCAGGATTAGTTTAGAAGTTTAAAAGTGATCCGCTTTTTCTATATTCTCTACGGATAGATTTTCTCTCTTCTTCGGTAGCACCACCCCATATACCAGAATCTTGATTTGTGCGGATAGCGTATTCGAGACAGTCAACTTTTACAACACATTCATTGCAAACAGCTTTTGCTTCATTAGATTGTTTAATAGCTTTCATAGAAGAGCCAACAGGAAAGAACAGTTCGGTGTTAGCATAAACACATGAACCTTCTTCCATCCAGGCTTCTTGCTCTAGATCAAAATTTAATATTTGCACATCATTCCTTACTTTGTGAAAACTTTCACAATCTATTGTAGTAACCTGTAAGAGTTAGGGAAGTATTTTGACATTTATTTTTGGACACAGAGGACTACCTCAGATTTATAGAGAAAACTCCATTGAGAGTTTGAATAAAGCATTTGAGTATTGCGATTTTGTCGAGACTGACCTCAGGATTACTAAAGATCAAAACATTATTTTTCATCATGATTCGTTCATTAAAGGTTTTTTTATACAGGATTTGACACTAAATGAGATAGAACTTTTACTTCCTGATATCGATCTTAATGATATGATTTTTAATTCAAGGGAGCAGCTCAATGGAAATGTTAATTTTGAAATAAAAACAGACGATACTGATAAAGAGCAAGTTGAGATTCTCATGAAGAAAATTATTGATATGACAAATTATAAAGACATTGTTTCGTCTTTTAACTGGGAGACAATTCATAATTATAAAAATAGTTTTAATTGTCGTTATGGCATTATTTTAGATAACGAAGATGATCTTTTTGAAGCTAAGGCAATTTCAAATCATGATGAGCAGATGATGTTTATGGTTAGTAATAATGTCATCAATAGTCGAAACTTTAATCTCCCTTATGAAAGATCTGTGGTGTGGACTGTTAATAATGAGAACGAATTTCAGAGGTTAATGGAATTAGGCTTATATGGAATCATCACGGATATTCCTGATACAATGCAGTTATATAAAAAGTAGGAAATAATGGCAGTAACAGATGATTTAAGTTCCTCTCTTAAAGAGGCGATGAAAGCAAAAGATAAAACTAAGTTAAATGCTATCAGGCAGATTCAGACTGAGATAGCAAAGAAAAAAGCTGAAAAAGGCGAGGAAGCTACAGATGAATTAGCTCTTGGTGTGATATCTTCGTATGTAAAAAAAATGACGAAGGCTGTAGAGGAGTATAAGTCACTTGGTGAAAGAGGAGAAGATATGGCTAATCAGATACAGCTTGAGATTGACTTTCTTAGTGATTGGCTTCCAGAGCAACTTAGTGAAAAAGATGTAGCAAAACTTGTTGACGAAGTTTTAGCTGATCTTGGTGAAGTTGACATGTCCCAGATGGGAAGAATTATTGGAGCGGTCATGGCTAAGGGCGATGGAATAGACGGCTCTATTGTTAGTAAATTAGTAAGGGAAAAAATAACCTAAAAATATTTGAACAAGAAAACTTTCTAACCTACTATTTACCAATATGGATTGGAACAAACATTTCTATTCTCTTTTTTCTTTAATAATATTTATAGTAATTATTGTTTCTTGTGTAAATATAGATTCCAGTAGCGTACTAACTGACGACATTGCATATTATGACGATACTACCGGGTGCACTTCAAACAACTATGAACAAAATGACTTTTTAATTGTACAAAATATTCAAATGTTCCTAACTAATGAATCATATTTTAATGGTCCATTAAACAATATGTTTGATTCAAAACTTGAAAATAGTTTAAAAAACTTCCAAAAAGCTATGGGAATAAGAATTGATGGAATAATTGGTCCCACAACCCACAAAGCCATGCAAAAGTATGATTCATGCACTAAAAAATCAAATATAAATTACATTATTTGTTTCAATGGGGACTACAGGGCGTACAAGCAATGTACTGGCCCAAGTAAAAATTACATATCAGAATCGGTAGTCATTTCCGAAGCTATATCTACTTCTGAAGATATTTCAGATAAAAAAGATTGTGATGATGGTGGAAAGATGTGGCATGGAGAAATAGGTACTCTTTGGAATGCTATGGGAGAATCTACTACTTACAAAAATTGTGATGAGCACAGATTAGCAAAAAATGCTGGATTTGATTTTATTGAACTGCCCATACCAGGAGTTACACCGGGTGTAGGTCTTGGTGGCCCTTCAAGTCCTTCAAGTCCCTCAAGTCCTTCGATTTCACCAACAATTAACAATCTAGGAAGTGCAATTTCAATTGCAGAAAATCAAAAAGCTGTTGTAGCAATCTCTGCAACAGGAACAGGTAGTTTGACATATTCATTATCTGGTACAGATTCAAGATTAATGAGTGTCGATACTAGTGGTGTTATTACATTAAACTCTGATGCTGATTATGAGCAAAAAACCTCATACGCAGCAAATGCAATTGCCACAAACAGCGTAGGGTCAGCAACAAAGGCATTTACTGTAAATATCACTGATGTTACTGAAAAATATACTGTGAATACTTTGATCGTTTATGATATAGACAATCTTGTAGATGGCAATAGTGCTTATGACTCTGTATCTGAGCTGACAAGTTATATGACTAACACAGTTGTGCCTGCACAAAATACTATGCTTACCAATAGCGGAGTTACTAACTTAGAAATCGCCTTTACAGGCCTTTATCACTGGACTCTTGCTGAAGCTACTTATGCTGGTTCGCCATACAATAGTGCAACAACAAAAATTAGTTTAGACTTTGACGTGTATAAGGAAAAAATTAAAAAAGGTGCGGATAGTTTAGGGGCTTATCTTCCAGGAAATGGGAATAGTTCAGTTGTGTGGGATGACACAACAAAAAGAAGGAATGCACCATTTGTAATGTCTAGTAGCTTAAGTTTCGCCACAGGAAAAATTTATGGTCATGAGTGGGGACACTCGATAGGACTAGTTCATTCAAGAAATCAGTCGAGTAGTCCAGCTGAAACAGGGGATGGCATTACGGACTATGCCCACGGTTACTATGTAAGTAGCGGAAATACTTTTTCTACAACTATGGGTTATGGTTTTGTTGGATGTGGAATATATTCAAATCCAGATTTAACATGTGCAGGTGATGACGATGATACTTTTTTTGTAGATGATAATGATGGGACAGAAGGGTCTCAAGCTGCTGGTGAAGCAAATGTTTCTGATTCTTCGAGGGTACTACAAGAGTATGCACATGAATATGAAAGACTAGGTGCAGAAACAAATTACGGTGTAAGTGTTGGTGACTTTTCTGTTAAATCAAATGCTCACTTTCCTTTAATACATAATGGAACAGCATCGTATAGTTTTACAGAGTCAATATCTGAAACGTCTAGCGGAACAAAAACTATGTATGTAAAAAAAGGAAGCAATGTAACAATAAGTGGAACGGAGTATGAAAGTTATACCTGGTGTGATAACTCAAGTTGTGATCTTGATGTTACTGCAAGTTATGAAAGCCAGTCTGGCCATAAAATAGGTTTTGAAATATTAGTAAACAGTGGAAATTATTATCTTAATAAAGTTGGTTGGAGTGGCATTTTTAGCACACAAAAAGTTACTGGAAGCAGGAATCATTATGACAGACATTTTGAAGCACCATGCTTGTTTATTAGCCACTATATGAAAACAGGACAATACAATGAAGCAGATTGTTCAACAAGATACGCACATCAAAATGTTTATGGAACTTCTTATACAGATACTTGGAGTTTCACTAATAATGTAAAAAAGGAATTAGTTGTTACCCCTTATGGGGCATATGACGCCTATAAATATACACATTCCGAATTAAGCCTTACAGGTTCTTTTGATCCTGATGGTGCCGTTCAGGTTCTAAAATTCTGGTTCAGTCCTGAAGTTGGACTTTTAATGTTTGAAGATGAACTAATGAGAAGATGGAAATTAACAGCTGTAGATACAGATGGTGATGGAACGGATAACGCCTCCGATACAGATGATGATGGAGATGGTGTATTAGACACTGTTGATGCTTTCCCCCTTGATCCAAACGCTTCTGCCGATGCTGATGATGATGGGATAGCTGACGGAGACGAGTAATAAAATTCTTGTTGTTTCAAAATAAATAACATTTATCCTTACTAAATATGGAAAATAATAGTTATGCAGTCGCAGTGTTGGGCGCAGGAAATATTGGTTCTGCAGTTATTTCTCGTTTGCAGGATTTAGATAATGATATTGTTCAACTTTTCATAAAAAAAGTTTTAGTAACAGATCTCTCCAAAGATAGAGAAATAGATAAGGAGCTTCTTACTGATAATTTTGATGAAATTTTAAATGATGATTCTATAGATTTGGTGATAGAAGTTCTTGGAGGTATTGACCCAGGTAGAGAATATATCAAAGCTTTATTAAGCAGTGGAAAGTCTGTAATAACAGCTAACAAAGATATTATTGCCGATTGTGGCGAAGAGCTAGTTTCTCTAGCTATAGAAAATAATGCATGCTTGTATTTTGAAGCCGCGGTTGCTGCTGGAATTCCTGTATTAAAGCCGCTTATTGAGAGTCTTAGAGGAGAAGCCCTTACAAGAGTATCTGGAATTATTAATGGGACAAGTAATTACATGCTAACTTCCATGGAGGAGGGCAGTAGTTATGAAGATGCTCTATCAACGGCACAAGAATTAGGATATGCTGAACCGGATCCAACAAATGATGTTGAAGGAATAGATGCAAAATATAAAGCAATGATTCTCTCTCTCTTGTGTTTTGGAGTATCTCCTGAAATTGAAGAGGTATTCACGGAAGGAATTTCAAAGATAACAAAAGATGATTTTGATTGGGCTTCAAGACTTGATAAAACAATAAAATTAGTAGCTCAAATTGATAATAATAATAATGGTTTCAATGCTAGAGTTTACCCAGTTCTCATTAATCAAAAGCATCCGCTTGCATCCATTAGAGGTGCACTAAATGCAGTAGTTGTAGAAGGTGAAAATGTAAATCAATTAGTATTTTCAGGACCAGGTGCTGGAGCAGACCCAACAGCAAGCGCAGTCATTGGAGATGTCTTGAGTGCTTGTCACCAATTAGGTAGTAACCAATCAAATTGGTATCCGCTTAGAAAAAATAAGGGAGAAAATCGTAATTTTGAAAATGTACAATCAAGTTGGTTCATCAGGCTTTCAGTAAATGACGAGCCGGGAGTGTTAGCTTCTATTGCTGGAACATTTGGTGAAAACAATGTCAGCATTGAAAGCGTTATCCAAGAAGGAAGAGGAGATCAAGCAGAACTCGTACTTGTAACTCACGAAGCACCAGAGAAAGATTTGAATAATTCAATTGAGCAGATTACATCTTTAAGTGCAGTTACAACAGTAACTTCTGTATTACGCGTTTATATCTAAGTGGTAGAATATCAGTCAACACGGGGTAGGAGTGAAAACTTATCTTTTGAAGATACAGTAATTTCTGGATTAGCTCCAGATAAAGGCTTGTACTTACCTGATTCAACAACCTTAGAAAATTTATCTTTACTAACCCAAGAAGATTTAAGTTATGAAGATTTTGTAAAAACTATCTTTATTGCACTCGATAAAAATTCAGCATCTCTTATAGAAGATATCTCTTTATACCCCGGCTTTGAAGTTGATCCTACACCTGTATTGAAAGAGTTATCAGATTCTGCAGTTGTTATGGAATTATTCAATGGTCCTACAAAATCTTTTAAGGATTATGCACTCCAACCACTTGGTGCAATTGCTAATAAAAGATTATCTGAAATAGGTGAGCGAGGATTAGTTGTCGTTGCCACTAGTGGTGATACGGGAAGTGCTGCTATCCAAGCAGTAAAAGAATCAGAGAATATTGATATCGTCGTTCTCCACCCAGCTAACAAAATTAGTGAGTACCAACGAAAACAGATGACAAGTGTCATCCAAGACAATGTTTTCAACATTGCAGTTGAAGGTTCCTATGATGATTGTCAGAGAATTGCTAAAGAACTCTTACAAGAGAATCCCTTTAAGAGACGAATTATTTCTCTGAACTCTATTAACTGGTTACGAGTCATGGGACAGGTCTCGTACTATGTCTGGTTAACAACTCAATTTAGTTCACCAATCAATGTTGCTATTCCTTCAGGTAACTTTGGGAATGCTTATTCAGCATGGTTTGGAAGACAACATGGGTTATCGATTAAAAATATTCTCTGCAGTACAAATGTAAATGATGTATTAAGACGCTTTATAGAAAGTGGAACTCTTGAGCCAAAAGAGACACATCCAAGTATTGCTCCAAGTATGGATATACAGATTCCATCAAGCTTGGAGAGGTTAATCTTTGATCTTTCGGGGAGTGCTGAACATTTCTACAATACATTTAGCACCACAGGCGAGGCAACATTAGAAGATGATGGTTTCCAAACATTAAAAATGATTTTCTCTTCTGAAACATTTAATGATAAAGATATAAAACATAAAATAGGGGAGTTGTACAAAGAATTTGATTACATATTTGATCCACATACTGCAACATCAGTAGCAATGTCGCTAAATAATGAAAACAATATTCCAACTGTAGCTATAGCAACAGCCTCTCCAGAAAAGTTTGGAACTGTTATTAGTGAGGTAATTGACGGATATTCTATAGTTTCTCTTGATGAAAAAGAGGAATTTGTTCAATTACCGGTTGATAATGTTTTAATTACTAATCAAATTAAGAATTTCTTTAAATAACCCAACGCTAAATTAAACATTTTTAATATTTAATATTGTCTTAGAATATATTCTACTCTAAAATAGTCTTAATAAATAAAAATATGATAAATCAAGTTATTGGTGTGCTTTTGTTTGCTCCTAAAGTATTTAGGAGTATTTTTCGTATATCTACTTTGAAAAAATTACTGTCTGTAACCTTATCTTTTATCATGCTTGTATCTATTGCCTATACATTTATTGAGACAGTAGATCCTGAACCGGCTTTTGCATCGGGAGAGTTTAATTGTGTAGATAGTGACGGACGAACCTATATATATCAAAGTACCTGGTCTAGCGGAACTCTAACAATCAATAGAGGAGTTAATAACGATGCAGGTAGTTTCAGCACTTCTGTTATAGAAACTTTTAGTTCATGGGATCTTGGAAACATTGACGAAGTTAATTCACTTAGCATTACCAGTGATGGTGAAATGTTTGCAATATTAAAAAGAACAAATACAACTCAAGCATACTTATATAAATTAAATTATAACGCTTCCGGAAATGGAACAACTACACGCATATCATCCATAGATATAGGTACTGGTGATAACAATGCAGCCTCAAATTATGAAGTTACTACAGGTGGAACAACTTATAAATATATTTTCACTTCAAAAGGTTTCTTTAATGGAAATCAAAAAGTAATCCGAATTAATGGTGATGGCTCATACAAAGTAATCACTCCAACAATTACAAATGGAGGCAATGGATCCAATAAAGCAAAAGACTTTGCTTGGGTTTCAAATCATCCATCTGGTAATGACTTTGTTGGATATGATTCAAGTAATAATGATTTACTTGGAGCTGAGATAACAGCTCATACCAACCATGGAGCTAGCAACGAAGCCATAACAATTGATTTGAGTGTAATTAATGGAAATATTGGAAGTGGCATAGGTTCAAACTCAGGTGCAGCAATGTCACTTGGCAATGGTGATGTATATTTCTTAGAAAACTCAACTGGAGATCTCTGGTTATATGATCAGTCTGCAGGCTCATTAACAGAAACTAATGATGACTTTAGTAGTTCCAGTAATACTGATGGTGCAGGTTGCGGTATTGGTCTTTCAGGAAACGATGAATGGGTTCCTGCATTTTCTGCTGCACAAGGTTCATGTAGTGGTAGTAATAAAACTGTAGCTGTAACACTTAATAACTCTGGTAGTGATGAAGCGGCGAATTATGTTGTCACGTATACTATCGCTTCAAGTACATCCACCCTTACATCAGGTACAAGTGTAAATGGAGGTGCGAGCAATACCTCGCTCTCTGTACCGGCACAGGCTAATGGAACATCAGTACAATTAAATTGGTATGCAGAAAATAGCACGTATGGACTCCGGTCGCCCTCGTCAGGTACGACTAGTGTCACAATATCTGTAGATGCATCTAGTTGTTCTTCAGATGTGACATGGAGTATCTCGACTACAGTCAATACTTGTTGGCTTGGACGAGCAAATGTATCAATAGCATTTGCCGCCAGTGCAAGTGGTAACACACAGTACTTTGATGTGGAATGGTCTACAGACCAATCAAACTGGACTAGCTTAGTCGATGGAGGTGCATTAGCAGCAGGTGATACAGATACTTATACAACAACAGCTGTTAACGATGGAGGAACTGTCTACTTTCATTACAGATACGGTGACTCCAATCCATCTTCAGGGTCTTGGTTAACTACAAATGTAACAAATAGAACTATTGATTGTGACCTAATGATAACTGTATCTACTTCATTAGGCTCTTGTTCTAATGGCTCAGCTACAACAACTGTTTCTTTTGTGGCAAGTGATAACGGTAACACACAGTATTACGATCTTCAGAGACGTGTTGATAGTGGTTCATGGGTTACCATTTTAGATGGAGAGTCAATAGCTGGGGGAGAGACCAATAATCATACCGCCACTTTAGGTAGCGGAGCATATGAATGGCAGTATAGAATTGGTGATTCCAATCCATCATCGGGCAGTTATACATCTAATGGTATTAGTGGATCTACATTAACTTCGAGGACTGTAGATTGTGATGTTACATTTACAATTTCAACTTCAATTAATTCTTGTTCCAGTGGAGCAGCAACAGTTTCAATTGCATTCGCAGCAAGTGCTGCTGGAAATACGCAGTACTTTGATGTTCAATGGTCAACAGACCAATCAAACTGGACGAACTTAGTCGATGGAGGTGGTCTTACTTCAGGCGATACGGACACCTATACAACATCAGCTGTTGCTGATGGAGCAACCGTCTATTTCCAATATAGATATGGTGACTCCAATCCATCTTCAGGATCTTTTGTGAATACAAATGTTACAAACAGGACCATAGATTGTGATTATATTGATCTCTCTTTCTCTGAAAGTTTTTCAAGCTGTTCAAGCGGGGCTAAGACAGCTACATTTGCAATTACAAATAGTAGCTCAGCTACTACACATGCCTTTTTGCTCGTAGAGTATTCCACAGATGGTGGTTCTAGTTGGACACAAAAAGTTGCTAATCAAGAAGTAGAAGAAAATGAGACAATAAATCTCACACAATCAGTTGCACACGGCCAAACTATCCAGTGGAGATATAAAACCTCTATATCTTCAGGATCTTTTACTGGTAGTTACACTGAGCGAACTGAAAGTTCAACTGTTAGCTGTCCCGTCATTGACTCATCAGTAAGTCAAGCATTAGGAAATTGTTCTAGTGGGGCTAAGGTCTCAACATTTACAATGAGCAACTCTGATTCTGCAAATACAGCAGCATACTTTAATGTTCAATATAAAATTGACAACGGCTCATATCAAAATGCTAGCAATACAAATGTTTCAGTTAGCGCAAACGGATCAGCAACATTAACTCAAAGTGTTCCTCATGGTTCAACAATTACCTGGCAGTATAGAACCTCAACCACCTCAGAGTCATTTAGTGGCAGCTACACTGCTATTTCTGCAAGCTCAGAGGTTGATTGCCCAGTTATTGATACCACTGTTTCCGATAGTTTAGGAAGTTGTTCAAGTGGATCTGCAACATCTACATTTACAATGAATAATAGTAATTCCGCAACTACGAATGCTTATTTTGAGGTTCAATACCAAGTGACTGATGCAGATGGTAATACGGGAGCCTGGCAGTCGAAACTTTCTAATCAATCAGTTGCTAAGAACGATTCCGAAACAACAACTCAATCTATAAATGTGGGTGAGAAGATTAAATGGAAATATAGGACATCTACATCAAGTGGATCTTTCAGTGGCAGCTATACAGAAGAGGACTTAAGTTCTGCTGTCTCCTGCTCAATAGATATAGGAGCTTCTCAGTCTCTTGGCTCCTGTTCAGGTGCATCTAAAACTTCAACACTTACTATGACAAATAGCAACTCCGCAACAACTACAGCATATTTTAATGTTCAGTACAAAATTGATAATGGTTCTTATCAAACTCATTCAAGCGGGGCCAGTGTTTCAGTTTCTAAAAATGGCTCATCAGGCCTCACACAATCTGTACCAAATGGATCAACAATCACCTGGCAGTACAGAACATCACAGTTTAATGGTACGTTTTCAGGAAGTTATACAGCTATAAGTGCAAGTAGTACCGTAAGTTGTACAACACCTGCAGCCTCAGCTTCTGCCGCAAGTTGCTCCAGTGGTTCTGGAAACATAACCATGACACTTGATAACTCAGATCAAGGTGCAGCTAATTACTTTAAAGTTCAATACACAACAGACAGTCCACTCGGTTCGCAAACTTGGTCTAATGGTATCGGAGGTTCTCATGTTCAGGTGGGTGCAGATGCAACTTCAGATGTCACCTTAGCAAGTTCAGCTATTAGTCACGGCACTACGGTGTATTTAAGATATCAGACCTCGAGTTCCACAGATTTTTCTTCAGCATCTACAACAACTTTAAGTAGTATCACAATTGACTGCCCAGTATTAAGTGGAACTGCTTCAGCTTCCGCAGCTAGCTGTTCGAGTGGTAGTGCTGCGGTTCCAATAACACTTAATAATTCAGGATCAAACATTGCAGGCGTCTTTACAGTTAGGTATTCAACTAATGGTGGCTCGAGTTATACAACGCTTACTGCTACCTCTGTTGCTGCAGGACAGACAGATACCTCATCACTCTCTATCTCGGCACAATCACATACAACTGCGGTAATAATTAAGTACAGTGTTGCAAACTCATCTGAAGGATTAAGTCAGTCAGAGGCAACATTATCAACCATAACTATTGACTGCGAGGTAATAAGTTTGACAGCTACAAAAGCAGCCGATGGTTGCAGTAATAATGGAACTGGTCAAGGTGGGGTATTTGGTAAAACAAAAATCAATATAGACAACAGTGGAAGCAATGTTGCTGTGAATGTACGGCTTCAGAAACAAACTACTAACGCGGTTAGTGGGGATGTAACTACATGGGCATATTTTGCCAGTGGAACAACTGGTGGAAGTAGTGGTACTTCCATTAATGCTGGTGTTACGGATACTCAGTTTAGTTTTGATAGTCACGCACATGGAACAGGAATACAATATCGTTACTCAACTAATGATGGGTCAACCTGGACAGAGATTGGATCAAAAATTACTATGTCATGTGCAGGTGTTTCTACTGCGGTTGGAACATGCTCAGTTTCTAGTACTCAAACAACAACAATAACTCTTAATAGTGGCTCCCAAGCAACAGTATCAGTTTTTTACAGGGTAGAATATTCAACTAACAGTGGTTCTTCATGGACTGAATTAAAAAATGATGAGGAGGTTACGGCTAATTCATCTGAAACTTATAACGGACCAGTGTTAGCTAATGGTGAAACTGTTCAATGGAGATATAGTTCCAGAAAATCTGGAACATCACATGATAGTTCCTCATGGGTAACGGATGAGACAGATATACCTGGTGTAGATCCGACCCTTTCTTATACTGCTAATTGTCCAATTCAGAACCCTACAACCACAACCACAACCACAACTACAACTTCAACCACAACTACAACTACAACTACAACTACAACCACGACTCTCCCTCCAACAACGACTACTACGCTCAAACAGGAGATATTTAAACCATCATTATTTGTAAACAGATCTTGTTCAGACGGTGGTGGAGCATCATTTGGGATTACAGCTCTAAATGTAAGTTCCACAGTGGGTGCAGATATTAGAGTAAAAGTCTGGGTAGACAGCAAAAGAGTATTCTTTAATACGTATAAAGTTGGCGCTAATAATAATATATTCATCACGTCTATTGGTGGTGTGCCAGAAGATTCTAATTTTAAGATAAAGATTGTTTTTAAAGATGAATTAGGTTCTCACAGAACAGTTGGTCGATTTAGCAAATTAAATAATTGTGATAAGGAAAATATTTCTACAGTGACATCAACAATTCCAGTAATCACCGCTACGTCTACATCAACAACTACAACAGTACCAATAGAACCAAGCATTGATACAGGAGTTACAACAACAACAGTACCAACAATTAACCTTACAGATGATGAAATTGATGAAGAGTTATTGGAGTTTGACGACCCCCTTACAAAAGAAGAGGGAAATGACTACTTTGTTTGGGATGACTTTGAAGAAGATC
>JAONAZ010000005.1 GCA_028376655.1 Acidimicrobiia bacterium
AATGTTCAAGCTAAACTCGAACATGCAATTTATAGACAATACCAAGATGTGTTTAATGCTTTACTGAACTACGAAGTTTTAATTATTCCAGGAAACGTAGATTCAGAAAAAATAATCAAAGAGACTATGACAAGTAATGTAAATTATATCGATGGCAAAGTTATCAGCTACAAGCACTTTAAAATAGGTTTTGCTGGAGGAGGAGTACCCACACCAATTAATGCTCGTGGGGAGATATCAGAAGAAGCATTTTCTTTAAAGTTGAAACAATTAGGTGAAGTCGACATCATATGCACTCATGCACCCCCATACGTAAAGGAATTAATCACAGATGTGATAACTAATAAAAAAGAACAAGGGTGGGAAAGTTTAAAAGATTATATATTAGAGAATAAGCCTAAATATTCTTTATTTGGAGATGTCCATCAGCCACAAGCATCTAACTGGAGATTAGGAAATACTGAATGTATTAACGTAGGCTATTTTCGTGCAAATAGTAATTATTTAGAATTATCATCCTTGGTATCATGAACATCTTATCATTTGATGTCGGCGGAACATCTATCAAATATGGGATTGTGAACGAATACTCTGAAATTTCAATGAAGGGCAGTATCAAGACACCAGATAATGAAAATAGTTTTTTAGAAGTAATTAATTCAATCATCAATAAATGTGATTCAAAACTTAATAAAATATCAATTGCTATGCCTGGTTTTGTAGATAAAAAAAATGCAATATATTTGTATGGAACAAATATAAAGTATAAAATTGACTTCAACAAAATTAAAGATTTCAATTATTCAGATTTCATAATTGATAATGATGGTAACGTTGCTGCCTATGCAGAATATCAACTTAACTACAAAGATAAAGTTAAGAATCTAATAATGCTTACTTTTGGTACTGGCATTGGTGGAGGAATAATTAATGATGGAAATCTTGTGAGGGGGAATAGTAACGCAGGCGAGTTAGGTCATATATTAATTTCAGAAAAGACTGAAATTGTATGTAATTGCGGTAAGAAGGGATGTCTAGAATCTATTGTCTCAGCAAGATCATGGACAGAACGATGTAAGGATTTATCACATGAAGAACCAGATTCAGAATTAGCAATATCGTTTAGTGAAAAAAAAGTAGGTTCGATTTTATTTAACCAAAATATTAATTTAACCAAAAAGCAAATTGCTGTGAAAGATGAGATTATTACTTATATATCCAGAGGGTTGGTATCCATTTATGAAATTTTTAATAATGAATTGTTCATACTTGGTGGAAGCATGTCTAAAGAACCTTACGATTTAGTAAAGCTAATTAAACATAATATTGACAAAAACTTTGAATTCATAGGTAGAGAATTCCCGGATATAAAAATTAGCAACTTTCAGTCTGATTCAGGGCTTATCGGTGCTGCCCTGTTAGCCCAGCATGAATAAAGAACTTTCTATATTATTACCCGGCAGTTTTTTTGAAGAGGGCTATCAGAGCAAGCTTGAATTACTTTCAGAAAAAAATTTTGACTGTGTATATCTTTTTGATCACACAGTAAACCCTTCAGATGGTCGTAAGGCTATGTACGAAATTAAAAAAGCGATTTCATTAATTCAAAACAATAGTCATTATTCATTTGATTTAGGCCTATGTGTTTTAAATGTAAATAGAAGAAAGCTTGACTTGCTTTTTACAAAATATATTAATCCTATGTTGGAAATTGAAAAATTTAGACTTGGCCTCGGTACTGGCGACAATAGGTATGAAAAAAAGATTAAAGAATTTTCGCACGACCTCGATTCAATGATTTCTGATCTAGTAGATCAGTATAAATTTTCACATAAAGGCAGAAATTTATTCATTGGAGGAACCTCGCAAAAAAAGATTGACTTAGTTAAAAAATATTCAATCGGGGTTAATCAATGGTTTGGTGATGAAAAGAAATTGCAATCACTCATTGATAATATCAGTAATAAAAAATCCTTTTTAGGTAGGTTTAGTCATTGTCAAAAAACTGATATTTCTTATTCAGATTTGTCTTCAAATATTGAAAAGATTTTTGTATTAAAAGATTCAGATATTGAAGAATTTTATTCCCAAGTAGATAAAATTCTCTTATGAGTAATTTTTCTAATAATTTAGTTAATAATTTTCCCGAGTATTTATTTAATAAAATTAATACTCAAAAACTTGAAGCAAGAAAAGATGGAAGAGATGTAATTGATCTTGGTTATGGAAATCCTGATATTCCCACAAATCCATTGGTCGTGGATAAGTTAATTGAATCAGCTAGAAACAAAAAAAATCATAAATATTCAGTTTCTAAAGGAATAGTTGGTTTACGAAGTGCCATGAAAGAGAGGTATAAAAGAATTTATGATATTGACCTAGATGAAGATAAAAATATTGTAAACACTATAGGTAGCAAGGAGGGCCTAACTCATCTATTGATGTCCGTGTTAGATAGTGGAGATAAAATAGTGGTCCCTGACCCAAGCTATCCAATACACCACTTTGCTCCGTTAATAGCTGGCGGCATTCCTATTAAAATTAAATGTTTAGATACAAACCAGTTTTTAGATGACTTGATAGAAATTTTGAAAACTACAAAAATAAAAGTTGTATTAATCTCTTTTCCTCATAACCCAACTACATTAACCGTTACACAAGATTTCTATGACAGGTTAGTCTTGCTTGCTAAAGCACACAATTTTCTAATTATAAATGACTTTGCTTATTCTGATGTTTTCTTTAAGGACCAAAGACCTCCATCACTTTTATATTCAGATAGAGAGTTAACACATTCGGTTGAATTGTACTCACTTACGAAAGGATACTCTATGGCAGGGTGGAGAGTTGGATTCGCACTTGGAAATAAGGAGGCTATACAGGCCCTAACTAAACTAAAGTCATATATAGATTATGGAACTTTTCAACCAATTCAAATAGCATCTACAGTTGCTATCAACGATCTAGATTCTTACCCGCAAGAAGTATCCGAAATCTACAAAGAGAGAAGACTTTTAGTAGTTGAAAATCTTAAAAATTTTGGATTCAATATTTTTGATTCAGATGCAACAATGTTTGTTTGGGCTAAGATTCCAGAATTTTATAAAAAAAAATCAATGGATTTTTCATTAGAAATATTAAAAAATTCAAATGTAGCAATATCTCCCGGGGTTGGTTTCGGAAATCATGGTGAGGGATTTATAAGAATTGCACTAGTAGAAAATAAACAAAGAATTAGACAAGCTATGAAAAACATGCAAAGTTATTTTGATGATAGTATGTAACGATGATTGATTTACGTTCAGATACTGTGACAAAACCGTCAAAAGAAATGCTGCAAAAAGTTTTAGAGGCAGAAGTTGGAGATGATGAGTATAAAGAAGACCCAACAGTAAACAGTCTTGAAGAATATTGCTCAGAATTAATGGGTTTCGAAGATGGATTATTTGTATCTTCAGGATTAATGGGAAATCAAATTTCATTATTAATTCATACCAATCCTGGTGAAGAAGTTATAACTACAAAAGATTCACATATTAAAAACTATGAACATGGCGCAGCAGCTTTTTTATCACGAACACAATTTAGAGATATCAAAAGTACTGATGGAGTATATGACAACGAAAGTCTGATGGAGACAATACAAGAATCCAAAATTAATAAACCGTTAATAAAAGTTCTAGCTACTGAAAATACCCACCTTGCCTCTGGTGGTAGCGTAATCCCGTATGAACACATTAAGGCTTTATCTGAAATTTCTAACTCTAATGGTCTGAAGCTCCATGTTGATGGTGCAAGAATCTGGCATGCAATTCTTACGGAACCAAATTCAGTTAAATATGGTAATTATTGTGACAGTTTAACATTCTGCTTCTCTAAAGGTTTAGGTGCACCAATTGGTTCAATGCTTTTAGGGAACAAAAAATTTATTAGTGAAGCTAGAGAGTTTAGAAAAAAGCTTGGTGGGGGAATGAGACAAGTAGGTATTATTGCTTCAGCGGCAAGATTTGCAATTGATAACAGAAATAATCTAATTAAAGACCATGAGTTAGCTTCTCTTGTAAATAATTCAATCGACAAGGAAAATAGGTCTTTTCATACGGTTACTTATAAAGACACAAATATGATATTTTTTAGATTTGATACTCCAAGCAATGCAGAAATTTTCAGAAAAAAACTAGAAGATAAAAATATTATCTCTGGGTACATTAAAAAAGATGTTATCAGACTGGTATTCCATCAAGACGTAGAGAGCCATCAGGTAAATAATATAATTGAAGCGATCGACTATTCTTCTTCACTAGACATTTGATTCCACTCAGTTATAGATTTTTCAGATAAATTAACCAATACAAAAACCCCACCCAGAGCAACAGAATTAGAGATAAGAATATTTAATAGTACATCTGTTAAACAATTAGAAATACAGAAGGCATTGCCAAGAACATACCCAATATAGCTTGCAAAGAAAGAAGTTAAGAGATAAACAATTATTTTAGATTTGTTGCTAAATTTCATAAGGATATTAAGTTTAGCTTAATATGGTTATTGTTAATCCCTGGATAACGTTATCAAGTTTCGTGTACTTTATAGTTGCGGGTTTTGGTGCTTTTCTTTTCAGTAGATTTATTGTTGAAAAATATTTAGAAATTTTTAAATCTAAGTTTTTTAAATTCCTTGAACCAGTGGTTGGTATTTCTAGTTTTTCTATTTTTTTTGGAGGAGCTTTAACTTTGTTATATTATCTATTAATAATGTCTCAATAAGAATGGGATACTAAAACTCCATCTTTAATTTCTTGTATTCCACAATGATTAGGTTTATCTTCATTAAAAACATTAGATTTAGTTTTATAATATGTAAAGGCTCTAATAGTGTCCTGATGAGAAACAAATAATGTATTTTTAGAGTTTTCGTGAATTTCATTTACTCTATTAAATACACTTTTTAAATTTTCGTAAGTATTTGATATCTCGAGCGGATTATTTAAGTATGTTTCATAGTCATTAGTTTTTGTAAACTCATTAAAAGTTGTACCCATCCAACCTATTACTCCGCTCCATTCATACAAGTTGTATGAAATTTCAATGTTAACATTTAATGACTCTCTCACATAACTGGAGGTTTCCCTAGCTCTCAAAACAGGGGAGGAAACAATTTTTTCTATTTCAAAGTTATTTCGTATAAATTCTCCAGCACCTTTAGCTTGGTTAACTCCCTTTAAACTTAAACGATATCCAGGGACATCACCGTACATGATATTTTTGATATTATTGACCTCGCCATGTCTTAAAAATAAATTACTCATAATTACAGGGTAGTTTCAATTTATATTAAAATTAAACTATGGCATTAAACAAAAAAGAAGAAGAAATATTAAAAGAGATAGAACTGGAGCTATCAAAAGAAGATCCAGATTTAGCTAAAACCGTAAAGGCCTCAACTCTTTCAAATTTTTCAAGAACAAGATCTACATTTTCTTTTGTAACATTTATTGTAGGACTACTCACCATGCTTGGAAGCTACATAGTCCTCCCACTTGTCGCTACAGCCGGCTTTGCCTTAATGGCAGTATCTGGATATGTTTTTGTGAGGAATACTAAAGCACTTCTTAAAGCTGAGAATATAAATGAATGGAATTTTAAACAGGTTTATTCTTTAATAAGAAATAAAGATACCTCTAGACAAACTAAATAGATTTAATTAAATTTAACATACATCACTATTTAGGAGTAAGGTTTTGAAAAGAGATGCTTTTACATCAAAGCAAGCAAGTTATTTAACTGGATGTACTTCGCATCAGTTAAGATACTGGGACAAAGTTAAACTTGTGTCTCCAAGTATTCAGTCTTCGAAAGGTAAACCCGGAGTTCCAAAACTTTACTCTTTTCGAGACATAGTTTCCTTAAGGGTAGTCAAAACATTATTAGATAATGGGATGAGTATCCAGAGAGTTAGACGAGCTTGGAAGTATTTAACAAAAAATGGAAATCTTGCTTCAGAACTTTCAGAAGTAAAACTAGTTTCTGATGGTAAGACTATATATTCAGTTGAAGAAGAACAAGTTTTTGATGCACTTAAGTCAGGACAGCTTGCATTTTTCGAAACAATTGATGATGTAGCAAAAGAAGTTAAAGAAGATGTATCAAAATTTGAACTTGATAAAGAAAGATTTTTGAACTTACTAACTAAAGTAGAAGAAGATGTCATTAATCAAGAAATGCAAGCTTAACTTAATTAAAGCTATCCAGCGTGGGTAATATAAATACTCACAAGACCTTAATATTAAATTCTACCTTCCAGCCGCTTTCTCTAGCAACACCACAACGCGCTCTAGCACTTTTATTTAGTAGAAAAATAAATGTACTAAAAGAATCAAATATAAATTTACGATCTGTTGAACAATCTTTCTTTATACCTAAAGTTGCGGCCCTAACTTATTATGTAAAAGCTCCATACGCAAGGAGAGTGGCTCTAAACAGAGAAAATATTTTTATAAGAGATTCTTATATTTGCCAATATTGTGGCGTCGATGCAGAGTCAATAGACCACATAGTACCTAAATCTAAGGGCGGCTTACACGATTGGAGTAATGTGGTTGCATGTTGTAAGAAATGTAATCTTTTAAAAGCTGACAAGCAATTAAGTAAAACTATTTTAAATCTTCAAAAAAATCCTACTGTTCCAGAGGGAAACTTCTGGATCAAAACAATAATTGGAAACAATCCAGACCCTGACTGGAAAGAGTATTTAATACTCACATAAATTTTTTTCTGTTTTGTGTTGCGTGATGTCACAAAGTGTCATATAATGTCATAGAGTGGTTCAAGGCACGAAAGGCGGAAAAAGTGTTCCTTGGTGAATATAAACATACAATGGATTCGAAGGGTAGAGTAGTTATTCCTTCTAAGTTCAGGAAAGAGCTTCAACAGGGCTGTGTAGTTACTAAGGGACTTGATAACTGTTTACAAATTCTTACAAAAAAAAACTGGAATCAAGAATCAGAAAAGATGGCCTCTTTGCCTTCCACAGATAAAACATCCAGACAATTAAGAAGAGCTCTATTTTCTGGTGCAGTAGATTCTTCATTAGATTCTGCTGGAAGAATTCAGATACCTGAAAACCTAAGAGCATACAGTGCTATCAGTGAAAATGATGATGTAACAGTTACAGGATCCGGCCCAGTGATAGAAATTTGGGCAACTAAAACTTGGAAGAAGATTCAAAGCGATTCTGATAATGCATTTGCAAACATTAACGAAGTGAAAGGATAAGTTCATAGCCAGCTCTCTAGACAACTAAATTGGAATACCCTTACTCCGCCCAACTTTCCAATTGGTGCCAGTTCTAGAGAGCTGGGTATGAATACAAACAGGGCAGGGTATTTACCACACAGTGGTGTAATGGTTGAAGAACTTACTTCAATTGTTGAAGCACTTCCAAAAGGAGTATTCATCGATGCTACATATGGTTATGGCTCACATTTTAAAGTATTAAAACAATTTGATAATTTAGAGTTGATTGGTTTTGATAGAGACAATGAAGCAATCGCAGCAAAAAGTGAAAATGACCATGTTATTAAATTAAACTTTTCAGAAATACCAAATTTTCTAACTCAAAATAATTTAAATCGTATTAGTGGGATTTTTTATGATTTTGGCTTGTCTTCACATCAGATTGATTCTTCAGAAAGAGGTTTTTCATTTCAGCAGAATGCTGATTTAGACATGAGAATGGATAAAGAACATAACTTAACTGCAAAGAAAGTAATAAATGAATATTCCAAAGATGAATTATTAAATATTTTTAATAACTTTAGCGAAGAAAAATACGCTTATCAAATTACAAAAAAAATTATTGAACTTCGACCAATCGATACAACTTTAGATTTAGTTAATTTAATCAAAGATGCACTTCCAAGACAAAATCCAATTTTTACAACAAAAACAATAAGAAAAATATTTCAAGGTTTGAGGATTGAAGTTAATAATGAGTTATCAGAGATCGAAACTTCACTAAGGGAAATAAAAAATCATTTAGATACAGACGGGGCGATTGTGTGTATTTCATATCATTCTCTAGAAGATAAAATTGTCAAAGCATTTATGACTGATCTAACAGTTAGTTGTATTTGTGACCCTAAAGCTCCCATATGTATTTGTGCCACTGAACAAGAATTTAGGTACCACAAAAAAAAGAAATACACACCAAGCCCTGAAGAAAAATCACTTAATCCAAGATCAAAGTCAGCAATTATGAGATGTGTAATTAAATTATGAATAGAAAATTAATTTTTAGAACGATGTTTTTCTCTATATTTTTCTCTGTAATTTTTAACTTATATCTTAATTTAGAGATAAATTCAATCTCATCGGAAATTAATAAAATGAATATCGAAATCATAGAATTAGAGAGAGAAAAACAAGCAACCCATGTATTGTTCATCGAAAAATACTCAATTCAAAATATTGACTTACTATCAAAAAATAATTCTTATACAAGACTTGATATCCAGCAAACAAATAAGAATCTAGTTGCACCGTATAAGTCAAAAGTAGAAATTAATGAAACTACAACAGTTTTAGGATTTAGTAAATGAAATATAAAAAAGTTAAAGAAGTTCTCTTGTTTTTTTTAGTGAACGCAACTTTTTTTACTGGAGCATCTTTGTTTCTATCTACAGTTTATGACCTACAATTCTCACAAACTGATTACTTTCAAAATCAGGCTCTTTCTTATAGGGAAAAAGTTGAGGTACTAGAAGCGTCAAGGGGATCAATTTATGACAGAAATCTTAATGTTATTTCAAGTAGCGTCCAGTCTTTCAACATAGGCATAAGACCTAGTGAGGTAATAGATCAAAAACAACTTTCCGAAGTACTTTCACTATTTTTAAATATTGATGAAATTGAGATACTGGAAGAACTTACATCCAGAAATTCGTATTTTTATCTCAAAAGAAATGTTGATTTTGACATAGGAAAAGAAATTAAAAGCTGGAATTATAAAGGTGTATATGCAGAGATATCTTCAAAAAGAATTCTTCATTCAAATTCATTAAGTAATATTGTAGGAAGAGTAGATCCAGACAATAATGGTATAGAGGGTCTTGAACTCTATTATGATTCTCTATTAACAGGTACAAATGGTGAGCTTAGATATGAATCAGCACCTGATGGTTCATTGATACCCCAAGGTGAAATAACTACAAAACAACCCATTCATGGTGAAGATATCATACTCACTATTGATGGAGATTTACAATACCTAACCGAGAATCTTTGTGAACAGGCCTTGGTTGAAACAAAAGCCTACAACTGTTCAGTTGTATTTGCTAATGCTCGGACTGGCGAAATAATAATTTCTGCTGAAAAAAAAGCAGCTGAAACTGAAAAATTTAACATAAATTTAATTAGTGGAAGGGCAAACTATGAACCAGGTTCTGCACTAAAAATATTTACAATAGGTTCAGCAATAGAAAATAAATTGATAAAACCAACGACGAAATTTGAAGTTAATGATGAGATTGAAATAATTGAAGGTTCTTGTAATAAAAATTACAAAGGTAAGGATAAGGGCTGCTTCCACGATTTTCTTAAACATGAAAGGTACACCTTATCTGTAAAGGAAATAATAGAAAGATCATCTAACGTTGGAACCATTCTTGCAACACAAACTTCAAAAATTGACGATGTAGAAGATTTTTTAAAAAAGTTTGGGTTTTCTGAAAAAACAGGAGTTGAGTTATCGGGTGAAACAAGAGGTAAATTTACAGAATATAATACTTGCAAAACATGTTTGAGCTCTCTTTCGATTGGTTATTCAATCGATGTTTCTCAATATCAAATGGTTAAAGCTTACAGCATTATTGCAAATGGTGGCAGAGATATAGATCTAACATTAACAAGAGGAATTATAGGAATAGAAAATAAAAATCAAATAATCTCAAATACTACATCAAACCAACTAAAAGAGTTGTTAATTAATGTAGTTGAGGGAAAAAATGGGACAGGTAAATCTCTTAGAATGGATAACTATACAATCGGTGGTAAAACTGGTACGAGTAGAACACATATTGAAGGAGTTGGTTATTCAGACTCAAGGTTCAACACATCTTTCACCGGTTTTATAGAGACGGATGAAGGTCCTGTAGTTGGCTCGGTTTTGCTATGGGGAGCATCAGTATCACAACGTTCTGAATACGTAACAGGGGGTTCTACAGCAGCTCCAATTTTTAAAACTATTGTAAGTTACCTAGTTCCAGGTGAGTAATGGAAAGTTCTAGAGAAGTACAAATTTTTGATGAACTAAATATAAATTTTGATAATTTGGTAAACAGTAGCTTAGATGTGTTCGAAGATTGTATTTTGATTATTAATATGAATAATAAAGAAAAACTCAATGAATATATAAAGCAGAGTCTTGTTAAAGAACCGAAATTTGTTATAACATCTACAAATTGTGATATTGAGGCAAAAAATATAATTAAGTTTGAAAATTATGATGATATATTTAATCATGCATTAAAAAAAATGTATCCTGAATATATTTCAAAAAATTTTTATGGGCTTACTGGGACTAATGGGAAAACTACAACTGGACATTATTTAAAGCAACTACTTGGCAAGAAAGCATTATTTATAGGAACAACAGAGAGTAATTTATTTAAAAGTGTGACGAAGGAAGAACATTTAACAACTCCAAAATTATTTAATATATTTAAATTATTAAGAAGCAAAGAATATTCCAATATAAATGATATTGTTTTGGAAGTTTCATCCCATGCCTTGGATCAAAATAGAGTCGGAAATATCAAGTTTTTAGTTTCAGGATTTACAAATCTTTCACAAGATCATTTTGATTATCATGAAAATATTGAAAATTATTTTAAAGCTAAGAAAAAACTATTTAATAAAAAACTTTCAATGAAATATGTATATCTTAACAACGAATGGGGCAAGCGAATAAATCAGGAGGTAGACAATAAATCCCATAGTATTGGATTTGATAAAGACAATGATGTGAGTATTAGTGAAATTGCCAAAAAAAATAATAAAACCAGTATCACATTTACTATTGAAGGAAATGAATATTTAGTAGAACTTCCATTTATAGGTCCCAATGCTGAATTAAATTATTTATTAGCATTCGGAATGGCTTATTACTCGGATAAATTATCAATTAAGCAAATAATTTCAAATACTCAAAATATAACTAACCCCAAGGGTCGGTTTGAGATGATTCCTTATGAAGAAAATAAAATATTTATAGATTACGCCCACACTCCAGCAGCAATAAATGAGGCTATTCAGGTCGTTAGTGATAAATATGATAAAGTTGTCGTAATTATTGGAGCTGGGGGAAATAGGGATATTCAAAAAAGAAAGCTTATGGGTAATGCAGCTAATAAAGCTGATGAAATAATAATAACAAACGATAACCCGAGAAAAGAGGACCCTATGTTCATTGCAAAAGAGATTTTGTCAGGTGTTGATTTGAACAAAAAAGTAGAAATTATATTAGATAGAAAAAAAGCAATAAAGAAAGGACTCGAATCACTTCGAGGAAATTCTGTTCTATTAGTATTAGGTAAAGGTCATGAAAAAGTGCAAGAACTTGAAAGCGGTTCTGTAGAATTTAATGATTCAGAAATAGTAAAAAAAATAATTAAAGATATGAAATGATAGCAACAATAGTTTCTGGAGGAATAAGCTTCTTATTTGTAATATTATTTACTGCTATTGGCACCAACTTATTCAAGTCGAAAAACATTGGTCAGACTATACAGGAAGAATTGAACTTTCATGAGCATAAAAAAGGCACACCAACTATGGGTGGAGTATTTATTGCCGCTGGGACTTTTTTTGGTTTTTTAATTGCTCATATTAACTTTTGGACAATAGGACAAGGCTTTAAGGTAGAGATTGATTATATAGTTCCAGAAGTTCTAAGTCTCTTATTATTCGCAACATTAATGGCATCAGTAGGATTTATAGACGATTTTTTAAAAGTTCAGAAAGGAAGAAACCTTGGTCTTAGTGCAATAACTAAACTGATACTTCAAATAATAGTTGCCTCTTTCATAAGCTACTATTTTTATACATTGAATTTGAGCACTACGTTCTACCTCTTTAGTGGGTTTGGAATAGATATAGGAATCATTAAATGGTTTTTAATAGTCTTGTTCATTGTTGGCTTCACAAATGCAGTTAATCTAACTGATGGATTAGATGGTTTAGTTGCAGGTACTTCTACAGTTTCATTTGGAGGAATTTTAGTAATGACCTTCTGGATATTTAGACATCAAGGGTATTACTCGAACTTTATGAATGATTCATTCTTATCTCTAGATTTATCGATTTTGGTTTCTTCAATTGCAGGATCCTGCTTGGGATTTTTATGGTGGAATACTAATCCAGCAAAAATAATAATGGGAGATGTAGGTTCACATTTTATAGGAGCAATGTTTCCGTTAATCTTCTTTGCAATTGGTGCAGAAGGTCTCATTTTCTTTGTCTGTATGCTGTATGTTGTTGAAGCTTTATCCGTAATTATTCAAGTAGGCTCATTTAAACTTCGTGGAACTAGAGTTTTTAAAATGGCACCATTGCATCATCATTTTGAAATGAATAATTGGGCCGAAACAACAATAATTGTAAGATTCTGGATTATTAATGGAATATTTGTCGTAATAGCACTCGGCCTCTTTTATGGTGACTGGGTTTTATTTGGTAACTAATTGAAATATTTAATTTTTGGATACGGCGTAACTGGTAAATCAGTAGAAAAATATTTATCTTCAAAGGGTGAAGTGTATTTTATTTATGATGACGATGAAAAAAAACTCAAAAATATCGAAGAATCAAAACTATTTGTTAAAAATAAAATAAATGAGATAGATGAAGTAATTATTTCACCGGGAATAATACCAAATCACGAGCTTCTACAAGAATTTATATCTAAAAGGGTCTCCATAAAAACTGATATAGATATTTTTTCAAATAATTATTCCGGAAAGATAATTGGAGTAACAGGAACCAATGGAAAAACTACATTTGTAAATGAACTTACTAAATTTTTAAATTTAAATATGGTACCTTCCATTGCTTTAGGCAATATCGGTGTTTCACCACTAGATATTATTGGTAAGGATTATGAGTATGTAGTTTTAGAACTTTCAAGTTATCAATTACATTACACTACGAAATTAAATCTTGACATTGCTGTTATTTTAAATATTTTTCCAGATCATATTGATTGGCACGATAAATTTGAAAATTATGTTAATTCAAAATTAAAAATACTCACCTTTTTAGACAAAGAAAAAGAAGATAGAAAAATAATTGGGTCTAATACAGGAGTTATCGAAAATAATCTACCAAAAAACTCTAATCTGAATAGTTCTATAAATAAAAATGTACATGAAGAGCTCTTATTATCTTTGGGTGAGGCTGTAAAATTAATTGGAGGAGAAGATCTTTTTAATTGCTATATTAAATACATAGAAGTCAACAAAATTAATTACCCTCACAGAATGGAACAATTCTTAAATCTTAAAAATAAAAATATATCTTTCTTTAATGATTCAAAAGCTACTAATTATCATGCCGTAAGTGAAGCTACAAAATTATTTAGTTCTCAGGAAAGAGATTGTATTCTAATTCTTCACGGAATAACCAAAGAAACTAATAAAAATGAGTTAAATATAGATTCAATTGTTAATCACATTGTCATTCCAAAAGATATGAATATAAATCTAGGTACTAATAATGCAAACATAACCTATATAGAAAATATATATGATATAAAAGTTACATTGCAGAATCTTCTTAGTAATAATCAAATAGTTTTATTTTCATGTGGAGGCTCAAGTTTTAATGACTTTGAAAACTATGAAGATAGGGGCAATTATTTTAAAAAAATAGTATTAAGTATGGACATTGAAGATGCTTAATATTAGCAACACGTTCTTTAAAAAAATGAATTTGTATTCGATTTGGTTCTTAGTTACTTTTGGTATTCTTTTACAAATTTCGGCGTCATCCGTCCAGGGACTCAATCAATATAATGATAATTTCTACTTTATAAGAAGGCACATCGCATCTTTGGTAATAGGGATAATAATTTTTAATCTAATAAAAAGTATCACGTATGAATTTATTTTAAAGTTTTCAAATATTCTCATAGTGGGTATAACAATTTCACTAATCCTTGTATTAGCTTATGGAGTTGTTGCTGGTGGTAGTCGAAGGTGGATTGACCTAGGTCCTGTATATTTCCAACCTAGCGAATTTGCTAAACCCATAATTATTTTGTGGGTAGCTCATAGACTTTCTGAATTAAAGAATGAGCATTCTCAAAGATACTATTTGCAAAGAGCAATATTACTTCCATTAATTTGTTGCTTTTTAATTTACTTAGAGCCTGATTACGGAACAACATTGACAATATTGGGAATATTTTTTATTCAAATAGTATTTTCTGATATTAAATTTAGATATCCAGCAACTATTTTCTCAATATCTTTATTCCCACTTTATCTGTTTGCTAATGCTTCCGACTATAGGAGAGAAAGGATTGAAACATTTTTGACTGGAAAATGTCAAGAAGGTGTAGATTTGCTGGGAGATTGTTTCCAATTGAACCAAAGTTGGATTGCAATTAGTTCAGGTGGGTTAACAGGACTCGGACCAGGTACATCTAGAGCAAGGTGGGGAATGCTACCTAATGCCTATACAGACTTTATTGTTTCCATTACGGGTGAAGAGTATGGATTTATTGGTATTTTAATACTTACCATTATATTTTTACTTCTGATAATCTCCTTTTACGGAATGGCATTAACAACTGATGATAATTTTAAAAAATTAATACTAGCTGGACTAGCTACATGGGTCGGTATACAAACAATTTTAAACTTAGGTGGAGCTGTTGGTCTTCTGCCAATTACGGGAATAGTTCTCCCTTTTATTTCGTACGGAGGTACAGCAATGGTTTCAATATTTATAGGATTATCCTTAGCTCATAATGAGACATCTAAAAATGAGTAAAAGGTATTGTTTTTTTTGTGTTGGTACAGGTGGACATGTTTTTCCAGCTAAAAACATGGTATTAATGTTGATAGAATCTGGAGTGAGTGAAGATGATATTATTGTTGTAAGTGATAATAGGGGCTTAAGGTATTTCGAAGATTTAAATCTTCATACAATCAAAAAAAATTTTTATATTTCAAATAGGGGAATCTCTGGTTACGTTGTAAACATTGGTAGGTTTATTAGAACTGTGTGGGACCTTTACACAGAACTTAAATCAAAAAAGATTAATTCTATATTCACTACAGGTGCGTATATTGCTCCGTATGCTGCATTTATAAGCTTGCTGATTAGATCGGAACTTTTCATACAAGAACAAAATCAGTATGCTGGATTGGGCAATAAAATAGCATCATATTTTCCAAGTACTGTATTTGAATCGTTTCCGAACACAAAAAATATTAATAATACAAACAGTATTTATACAGGACCAATTTTGAATTTAGATCTAAATTATAAAAAACAAAAAAAAGAGAGTACAAAGTTTACTATTGGAATACAGGGTGGAAGCCAAGGGTCTCAGCAAATTAATAAATTTATCTTTAGGTTTATTAATAATTTAAAGGAGTCTGAAGTTAACTTTATACACATTACTGGTCCAGAAAAAAGTAATGTAGAAAAAATAAACAAATCTTTTTATCGTGAAGTTGAATTCATAGACGATATGAATGAATATTATCATTCTATAGACTTTCAAATCTCAAGAGCTGGTGGCGGCATTTTGGAAGCTGCATTTCTTCAAATACCTCAATTGTTAATTCCATTTCAATTTGGAACAACTGCAAGGCATCAAACCCTTAATGCTAAATATCTTACAGAGATCGGAAATGCAAAAATCGTAAATGAGTATGAACAATTTGTTGAAATATTGAATAATCTTTGTGATTTTAAAAATGGCTACTTACAAGAAAACTTTATCTTCAAAGAGATCAAAGTTGGCAATGATGATATATTTAAAATTATTACGTCAGGCAGTCATGGATAAATACAAAAAGATATACATATTAGGCATTGGCGGAACAGGAATGAGTTCCATTGCAAAGTATCTTTCACAATCTGGGTTAACTGTAAAAGGCTACGATCAAAGAAATTCATACATTACAAATGCTCTTGAACAAGATGACGTAATAATAGATTTTATACTTGATGATATAACTTATAGGGAAGATACTCTATTTATATACTCAACAGCTTTTGATATATCTAAAACAAATCTTGAGCCGCATTCTGAAAGCTCTAACATAATTTCCCGTCCAGAGTTTCTTAATCAGCTAACTAAGGATAAACATGTGATATGCATTACTGGAACACACGGAAAAACTTCTACAACAGCACTACTTTCACATATATTTCATTACAACAATCAAAATGTATCTTATATATATGGAGGTGTAACTTCTTTCAGCGGAATTGGTGGACATTACGGAAAAAATAGTAACTCGCTTATTTTGGAAGCAGATGAGGCTTTTGAAACTTTTAAAAGCCTGCATATAGATGATTTACTGGTAACTAATATTGATGAAGATCATTTAGACTATTACATAACTTACGAAAATTTAGTTGATTCATTCAAAACTGTTATTGAAAATACAAGAAATAACATAGTGCTGAATCTAGACAATTCAGAGTTAAAGAAAATGGTGCTATCAAAAAAATCATACAGCTACTCTTCGCTAGATGAATCCGATATAACTATTAAAGATTCCGAAACTATTTTACACGATGGTGTTGAATACAAGATAGAAACAAATATGATTGGGGATCACTTTAAATCTAATATTGTTGGTGCAATTTATGTAGCTTATTTAAATGGTATCTCTATTCAAGATTCTCTTATATCTATTAAACACTTTCCAGGAGTTAGAAGAAGAGCAGAATTTCTTGGAACTAGCACAGGAATAAGCGTGTACGATGACTATGGCCACCACCCAACAGAAATTGAAGCAACCATTGCAGCTTTAAAAGATTACACTACTGGTAGATTATATGTTGTATTCCAGCCCCACAGATACACCAGAACACTACAGCACCTCGATAAATTTAGATCTTCATTGTCAAAAGCTGATGAATCAATCGTTGTAGACATCTATCCATCTGGAGAAAAGCCAATTCCAGGAGTTTCAAGTAAAAATCTTGCTGGTGAGAATATAAAGTATATAAAATCTATGAGATCTGTACCGAGTTATTTAAGTAATCGTGTTATCAGTGGGGATACAATTCTGACAATAGGAGCAGGAGATATTACTTTATTGGGCCCACAGATATTAAAATATTTAGATGAAAAAAAATAGTATAAAACTATCTGAAGTTACAACCTACAAATTTGGAGGTTACTGTGATAATTTCTTTGATGTGGATGACGAATCAATCAATTCAGAAGTAAATTTTAATATCAAAGATCAAGAGTTACTTGTTCTTGGAAACGGATCTAACTTAGTTTTTTCTGATGAAGGCTATAAGGGCACAATTGTAAAGCCGAATATAAATTTTATTAAATTAAAGGATTCAAACTCAATATTAAGCTTGGGTGCATCGACGTATCTACCAGATATTGCAAGATTCTCCAAGAATAATTCAATAGCTAGTCTTGAGTGGTTAATCGGTATTCCAGGATCTGTTGGGGGTGCCGTTAGTATGAACGCAGGCGCTTATGGATATGAATTTGCTGACCATATAAAGTCAGTGAAAATATATGATATTAAATCTAATAAAATTGAGATTAAAGATAAAGATTATTTTGAATTTTCATACCGAACAGCAAAAAACCTAGACAATAAAATTATACTTTCAGTAGATCTTCATGTAGAAAAAGGTAACTCTCAAGAAATTCAAAAGAAAATTTCTGAAAACTTAAAGCGTAGAAAAGATACTCAACCAGCAGGTGTTTACAACGCTGGTAGCGTTTTTAAAAACCCTAAAGAAGGTTCAGCAGGATTTTTTATAGAAAATGCTGGACTAAAAGGATTTAGCATTGAAGGGGTTGAAGTAAGCCAAAAACATGCAAACTTTTTTGTTGCCAGGAAAGGTTCTAAAGCTCAATCTCTTTTTGAATTAACAAACTATGTAAAAAACGAAGTATTCAATAAATTTGATATTACACTTGAAGAAGAAATTATATTTGTTGGTAATTTTTCGTAATTATGAATGAATTTACTCAAATTCAACTGAGAACATTTAAATCATTCTTAGTTTTTTCATTGTTAGTTTTAGTTGTATCCTTAACTTTTATTGTTACTACTTCACAGAAGTATCGTATTTCTCAAATAGATTTTGATTCTAACATCGATCTAAATTTTCAAAGTATTGATACATTATATGGTGATTCTATATGGTTTGTTGATGAAAATTCATTTGAAGATGTCTATAACGATAATCCAGAAATCAAGAATTTATCTATAACAAAACTATTACCAACTAACCTATTTTTATCCGTTCAGTTATATGAAGAGTTAACAAACATTATCGATTTAAGATCGTCAATAAAAGGGGTACTAATACTCTACGAAAATAACTATACAGTCGAGACAAAGGAAATTAGGAATTATCTACCAGTAGTGGAAATTCTAAATGGGCCAGTAGGTGATGGCTTTAATGGAGAAATAATATCTTTCTTTAAAACCCTTGATAAATATGAATATATAAACAATTTATTAAAAATTTCATATGACGGCGTCAACTTGAATGCTGCTTATGATAAAACAATCTACGAACTTGGAGATGCTTTAGACCTTGGTAGAAAGGCTTCAGTGCTTGGTAAGTATCTAAGTGAGAATAGCTGTGAAGGTATAGTTAGATTTATCACTTCAGAATCTACAATAGAGAAATGTAAATAATCTATACCTAAAGTATAGGTCGAGATAAAATATAATAAATTTATTTGTATAATGGTGTATTAATGATATTCTTTTTTTGAAAAAGGATTTAAATGAAAAAAACAAAAAAAAGTTCTAAGCAAAAAGGAGTAAATTTGAATATGAAACCAAAAAATTACACAGCTGTAATCAAAGTTATGGGTGTCGGTGGCGGTGGTACTAATGCTGTAAATCGAATGATGAAAATGAATATTGGTGGTGTGGATTTTGTAGCTTGTAACACAGATGCACAAAGCTTACTAGGTTCTAAAGCGGATTTAAAACTAGACCTAGGTAGAAAATCAACAAGAGGTCTTGGTGCTGGTGCTAATCCCGAAGTTGGCAGACAAGCAGCTATAGACTCAGAGGAACTAATTGTTGAAGCACTAAAAGGCTCCGACATGGTTTTTATTGCTGCTGGAGAAGGTGGAGGAACTGGAACTGGTGCCTCACCTGTTATTGCAAACATTGCTCATGATTTAGGTGCACTTACTGTTGGTGTTGTAACAAGACCTTTCGGATTTGAAGGAAGACGAAGATCTGTACAAGCAGAAGAAGGAATCCAAGCATTAAGAGATGTAGTTGACACATTAATAGTTATTCCAAATGACAGATTATTGCAGATTAGTGATAAAGATATAAAAGTCAGTGAAGCGTATATAAAATCTGATGAAATATTAGCTAATGGTGTTAAAGGTATTACTGGTTTGATTACAAACCCAGGTGTTATAAATGTTGACTTTGCTGATGTAAAGACAATTCTTAAAGATGCAGGAAATGCAGTACTTGGTATAGGTAGATCAACTGGAGAGCAAAGAGCTCCTAATGCAGCACAAGCTGCAATATCGTCACCATTATTAGAAGCAAATATGGATGGTGCAGAAGGAGTTTTGATTACTATAGCTGGATCTGAAGACCTAAGATTACAAGAGGTTAACGAAGCTGCAAGAGTAATTACAGAACGTGCTGACGACAATGCTGAAATTATATTTGGCCATACAGTAGATGAAACTTTAGGTGACGCAGTGGAAGTGACAGTAGTAGCAGCTGGATTTGGTCCAAGACCAAGTAGAAAGCCAAAAGATTTTGATGAAAATCAAGATACTGGAGGTGACGGTCTTCCCGACTTTATCAAGGGATGATTGAATCTTCACTTATTAAAAAAAGTTACTTTAGTAACAAAAATGATGGCACCAATTTAAATGACATTGTAAGGAGTGTTAACTCATCAGAGTCAATACTCCTTAATGTTGCTCAAATGGAACAGACACATAGTAGTCATATTGAGCAAATTGAAGCGGAGGGGATCTATTTCTCTGACGGTATAATTACATCAAAAAAAAATGTTTCGTTAGTAGTTCAAACAGCTGATTGTATGCCCGTACTTATTGAAACAGATAAATGCATTGCAGCACTTCATATAGGCTGGAAGGGTCTTAAGAATAATATTTTTGACTTAGCTATACAAAAATTAACTGGAGAGAACATGTCAGTTTCAATTGGACCTCATGCTCAAAGCTGTTGTTATGAAGTACAAAAAGATTTAGCTAAATTTTTTCCTAATGAAATTATTAATAGGAAAGGTAAATTATATTTAATTTTATCAAATAAAATAATTGAATATTGCCAACTTAATAACATCAACTTTCAAGTTTCTGATATTTGTACTATTTGTAATAATGAATTTTGGTCTTACAGGGAAAACAAAACATCAGAAAGACAGTATTCATTAATATGGATATAAAGAACCTTGAAAAAATAGTAAATACAGTATCAGAATTCGACTGTAAAGTTCTACCTGTTGTAAAAAATCAAGATATAAAAAATATTCAGAAATTAGTTGATTTTGGAATAAAAGACCTTGGTGAAAACAGATTGAATGAACTTGATTCACATAAAGAATATTTCCCAAATTTGAGTTTCCATTTCATTGCACCTTTGCAATCAAGAAAAATCCCTGAAATCATGGGTAAATGTACGAGTTTACATTCTGTATCCAGATTGAAGGAGTTAGATCTTATAGCTAATTATTATTCAAATCAATTTATTTTTATACAGGTAAACATTGACAATGATCCCAACAAGAGTGGCATAGATAAAAATGATTTAAATACTTTTATTAACCATGCACAAACTAAGGGAATATATCCTTCAGGTTTAATGTGTATCCCAAACATAGAGTCAGATAGAAAGTTTGTTTTTTCTGAAATGCAGAAAATAAATGATGATTTAAAAAAGAATTTCTCTGATTATCCTGGCGGCCTGTCAATGGGGATGTCTAATGACTATGAAATTGCACTGGATTATGGTGCTACGATAATTCGTATAGGTAGTAAAATATTTTTATAATGTTAGAAAAATTCTTAGTAGCAATTGGACTCAAGCAACCAGAAAATATAAATATTGGAGCTTTAACCAAAGAAAATAAAACGGTCAGACCGTCTACTGAAAATAGATTCTCTACTGACGAGCAAGTTGGTGACGTAAGAATACATAATCCAAAAGATGAGGTAGAGATTAAAGTTCTAAAGTCTTTTAGTGACATACACAACCTGGGAAGTGTCGTTAAAGAAGACTTTATTGTTGCTATGGATATCAGGGATATTAGTGATCAAACTGACCGTAGAAGAATTATAGATTTTGTAACTGGCATGGCATTTATTAGTGATGCAAAAATAAGGTCAATTAATAAAGATGGTGTTTACTTAATTCTCCCAGCTTCATCTTCACTTCCTTCAAGCGAAAGAGAAAGACTTCAAAACTTGGGTCTTTATAATATCAATGTGTAGTTTACTGATACTATTCTTTAGATTTTTTTCATACGCTCTATTTGCATGGATAATTTTAAGTTGGGTCCAAGTTTCACCAGACCATCCCTTAGGGCAATTAAAAAGTGTGCTTGATAAAGGATTTACAAGAATACTTGAGCCAATTCGTTCAAGAATACCAACTTTAAGAATAGGTATGGCTGGCTTAGATTTATCACCACTAATTTTAATTTTTGGTGTTAATTTATTACAGCCTTATTTACTTAGAGCTGTTTGTTAAGCTTTTTCTATTTTTATAGTTACCGAGTAGTCCAATAAATTTAATTCACCAGGTTCGCTCACTGAAGAAAAATTAATGGAAAGTGTTTCATTTTTAATATAGTTTTGATGATACTTTATTGCTGATAGAAGTAATTCATCCGAAGAAACAATTGTTGTTTTTATACGATCTGTTATATCATATCCATTATCTTTACGCATTTTTTGAATTAAAGATACAATCTCTCTTGAAATTCTTTCTTTGAGTAGCTCATCATCTATGTCTACATCAAGAGAAACAAGAAAATCATCAACAATATCCTGATTCAGTGAATCTGAAATTGCTACAAGTTGTAAATCTAAACTGTCTAATTCAATTTTCTGATTATTGTAGTTGAAAAATCCCTGTTCAATTATTTTTGCAATTTCTTCCTGTTGAAGTGAATCTAGCTTAGATTTAAGATTATTTACTTCTTTTCCTAACTTTGGACCTAATTTTTGATAATTAGGCTTACATATGTACTTAACCCACTCAGATATATTATTTTCAAAGGTTAATTTTTTAACATTTAATTCATTAAGAATTATTTTTTCAACATTTTTTATTTGAGATTGGAGACTTTTATCGGAGGTCACAATTTTCACACTTCTTAATGGTTGTTTATTAGGTAGCTCTACGTTAAGTCTTATATTTCTTGCTGAGCGTATTATATTCTTAGCAATCTTTATTTCTTTTTCTAATTCTGTATTTATTAATTCATCATTTGCAACCGGATAGTTTTCATAATGTATACTTGTATTTTCTTCATCTACTAAACCCTGATAAATCTCTTCACATATAAACGGTAGTACAGGAGCCATTGTTTTAGAGAACTCTAACAAAACTTCATGCAATGTTTTAAAAGCATTAATTTTATCAAGGTCATCTACACCTTTTTCTTTCCAAAACCTTTTCCTGTTAGACCGAACATACCAATTGGTTAGTTCTTCTATAAAACTTATTAATGGTGGTATTACTTCATATAAATAATAGTTTTCCATTTTTTCATTTACTGTTTTAATCAATGACTGGAGTGTGGAAATTATCCACTGGTCCATTAAAGGTCTATCTTGAACTGGATCAGCTTTACTTAAATCTTCCATTGTTATTTCATCAGCATTTGCATAATTAGAAAAAAATGTAAAACTATTCCACAGTGGCAAAATTACATTTCTAGTTACTAGTTGTACTCCTTCTTCTGAGAATTTTAAAGGTTCACCTCTTACGACAGGAGAATTTATTAGGTATGCTCTTAAGCTATCACCACCGTAATTATTTAGTAATTCCTCTGGATCGGGATAGTTTTTTAGACTCTTACTCATTTTCCTACCGTCTTCAGCGAGGATCATTCCTGTAGTTATACAATTTTTAAAAGCTACCGAGTCAAAAAGTGCTACAGAAAGTATTGTAAGAGTGTAAAACCAACCTCTTGTTTGATCTAGACCTTCAGCTACAAAATCTGCAGGAAAACCATCCAAAAATTCATCCTTATTTTCAAAAGGGTAATGTTGTTGCCCATAAGGCATAGACCCTGATTCAAACCAACAATCTAGAACTTCAGATGTTCTTACATATTTTTTACCTTTTATCTCTATTTCAATATCATCTAAATAATGTTTGTGAAGATCGTCTACCTTAACACCACTCAATTCTTCAAGTTCTTCAATCGAGCCAATGCAAATCTGATCTGTAGGATCTTCTGTATTAATCCACACTGGAATACAGCTACCCCAATACCTATTTCTACTTATAGCCCAGTCACGAGCATTACCTAGCCAATTTGAGAATCGTTTTTCCCCAATGAAACCTGGCACCCAATGGGTTTCTTCATTTAACTCAACCATCCGATCTCTTATTTTTTCAACCCTTACAAACCAGGTAGGAATTGCCTTATATATTAAAGGTGTTCCTGTTCTCCAGCAGAAGGGATATGAATGCATTTCTGTCTTTTGACTGAATAAAGAACCACGTTCTTTTAACTGTTTCATTATGACCTTATCAGCATCTTTTACATTTAATCCTTCTATTCCTTCAACAGAATTGTCAAATTTACCTGATAGGGTTACTGGATCAACTATTACCTCGATACCTGCATTTTTAAGTGCATAAAAATCACTTTCACCATAAGCAGGGGCTTGCGAAACCAAGCCAGATCCAGATTCAGTATTGGTATCATCACTATGAATTAATCTAAATGCACCGTTCGAGTGTTCGTGTTCATACTCACTATAAGCTGGTATATATTCTGCTCCTATCATCTCAGCACCGAGTGATTCGTCCAAAATATTTAATTCATAGTCTTTTAATTCAGTAATCAAATCTTTTGCTATCCAAAAGAAATCATTTTCAATTTGAACGCGTAAATACGTAATATCTTTACCTACAGCGACTGCCAAATTTCCAGGTATACACCAAGGTGTAGTTGTCCAGACCAAGAATTTATCAGATTCTTTTATTTTATTAAAATCACTTCGCGCATCTAAGGTAAAGAAAATTGAGGGATCTTCAACATCTCTGTAATCCATATTTGCTTCAAAATTCGATAAGGGAGTAGCAGCAGACCAGGAGTAAGGTAACACTTTGTAATCTTTATAGATTAAATCATTTTCCCATAAGTTTTTAAATACCCACCAAACACTTTCCATGAAGTCAATATCCATAGTGTTGTAGTCATTTTCAAAATCAACCCACCTACCAATTTTTCTTGTAACTCGCTCCCAGTTTTCGGTATTTGTTTGAACTTGACTTCTGCATGCTTCATTAAATTTACCGATGCCAAAGTCGTTTATTTGTTGAGGATCCTCTAATCCAAGTTGTTTTTGTACTTCCATTTCAATTGGAAGTCCATGAACATCCCAACCAAATCGTCTTTCAACGTAATAACCCCGCATTGTCCAGTATCTGGGGACAATATCTTTTAGAACTCCAGCTAGCAGGTTTCCATAATGAGGACTACCCGTAGGAAATGGCGGGCCATCATAAAATCTAAAAACTTTACCATTTTTCCTTTTTTGCATTGAGTTATCAAATGCATTTATTTCATCCCAGTAAGAGGAAATACTTTGTTCTTGAGTTGCAAGATTTATATTATTATTAATTCTTTTGAACATATCTTTAAAATTTTAAAGCTTTTTAAAATAAATATACAGATTATAAAGATTATTTAATAATTTATAAAATACTTAACTTTTCGCAGAAATTTACTAAGATATTTAAATTAATAGGAAATATATATGACAAGAAAATTATCAGCTAATACAGTAAATAAATTCAAGAAAAAACTTGAAGAAGAGAGAGGTAATCTTATAACTCTACTTGAAAGACACCAAGAAGAGCGTGAAAAAGTTAGACTTTCCGAGGGTTCAGCAGAGAGAAGTCCTGATCCATCCGAAGCTGATGGAGGGTCTATGGCTTTCGAATTAGAAAAAGAGTTAACACTTGATGAAAATACAAAATACCTTTTAAACCAAATTGAGCATGCCTTATTCCTTATAAAGAAAAAGAAATACGGTATTTGTGAAAATTGTGGGAATGCAATACCTTTAGCAAGACTTGAAGCATTACCATATTCATCAAACTGTAAAGATTGCGCCCTTTTAATTGATTCTTAAAAAATATTTATTACCAACAGTCACAGTAATTTCCCTAGCGTTGATTGATAATTTGAGTAAATATTATGTAAGAGTTGAAAATATTCAAGAATTAGTAATAATCGAAAATTTTCTAACGATTGACTTAACTTACAACACCGGAATAGCTTTCGGTTTTCTGAGCGACTATACAAACACAACCTATGCTGTTTCACTTTTAGTCCTAATTTGGCTAGTTTTTCAAATAAAAGATTCTCAAGGTAGTTCCATAGAATTATATTCTTTCACATTAATACTTGGAGGAGCCGTTGGAAACCTATCTGAAAGAGGTTGGAATCTGATCACAGATAATGGAGGAAAAGTAACTGACTTTATAGAACTTCTATTTATTCCTAGTTTTAATTTTGCAGATTCATTGATAAGTATTGGTATATCGTTGCTATTGTTTTCGGAGTTTAAAAATAGATAATATAGAAATAGTTTATAAAAATGAAAGTTTCATTATCTTTAACAAACCGAATGGTTTGCTTACCCACCCAACCAATAAGTCAACAGAGATAACCTTACGTGATTATCTTATTAATCAATATCCAACTATTTTAACTTGGGGAGAGGATGGTAGGGAAGGGATTGTTCACAGGCTAGATAGAGCTACTTCGGGATTGATTGTATGTGCATTAAAATTAGATTCATTTATGGAATTGAAAGATAAATTCAAAAATAGAAATATTCAAAAAAAATATACTGCCTTAATCGAAGGTTCCTTACCATCTGAATCTGGAACTTTAAAACTTCCTCTTGCTAGGTCTATACAAAATCGGAGTAAACGGACAGTTAGTGAAACAGGTCGTGATTCAATCACCGACTACGAAGTAATAAAAATTTATGAAAATTTAAATATTTCAAAAATAGAGTTAGGGTTAATAACCGGTAGGAACCACCAAATAAGGGCACATATGGAATATATGAAGACACCAATCCTTAATGACACACTTTATAGTGCGAGCAGGAATAATCTTATCCCAACTAATTCAGTAGCTCTACACTCTGGATTCTTAAAATTTAAGCTTAATGATATAGTTCACTCATTTAGTGCTGAACCTCCTAATTTTTTTTATCAAGTCTTAGAAGTGTAATTATTTAAAAATACTTTTAATATGTTTCTATGAGTAAATCTTTTGTACACCTGCACGCACATACTGAGTACTCAATGCTTGATGGAGCGGCAAAAATACAAACATATATAGATAGAGTAAAGGAACTCAATCAACCCGCAGCTGCTATAACTGACCATGGAAATCTTTATGGTGCTTTGGAGTTTTACAATTTAGCAAAGAAAAGTGGAGTAAAACCAATTATTGGATATGAAGCATATGTAACTACAGAATCAAGATTTGATCGTCCTGATAGGATTAAAAATAAACGTTATCACCTGACACTTTTAGCAGAAAATAATGAAGGTTATTGGAACCTTGTAAACCTAGCCAGTAAGGCATTTACTGATGGTTATTACTACAAACCAAGACTTGATTACGACTTAATGAGAGAACATTCAAAAGGAGTAATAGCATTATCTGGTTGCCTTGGAGGAGAAATAGCTCAGCACTTAGCTCCAGACGGTTCGACTGAAGAGGGTAATGATGAAGGTGAAAGAAGTTATAAAAAGGCTCTTGAAAAGGCGACTTTATATCAAGAAATTTTTGGTATAGAAAATTTTTATATAGAACTCCATAAACACGGAATTAAACAACAAGAATTGATACTTCCAGACTTATTAAAAATATCAAATGAACTTTCAGCTCCATTAGTAGCAACAAATGATTCTCATTATGTTAATCCAGAGGATTCTTCTGCACATGATGCATTACTATGCGTTCAAACGAATGCAACGATTGATGATGAGTCTAGGTTTAAATTTGAAGGTGGAGGATATTATGTTAAATCTTCAGAAGAGATGCGTGAACTATTTAATGACGAGGAATACCCAGATGCATGTGATAATACATTAAAAATAGCTGATAGAGTTAGCTATAGCTTTGAGTCGGGAAAATATTATTTACCAGCTTTTCCAATTGATGATCCAAACTTAACAGTCGAAGAGTACCTTAAAAATCTTGTCTACGATGGGGCAGCGTCAGTATATGAAGAATTAACTGATCAAGTCACTCAAAGAATAGAATATGAACTCGATGTTATAAATTCAATGGGATTCGCTTCTTATTTTTTAATAGTTGGTGATCTTATTAAATATGCAAAAGATAACAATATAAGAACAGGTGCTGGGAGAGGTTCTGCAGCAGGGTCGATTGTTTCGTACTGTCTTGGTATAACAGGAATTGAACCTCTAAAATATGGCTTACTTTTTGAGAGATTCTTAAATAAAGGACGTAAAGAATTACCAGATATTGACATGGATATTGATGAGCGTTACCGTAAAGATGTTATTGATTACGTCATAAACAAATATGGGGAAGACAAAGTCGCCCACATCGTAACTTTTGCAACAATAAAAGCTAAACAAGCAATTCGAGATTCTTCAAGAGTCTTAGGACTACCTTTTTCAGCAGGGGATAAAGTAGCCAAACTTATGCCACCAATGATCCTTGGTAACACAGCAACCCTTTCTGAATGCTTGGCTTTAGATGAAGAAAACAATAGTGGATACAGCAAAGAGTTTTATTCTGCTTCTGCTGAATTAAGGACGCAATATAAAAATGATCAAGAAGTTAAAAAGATTATTGATATTGCTCTTGGGCTTGAAGGCCTAAGAAGACAGGATGGTATACACGCAGCTGCTGTAGTCATATCTCCTGAAGCTATTACTAACTTTTTACCAGTCCAAAAGAAAGGTAAAGATGCAGAGTTAGTTACCCAGTATGAAATGCATACCGTTGAACAATTAGGATTATTAAAAATGGATTTCTTAGGTCTTAGAAATTTGTCAATCATAGACAGGACAGTCAAACTTATAAATAAAGATGATTTTAATATTGATGACGTGCCCCTTAACGACGATAAAACTTTTGAATTATTTTCATCCGGAAGAATGATTGGTGTTTTTCAACTCGAAAGTAGAATTGCTCAAATCACAGCAAGAAGCCTAAAACCAAGTAGGTTTGAAGACATTGTTGCACTTGTAGCGCTAATTAGACCTGGCCCTTTAGGAGCAAACATGCATATTGAGTTTGCAGATAGAGCGAGAGGGAAGAAAGAAATTGAATTTCTCCATGAGGATTTGAAAGAAATTCTAGAAGAAACTTATGGTGTTATTTTATACCAGGAACAGGTTATGCAGATTGCTCAAAGAATTTCTGGATTTCAACTAGATGAAGCGGATGATCTTAGAAAGGCAATGGGAAAAAAGATTCCTAAAGTAATGGAGCAACAGAGGAAAAAATTTACTGATGGAGCAGTTACTAATGGGTACTCTGAACAATTCTCGATCGAACTTTTTGATCAGATAGCATTTTTTGCTGGTTATGGTTTTAATAAAAGTCACTCGGTACCTTACGCCCTTATCGCTTATCAAACAGCATATTTGAAGGCAAATTATCCGGCAGAGTATTTATCTGCATGTTTAACTGCAGTTAAAAGAGACAAGGATAGAACAGCTATATTTCTTTCTGAAGCTAGAGAGTTAGGAGTTAATGTAAAAACTCCTAATATTAATTTAAGTATAGAAGATTTTTCTGTTGCTAATGGTGAAATTCTTTTTGGACTTTCTGCAATAAGAAATGTTGGAGACATTACTGCTGAAAAAATTGTACTTGAAAGAGAAAATGGAGCATATGAAACCATTCAAGATTTTCTATCTCGTACAGATTCCAGATCATTGAATAAAAGAGGCGTAGAAGCCATGATTCAGGGTGGGGCTTTTGATCAATTTGGTTTTCCAAGAAGGGGCTTATATGAATCAATAATTGACCTTATAGAAGATGCAAAAGGCTTGAAGAAGGAAAAAGACAATTCCCAAACTTCTTTATTTTCTTTAGAAGAGCATTCAAATGAACTTACAAGTATTAAAAATATAGAATGGGATAAGAAAGAACTACTCGATAGAGAACGAGAAATGCTAGGGTTTTTTGTTAGTGAAGACCCGCTTGAAGGTTATGGTGAAATATTTAGATCTGAATCAACACACTCCATCATTGAACTTATGGATACAGAGGAAGATGAAGAGGTAAACGTTGCAATAACTGGCTTAGTTTCAAATGTACAAAAACGAGTTTCCAGAAGGGGTAATGCATGGATTCAGTTTGACCTTCAAGAATCTACAGGATCTTTAGGAGTTCTTGTTTTCAATAAGCTCGTAGATAAATATAATGCGCAATTAGATGGAGAATTATATTTAAAGGTCTCAGGAACATATGTTGGTGGCACAGAAAATAATATCCGTGCGAGAGATTTTGAATTAATAGAACCATCTAAACTTTTAACTGATTTAGACAGAACACCACTTAAAATCTCGGTACAAGAAGAAATTATGGATAAAAATAATCTGATCTTGTTAAAGGAATTACTCGAAAGGTATCCAGGTAGTTCAAAAGTTGAATTAGAAGTTAATAACGAACAAGGTGTCAAACTTCTTGAACTCAAAAATATAAAAGTAAAAAAAACTACCAAGCTAAGGAATGAAATTAACACATTGTTATCAAATTGATTAAAATTCAATCATGACATTTAATATTGAAGAATTCCAGAAGAGATATACAGAAAGAGCTGAAGCCGTAAAAAGCCGACCGATGCCACCAATTGGTGGTGATGAAAGATTAGCTTTCATAAAACAAGCAGAAAAAGATTATCAAGATTATATGATTATTTCTGATTCAGAATTTGAAATTACTGATGAATATTTAGTATTTAAATATAAATTAGATTCTTAGTTTAAATCTCTACTCATAGGAAATATTATATTTATTACCTCTGCACATGCTTTTGCTATTTCCATGTGTTCTTTTTGGGTACCATTTGAAGCTCTGAGTTGAATGTAGTGTATCCAACTTCTTAATGTCCCATTCATATACAATCTGCTTACTGTATTTCCCTCAGGTAATACGGATCTGGCTTGCTCTTTAGCAATACCAGCCTCAATAGCCCAATTATATGCTTTTTTGGAAGTATTAATTACTTCTTCTTGCAGGTTATTCCATGTTGAAATTATATCTTCATTATTGGTTTCAATGGAATTTTGCCGGTTTTCCTTATCTTGTAATCTAGCTTCACGAATTTCGAATTCTAAATCTTTAACAGGATTTGCATAACGTTGACTAAATTCTTGAAAACTAAATGATCTATGCCTTAAAATTTGTCTAGCTATATCTCTTGTTGTCTCTATCTCTAAACATGCACTAACCATTTCAAGAGGAGACCAGTGGGCGTTTTTTATCAAATAGTTTATAAGTTTTTCACTAGTTTCTGTATTTAGTTGGTTTGAGGGATTTGAGACTCTTGCACAGAAAGCCACCAACTCTTGTGCATCTGTTATACCTTCAGAAAAAAATTCTTCAGTGGGTTTAGAATAACTTATTAATTTAACTTTCATTTATGTAACTATATTAAAATAAAAAAAATATGTTTTTATTACGGACAATAGTTTTTATTATAATTTTTTCACTCATTCTAATTCTTGCTTATCCGCTTCTTATAGTTTTTAATATTGCTACAGGTGGAGACGGATTTGGCCTATGTAATGAACTGACAACTTGTAATATCCCAATAACAGAGGGACCTAAACTTTTAGTTTTCTTGATAGGTATTTTCTTTTTTCTTGTCTTTCTTTTGAGGTTAATAATGAAATATATGAACTCACTACAAAATAAAAATTCTATTCTTTAATTACAAGAAAAATAGACAATAATACAAGAAACACTCCTGCCCAATTGGTTATGTTTAAAACTTCCCCAACGTATAAAATACCTATAATTAGTGCAAAAATAGCTTCAAGACTTAACAATAGCGCAGCTGTAGATGCGTTGATAATTTTCTGTCCGTATAGTTGTAAATAAAATGCTGCGAAATTAACTACAAATCCCAGAAATAGAATAGGCATTACATACTGTATTTTAAAAGAAAATTGTTCAAGATTTAAAAATGGCACACATAGCAAAGTTCCAATCAATGATTGAACAAACATCAATTGAGATATGTTTTGATTTTTAATGTATCTTTCAACCATAACAATATGAAGAGCATATCCTGTTGCACAAATAAGCGTAAAAAGATTTCCAAATAATTGGTCATAGCTGTTACTAGCAATTAAAAAAATACCAAGAAAACCAGTTAAGGAAAATAAATAACTCTTACCTGAAAGGGATGTTTTATTGATTATTTTTGAAAAAATAGGTGTTAAAACTATATAAAACCCTGTTACGACACCTGAATTAATTGTTGATGTTGTTAATAAACCTTGAGTCTGAGTAACATATCCAACCCACAGAAATACTCCCATAAGAAGTCCTGGTTTAACAGTTTTTTTAGTTGGGATACCTCCTGAAAATAAAAAAAGTATCGTAGCAACTGCATATCTTAGAAAAACTATATTTATAGGAGAAAAATCATCAAGTAAATTTTTGACAACAATAAAAGTTCCACCAAAAAATATGGCAGATAATACTAATGAAGATATAGCCAATGTTTTTTTATTTTTAATCATGTAATCTTATGAAGATTAATATCCAGATTAAAATAGATACATGAGCGATGAAATAAAAAAATTAGCCAATAATTTTCAAAAATACCTACGTAAAGAATATTCAGATATTAAAACAATATTAAAATATAAAACTCAGTTTCAATTATTGGTTTCAATTGTTTTATCGGCACAAACTACTGATGATAATGTGAATAAGGCTACTAAAGGGTTATTTGAAAAATTTCCAAATGCAAAATCACTTGCATCTGCCAAAATTTCACAAATTGAAAAGCTGGTTTTTTCAACTGGTTTTTATAAGGTAAAGTCAAAAAATATACATGGCTTAGCAAAGGTTTTAGTTAATGAGCATAATTCCAGAATTCCTAAAACGATAGAACAATTAGTTAAGCTTCCGGGAGTAGGTCGAAAAACAGCCTCTGTATTTTTGGCCGAAACTTACAACCAACCAACTATTGCTGTAGACACCCATGTATTGAGGGTTTCTCATCGTTTAGGTCTTAGTACAAAAAGATTAGACCCTGTACAAACTGAAAAAGAGTTAAAAATGCTATTTCCTAAAAGTTTCTGGCGTTATCTTTCTATGAGTTTTGTCCAATTCGGTAGAGATATATGTAATTCAAAAAAACCATTGTGTAATGTTTGTAAATTTAATAATTCATGCAAGTATTATTTTTCTATTAATAACTAATGTAATATATATTTAAACTATGGAAGTAAACATATTTTTAGCATTCTTTTTCGGAATCTTGTCATTTTTCTCCCCGTGTGTATTGCCACTAGTACCCGGATACTTAACAATATTTTCTGGAACTGAAAATACTACTCAAAACAGATTGAGAGGTTCTTTAGAATTTTGTCTAGGGTTTTCAATTGTTTTCATCTCACTCGCAGCAATTGCATCTTCTGTTGGTTCTTTTTTCACCAGGAATTCCTCATCACTAGGAATGGTGAGTGGGCTAATAATTATTTTTTTTGGAACTTTGCTACTTTTTCCTACAGTTAATATGAAATATTTTTATTCCGCTAATTATGTAGATTTAAAAAAATTTTCTACGTTCAAAAACTTTGTTCTAGGCCTCACCTTTGCATTTGGTTTCACTCCATGCATAGGTCCCGTATTGGGAGCTCTTTTAACCCTGACTTCAAATTCTGACACACTCAATAGAGGTATTGGGTTACTAGTAAGTTTTTCAATTGGTCTAACTATCCCTTTTATACTCATATCTGTTTTAGCTGGTAAATTTAATATGAAGAGTAAGTTATTCATAACATTCCAAAAATATTCTTCAAAAATTTCAGGTTTAGTTTTAATTACTTTAGGCATATTAATTTTTACCGACAAAATGTACATATTGGCATCTTTATTTCAGGATTTACTTATTTTTATAAATCTTGATTGGTTGAGTACAATTTAAATATGTATATTTTAAAAACTACTCATTCACTAAAAATTGAAGGCGAAGATGCTATTAAATTTATCGAGTCTCTTATCTCAGTCGATCCTGTAGATAAAATGTATAAATGTTCATTTTTACTTAAACCTGATGGAAAAATTGCACATTGGTTCATCATCTTAAGAGATGGAACAGATTTGTTCCTTTTTCAAAGCGAACAAGAATTAACTAATATAAAGAAAAGCTTAGATTTTTATAAAATAAGAACTAAATGCACAATGGAGGTTATTCATCTCGAAAAGGATCTATCTTTAAAAATTGAAGAAATTGGTTTTGAATTTATCGAGTCAAATGAAGGAAATAATTTTATTAACTGGAGTAATCTGTCTATGATTTTAGATTTACCTTTACCCGAAATTTCTGCAGTTGGCCTTCTTCCTAACGAAACTAAATGGTTAGATTTTATGGTTGACTTTAATAAAGGATGTTTTTTAGGCCAAGAGCAAGCATCCAGGGTAAAGTTTAGAGGAAGGCCAAGAAGACTTCTAATATCTAATAATAATACTCAAGAATTCTTAAAAATTTAGAATGTTCCGATGTGACTATTGTGGGAGAATTCTTTATAAAAATGTCTCAGGAAAATACAACATTTGTTCCGCTAAGTGTAAAAGCAAATTTAAAAATAAAAAATTAATTAGAGAATTAGAATTAGTTGTTTTTTCTGAAATAAAAAATGGCATTAAAGTTTCAGATATAGTTTCTAAATTACAATATGAAAAATTTGATATTGTCAGTGCAGTTAGGAGGTTAACCTACCAAGGAAAAAAAATTTATTTAAAAACTAGTACTGAATTAAATCTTAAGTCTTTACTTTTTATAAAGTAAAAATAGCACCTTTATCAAATTTTTTTAATGAATATTGAACAATTGGTCCAACAGAAAGTACCATGACAACCGTTCCATATCCGTAAGAGCCTCCAAGCAAAACTCCCAGCATGAATGCTGTAAAGTCAATACCAATTCGAGTAACCCTAATACTCGGGCCTAATTTAGAAATTCCAGTCATTATTCCATCTCTGGGTCCAGGCCCGAGTCCAGATCCAATATAAACACCTACTCCTATTGCAAATACGAATGTTCCAAAATAAAGATAAATATGTTTCATGTATGTGAGTTCAGGCGATGGAAGGTAAATCATGGTCAAGTCGATTACATTTCCAATAGTTAATATGTTTATGATTGTACCTATAAAAGGTAACTGCTTTAGTGGTATCCATCCAAGCAGTAGTACAAAACCAGTTATAACACCTGCAAAGCCAATCTTTACATTAATTAACTTACTAAAGCCATCATGAAAAACATCCCAGGAATTGAGACCTAAATTCGCTTCGATGGTGAAGGCCAATCCAAATCCACAAAGGAAAAGTCCAAAGAGTAGTTGAGGTAGTCTATTAAATATTTTTTTTCTATTTTTCAATAAAAAGCCCCTCTAATCTATCTACATATTCTGGGCATAGTTCATATGTTGACTGAAATCTTAAGATTGGAATAATCCTATCGTCTATAAAAATAACTATTTCAGAACCAGAAACAACGTTTTGTATTACATCTAAGGAGTTCTTTTCATCTATCCAGTCACTACTGGACTCACAAATAGCTTTTCCCACAGCAACAAGTTCGTCATTTGATAACTTAATTAAAGTACTGTTGCTATCAGCAATCCTTACCTGATCAACAAAAGATTTACCGTAAGGATCATTATTGATATTGAAAATAACAATAAAAGAAACAATCAATACTAAAAAGATAGCAAAACTGAAAATAGGTATTTTCTTCAAGTAACCATTCTATACAAGCGGTTAATTTTGTTTAAAAAAGTACCCGGAGGGGGAGTCGAACCCCCACATCCGAAGATACTGGATTTTGAATCCAGCGCGTCTGCCAATTCCGCCACCCGGGCTTTTCACCTTTGATTATATTTCATATTTATTCCAAAGAGAGAAAAATAATTTAAGTTTACAATGAAATAATGATTGTTCTTGTTGATGGCTTCAGTATTGCTTTTAGAGCTTTCTATGCGTTACCTGAAACATTGATGACATCAAAAGGAACTCCAACAAATGTTATTCACGGTTTTTTGTCTATGCTTAATAAAATAACAACTGACTATAAATTAGATCAATTAATTATCACTTGGGATCTACCTGGTCAAACATTTAGAAATGAAATTTATAAAGAATATAAAGCAAACAGATCATCGGCACCTGATAATTTCAATATCCAAATACCATTGCTACATAAACTTTTAGAAACATTTAATATCCCACAAGTTTCAAAAGAAGGCTTTGAAGCGGACGATGTTCTAGGATCTTTATCAGTAGCATTAAACAAAAAAAATAAAAAAGTCCTGATTGTCACCGGAGATAGAGATACGTACCAACTTATAAGTAATAAAACAAAAATACTATATACGAAACGTGGTATTACTGATGTTGATTTAGTTGATGAAAAATTTTTTGCTGATAAATTCGGAATAAGTACTAAACAATATGTTGAATATTTGGCTTTGAAAGGTGATCCATCTGATAATATTCCGGGGCTACCAGGTGTGGGTGAAAAAACTGCGATTAATTTATTACAAAAATATAAAGATATAGAAAATATTTACAAAAATCTTGATAATTTGACACCCAGAATTAAGAATTCATTTGAAACTAATAAAGATATACTTTTTATGAGTAAAGATCTTGCTACGATACGAATTGATTTAGAACTTGAAATACCAGATATTAAAATTTCAGATACGATATTTACATCAGAAAAAATTCTTAAAGATTCACAAGTACAAGTCACCGAACTTGAACTGAATAAATATATAAGAAAATATAAATCACAACAAGAAGATGAAGCTACAGATGAAGGACAAATCGTTATAAAAGAGAGTGAAACCGAAAACTTGCCAAGTAAGCCGATTGTATTTGTATTTGAAGGTGCAATTTATTTAGTTAATAAAGAATCTGCTTGGAAACTAAAAGAAGGTGAAGTATTAGATAAAGAATTCATATCTCTTACAACACAGAAAATCTATACGGTTCATCCAAATTTTGATAATAATTTAATTACTGCATATGACTGTATGATATTTTTATATGATCCAAACATAAGACCAGACAATTTATTGAATATTTGTAAACACATAGAACAGGCGAACTTACTAAATAAGAAATCGTCTCTACAAGAATTCGTAAAATTCTTTATTTCAAACTATGACTTTATACAATTAGAAATCAAAGATTTTAAATCTGATAAGTCGTTATTAAAAATTTATGAAGAATTAGATCTTCCAATAGTATCTGTATTAAATTCAATGCAAAAAAAAGGTGTAAAAGTATCTAATAATAAAATAGAAAAACTTTCTAAATTTATTAATCAAGAAATCCAAAATTATAAACAAAAAATTCACGATATTACTCAGCAGGACTTTAATTTAAATTCTCCAAAACAATTAGCGAAGGTACTTTTTGAAGATATGGACCTTCCTGTCATAAAAAAAACACCAAAGGGGGCACCTTCAACAGATGGATCTGTTTTAGAGGAACTATCAAAGGAATATGAACTCCCTAAATTTATTTTAAAATATAGAGAGTATGAGAAAATTCGATCAACTTATATTGATGGTCTTAAAACTGAAATAACTGATAAAAATAGAATTCACACCACTTATAACCTTTTTGGAACAACAACTGGCAGACTTTCTTCTGAAAAGCCAAATCTACAAAATATTCCAAACAAAACTGATGTAGGTCAAAAAATACGTGAATTTTTTATTGCTGACACAAATCACGAATTTGTTATTTCTGACTATTCTCAAATTGAATTACGAGTTTTAGCTCATCTCAGTTCCGACAAGAACATGATTGATATTTTAAGTTCTGAAGATTCTGATATACACACTGAAACAGCTTCTAGAATTTTTGATGTTGGTATTGATTCAGTAACTAAAGATATGAGAAGAAAGGCAAAAGAAGTTAATTTTGGTCTCATTTATGGAATGGAAGCATTTGGTTTATCAAAAAGTTTAAGTATTTCAAAAAATGAATCACAAGACCTTATAGATGCATACTTTTCACAGTTTCCAAAAATTAAAGGTTTTTTAGATCATATTGTCACAGATGCTGAAAAGGAGGGCTTTACAAAAACACTGTATGGAAGAAAAAGAAATATAAAAGAACTCAGCTCTTCTAACTTTCAGATAAAAGCTATGGGTAAGAGAATTGCAATGAATGCTCCCATACAAGGTACAGCAGCAGATATTATGAAAATAGCAATGCTTAAAGTTCAAACTAAAATATCAGGAATAAAATCTACTGATTTATTGCTACAAATACATGATGAAATTATTGTGCAGACACCAGTTTTAAATATTGAAGAGGTTACAAGGATTGTCAGCACTGAAATGGAATCAGCCACAAAGCTCAAAGTTCCACTATTTGTAAATATAAAAAATAATAAGGATTTAGCAAATAATTAATATTCGTTTGTAAAATCCATAGATATGTTATGCTAAAAGACGAAAATATTATGAATGGAAATACAAACCTATATGACAGATAATCAAAAGAAGGTAATCGAACCTTCAAATGTTGTTGAACTACCAGATGACATAAAACCAGAAGACTTTCCAGACTTACTCGAGCAAACACTTATTACATTTAATGACGGTGATGTTATTGAAGGTACTATTGTTCGCATTGACAGGAATGAGGTTATGGTTGATGTAGGTTACAAATCAGAAGGTGTTATACCCTCCAGAGAACTGTCTGTTAGAAAATCAGTAAATCCGAAAGATCTTGTAAATGAAGGTGATAAAATTCAAGCTCTTGTATTAGATAAAGAAGACGATGAGGGGAGACTTATTCTCTCAGTTAAAAGAGCAATTTATGAAAAAGCTTGGGGAGATATACAAGAAATATCAGACAATGACAAATCTGTTAAAGGTACTGTAATTGAAAGCGTTAAAGGCGGACTAATTGTTGATATTGGGGTTAGAGGATTCCTTCCAGCATCACTTATCGACGTAAGAAGAGTAAAAGAGTTAACTTCTTATATTGGTGAAGAAATTGAAGCAAAAATTTTAGAACTTGATAGACAGAGAAACAATATCGTTCTTTCAAGGAAAGCACACCTTGAACAAGAGCAATCAGGAGAAAGAAAGAGTTTCCTCGAAAATCTTGAGGTTGGAAATACAAAAGAAGGAAAAGTATCTTCAATCGTAAATTTTGGGGCATTCGTTGATATAGGTGGTATGGATGGATTAGTTCATGTATCTGAATTATCTTGGAGACATGTAGAAAATCCAAATGAAGTTGTTAAAGTTGGAGACACAGTAACAGTTAAAGTTCTTGAAATAGATAATGATAAAGAAAGAATTTCTCTTTCTATAAAGCAAGTTACAGAAGATCCTTGGCTTGATTTTGAACATCAATATAAAGAAAATGACGTAGTTGATGGTAATGTGACAAAAGTGGTACCTTTTGGTGCATTTGTTACGATTGGTAATGGTGTAGAAGGTTTAGTTCATGTCTCTGAGATTTCAGTAGATAAAGTAGATTCACCTGAATTAGCTCTTGCAATTGGACAAAAAGTTAAAATTAAAATAACAGAGTTAGACATTCCAAAAAGAAGAGTAAACCTTTCAATCAAACAAGCTGATCCTGAATGGAAAGATGTTGAAGTAAAGAAAAATGCTCCTAAAACTCATTCTTCACAATCTGAGGAAAAAAAGGAACAAAAACAGGAACGTCAAACCGTTGAAGGTGTTGATGAGTCGTTAGAAAATATTCTTAAGGAACTAAAAGAAAGAGGAATAGGAAACTCCTAATAATTCCTGATACTCTTTATCCTTAACCTTATGAATTCTAGAGTAACCATTATCACAGGACCAATAGGGAGTGGAAAGTCTACTGCATGTAACTATATCCAAGAAAAAGGTATAGCAACCGCAGACTTAGATATTGTTTCAAATAATATATTGAATAGTGAAATTTCCTTAGATTTTCTGAATACAAATTTTGCGGAATGCATTAATCAAAACAAAGTTGATAGAAAGTTGCTTGCAGAGATAGTTTTTACGAATCTAGATAAATTGAAAATACTAGAGAGTTTTTTACATCCACTAGTTACAGATAAGGTAGCTACTCTGATACAGGAAACCGATGGAGATTTGTTTATTGAGGCTTCTGCTCCTAAAAATATATATAAGCTTTACCCAACAATTGTAATTTTTGCCAATGAAAAAATACGTAGAATAAGGCTTCAAAGTAGAGGGATGTCTTTAGAAGACATAGACAACAGGATAAATACACAACCCGAGGAGTCATGGTGGAAATCTATCGGCACAGTTATTGAAAATACTTCTTTCTCTGATCTACAAGTACAAATTCAAAATCTTATTAATTCCGAATATGAACAAATTTAAAGTTATATCTGATTTCACCCCTCAGGGTGACCAGCCAAAAGCAATCCAAAATCTTAAAAATGGAGTTAAAAATAATTTAGACTATCAGACACTAATGGGTATTACTGGTTCAGGAAAATCTGCGACAATAGCTTGGCTTATAGAGGAGTTACAAATGCCTTCTTTAGTATTAGCACCCAATAAAGCTTTAGCTGCACAACTTGCAAATGAGTTTAAACAGTTTTTCCCTGAAAATAGAGTTGAGTACTTTGTTTCTTATTACGACTATTACCAACCAGAAGCTTATGTTCCAAGAACAGATACATTCATAGAGAAAGATTCGAATATAAATGAAGAGATAGATAGGTTGCGACATTCAGCTACAAGCGCGCTACTCCTGAGAAAAGATGTGATTGTAGTTTCCTCAGTTTCGTGCATATACGGTTTAGGGTCTCCACAAGAATATAAAAATAAGATAATACCACTTTTTAAAGGAGAGGAATTTGAGCTTGATCAGTTATTAGAGGAACTTATTCGCCAACAATACGTAAGGAATGATCTTGTAGTCACACGAGGAACTTTTAGATTAAAAGGGGACACTTTAGATATTTTTCCTGTTTACGAAGAAACAATATTTAGGATTGAATATTTTGGCGATGAAATTGAAAATATATTAAGAATAGACCCTGTAACCGGTGAAATACTAGAGAAACTAACTGAACTGGCAATTCTTCCAGCTTCTCATTATGTAACATCTGAGGATGTAATGAATAATGCATTAGAAAAAATCGAAAATGATATGAATAAACAAATCAAAAAATTTGAAAAGGAAGATAAGCTATTGGAGGCACAAAGAATCAAACAAAGAACATTATTTGATTTAGAAATGCTTAAAGAGCTTGGAGTATGCTCTGGAATTGAAAATTACTCAAGGTATTTTGATGGAAGAAAACCAGGTGACGCACCTTATACGCTATTAGATTTTTTCCAAGAAGAATTTTTAATGGTTGTTGATGAAAGTCATATTGCCATTCCTCAGATAAGGGGACAGTTTGCAGGTGATAAATCAAGAAAGACCACACTTGTTGATTATGGATTTCGACTACCTGCTGCGCTAGACAATAGACCATTAAAATTTGAAGAATGGCAAGGTAAGGTTAAAAATACTGTACTCGTGACTGCAACACCAGGTAAATGGGAAAATGCTAATTCACAAAATTTTGTTGAACAAATAATTAGGCCAACAGGACTTATTGATCCAAATATTATTATTAGACCAACTGAAAACCAAATAGAAGATCTCTTAAAGGAAATAAATCAAGTTATCGCAAAAGGAAATCGAATCCTTGTAACTACACTTACAAAAAAAATGAGTGAGGCTTTGAGCGATTATTTTTTAAAGATGGGTATCAAGACTAGGTATCTCCATTCAGGTATAGATACTCTTGAAAGGATTGAAATTTTGCGTGACTTAAGAAAAGGAGAGTTTGATGTTCTAGTAGGTATCAATTTATTACGTGAAGGTTTAGATCTACCAGAAGTAGAACTTGTTGCAATTATGGATGCAGATAAAGAGGGATTTTTAAGATCAGAGACCAGTTTGATACAAACAATTGGCCGAGCTGCTCGTAATAAAGATGGTTATGTAATCATGTATGCAGATAGAAAAACGGATTCTATCTCTAAGGCAGTTTATGAAACAGAGCGTCGAAGAGAAATACAGATAGCTCATAATAAAAAATATGGAATTACTCCAACAACCATATCAAAAGAGATAACAGATATTCTAGAGATGGTTGAAAAAAACAGACCATCTAAACGTGAAATGGACTTCAAATCAAATATAGACTTGAGTAATGCTTCTAAACAAGACTTATACAAAATTTCTAAAAACATAGAAAAGGAAATGAAGGTTGCAGCAGATCTATTAGAGTTCGAATTAGCTGCTAGATTAAGAGACGAACTTAAAGAAATTAAAAAAGAAATTATGGAGTTACCGAGTTAATGTCTCAAGATTATTTAAAAGTAAAAGGCGCTAAAGAACATAATCTAAAAAATATCTCTCTTGATATTCCAAAGAATAAGTTTATTGTTATCACAGGTTTATCAGGTTCTGGCAAATCTTCCCTTGCTTTTGATACTATTTATGCAGAAGGACAACGAAGGTATGTTGAAAGCTTATCTGCTTACGCTAGACAATTCTTGGGTCAGATGGAGAAACCAGATGTCGAAAGCATTGAAGGACTATCTCCTGCCATAGCGATTGATCAGAAAACTTCATCTAGGAGTCCAAGGTCAACAGTCGGAACAGTAACAGAGATTCATGATTATCTTCGTTTACTATGGGCCAGAATTGGGATAAGTTATTGTCCCATATGTGGTTCTAAGATTGAAAAACAATCTGTAGATTTTATTGTTAATCAAGTCATGTCTCTAGGTGAAAATGTCGATATTGAGATTCTAGCTCCAGTTGTTAAATCTAGAAAAGGTGAATTCGAATCACTTTTTAAAGATTTATTAAAGGATGGGTTTACTAGAGCATACATTGATGGAGAACTCATTAGACTTGATGAAGCCAAAAGATTAGATAAATATTTCAATCATGATATTTCAGTTCTTGTTGACAGGTTAAAAATAAAAAAAACAGCTGGAAGAAGATTACCTCAATCTGTTGAAACAGCCTTAAAGCTTACTGGCGGTACTCTCGATATAAAATTTAATGAGAATATCCAGAACTATAGTCAGAATTTAGGGTGTCTTGAATGTGGGACATCCTATGACAAACTTGAACCAAGAGATTTTTCATTTAACTCACCTTTCGGTGCATGCAATACATGTAACGGCTTGGGAATCAATTATGAAATCGACGAAAAGCTCCTAATTAAAAATAGAGAGATATCAATTAGTGAAAATGTATTTCCTGATATGTCGACCAGAAAATATTTTAGAGCACAGATTTACGGTGTTTGTGAGTTTTTTGAAATACCCATGGAAATTCCATATAAAGAATTGAGTGAAAATGACAAACATATTTTACTTAACGGTAGTGATGGAATAAAGACTCCAATTAGATATACAAATAGATTTGGAAATTCGAGAACTTGGGAGAGATCTTTCCCTGGTATAATTCCAATGTTTAAAAGATTATATGAAGAAACAACTTCTGACCATGCACGTGATTACTATATGCAATTTATGCGAGAACTTGCATGTGGAGGATGCGATGGAGAGAGATTGAATGAAAGATCTAGGATGGTCCAAGTTAAATCTTTAACTCTTGGACAATTTAATAAACTTTCCATAATAAAAGCTTATGACGTTGTTGGTAAGTTGAAACTAACTGGAAACTCTAAAGAAATAGCAGAAGCAATTTTAAGGGAAATAAAAGAAAGACTAAATTTCCTAAATGAAGTCGGTTTAGGGTATCTGCAATTGAATAGAGGTGCAGCAACACTTTCTGGTGGAGAAGCTCAAAGAATTAGACTAGCAACACAAATAGGTTCAGGGTTAACTGGTGTATTGTATGTACTTGACGAGCCATCTATTGGGTTACATCAATCTGACAATAATAAACTTATCGAAACACTTATACGATTAAGAAATCTTGGAAATACTGTGTTGGTTGTGGAGCACGATGAAGAAACAATGAAACAATCTGATCACTTAATTGATATCGGGTGGGGAGCAGGAGAACAGGGTGGAAATATTGTTGCTTCAGGAACGTGGGAAGAGGTATCACGGGTTAAAAAATCAATTACAGGAAGATATCTATCAGGTAAGTTAAAAGTATCCTATCCAAAAGTAAGAAGATCGGGTAATAATTCAAAAATTGTTCTCAGAGGAGCTCAAGAAAATAATCTTAAAAACTTAACCGTCGAATTCCCTCTCGGAAAATTTATTTCAGTAACAGGCGTATCCGGTAGTGGTAAATCAACACTTGTTACAGGAATCTTATCAAAAGCTATACAAAATGAGTTCACCAGGAAAAATTGGATTCCACCGGGAATACATAAAAGTATTTCTGGACTTAATTATCTAGATAAGTTAATTGAAATTGATCAATCACCAATTGGTAGAACACCTAGATCTAATCCAGCAACTTATTCAGGAGTATTTGACATGATTCGTAAGTTGTATTCAATGACTGAAGAATCAAAAATTAGAGGTTACAAACCTGGAAGATTTTCCTTTAATGTACCCGGAGGAAGATGTGAAGTATGTAGGGGAGATGGAACGATAAAGGTTGAAATGTATTTTCTTCCAGATGTTTATGTTAAGTGTGAAGACTGTGACGGTTCAAGATATAATCCTGAGACATTGAGTATAAAATGGAAAGGGTATAGTATTTCTGATATTTTAAATTCAACTATTGAAAATGCTTTAAAAATATTTGAAAACCAACCTTCAATATTCAAAATTCTTAAAACATTAGATGATGTAGGACTTTCATATATTACATTAGGACAAGCTGCAACAACACTTTCTGGCGGTGAAGCTCAAAGAGTTAAGTTAGCTAAAGAGTTGAGTAAACGTTCCACAGGAAAAACGATGTATATATTAGATGAGCCAACAACAGGGTTACATTTTGCAGATGTTCAAAAATTACTTGAAGTTCTTCATATGTTGGTTGATAAAGGAAATACCGTGGTTGTTATTGAGCATAATTTAGATGTTGTTAAAAATTCAGACTGGGTTATTGACCTTGGGCCAGAAGGTGGAGAAAATGGAGGAAAAATTGTAGCTTCTGGCACGCCAGAAAGTATCGTAAATGATAAACATTCCCTTACAGGTAAGTATCTAAAAAGTTTACTGTAAATGGATAAAATCAAGACAAATGAAATTCCAGAAAATCCTGGTATCTATATATTTAAAGATAAATACAATGACCCTCTCTATGTAGGAAAAGCAAAAAATTTAAGGAAGAGAGTCCCTTCATACTTTCGTGAAAATACAACTTGGAAAATAAAACGATTAACAACTGAAGCAGTAGAAATCAGCTTTGTAACCTCAAAAAATGAAGCAGATGCTCTTTTAGCTGAGTATTCATTTATACAACAATATAAACCAAAATATAATGTTCGCCTTAAAGATGATAAATCTTACCCATATGTAACTCTGACAAATGAGGAATGGCCGAGAGCATACGTCTCTCGAAAAATTAATTCTAATAATATTAACTTTGGACCATTTCCCTTTATAGGAGCAGCAAGGAGATCACTCGATCACCTAATAAATATCTTTCCAGTTAGAACATGTTCAAAGAATGTATTTGAACGTCATCAAAAACTTAATAAACCATGTTTACTTTATGATATCAATAAATGTTGTGGCCCCTGTATTGATGCTGCTCCAAAAGATAATTATGTAAAAATGTTGAAAAATATTAAAAATTTTTATTCTGGTAAATCTGATGTTTATGTTGATAATAAAATATCAGAAATGAAATCATTCTCAGAGAATCAAGAATATGAAAAAGCTAATGAGGCCAAGAAACTTATTGACCATTTAGAGAATGCACGTTCAACACAAACACTAATGGTTTCAAACACTAAATCTGTTGATGTTATAGGCATTGACGTGAGTAATCTGGATGTCGTAATATCTTGTTTGTTAATTCGTAGTGGAAGAATCATTGGAGAGGTAAAGAAAACATTTGAACCCATTGATACTAAAAAACATGATGAGTACTTACCTCAAATAATCTTATCAATTTTTTCAGAAAATCAGCCATCCGAAGAGATACTTGTTAGCCATAGTTTTCCATATATAGACCTTATACAAGAGGAGCTTACAAAAAAATGGGGTCGTAAAATAACATTAAAGACCCCAAAGCAGGGATGGAAAAAAGAGCTTTTAGATACAGCGATTATTGATGCTAAAGAACTTCGTAGAGTGGTTAACTTCAGAAGAAGAACTGATCTAGAGTTCAGAACAAGATCTTTAGAACAACTTAAAAATAAATTAAACCTTATTAGTATTCCTTATCGTATTGAAGCGTATGATATCTCTAATTTAGGTCCTGACTATAGAGTAGGATCAATGGTTGTTATGGAAGATGGATTATCAAAACCATCAATGTATAGAAAATTTCATATCAAGTCATTTCAAGGACAAGATGATTTTAAATCAATGGAAGAAGTTATATTTCGAAGGCTTAAAAGATTAATAAAAGATTCTGAAAATGATCCAAGTTTTAGAAGAAAACCCGATCTAATACTTATTGATGGAGGAAAAGGTCAACTTTCATCTGCTAAGGGGGTTATAGACCATCTACAACTTGATATTGACATTGTAGGACTTGCAAAAAGAGAAGAAGAAATATTTAAACCTTTTAGTAAGGAATCCATTTTATTAAATAAAAATTCTGAAGCTTTATTTACTTTACAAAACATAAGGGATGAAGCACACAGGTTTGCAATTAATGAAAATAGAAGATTAAGAATTAAAAACTTTGATAAACAAACATTGTTAACTATCGAAGGTGTCGGAACAGTAAGTTCAAAAAAAGTATTAGATAAATTTAAAACAATGGAAAAGCTTTCTAATGCGACTTACGAAGAACTTGAAGAGATAGTTAGTCCCAACATTGCCAGAAAAATATATAGACATTTTAACGGCACATAAAAGTACACCTCCGGAAAAAAAACTTCCATCTGATTAGTTGGGAACTACAATAAATAAATATGGTAACTAAAAGACCCGAAGTATTATTACTCCTTGGTATGTCTGGAGCAGGGAGGTCTGCTAGCTCCAATGTATTTGAAGATCTTGGTTACTACGTAATTGAAAACTTGCCCCCTGAGTTAGTAGAGTCAGTTGTAGAATCTAACGATGTTGCCGAATCTAATAAACAACTAGTTTTAACTATTGATGCTAGAGATGGTTCAGCACAAAATGCCTTAAACAGAAGTCTTGAAAGATTAAGCCAATCAGGTGTATTAACAAGAATGATATTTCTAGATGCTAATAATGAAACACTCATTGAGCGTTATGAAGAAAATAGAAGACCCCATCCAATGGGTATGGATTCTCTTTCTCAGTCTGTTAAGAATGAAAGAGAACAATTAAAGCCTATAAAAGAACTTGCAGACCTTGTCATTGATACCACTGACATGAATGTTCATGAATTACGTAAAAGAATAATAGAGGGTTTTCAAGGGGAGGCCACAAATCAAGAGCTTAAAATATCAGTAACTTCATTTGGATTTAAAAATGGTGCACCTAGAGATGCAGATATTGTATTAGATGTGAGGTTTCTACCCAATCCTCACTGGAGAGAGGAGCTAAGAGCATCTACCGGTCAATCACCTATGGTAAGAAACTACGTACTTTCTTTTGAAGATGCTGAAATCTTTCTTGAGAAAACGAAAGATCTAATTGACTTCTTACTACCAAGATTTACATCTGAAGGGAAGTCCTATGTAGGTATTGCAATAGGTTGCACTGGAGGTAAGCATCGAAGCGTTGTGATGACAGAAGAAGTTGGTGGTTGGTTAATTAATGAAGGCAAAGATGCTGTAATCCTCCATCGAGATATGAAAGAATAAATTTGTCTTCCGAAATAAAACTTGGAAATACACTTATACGTGCTGATTTAAATGTACCAATTGAAAATAAAATAATTTTAGATAATTTTAGGATTATAAAGGCTATAGAACATTTAGAAGAAATTCGAAAAAAATCAAGAACAGTTACTTTCCTGAGTCACCTAGGAAGACCGCATGGAGTAGAATCAGAATTCTCCCTTGTACCCGTAGCAATGGAAATGTCTAAAATCCTAAATGAGGAGGTTATATTTATCAACTCTGTTTATGGGTCGGAGGTTGGAAATAAAATCAACAATCAACCCGGTAAGATTTTCCTTCTAGAGAATTTAAGATTTCATAAAGAAGAATTAGAAAATAGCGAAAGTTTTGCTAAAAGAGTAACACAAAACTTTGATACATTTATCTTAGATGCCTTTGGCGCAGCTCATAGAAGACACTCGTCTATTGTTTCTTTTGGCAAATTTATTGAATCATATCAAGGTAAACTGATGACAAATGAAGTTGAAAATCTTCAGCTTCTTGTTAACTCACCTCAAAAACCCTTTACAGTCATGCTTGGTGGAGCAAAGGTTTCTGATAAGCTTGAATTAATTAATAAACTTCTACCAATTGTTGATAATCTACTTATTGGAGGAGGCATGTGTTTTACTTTTCTGAAAGCTCTTGGAAATAATATTGGAAGCTCTCTATGTGAAGATGATTACTTAAATACAGCAAAAGAGTTACTGGAATCAGAAAATGGTCACAAAATACACTTACCATCGGATTTTGGAGTAACTAAATCTATAGATTCAGGCTTAAGAAAAGATAAATATATAACAGAATTTTCCAATGATGATATTGGTATTGATATTTCTAATAAAAGTATAAATACTTTCAAAACTATATTAAAAAACTCCAACACTGTTTTCTGGAATGGGCCTATGGGAATATTCGAAAAAGATAATTTTAAAATGGGTACTCAATCGGTAACTGAAATAGTTTCTAATCTGAATGCTTACACTGTTGTTGGTGGAGGAGATTCAGTAAGTGCAATTAGAAAATTTTCAGATCCATCTAAATTTAATCATATTTCAACAGGTGGTGGGGCATCCCTAAAATATCTACAAGGTAATGAATTGCCAGGTGTAAATATTTATAAACCACTTATACTTTGAAAACATGAAGAAAATTGTTATTGGAAACTGGAAACTGAATTTAGACCATTTGGAAGCAATACAGCTTTTACAAAAACTTAATTATTCACTAGATGTAAACATTGAAGATAAAATTGATATTTTATTAGCACCCTCTCACACATCTCTACGTTCACTTCAAACTATTGTTGATGCAGATAGTTTGAAAATACAAATTTCATCACAAGATGTTTCAGCTTATACGGAAGGTGCGTACACAGGTGAAGTATCAGCAATGCAATTGCAAAAACTTAATATTACATATTCTATTATTGGCCATTCAGAGAGAAGGCTAGTTTTTGGAGAATCTGATGAGTTAATTAACCTCAAAGTACATAATGCTGTAGATAATAATCTTGTTCCTATAGTTTGTTTTGGTGAGCCAGAAGAAAATAGAAATAGTAACAATTACTTACCGTACCTATTAAATCAAGTTAACTTAGCAATTAAAGGTTTAAGAAAAGATAAAGTAAATGAGATCATATTTGCTTATGAACCAATCTGGGCAATTGGAACAGGTAAAGTGGCCTCAGTAGAAAATACTATAGAAGTTCTATCAGCAGTTAAGAAAGAAATTTCTAATAAACCATTTTACGACGAAGAGAAAACAAGATTTATTTACGGTGGAAGTGTTTCCCCAACAAATGCTTCAGAATTACTTAATACTAAAATTATCGACGGCGTTCTTGTTGGAGGTGCTTCTTTGGATACAGATAAATTTGTTCAGATTATCAAGTCAATTAAATTATGAACTTAGTATTTGTTCGCCATGGTCAAAGTATTTGGAATAAAGAAAATAAATTTACAGGATGGGTTGATGTCGGTCTTTCACAAAGAGGTAATAACGAAGCAATTGAAGCTGGCAAGTTATTGTCTGATATAGATTTTATTCCAAATATTTGCTACACATCCTTTTTAACTAGATCTAAAGAAACAGCGTTGCTTGTATTAAGTGAAATATTTACTAGTGAAGATGCAACGTATACAAAAAAAGAGCTTTGGCAGCTTAATGAACGTCATTATGGAGCACTTCAAGGGCTTGATAAACTACAGACCGCAAATGAATTTGGTGAAGAGCAGGTACATTCATGGAGGAGGGGATACAAGACACAGCCCCCTTTAGTCAAAGAGGACTCTAAATATAATCCAAACAATGATCTAATGTATGAAGATATTCATGAAAAACTCCCTTTAGGTGAATCTTTAGAAGACGTAGTTTTAAGAGTCAAAAAGACGTTGGATATAATTAAATCTTCAACCAAAGAAGGAAATGTATTAGTTGTGGCACATGGCAATAGCATAAGGGCAATGATAAAAATACTAGAAGGTATCCCAGATAAAGATATCGTAGATATAAATATTCCGACTGGAATTCCTCTCGCATTTAACATTAATGATGATAAAATAACAAGAATTGGTTATCTTGGAAATGTAGAAAAGATAAAAGAACTAGAAAAAGAAGTTAAACTGCAATCTAGATTGAAAGAGTAAGATTTATGGATACATTAACAGCAAGTTTAGTAGCGGTACATATTGTTATTTCAATAGCCCTTATTGGACTTGTACTTTTGAATAGTGGAAAAGGCGGTGGTCTTTCAGACATGCTGGGTGGACCAGGAGCATCAGGTAATATTGGTCAAACATTAGCAGAAAGAAATCTAAGTAGAATTACTGCAGCGGTAGCTCTTTTGTTCTCTATAACAACATTATTATTATTTTGGTTTCTTGATTGATTTAGCGCGGGTGGCGGAACTGGTAGACGCGCAGGATTAAGGATCCTGTGGGGTAAAACCCGTGGAGGTTCGAGTCCTCTTCCGCGCACAAGTATGGAAACTAACAAAACAATTGCAATAATTAATGATCCAAACGTAACACTGGGTTCTTTATCACACAATAAAATCAAAGAAAAAAATGCTTGGGAGGTTGATTGGGACTCACTTTCAGAGAATAACAAATATATTATTCTCGGTGGTCATATGGGAGCTTATGACATTGATAAATATCCATACCTTATTAAAGAAAAGAAATGGCTCAATAGGGTAATATCTAGGGGATCAAAAGTTTTAGGCATATGTTTAGGAGCTCAACTTATAGCAGATGCAATGGGAGGCAAAGCTTTTCTCTCTAATGAGATAGAATTTGGTTTTAAGAAGTTAAACTTTCATACTGATTCCGAATTGTTTACAGGCTTTAAAGACTCTAAAGTATTTCTTTGGCACAGAGATACATTTAATATTCCACCATCTGCTCAGCTGATTGCCTCTACAAAGTATCCACAAATTTTTAAAATTAACAATTCCTATGCTTTACAGTTCCACCCAGAAGTTACAAAATCACTTTTTGATAACTGGTATGACAGTGAGGTTAGTCGACAAGAGTTAGCTAATTTTGACACATTGGCAACATCTAATTACCTAGTTAAAAATGCAACTGACCTAAATGAAGAAGTGAATATATTTTATAAAAAATGGAGTAAAACTTAAAAACTCATATCATTAATACTTTTAATGTAATTATTAAGTATTTCGTATCGTTTAATAATTTCTTTTTCTTCTAGTAAGCTTTTTCTTACCTCATCATTCATAGGAACTTTAGAAGTTAACTCCCATAGTTTTAAAATCCTATTTGAAGTATCAATTTCAAATGTAGGCAAATCTATATCTAATCCTTGCTCTAACATTATCCCCATACTCCTTTTGATATTATTTTGAAGTTGTAATAATTCTTCCTCCGTAGGAGGCAATCCAACATCAACAACATTCTCACAATTAGCTTTCGGATACTCATCATCAAGATTTATATTGGTAATTTTCATAAGATTTATACACTCGACTACAACAACTTGTTCAGCATTAGAAATATCTTTGTGGTCAAGAATTTTAACTTCTGACACAACTTCTCCAATAGTATCTATAGAATTTCCAACACAAAATGTATTGTTATTTTTTATACAATCTCCTATAAGAAGAAGATATCGAGGTTCAAATATTCTTAAAACAGATATCTCATAAGGAAAATAATTAATACCAGCACCAAACAAAGGAAATTCTATTATCATAACTCGTGTTATTTAGGATAAGTGGTTTAAAACATTATGAGAATAGAAGATGAAATAAAGTTAACTTTTGATGACGTATTAATAAGACCAAAAAGAAGTACACTTGTTTCCAGATCAGATGTTGAGTTAAATAGAGAATTTAAATTTCGACACTCTGATCAAAAATGGACTGGCGTACCTATTTTTTCTGCCAATATGGACACAACTGGTACGTTTGAAACAGCTAAAGCTCTACAGGGTCACAATATGCTTACAGCAGTACATAAATTTTACACTTTAAAAGAATGGGGAGAGAATATAAAGGATTTAAATCCTGAATTTCTTGCAGTAACAGTAGGCACTTCAGAAGAGGATTTTCAAAAAGCTGTAGATATATATAAATTAGAAAACAAAATTAAATTCCTATGTCTAGATGTTGCAAATGGATATCGTGAAGATTTTGTAGTAGCTGTTAAGAAATATCGAGAAACCTTTCCAAACAAAATTATTATTGCTGGCAATGTAGCTACAAGAGAAATGACTGAAGCATTGATATTAGCTGGTGCTGATATTGTAAAAATTGGTATTGGCCCTGGCTCAGTTTGCACTACTAGAAAAGTTGCTGGAGTAGGCTATCCTCAACTTTCCTCCATATCCGAATGTTCAGATGCTGCTCATGGCTTAGGAGGCCATGTTATTGCGGATGGTGGATGTAAATATCCAGGAGATGTATCTAAAGCTTTTGGAGCAGGTGCTGACTATGTTATGCTCGGAGGGATATTTGCAGGCCATAAAGAATCTGGTGGAGATCTTGTAACTGATGAAAAGGGTATCCAATACAAAGATTTTTATGGAATGTCCTCTAGAAAAGCTCAGGAGACCTACTACGGAGATTTAGCTGAACATCGCGCACCTGAAGGAAAAAAAGTGAGGCTTAAGTACAAAGGTGATATTGACACAACTGTAAAGTCTATTCTAGGGGGGATAAGGTCTGCATGTTCATATGTAGGTGCTAAATCAATTAAGGATTTGCCAAAAAGTACAACTTTTATAAGAGTTACACAAACAACTAATGAGATTTATACAGGATCTGAAAACAATTGAATATAGAAATATACACAAAAGATTTTTGTATCTGGTGTGATAGAGCAAAAGCTTTATTGGAATCAAAAGACCTAAAATTTACTGAAATTGACATATCAAATGATGTTGCTCGGTCTGAATTTTATTCAAACGTAGGAGAGGGTGTTAAAACAGTTCCTCAGGTGTTTATTGAGGGTAAACGTATTGGAGGCTATCAAGAACTCGTTACATGGTTTTCAAATGGCATCTAACGAATCTTCTAAGACAGTATTTCTTGCTATGTCTGTCAACTTTTCAATAGGTATAGCAAAATCTGTAATAGCAACAATAACTATGTCTAGTGCTATGTTTTCTGAAGCTATTCACTCTTTTGTTGATACCGGAAATCAATTTCTTTTATGGTTTGGAATTAAACAGTCAAAAAAAATAAATCCAAAAATATATCCTTTAGGAAGAGGAAGAGAAGAGTATTTCTGGACACTTGTAGTAGCAGTTTTAATATTCACTATAGGTGGCTTAGTTTCTTTAGAACATGGAATAGAATCATTATCCCACCCTAAAAAACTTGAAAACCTTGGTATTTCGGTTACCTTGCTAGTTATTTCAATAATTCTTGAATCGTATGTGCTAAAAAAAGCTATTTCAGAACTTAAAAGAGGTCAAAATAATGACAAGGGTGTTGTAGGTTTACTTAAAGAATCTACAGATGGTCCTTTAATCGCAATAGTCGTTGAGGACTTTGCAGCAACATTGGGGCTGTTTATAGCTTTGATTGGAACGATACTATCATCTCTCACTCAGAATTCTATATATGATTCAATCTCAGCAATTTCTATAGGTATTCTACTCATGGTATCAGGCCTATTCTTAGGTTATGAGATGAAACATTTAATTACAGGTGAAAGTATTTCAGAAGATAAACTAAAGAAAGTTGATAAAGTAATAAAATCAAACAAAAATATATCTACGTTATTAAATCTTAAAATACTACCTATTGGAAGTAAGGAATACTTAGCACTCATAATGTTGGATTACGAAGATTCCTTAAGCGATAACCAAATAGTAGAAATAAATACTATGTTAAAAAATAATATAAAAGAAACTGAACCTACAATTACAGAAATTTACTTTAATCCCCAATAAGATAAAATGATTTTATGGAGATTAATAAAGAGCATCTAACTGAAGAGCAAATTCAAGTTACACAATTTTGTGGAACAGAACCACCTTTTTCTGGAAAACTTCTTAATGAAAAGCGTAATGGAATCTATAAATGTGCTGTTTGTAAGGAGGTGTTATTTGATTCCTCTACAAAATATGAGTCTGGATCGGGATGGCCAAGTTTCTTTGATGCGATAGAGGAAAAAATTAAATCAAAAGAAGATAAAACACTTGGAATGGTAAGAACTGAGATACTTTGTAAAAATTGTGAATCCCACCTTGGTCACGTATTTCCAGATGGGCCGAAACCTACTGGGAACAGATACTGCGTTAATAGTTTGAGTTTAGAGTTCTACTCAAATGAGTGAAATCTTCGTAGACAATAACTGTACTGTTTGTAGTTCATATGGCGAATTTTTAAATAAAAGAAATCATAACGTGAAAGTATCAAATCAACTTGAACTAAAGCTAGAAGATATAGAAAGGGATGAGTTGGTCTACATTAATAATAAAAAGAAGTTTTATGCTTCTAAAGCAGTAATTGAGTCTATTGCTGATCTTGGAGGACTGTATAAGCTAATTAAAATATTTTATCTTGTGCCTAAGATTATTAGAGATAGCGTCTATAAAATTATCTCAAAAAATAGAAAAAGGTTTTTTTATAAATAAATTAAATAAAATTTTTGAGAATAAAATATTCAAGACGTTTTTTTACTTTTCTATATTCAGGGCTATTCATGGTTTTATTGTTGTTATATTTTTTTACTATTTTGGATATAAGGCAAATGTTGGAGTTGAAATTTATCTTTTATATTTATTAATCTCTATAGTCGTATCTAGGCAACTCTTTAAAAAAGTAAAAATCAGATTTAATCTCTGAAGTTACCAAATGATAGATGGATATCGTAATTTTTTTCTTTAATTGCATTCATAATTGACTGTAATGAATCTCTTTTCTTAGAGGTTACTCGAATAGAACCATCTTGAATTGATGATTGTAACTTTTTATCATTCTCCTTTATGAATTTAACTATTTCTTTCGCATCAGAAGTTTCAATTCCTGTTTTTAACGTATAAACTCTTTTATTCTCAGAAGGCGTTTCTTCATCAAGAAAATCAGATAAAAACTTTATAGATATATTTCTTTTTGCAAATTTTTCTCTTACTACTTGGTCTGCAGCTAAAAGTCGATCCTTAGTTGAACTATTTATACTTATTGATGTTTCAGAACTATTTATTGAAGTATTTGTATTCTTAAAATCGTATCTATTTGTTATTTCTCTTTTACTTTGATCAATAGCATTCAATACTTCTTGTTTGTCGAACTCTGAATTGATATCAAAACTTGGCATAACTAACTCCTATATTTTTCATTAATGTAATTAAGCTCAGACTCAATTTTATTGAGACTTTTTTTTAAGGACTGGATTTCTTCAACTTTATCAAAGTCTTCATATATTTTAAGTTTCTTTTCTAATGTTCTATACCTCAATAGTAAAAAAACTATTATTACTAGTAGACCAACCCAAAATATATTTTCCATAATCTAATTTACCAGTTTACTTCCTATGTATACCCCTAATAATGCTGCTAGTAATGACAATATTACAGTTCCAAAAAAATACGCAAGGGTAGTGAGTTGTGAATTCTTGCTTAATTCTATTATATCAAATGTAAATTGAGAGTAAGTTGTGAACCCACCAAGTATTCCAGTAAGTAAAAATAAACTTACTATGCTATTTCTTGAAACTATTGAGTAAATTACCCCAAATAAGAAAGAACCTGATACGTTTATAAGAAGTGTTGATATTTGAGTTAGCATTGTAAAATTTATTAGATAATTCATCAAAAATCTAGCAACCGTCCCAATTCCACCTCCAATGAAAACAAATAAAATTTTACTGTACATTATGTTGTCTTAAATATTCATAACCTACAATTGCTACTGAATTAGCTAAATTTAGACTTCTCGATTTATCATCCATCGGAATTGTGAGTAAATTCTTATTTTCATAAATAATTTCCTCGGGTAAACCAACAGATTCAGGACCAAAAATCAAGTAATCAAATTCTGAAAGGTTTCTATCCCAGTAACTCTTTGTTCCCTTTGCTGAAAGGTATGCAATATTTTTATTATTATTTACAGATATGAATTCTTCCCAGTTTTCATAAGTACTTACAGATGCTAAATCATGATAGTCAAGACCTGCACGTCGAATTTTATTCTCTTGAAAGCTGAATCCGTAGGGTTTTATGATATTGAGCGATATACCAGTATTTGCTGATAGCCTTATACACGCTCCAACATTTCCGGCAATTTCTGGTTGATACAGTACAATTTCCACAATGTAATTATATTCCTATTCAAGAACCATATAGTATGTAAAATATTTACTATGAAACAGTTTATAAGTCTTTTCTTTCCATCATTGGGCAGCTTTAGAAAAATTGTGAGTGAGATACCTAAAACTTCTATTTCCAGAGTAAGATTTATTGACTTTTTGAAAGTTACTGGCCTCATGCTCATTATTTTTAATACAAGCTTTTTTCTAGACTTCAAACAATCAAGTGGTGAGTTTATAATTTATAATAGAACGCTTTTAGATAATTCATTGACTCCAATTACTTGGATAACTGCAGGAATGGCACTCTTCTTTTTCTCGACTGGATTTACTAATAAAATAGCGTGGTACTCAAATGTAGGTAGAGATGGAAGTCAATGGAAGTTTTTATCAGATAGAGTAAATGGGCTAATGGGCTCTGTATTGGTGTGGGTATTTTTTATAACTTTATCACTAAACGTAATATCAAAATTAGTTTTTTTCCCACTGTTCATAACAAACCAAGAAGATGGCATTATTACAGTGACTGAATTTATAATGTGGCCCCTATGGTTGGTTTCTATTTACCTTGTAGTCGTATTGTTTTGCCCATTAACGATATATTTTCATAAAAAAAATCCGTACCTTACTCTTTCATTTTTAATATTTTCACTAGTTTTAATAGATAATATTGAATTATCAATATCTCTTTCCTATATAAAGCTTTTTAACTATCTAATTTTTTGGTTAACAATTCACCAATTAGGTTATTTTTTGGCTGATGGAAAAATTTTTTCATATAGAAAATCACTTTTTGCTGCTATCTCTTTTGTCGCATACAGTTACTTAGGTTATCTCCACATCACTACCGATCAGTTTTTATCTGTTACAAATTATCGTTTATTATCATTAACGAATGAAGATCCACCAACAACTGTATATTTAATTTCATCTGTAGGTCTTTTGTCATTAATTTTATTTTTTCGTTCGCAACTTGAAAACTTATTGACCAATCGATTGGTTTGGTCTATTTTTTCTATCATCCACGCCAATATTTATACGCTATTTTTATGGCATATTGCTTTATTTTTTTTCATGAGTTACTTTAATGTCCAATTAATCTATTACCCACTTATAGTATTTCTTATTGTTTTCTTGTTTGGTAACTATGAACGAAAAACATTCAGATTATCTCGTGAACTTATTAAAAGAGTAAACCCCTTACAACCTTGGCCAACTCCAATTAAAGCTCGATTATCGTATAGTAATTTTCTATTAGCATGGATATCGTCAATTCTTGTATTGATCGGGATTTTTCAAATAACACTTGGTGGGGTAGGCTTGTCAGGTTTCTTTTCTTTAAGGCAATTATATATTTTTTCTGGGAATACTTTTGAGGCATTTACTCGCATAGTTCTTGGACTAATACTCTTAAATGTAACTATTCGTAGAAAAGATCTTAAAAATCAATTGCTTATAATTGGAATTACTTCACAGATTATTACCTTAGGTGTAAGGATTCAACTTTATGACATCGTTACGCCCCTAGAGCTATACATGAGCATATTTTTAATATCATTTTTTCTTATTCTGATATTTAATAATCGTAACTATAAATCAATGGCATGAGTCATAATATATGAATATGAAAAAAGATGAATCTAGACAAGAGTTATTAAATAGAGCATTTATATATATTTTGTTCATTGGCATATCGGTCATAATTTTTTTAAGAGTTAAACCATTACTTTTTGATTTATTTGTAGCAATTGTTTTAGCTGCACTAGCAGAACCTGTCGTTTACAGACTTTCTAAAAAATTTGGTAGAAATATTTCAGCATTAATTTCTGTTGCAATTTTACTACTTCTTATTTTTGGAATTATATTTTCTCTCATACCAATAATGGTTCAAGAAATATATTTCCCCTCAACTCAGCTTCCTACATATTTAGACAATATCCTCGAATACTTTAATAGTGAGGGTTTTACAATATCTAGTGAGTCCCTTGATCTTGAAACTCAATTTAGTTCATTTATAAAGTCTTACGGCGAAACTGTAGGAGAAACAGTAGTTTTTGCTGGTCAAGGTGTTTTAAGTGCATTGGGTCACTTTGTTATAATATTTTTCTTTTCATTCTATTTGATTAGCGAGGGTGAACATTGGAGAGAAAATTTAAAACAAAATATCTCTTCAAAGTATTCAAATCTTATTGATCAAGTTTGGACAATAGGTGTTTCTAAAGCTGGTGGATTTATTGTTGCAAGAGTAATCCTTGGGATATTGGCCAGTGTAGTTTTTACAATATCTTTTCTAATAATTGGGCTTCCTTCAGCAGTAGCCCTTGGAATTGCAGCCGGTGTATTGTCACAGTTGGTACCTGTAATTGGCACTTTTATTGGAGGTATCGTTCCTGTACTAGCTTCTATTTCTCTTGGTGCTAATTCAGTTTTATATACTTTGTTAGTTCTATCTATATATCAATTAATTGAAAACTACTTTATAAGTCCTAAAATTACTCAATCAACAATGGAGATTCACCCTGCTGTAGCTGTATTTTCAACTATTTTTGGCGCTTATACGGTAGGTGCCGTAGGAGCAATTTTAGCATTACCTGTTGCAGCTACAATTCAGGGAGTTGCCGGCACTATTATTGAAAATCAAAAAAATAAGTAGCATGTTTAACATACCTATTAATGCTTTGAAATCAGTTGACCAATTACTTCAACACTTCAGGGAAGAAACAGTAGATGAAGTTGAAAATTCTTTTAAGTCATTAAAAAGAAATTTTAAAGCAGGAAACTATTTAGCTATTGCAACCTTATTTATAATTATTGGGATCACTTCTATTTTAACTCAAATGTTCACTGGAAATTTTTTCCTACAAGCTATGACTTATTTCTCTATGGCTTTATTGTGCTTAGTTTCATTCGGAATTATTATCTGGAGGATATTGAAATGACAGATTACAGAGAATCATATAGGAAATTAAAAAATGATATAGATAAGGATAACTCTAAATTAATTACTTTCCTTTTCTTTGGTATTTTAATAGGAAGAGTTTTTGAAAAATATCGAAAATTAAAAAAGACAATATTTAAGAGGTCTTCTTGAATAAATCTTTACAAAAGTTTGTTGCTGTAGTTCTTGCTGCAGGAGTTGTATTTTCTACAATAGCTTATTTTTTACTTCTAATTTAAATTGTGGATTTTGAAAATAGACTAATAGTTATTTCTACTGGAAATAAAAAATATCTAAGTGTAGTAACCCAAGGTCAAAACTTTATAACCAATGAAGGTAAAATCGAATTTGACCAGATTAAATCAATACCTTCGCGTATTGAATCTTCTACAGGCGTAATTTTCTCAATATACGCACCATCTTATAAAGAATTTATACTACTTATGAAACGTGGACCTCAAATTATATATCCTAAAGATGTTGGCTCAATAATAGTTTCTGCAAATATTAATTCAAAAAGCAAAGTGTTGGAGATCGGAACTGGTTCTGGTGCTCTAACTCTTTTTTTATCATCAATATTAGGACATGATGCTAAATTTTATTCACTTGATGTTAATAAAAAAAATCAGTATCGTGCAAAAAAAACTATATCACGATATTTATCAAATTATTCAACTGATTTTATAAAAGATATAAATTTTATAAATCAAGATCTTTCTGGTTTTCAAATAGATACTATACCAATTAATTTTGATTCTATTATCACAGATGTACCTGAACCTTGGTTATTTTTTGATAGTAATCAGATTAATAATGACTTACATTGGGTATCATATCTACCATCCATATCACAGGTATCTAGAATTACAGATACTCTTGAAGAAAATCAATTTCAGGATATCGAGATAAAAGAAGTGATCGAAAGAGAATGGACAGTTAGAGGAAAAATATCCAGACCAAAACATTCAATGGTTGGTCATACTGGATTTATTGTAAGCGCTAGAAATATTTTATGACTTATGGTTCAATCATGATGCATTCGCCAGGACACTCTTCTGCTGACTCTACAACTGCATCTTCTTGACCTTTAGGTACTACAGCTAGGCCCTCTGCTCCACCAACGTTACCATTTTCTTCAGAAAAAACTTTATCCCCTTCTTTAACGTAAAAAAGGCCATCATCTAATCCAACAAAAACATCTGGAGCTATTTCTTCACATAGCCCATCTCCCGTACATAAGTCTTGATCAATCCATACTTTCATAGTTCATATTTTACCTTGTTAGAGATATACACAAATCTTCGAATATAAAAATTATATTGAAAGTTTTGTAGGATACTTATAAAGCTAAAACTAATTATGAAAAATGTATTTAAAAGATGTATAAAATTGGTGTCTCTCTTTGATAGTTCAAACACAGTTAATTTAGATAGTAATTACATAAAAGATAATATTTCTGATTATCGAAATCTTTCAGATTCCGCCTTTAAA
>JAONAZ010000006.1 GCA_028376655.1 Acidimicrobiia bacterium
TTTCGGCCAGTTGAGTAAAGTCTTCCTCTGTAAAAAGCTCTTCTCTTGAGAGAGATTCTTCAAATCTCAAAATAGGATCCCTATCCATCCAAAACTCTCGCACTTCATCACCAACATATTCCGCGGGATCATGACCAGCATGTCCGTAGTGTCTAAAGGTAACTAGCTCTATTAGTGTTGGTCCTTTACCAGAACTTGCTTTTTCACGTGCTTTATGCATTGTGTTAATGACTTCATAAATATTATTACCGTCAATTATTACAGATTCGATTCCATATCCTAAACCTCTATCTGCAACATTAGGGGTACCAAATTCTGTTTCATTTGGAGAGGAGTAAGCAAACTGATTGTTTTGAACAGTAAAAATAATTGGAAGATTTTGTACCCCCGCCATATTGATACTTTCGTGCCATGTTCCGGTTGCTGTGGCCCCTTCACCACAGTTTGCAAATGCAACAACATCATTATTCTCAAACTGAGCTGTTAATGCCACACCTAACGCAACGGGAGCTGAATCTGGTAATGGTGAAACAACCATTAATGTTCCCTTGTCGACTAAACCAAAATGACTGTTTCCATCACGGCCTTTTGATGGGCCATCTTTTTTACCGTAAAAGTTTAGAGCAATTTCTTTAAGGGTTACCCCTCTATATATCTGTACCCCTAAATCTCTGTGTGTTCCCCCGAAGACATCTTGAGGTTCCATACCTGTTCCAATACCTGCCATTGAGGCCTCTTGACCAATACCTGGATAGACTGCTCCAGAAAGTTGTCCACCTTTATACATTTTTAAGAGCCTGTCTTCAAGAATTCTTTGAGTCTTCATTGACTTATAGATATCCCAAAGTTTATCTTTTGATAAAGATGCAGAGTGTCCAAGTCTTTCAATTTTCTTTATTTCCATTAGTGAAGTCCCTTTCCATTTAAAGATAATAGTGACTCTCCAACAGCTTCACTTAAAGTTGGATGAGCATGTATAAATTCAGCAGCCTCATCTGGAAGTGCCTCCCAGCCAACCATATACATTAATTCATGAATCATTTCTCCAGCACTTGGACCACATATACTTGCACCCACTATAGGGCCATCTTTTTGAGCATAGACTTTGACCAAACCTTGATTCTGATTTTGTATCATAGCTCTTCCAATCCCTGCAAAACTATGCTGTGCTTGGTTTATCTCAATTTCTTCTAATTTTGCTTTATCAGAGTTTAAACCTACTTCAGCAAGCTCAGGATTTGTATAGACAACATAAGGAATCGCAGAATAGTTAATTGGGCTTGGATTTCCCGTTGCAATATAAGTTACTGCTGACATTGCCTCTGCAAATGCTACATGTGCTAGTTGAGGGGAATTGCTTATGATATCCCCTGCTGCAAAAATATTCTCAGTACCTATTACTTGCATTGTTTCAAGATTCACATCTATGTATCCGTTTTTTGTGATCACAGAAATATCTTCTAGACCAATATTTTCAGTGAGAGGGCTTCGTCCAATAGCTACTAGGATCGTACTAAAGGTTTCCTTCTCTCCATCTGAGAAAAGAACCTCTTTATCGTTAACAGAGTCTATTGATGTGCCCATCTTGAAAGAAACACCTCTTTTAGTAAGTTGTTTTCTTAATTCTCCAGAAGTTCTTTTATCAAGTCCTGGAAGTATCTCTTTTTCGAGTTCAACAACAGTCACATTCGTACCCAGATCAATGAGAGCACTTGCAAATTCACAACCTATAGCTCCAGCACCAACAATACAAACGTTCTTTGGTGGTTGTTCCCATTTGAGGGCTGAATCTGAACTTATGATGAAATCATTATCAAATTGTAAACTTGGTAATTCTCTTGGTTTACTACCGGTAGCAAGAAGTATATAGTCCGTTTCTATAATTGTTTCAGAGCCATCTTCCTTTTTAACAAGGACAGATTGTTCATTTTCTATCTTCCCCCAGCCATCAATAACATTTACTTTTTTACTTTTAAGCAACATGCCAATTCCATTGACTAATCCTGAAATTATGTCTTGTCTTTTTGAGGCTGATTTATTCCAATCTATTTCTGAAGTTTCGACTTTAATACCATAATCAGAAGCGTTATTAATTTCATGGTTAAGCTCTGCGAGGTGTAACCAATATTTTGCAGGTATGCACCCTCTATTTAGACAAGTTCCACCAAGAATATCTGACTCTATAAGAGTTACTTCAAGATCAAAGTTATTTGCATAAAGAGCAGCTGCATATCCAGCTGGTCCTCCGCCAATAATGGTTAATTTTTTCAAATTACCTCTTCCTAGATAGGGTTTCTATCAAATCGAGATAATAACTGTACTTTCTTCAGGGGTTCCCATTAAAAGTAGTCAAAGTTATTGTCACTATTAAATCTAGTAAAAAAGAATACATTTACCAACTCAAGATACTCCATTAATTTGATAAGATATACGTATGCAGACCAGATTCTTAATACTTTCATCTCTATTAACTGGTTTACTTATCCTTGTATCTTTTGGAGTTTGGCTAATAACGAATTAATATGAATAGTTTTCAAATGCCTAATGGGATTTACCATATCCCCCTTAGGCTCCCGTGGAGCACACCAAGTAACGTGAATGTTTATCTTATCGAAGATGATGATGGATACGTCATGATTGATTGTGGTGTAAATGGGTCAGAGTATCTTGACTTACTAAAAGGTCACCTAAATGAAATTGGAATAAAATTTAATGATATTAAATTATTGATAGGTACCCATATGCATCTTGATCACATAGGCCTATCTGGTAGCTTAAGAGAATTTGATATACCTTTGGCGCTCTTCGAAAATAGTGTTGACTATCTCAAAGAATACAACGACTGGTCAGTCAGATTTAAAGATTTAATTAGAATGGCAAAGAATGAGCACGCTCCTTCAGATTTCATTAATAATCTTAAATCAATCACAACACCTCTATACGCTGGAAAATTGACAAAACCAGATGTCCTATTGTCTGAAGGCAAAATTACTTCACTTAATAGAAAAATTAATGTTCTGTTTACACCTGGTCATGATTACAGTGAAATATCTCTTCATGATGAACACTCAAAAATTATATTTTCTGGTGACCATATATTACCAAGAATTACACCTTTCATCCCAGTGCAAAATGAAAATAGTAATCTCTTAAAGGAATTTCTTGATTCTTTAGATAAGGTACACGCAGTAGATCACGATATTATTGCTCCTGGTCATGGGAATATAATTTCAACACCTCATAAAAGAATCGAGCAAATGAAACTTCATCATCAAAGAAGGTCTGATAAAATTTTAAGTTTTTTAAAGATAAGTGATTTGACGGGTTGGGAGCTTACAAACCAACTATTTCCTAGAGAACTAGATTCATTAAATCTCAGACTTGCATTTCAAGAAACTTTAGCACACCTTCATTTGCTAGAATCTAAGAATGAAATCTCAAGAAATTCGAAAAATGGAATAAAAAAGTGGTCTTTAACAGACTAAAGGGCCTTGTAGCCTCTGTTATTTGCTTCTTCTAATGTGTCTGGTGAAAAAGATTGAATTTTGTTATTCTTCAACATTTCCTTTTCTTTAAATAGAACTTCCAGAGTTTTAAATTGTTCTTCATCGTCACAGTCGTATACCTTCATATTTAAACGATTCCCAAGAAATCTATAATTATCAAACCTATTTAAACGAGCCACTTTATAAATTAATCAGTTCTGCAATTTTAGATCTTGCTGACTTGGAAGAGCCAAACAATAATGAATCGGATTTTGCTTTTTTGAAATATAAATGTGCAGGATGCTCCCAAGTAAACCCAATACCTCCATGTACCTGTATATTGTCACCTGCTATTTTGTTGTACACTTCTGAACAGTAAGATTTAGCTAGTAATGAACTCATCTCTAATTCCGTTGCATCGTTTATGTCAACCCTTACTGAATTATAAGCTAAAGATTTTGCACTTTCTATTTGGAGTAACATGTTTGCACATATATGCTGAATTGCCTGGAATGAGCCAATAGGTCTTCCAAACTGAATTCTCTCTTTTGCATAACTTGTTGACATCTCCAGACATGCCTGGGAACCCCCAACCTGTTCCATTGAAAGAAAAGCTATCGCTATGTTTTGTACTTTGTTCCATACACTGAGTTCTTCATCCATAACAATCATTATATTTTCCGAAGAAACAGCTACATCCTTGAATGTAATTTCAGTTAATGGTCTAGTTTGGTCAAGAGATGGAGTATTTTTTATATCTATACCCGCATCAGTAGTTTTCACAAGCACAAACTTAAATTCATTTCCATCTTTTGCTAGTACTGCAACATAGTCAGACACATCACCAAACATTACATATTTTTTTATTCCATTCAGTATCCAACCATCACCCGAAGAGATAAGAGATGTTTGGACACTTTCGTTGTTAATCTCATATTTATCACTTTCATATAATCCAAAAGTACCAATTTTTTCTCCAGATATAATTTCAGATAAATAAGTTTTTTTAATTTCATCACTTGAATTTAAAAGTAAATGTTTAAACACAACACCTGAACTAAAAAGAGGAATGATTGGTAAATAATATCCAGCTACCTCAGAAAGAATTGAAGCATCAACAGTTGAGAAGCCAAGTCCTCCATCTTCCTCCGGAACATCTAAAGCTAACCAGCCCTGTTCATTAACCAGTTTCCAAATATCTGAATCTAATCTAAGGTCTTCATCAACTTTTTTTATAGTATTCAAAAGATCAATTTGCTCAGATAGTAGTTTTTCCGCATTTTCTTTTATTTCTTTTTGTAGGTCTGTAAGTATAAATTGCATTTTCTTAGTCTAATTTTATTTTTTATTTTTCGTATTGAAATATCGTTTGTTTTTATAAATAATTAACATGGTGTATATGTTAAAAATTACAAACTTACACGCAAACGTAGAAGACACTCCTATTTTAAAAGGAATTAATTTAGAAATTAATCCTGGAGAGGTTCATGCAATTATGGGACCAAACGGATCTGGTAAATCTACCTTATCTAATGTCTTGATGGGCAACCCTGTTTATGAGGTAACAGAGGGAACAATACTTTTTAATGGGAAAGATATTACTGAAGAAACTGTGAACAATAGAGCAAAAGAAGGAATGTTCCTGGCTTTTCAGTATCCTGAATCAATTCCTGGAGTGACAATTGTCAATATGCTAAAAACAGCACTCACCAATATTGAAAATACTGAATATTCAACCCTTGAACTAAGGCTAAGAGTTGCAGATGCCATGAAAGATTTAGGCTTATCTCCAGATTTTGTAGATAGATACTTAAATGAAGGCTTCTCTGGTGGGGAAAGAAAGCGTAATGAAATACTCCAGTTAGCAGTATTAAATCCAAAACTTGCCATTCTAGATGAAACTGATTCTGGATTAGATGTTGATGGATTGAGAATAGTTGGTGAAGGTATCAGTAAACTGAGAACGCCTGAGAGAGGATATCTTATAATAACTCATTACCAAAGGCTATTGGAGTACATAACACCTGATTTTGTACACGTGTTTGTAGATGGAAAAATTGTAGAAACAGGTGGTAAAGAATTATCTGATAAACTAGAAAAAGAAGGATATGAATCATACTAATGAGTGAGTTTGTAGATATTAAAAAAGACTTTCCTATTTTTAATCGCGAAATTAACTCTAAAAAGTTAACATACCTTGATTCTGGTGCAACAGCACAAAAACCACAAATAGTTATAGACGCCATGAATAATGTTTACACTAATACAAATGCCAATGTTCACCGTGGAACTTATGTACTATCTGCTGAAACAACACAACTTTATGAAGATGTTCGAAAAAAATGTAAGAAATTTTTGAATGCATATAGCTCTGATGAGATAATTTTTACGAAAGGTGCAACTGAAGGTTTTAATTTTCTAGCTAACTCTATTTCTAAAAAATATCTCAAACCTGGAGATGAGATTTTACTTACTGAAATAGAACACCATGCAAACATTATCCCCTGGCAGATGGTTGCAAAACAATATGATTTACAAATTAAATACATAAAGATTGATGAAAATTTTAGTATTGACTTAGATGATCTTAAAGAAAAAATATCAACCAAAACTAAGGTTGTCTCTATCACGGGAGAATCTAATCTCTCCGGATTGCTTCCAGATATAAAATTGATTAGCACACTGGTGAAGGAAAATTCAGATGCATTGTTCATACTTGATGGGGCACAACTCGTCCCTCATAGAAAAGTTGACGTTCAGGCTTTAGGGATTGACTTTATATTATTTTCTGGTCACAAATTATTAGGTCCTACAGGGATAGGGATTGTTTGGGGAAGATTAGATTTATTAAATGAGCTCGAACCTGTATCAGGTGGTGGAGATATGATTGAAGAGGTTTACTATGATCGAGCAACATGGGCTCCAGTACCACACAAATTTGAGGCTGGAACACCTCCTTATGTAGAGGCAATTGGACTAGGTGCAGCAATTGACTACTTAGAGAACATTACAATGGAAAAAGTCTCTCAGCATTCAGACACACTTAGAAAATATGCTCAGGGAATATTTTCAGATATTGACAGGGTCAACGTAATTCATACAAATGAAGAGTTTGCTGGTTGTACATTTAGTATGTATGTTGATCAAATACACGCAACAGATATTTCACTGATGCTTGATACATACGGTGTAGCTGTGAGAGCAGGCCACCACTGTGTCCAGCCTTTCCACAGAAAATTAGGGATAGATGCAACTTTCAGAGCAACAGGATATATTTACAACGATGAAAATGATCTTGATGTTTTTAAAGATGCACTTTTGAGCAGTATTGAAATGTTGGGTTAATCAATGGCTATTGATCAAAAGGTACAAGATTATAAAAAGATGTTAGATTTATTTCCAAATGCACAAGAAAAATATCAATATTTAATTGAACAAGCAAAAGATAATACCAATTTTCCTGAAGAGCTTAGAAATGACAATTTCAAAGTTAGTGGATGTCAGAGCCAAGTTTGGTTAATTCCAGAAGAAAAAGATGAAAAAGTATATTTTATGAGTGATTCTGATGCACTCATTGCAAAAGGATTAGTAACTCTCATTGCATCAATTTATTCAGATGAAACACCAGAAGATATAATCAATTCCGAAATAGATTTAATGGAAGAGTTTGAACTTGGAGTAATTTTAAGCCCAGCTAGAAGAAATGGTGCTTTTAATATGTTAAAACTGATTAAAGATTACGCAGTAAAACTCAAAAAAGCTTAAATTTATATCCACCAATTTTCATGCGCGAACTCTATCCAAACTGGATTAGTAAATTTTGCAACTTCTTTAACAAAGTAATGTGGTTCAAATTCACTTTCATTGTTCCACCAAAGTGACATAAATCTAACATCACATTCGTGATTAATATTTTCTTTTATATATGCAGATAGTTTTTCGAATGTTTCTCCACTGTCACAAATATCATCAACAATAAGTACTTTTTTATCAGATGGCCTTGGGAGATAATTTTCCCAATGTGGAAAATCTCTTGTTGAAGCATGAACGGGTTTAAATGGGACATTTAATTTATGAGACATCATGACACCTGGAATAAGGCCACCCCTACTAATTCCAACAATTACGTCTGGTTGGAATTCATCTTTTTCTAGTTGTTCGCAAACCAAGCCTGTATCTTTAAATTGTTCATCCCAAGTGTAATTTAGTTTTTCCATATGATGAATAATTCTATCAAATTTAGAATCCATCACGACAATTATTTGAATAAATATTTACCTCTAAAATTAATTCGTTAGTTGTGGTTCGTTTATAATGAGCTCATGAAAAGGAGGTAAGGATGCATAAAAGATGGGCGGTAGGTCTAATCTTAATCAGTATTCTTACTACGGCATGCGGTGGAGCCGCATCCGTAGACGAATATAAAGCTGCATTTGTGTACGTAGGTCCAACTGACGATGGTGGTTGGTCTCAAGCACATGATGTAGGTCGACAATATCTAGTAGAACAAACTGGTATTCAAACGGAGTACACAGCTCTAGTACCAGAAGATGCTACAGAATTCAGAACAGTTGCAGAAGCATATATTGAACAAGGTTACAATATTATCTTTGGAACTACTTTTGGGTATATAGATGCAATGGCGGAAATGGCAGAGGAATATCCAGATGTTATTTTCTTACACTGTTCAGGTTATCTGAATAACGATACGAACTTTGCAAATTATTTTGGAAAGATGTATCAACCTAGATATCTCTCTGGTTTAGCTGCAGGAGCTATGACTGATTCAAATAAAATTGGTTATGTTGCGGCTTTTCCAATACCGGAAGTAATTAGAGGAATTAATGCTTTTGCTGCAGGTGTAAATGAGGTAAATCCTGAAGCTACTGTTGAAGTGGTTTGGACATTCACCTGGTTTGGTCCAGAAGCAGAAACGCAAGCTGCAAATGCTTTACTTGAAAAAGGTGCAGATGTTCTTGCTCAACATCAAGACTCCACAGCAACCGGATTAGCTGCAGAAGCTGCTGGTGCAAAATGGATATCTTACAATACCGCTTACGGACAAAACTCTGCTCCGGAAGCTTTTGTGACAGCTCCAGTCTGGGATTGGGGTCCATATTATGTAAATATTGTTGAGCAGATAATAGATGGAACTTTCACAACAGAAAGTTACTGGGGAGGCATGGAAACTGGTTTAGTTTCTCTATATGACTTATCTTCAGATGTGCCATCTGATACAGCAACATTAATTGCAGAAAAAACTGAGGCTATTATCGATGGAAGTTTAGAAGTTGAAATAGTTGAAGAAGAATTTATTAGTAACGTTATCGGAACGGTAAATCCGTAACGTAGAATTTTTACAATGTCCTGATCTTTCGATTAGGACATTGTAATAAATTAATTAATGAATCAAATTATTCTAGAAGCCAAAAATATATCAAAATCTTTTGGGAAGACCCAGGCACTTAAGAACGTTGATTTTTATTTAAATAAAGCACAAATACATGGTCTACTTGGTGAAAATGGAGCTGGTAAATCATCTCTAATGAACATTTTATCTGGAATCTACCAACCAGAAGGTGGTTCTATATATATTGAGGGAGAAAAGGTTAAAAAACTTAACCCTGATCTTGCTGCCAGATTTGGGATTGGCATGGTTCATCAAGAATTCAGATTAATCAATAATTTCAGTATTAAGGACAATCTAACATTATCTAAATCAAATATTTATAAAGCTAACTTTGAAGAAGCATTTGAAAAATACTCTGAAATTTTTTCACTATCCGCAAAATCCTCAATTCTAATAAACGAGCTTTCAGTTGGAGAAAAACAAAAAATTGAGATTATAAAGCTAATTTTTAATGACAATAATATTATGTTGCTAGACGAGCCAACTGCTGTGCTTACACCCCAGGAAACAAATCAATTAAAAATATCACTAAAAAAACTTTCAAGTGAAGACGATAAGACCATTGTATTGATCACACACAAATTAAAAGAAATTCAAGAATTTACTGAATCAATTTTCGTACTAAAAGATGGAGTAATGGTTGCAAAAGATTTAAAGACTCAAAATGTTACAAATAATGATTTAGTCACCCTCATGATGGGTGAAATTAAGATTTCCAAAATACGAAAAGATAATCTAAAAGGTACAAATAAGCTTGAAGTTAAAAATATATTTTTTGAAAATAGTCATTCAAACGTACCAACTTTAGAAAACATATCTCTAACAGTTCAGTCAGGTGAAGTTTTAGGAATAGCAGGAGTATCTGGAAATGGCCAAGTTGAACTTGCAAATATAATTTCTGGTATTGAAAGGGACTACAAAGGAAAAGTTATAGTTAACGGTAAAAATATTTCTAATCAAGGTGTACGAGCAAGAAAAAATTTGAATTTATCTTATATTCCTGAAAATAGACTTGGAGTTGGTCTTGCTCCCGGAGTTTCCATAATCGATAATTCTGCTGTAAAAGATTATTTTAAATCCAGACTAGGTCCGCATTTATCAAGGAACAAAATGTTAGATTATCTAGATTTACTCATAAAACAATTTTCTATAAAAGCTCCTGACCCAAAGGCTGAGGTATCTACATTATCTGGTGGTAATATGCAGAAATTACTTATGGGTAGAGAATTAATTTCAAATCCGGAAGTAATTATTGCGGCTCAACCAACTAGAGGTCTAGATATAAGTGCTGTTGAAGCTCTCCATGAACTTATCATCAAACAACGTGATAATGGAGCTGCAGTAATGTTAGTTTCAGAGGATTTGGATGAATTATTTAAGTTAAGTGATCGGATAATCGTTTTATATGAAGGACAAATAGTAAAAGAGTTCCAAATTGATGAAGCTGATATCGAAAGTGTTGGTTTAGCTATGGCGGGTTCTGTTGAATAAATATCTAATCTCCAAAAAAATAGTTATTAATGACTTATCGACATTTTATTCTTTTTTAATAGGCCTTTCGATTGGTATAACAATTGGTTCAATAATACTTTTGGTTCAAGGCCAAAACCCAATAGAAGTCTTCTCACTCATGCTCAGACTTTCGGTAGGTAGTATAAAGAGCCTGAGTTCTTCACTTAATAAAGCCACTCCATTAATACTCGCTGGACTTGGAATCTCTATAATCAATTCAGTCAAACTATGGAATATTGGAGCCGAAGGTCAAATATTTATGGGGGGAATAGCTTTAAATTTTATTTATATAAGCTACCAAATTCCAAATTCAAAGCTATCAATAATTCTTCTTCTACTTACAGCATTTGTAGGTGGATCGATATGTATATTACTTCCTGCCCTTGCAAAAGTACTGTTTGGAGTAAATGAAATAATTACAACATTACTTTTCAACTATATCATTATTGGCTTTACGGTTTATCTAGTAAATGGCCCTTGGAAAGACCCAAACTCTCTTAACTTTCCAGCAGCTACATATGTTGGAAAAGAAGTGTATTTACCAACAGTTTTTGGCAGGTTGAGTTATGGATTTATCATCTGCATATTATGTACCGCTGGTGTGCACTACCTTAAAGAAAAATCAGTATTTGGATACGAACTACGAATTTCAGGTGGGTCGGCATTAACTGCAATATATGCAGGTATTAATGCCAAGCAAAAAGCATTTATAGCTCTGTTAATAGGTGGTGGTTTAGCTGGTTTAGCTGGCGGAATTGAGTTGTTAAGTCAAACTCATAGAGTTTCGACTGGATTATCACAAGGGTTTGGTTATACCGCAATTATTGTTGCAGCAATAACTGGTATGAGACCATTAGGTATTTTTTTAGTTGGATCACTATTTGGAGCCCTGACTATTGGAGGAACTGTAATACAAACTATGGGAGTTAGTAGCTATATTGCAGATGTCATCCAGGCTACAACATTATTTGGAGCACTTATATCTCAATTCTTTTTTACCTATAAAATAAAAGAGGTTACTAATGATGTTTGACATTCAATTAATGGGTCTTCTCAACGCTACTCTACAAGCAGGAACTTTACTCTTCATTGCTGCTCTTGGAGAATTAATAACAGAAAAGTCAGGAATTCTAAATCTTGGTGTAGAGGGAATGATTTCAATTGGTGCAGTAACTGGTTTTATGGTTGCAGTAAATACAGGAAATTTGTTCCTCTCGGTATTAATTGGTGTCTTTTCTGCATCCTTATTTGCATCTTTACATGCTTTTGTGACAGTTATATTGAAGCAAGACCAAACTGTATCTGGTTTAATCTTGACGATATTAGGACTCTCCTTATCTGCCCTACTGGGTAAGAAGTATGTTGGTAAGAAATTGCCTGTAAAAATAGAAAGTCTGATAGAAATCGATGAGCCTAGCAACATTTTTGAAGTTCTTATAAGCCAAAATTATATTTTCTATTTAGGTATTTTTCTTATGGTTGCTACAGCATTCGTTCTTAAAAAAACTATGTTTGGAAGAAGACTTGAAGCAGTTGGCGAAGACTCTAGAGCAGCTGACTCGATGGGTTTAAATGTAAATAAAACACAGTTTATTGCAACTTGTGTTGGTGGTGGATTTTCTGGTTTGGCCGGTGTTTATCTTACATTAAGTTATGTTCCTTATTGGACAGATAACATGACTTCGGGACGTGGGTGGATTGCTTTAGCATTAGTTATTTTTGGAGGATGGAAACCTTATAGAACAGCTGTTGGTGCACTGTTATTTGGATTTCTTGAAGCATTAGTTCCTAGATTACAAACTTATGGATTTGAGTTAAGTCCATACCTTGTCAAAATTACTCCTTATGCAATTACAATTATAATTCTTATTGTTTTAACTATATACAAAGGTGGTCGAACAGGAGCACCTAGTAACATAGGTATTCCATTTTTTAGAGAGAATAGATGAAGAAGCATTTACTTTATAAATTTGTTAAAATAATGAACAACTGGACTAAAGCTATTTGGTAAATGTATATTCAATATGACAATAAATAAATACAAAACTTCCCTAGATGGACTAATCATAGAAAACCCTGTTAGAAGTTTCTTTGATTATTGCAAAGAAAGAGAAAATATACGTCAAAAGAGGGAGAAAGGTGATGTTTTCCCTTGGAGTGATGATAAAATCTTTCAAAAAGGTAGATTTTTAAATGTTTTTAGAGAAGATGATAAAGTCAGTAAGTCAATAATATCATTTGCTGAGCCACTGAAAAATAATCTACCAAGACTGATTCAAGCCCTATTTTTTGCAAGATGGTGTAATCGTCAAGAGACACTAGATCAATTACATAATCAGGACTTACTAGATGTAAGTAAACTTAATAGGAAACTTTCAAATTTAGAACAATGGGAAAATTTTAATGCCTATCCGGTCCAAGATGTAACCTGGATGGATAAAACTTACACTAGATTAGATACAGCTACATATCTTTTTAATGAGATAAAAGAAGAGCTTGTAGATATTATTTTAAACTCAGAATTAGATGTTAAAAAAGCAACATACAATATAAATAAATTATTCAAAATGGAAAATAATTTCCCTATTTTTATGGCTTTAATAGACATTGCTTGGTTTAGAAATGATGTCATGCCAATTACTTCTGCAGTACCAACGGGAATTGGTGCACAACCTTACTTAGATAGATTAGAGGAATATTTAGGATTAAATAATCATCAAGAGGTTGCAACCAAGATGATTTCTTTACAAAAAGAATACTGGCCCAATGCAAAAAGAGAATTTTATCCAATAGATATCGAATACCAATCTTGTGAATGTAGAAAATACTTTAGCTATTTAAATGGTACTAAGAAATTTGAAGGTAAAAATCTTCTGATAATTAATTAGTGAGTTAGTTTATTAATTCTTCTTAAGTATCTTTCTTCTTTACTAAAGGTTGCATTAAGAAAAGCAGAAATTATATTCATAGCGTCTTCATTTTGAACATTATTGGACCCAAGGGAAAGAACATTTACATTATTATGTTCAACACTCTGGATGGCTGTCTCTTTGTTAGAGACATTTGCAGCACGTATCCCAGCAAACTTATTTGCAGCTATTGACATACCCACTCCACTCCCACAAATTAATATACCTCTATAGTCTTTATTTTCAAGAATATACTCACAAACTTTAGATGCATAATCTGGAAAATCACAACTATCAGTTGAGTCAGTGCCAAAATCATGTACAACTACTTCGTTATCTAAATTATTAAGGATATGATTTTTTAAGTCATATCCAGCATGGTCTGAAGCAATAGCAACTTTTGTAAGCATTAAATAAGTTTTTCGATATCCAGAAGATTATCTATTTCATCTTCTGACAACAATGCTTTATCTAGAAGTACATTTTTAATAGTTTTATTTGTAGCAACTGCTTCTTTTGCAATTTCAGCTGCAGTATCGTACCCAAGTTTAGGTACTAAAGCAGTGACTAAAATAGAATTTTTTTGTATATTTTCATCCAATTTATCCGTATTCGCTTCAAGCCCGACTATTAATTTTTCTGTAAATGTCTTTGCGCCTGTAGTAAGAATTGATATGCTTTCTAAAATGTTGTAAGCCATAACGGGCAACATAGTATTTAATTCAAAGTTTCCATTTGCTGCTGAAAATGTAATTGTAGAATCATTGCCAATTACTTGTGCTGAAACTTGCATCATCATTTCTGGAATAACGGGATTTACTTTACCTGGCATAATAGAAGATCCTGGTTGCAGTGCAGGTATTTTTAATTCACCCAATCCTGATACGGGTCCACTCCCCATCCATCTAATATCGTTTGCTATTTTAAACAAAGATACAGCTAGGGACTTTAGTGTACCTGAAAGTTGTACTATTTCTTCTCTAGACCCCTGCCTTGTAAAATGATCCTCTACTTCCTGGAAAGAAGTTTTAAGAGATTCACCCAATTCTTTTGAAACATCACTACCAAAATTTTCTGGTGCATTAATACCTGTTCCTACTGCAGTTCCTCCTATTGCAAGTTTTCTTACATTATCTAATGCATTTTGTATATCTATTGATCTCTCTTTAAGTAAAGATGCATAACCTGAGAATTCTTGTCCTAAAGTAACAGGGGTAGCATCCATTAAATGAGTACGACCATTTTTATAAATTTTCTTCCAGTTTTCTCCTTTTTGTGCAAGTGAGTTAATTAAATTTTCTAATTCAGGTATCAATTCTTGTGAGACTTTTAAAACACATGCAACATTTGTAGCTGTAGGAATAATATCATTAGAGGATTGGCTCATGTTTACATGATCATTAGGGTGAATTCCACTACTACTGATTTCAGATGCTAAATTTGCTATTATTTCATTGGCATTCATATTTGTAGAGGTTCCTGAGCCAGTTTGAAAAATATCTACAACAAAATCTCCATCATGATCTCCATCAATAACTTCCTGGGCACTTTTGATAATCGCTTCAGCAATTTCTTTATCAAGAAGAAGATTTTTTTGGTTAACAACAGCACAAGCTTTTTTGATTTCAGCTAGAGATTTAATAAAAGTTCGTGAAAATCTTAGTTTTGATATTGGGAAGTTTTCGACAGCTCTAGCAGTTGAAGCACCGTATCTAGCTGACTCTGGAACTTGAAATTCTCCCATTGAGTCTTTTTCTATTCTCATATTTTCTTTGTTCAATCTTTATTCCTGGTATTGAGTGTATCCATTCGAATCAACTTCTTCAATCAATTCTTCACCGCCAGATTTAATTACATTACCTTGAACTACTATGTGAACTTGGTCGACATTTAGATATTTCAAAATTCTACTGTAATGAGTAACCAAGATGTAAGATGTGTCTTTATTTCTATTTTCATTAATTAACTCTGATACTGACTTAATAGCATCAATATCTAATCCTGAATCAATCTCATCGAGTAAAGCAACTTTTGGTTTCTTTATGGCTAGTTGAAATAATTCTGATCTTTTCTTTTCTCCCCCAGAAAGATCTACATTGACATCTCTTGTGAGGAACTGTTCAACATTGAACTTGCTAGAAAGTTCTTGTATTTCATCATCACTTAACTGTGGATTTATTTCATTAACATACTCTTTAAGAGTCACACCCGGAAGACCAACTGGATATTGAAAGGATTGGAAAATACCTGCGCTTGATCTTTCGAATTGGGGTAGTTTTGATACATCAGTATCTCCAATTTGTATTGACCCAGATTGTTCATAATCTGGATTACCCATTACAGCATGGCAAAATGTTGATTTTCCTGATCCATTTGGACCCATTATTGCATGAAGCTCGCCAGAAGGTACTTCCATATCAATACCTTTTAATATTTGTACCTCTCCTATGGAGACTTTTAAATTTTGAACGCTAAGCATCTTTTTCGACTTCGATATATATTGAATTTTCATCAGTTGTTGTTTGATAACAAGTAACTCCTTTTGATGCAGGTGGGCTGAGAGCCTCACCTGTTTTTAAGTCAAATTCAGCTCCATGAGCTGGACATTCAACTTTACAGTCGTATACTTCTCCCTCAGATAGAGATTCGTCTGCATGAGAACATTTATCATCTATTGCGAAAAATTCTCCGTCTACATTAAAAACTGCTATCGATTTCTCTTCCACATTTACTACTTTTGACTGATTATTTTCTAAATCACTTATATTTAAAACTTTGATTTTACCCATTCTTTGACCTCTCCAAAACATTGTTATATTTTTTAATTAAATTTGTAGAAACTTCACTATTGATAATGTCCCAACTGTTTTTGTTTATTACTTCATTAAAGAATCCTTTAATAAGTAGTTTTTCTGCTTTTTCTTTATTTATACCTCTAGACATAACATAGTGATAAAGGTTTTCGTCAATAGGTCCTACTGAAGAACCATGTCCACAAATAACGTCATCACATAGAATTTCCATATTAGGAACGGATTGAGCACTCGCTTTTTTACTAAGAAGAATATTTCTATTTTCCTGATGAGATTCTGTTTTAGTTGCTCCTTCAGCAATATGTATAGTTCCTGTGAATATTGATGTGCTTTCATCACCAAGTACACCTTTAGTTTGCATGTTCGAGGTTGTATTTTGCCCTAAATGATTTACAAATACTCGATTATCGTGAACTTGTTTATTTTCACCAAAATACACACCGTCAATATTAAAATTTGATCCGTTGCCTATTAGGTCTATATCTATTCGAGACCGTGAAAATACCCCGCCAGTAATTACTGTATGAATAGAGAGACTAGAGTCTTTTTCAAGCTTTGCATATAGTGAATTTATTAAATTGATTTCATGGGTAGAAGTAACTTGAATAATTAGCTCTAAATTTGAATTTACATCTAAGTAAAGCTCTATCAAAGGATATATATTACTTTTAACGAGATCACTGAAATTGATAAAGAATCTTGCAGATTTATTTTTGTTAACGTTTATACCTATATACGGAATTGTATTTTGTTCAGATTCAAAATTAATTTTGAAATAATCTACGATGTCATCGTTTACATCAATCCTAAATCCACCAGTTGCTCTGGTTAACTGCTGAAAGAGAAATTTATCAACAGGTCTTTTAATTGATTCATCAATTACAGGTGTGTCAATATCAACTAAATCAGTAAACACGATGCCATCAACTTCATGATTAATATTAAAAGTATTTCCATTTGTATTTACATGAAATCCATCTGTATTTTCTAAATTAGTATTTTCACCTAATTCAAGATTGTTAATGTCTGATTGAAGGGGAACATATTTCCAGTCTTCATTTTTAGTTGTTAAATCAATAACATCTTTGTTCTCTATAGCACGACTTTTTTTATCAATTATATTCTTATTCAATATCAACCTATTAATCTAATTTAACCGACAGCGCCGGCTTCAATCATATTTATTTCAATTAGTTTGTTAAATTCCATTGCATATTCCATTGGAAGTGTTTTTGTAAAGGCTTCAACGAAACCAGCAACAATCATGGAGGTTGCTTCCTCTTCGGAAAGTCCTCTACTCATGAGATAAAACAGCTGATCTTCTCCAACTTTTGAAACAGTAGCTTCATGACCAATTTCTGCTGTAGACTCCTCTATTTCCATATATGGATAAGTGTCAGATCTTGAGTTGTCATCGAGTATGAGTGCATCACATCTTACAAAACTTTTAGCTGTCTCAGCACCTTCCTCTACTCTTACAAGACCTCTGTAGGCACCTCTTCCTCCACCTTTAGAAATTGATTTTGATGTTATTAAAGACGTTGTGTCTGGAGCTAAATGAACCATCTTTGCTCCGGTATCTAGGTGTTGTCCTGAGTTAGCAAAAGCAACGGATAACACTTCGCCATGTGCCCCTGGTTCCATCAAGTAAACTGATGGATACTTTACTGTTAAGGAAGATCCTATATTTGCATCAATCCATTCCATTGTTGCATTTCCATAAGCTTGAGCCCTTTTTGTTACAAGGTTATAAACATCGTTCGACCAGTTTTGAATAGTTGTATATCTACAAGTTCCCGATGCTTTGACTACTATTTCTACAACAGCAGAATGTAAGGCATCTGTTGTGTAAACAGGAGCCGAACACCCTTCTATGTAGTGAACTGAAGCTCCTTCATCAACAAGAATTAATGTTCTTTCGAACTGTCCCATATTTTCAGCATTAATTCTGAAATATGCTTGTAATGGATCTTCTAGATGGACTCCTTTAGGCACATAAATAAATGAACCTCCAGACCATACAGCTGAATTTAATGCAGCAAATTTATTATCTCCGGATGGAATCACTGTTCCAAAATATTCTTGAACTAATTCTGGATACTCTCTAACGGCAGTGTCCATATCGCAGAATAATACACCTAGCTTTTCTAAGTCTTCTCTGTTTTTATGATAGACAACTTCACTATCGTATTGTGCAGTCACACCTGCTAGATATGTTCTTTCAGCTTGCGGAATACCTAATTTTTCATAGGTTTCTTTTATATCATCAGGAACCATATCCCAAGAGTCTGTTTGTTCTTCAGTTGGTTTGATATAGTAATAAATATCATCAAAATCTAAAGCTGCAAGCTTTTCTTTTGCAACCCATTCAGGCATAGGTTTTTTTAAGAACTTTTTATAAGCATCTAATCTGAAATCTAGCATCCACTGTGGTTCTTCTTTTATTTCAGACATTTTTCTAATAATGTCTTCATTCAAACCTTTTTCAGGTTTGAAAACATTTTGTTCTGGATCAGACCAGCCGAGTGAGTACTTTCCTAAGTCGATATCTATGTTTGCCATAAGTCCATTGTAGTTGAGTCCTGTTTAAATAATAAAATCTAAGGGGTCTAGTTTTATAATTTTTTACAAGTATAATTTTCTTGTTATGCCCGTAATATGTATAAATCCAACAGATGATATAGATGCAGAATTGTTACAAAAATTAAATCTGCAAAATCAAGATATTCGTATATTTATTTCAGATCATATTTTAAATGATAAGATCGAAAAGTTTGTTGGCAAAAAAGCAGTAGGTGACCTTACTGATGATTCTCATATCTCTACTGCAAGCAGCGGAGCATATTGTGGTATTTTTATTGAATCGGAAGAAATTTCTCAGAGGTCTGTTTTTATAGAAGCAATAAAAAACAGTTCCCTTCAAAGAATTATATGGACTTCTCCATATGCCCCCTCAGAGGAATTAACAGATATGAAAAATCTTATCTATATAATCTCTAGAGATAAGAAGCTATCACATGATGTCATACTTGATTTTGAAGGTAGAGCTGAAGTTGAAACTGAAGTTGTTAACCTAATAAATTAATAACGACATTGTATTTTTAGGAAAAAGTTTTGCTTTCAGATAGTTTTCCCAAGACTGAAGAACATACTTATATACATCCTGTGGTTCACCTAAGTATTTTATTTCTAGATGCAAATGAGGAACTGTCCCTTCAGCATTTCCTGAGTTTCCTACAAAACCAATCACTTCACCCCGTCTTACGAAATCTCCCTTTTTAAAGTCTTTTGCGAATGCTGCTTTTTTTCCACCAGCATTATCATTACCAATTATGTCATCATCAAGATGAACATAAAGTGATAACCATCCATTCATATGATCTATCGCAATATAGTAACCAGACAATGGGCTGTATGAGACAGTATTGATTTCTCCATCTGCAATTGAAACTATTTTAGAACCCTTAGGAGCTCGGACATCTAATCCTAGGTGAAGTCTATTTCCACTCCCCCTTTTTTCCTTCCAGTCATCATAAAAATGGGATTTTATATGATCAACTGGGAATTTTATTTCGGTTAAGAAATCCAAATGTTTGGCATGTGCTGGATTATGAGATAAAGAAGTAGCAAATATTATTATTAAAAGAATGCTTATGATTCTATTAGATTTTCTCATTCGATAATTTTAGAGGAAAATCTATCTAATATTTAGTAGGTGAAGAAAAAATCAGTTTTTAAAAATGGCATGGGCTCAAGAAAAGGCTATGTATCAGAGTTTCAAGTCGATGAAAGTAAAACTAATGTGAAAAATAACAAAAGTTCTGATATAAAAAATCTCATTCTCAATAAGAGTGCAGAAAAAATGGATGAACTTATCGATAATTGTGTCTCTCTAACTATTACATCACCTCCATATAATGTTGGTAAATTGAGTGACAGTGATCTGAGTGATGATGATTATTGGATATTAATAGAAGAATGCTTTAAGGAAGTTTACAGGGTTACAGAATCTGGTGGTCGTTTAGTAATTAATGTTGCAAACCTAGGAAGAAAACCATATATTCCATTTTCAAATATGTTTACCCAAATTATGTTAGATTTGGGTTTTCTTATGAGAGGAGAAATAATTTGGCAAAAATCAAAAGGAGCAAATGCTAATTTTGCATGGGGAAGCTGGCTATCAGCTTCTAATCCAGTTATTAGGGATATCCATGAGTATTGTCTTGTTTTTTCAAAAGATGGAATGTCTAAAGGAATTAAAGGAAAATCAACTCTTGAAAAAGAAGAATTTATGGATTCAACATTATCAATCTGGAATATCAATCCTGCTAGAGCAAAGAAGATTGGACATCCTGCACCTTATCCGATAGAACTAGTTGAACGATTTATAAACCTATATAGCTATGAGAAAGATTTAATACTAGATCCATTTATTGGAAGTGGCACAACCGCAATTGCAGCAAATAACTTAAATAGAAATTACATTGGGTATGAAATTAGTGAGGAGTACTGTGAACTGGCAAATAAAAGAATTATAGAAGCTAGTGAACTAACTACTTAAATTCCAGGCTGAGAACAAATCTTTATATATATCGTTACTACTTAAAAGATTTTCATGATTATCAAATCCAACTAATTCTCCATCTTTCATTACTAAAATTTTTTCAGCATTTAATATAGTCTCTAGCCTGTGAGCAATGACAATGGATGTTTGATAATCAAGGAGAGTATCTGTAGCATCAAGAATTGAATTTTCAGATTCTATATCTAAATTTGCTGTTGCCTCATCGAAAACAATAATTTCTCTTTTAGCTAGAACTGCACGAAGAAGTGCTACAAATTGTCTTTCTCCTGCTGATATATTGGACCCTCTCTCTCCAACTTCTTGACTGAGACCATTTTCATACCTATCGAACCAACCCAATACACCTATTTCATCTAACTCCTGTTCGAGTTTTATTTTTTCAGGATTTGAATATATTAAATTATCTCTTATTGTTCCTCTAAATAAAAAGCTTTCTTGAGGAACATAGGCTATATTTTTTCTGGCCCACCTTTGACTTACATCTTGTGCTGATTCATTGTAAAATCTAACATCTCCTTCCGTAGAAAGATAGAATCTAAGAATCAGCTTTGCTATGGTACTTTTTCCTGCACCTGTCTCGCCGACAATTGCTATTTTTTCACCTTTCATTATTGAAAAATTAACATTGTGTAAGACAGTCTCTCTACCATATGAAAAAGATACGTCTTTAAATTCAATTACCTTACTTGAATCCATACTTGGGGATAGGGTACCGGTACTACTCAATACTGGTTCTTCATCTAAAATTGAGAATACTTTTTTCATAGAAGATCCAGCAGACCTTAACAGGTCATAATTAAAGGAAAGCTGTATTAGGGGATCAAAAAAATAGTTTAAATAAAATAATAAAGCGACCAACTCCCCTAATGATAATGTCCCTTCAGTAATCCTTATTGAGGCAAACCAAATTACTATAGCTATAGAAGTTACGCGTGTAATTTCAAGAAATGGAAAATAAATTGCTATATTTTTTGCTGATTGCATATTCGCTTTTAAGTGTTCATCATTGATATTTTTAAATCTATCGAACTGTGTTTGCTCATTAGAGTAAGCTTGAATAATTCGAACTCCAGAAATTCCTTCTTGAAGTGAAGATAGCACTTGGCCAATCCACTCTCTAACTGCCCAGTATGTTTTATCAGCGTGGTTTCGAAATATTTTAGTTGCTACACCGAGCAATGGTAATATCAGGAATGAAAGAAATGCTAATTGGACATCCACCAAAAATACTGCAACAGTTGCACCAAAAATTGTTAATAAAGCAGTAATAACACTACTTGCACCTTCTCTAGCAAATTCATTTAGGCTCTGCATGTCAGAAGTCATTCTTGCAACAAGTACACCTGTTTTATTTTTTTCAAAATAATTAATGTCTAATGAGGCAAGATGTCTGAAAAGTTTTTCTCGTATGCTCCTAACATATGACTCTCCAACTAATCCAATTGCTAAAAGTGCCTTACTGGCTACGAAGTAGAGTAAAACTAATGTAATGAAGTAAAAGAAACTCTGCTCTAAAAGATATCCATAATTTGATTTTAAAACTCCATCATCAATACCTCTTGAAATTAATTGTGGACCAACCATTCTTAGTCCTGAACCAGTGAGTGCAATGAGAGAACTCCAATAGAAAGCTCTTTTTATCTCGGGTACTAATCGGAATGATCTAATAAAAGTATTGTTATTCATTTTTTAACACCGGAAGCCTGGCTCTCAAGAAACAAAGCTTTATAACTATCGACAGTCTCTATTAATTCTGTATGGCTTCCTTGAGCTTTTACCTTACCATTTTCAATGAACACAACATCATCACAAAGCTCAATCGTTGGAACTCGATTTGTAATTATCAGCGTCGTCATATCAGACATTACATTTTGAAGTTCATTTCTAATCTCTTCTTCAGTTGAGGCATCTACTGCTGATAATGCATCATCAAGTATTAGGACTCTAGGTTTTCTTAATATTGCGCGAGCTAAAGCAATTCTCTGTCTCTGACCTCCGGAAAGACCGTAGCCTCGTTCTCCAACTTTTGTTTCATATGATTCGGGTAGCTGAGAAATGAACTCATGAGCACGTGCTATATTTGCTGCATCTTGAATCTGCTCCTCAGAAGCTTCATCAGTACCAAGAGAGATATTTTCCCTTGCTGTATTTGAGAAAAGGAAGCTTTCTTCAAAAGCAAGGCTTACCTCAGATCTCAACTCACTAAGTTTGACATTGCTAATATCAACACCATCAATCTGGATAAGTCCCGACTCAATGTCATAAAGTCTTGGTAGTAAATAAGCTAAAGTTGATTTTCCAGAACCTGTAGACCCAACAATTGCTACTGTTTTTTTACCTTCTATTTCAAAAGATAGGTCACTAAATATATTTTCTTTTCCATATTTGAAATTCACATTTGAAAATTTTATGGTTCCATTTCCATCTTCTGGAAATGTTGTATCTGATTTATCGTCAATAATCGTAGGTTCTTCGTCTAGTAATTCTAATATTCTAATTCCTGCTGAAACACTTGAAGGTATCTCAGATAAGAACCAAGCAGTGATTCTTAATGGCCACAACAGTAAAAAAACATACTGAGTGAAAGCAATGAAATCTCCAAGAGTTATAAGTTCATTTATTGATAAGTACCCACCTAGTAACAATACAAGTAGCGTAATGACCATTGGTATCAGCTCAAATAATGGAACGAACCTAGTTCGTAAGTTTAAATACTCTAAAGAAGTGTCATAAATATTAGATATTGCTGATTCAACTTTTGAAGATGCAAGCTCTTCATTTCCAAATGCTTTAACAACTCTTATACCTCCAAGTTGCTCTTCCACTTCGGTAGTCATTTGTGCCTCCGCTTCTTTAACTCTCAAAGAAACGCCCATTGCTTTTGCTGAAAAGTTTGATGCTAGCCACAATACTGCAGGAATCGAAAGCAAAACCATAGATCCAAGAGGTAAACTCAAGCTCAAAAGTGTGATGCTTAAAATAATTAATAATAGGATATTTGCTGTTGCTAGTGGAGCGATAGCAAAAGCTAATCGAACTTGGGAAGCATCACTTGATGCCCTAGCCATTAGCTCACCAGTTGGAACTTTGTCATGGAAATTAAATGCAAGTTTTTGCATATGTGTAAAAATTCTATTTCTAATGCCAGCTTCTACATTGTAAGAAACATCCATAGAATAAAATCGACGTATACCGATTGTTGTTGCACGTATGTATCCAATAATTAACATAAAAGAAATAAGTACTATAAGAATCTGTCGATCCTGTTCAACGATACCTTCATCAATAATTCTTTTAATCAGGTAGGGCTGAATAACTATTAGAAAACACCATACAACAGCTGAAAGCATTGATACAAGAAAACTTCGTTTATTTTCCAATACACCCTCTTTGTAAAATGAAAGTGCTTTTTTAAATTCTGGTGTTTTGAAGACATTAAACATTAGTTCATTTTATACGAATTTAGGATTTATAAATAAATGTAGAAGACTTTGTGCATTATTTCACAAGCATATTACTCTAATCTTATGAATGAAGTTCTAGATAGCAAAATACAAAAAGTATTAGATTCTGCCGACAGAATGTTCATCGCTACAAGTGTTGGTGGGAACTCTTCAGGCGCCTCAGTTTTTTTTAGTAGAGATGGTGAAGATCTTGTATTTTTTACTTTCAATCCAACAAGAAAAGCTGAACAAATTAGATTAAACCCCAGAGTACATGTAGTCATATGGCCAAAGGGCCAAGAAGGCATTGAAGGTTTACAAATTGATGGAGAATGCTACAAAATTAAAGATGAGGATGAAAAAAAGAAGGCTTACGAATTAGTTCTTGAGACCACTGAGGCATTCAAAGAGTATATGGAAGATGAATTTCTCATTAAAAATGATGTTGTCGGATACTACAGAGTGAAGCCAACAACTATCAAATATGTTAACTTTTTTGAAGAAGAACAATTTCAGTGGAAGACTATTCCTGGTAACAAAACTTCCGCATTAAAAATGGCATTCAAACTTGGTTTAAAAAGAATTAGTTTGTGGTTGAGAACAGTTAGAGCCCCCTTTCTAACGGCTACATTTGCTCCAATATTTATTGGCGCAGCCGTAGCATGGAGCGATCTCAAAGATAATGGTATTGCCGAGAGCTGGTCATGGAAAATGTTCTGGTTAGTTCTCGGTGGTGCATCTTTAGCTCAAATTGCAACAAACTCCTCAAATGACTTTTTTGATCATACATCAAATGCTGATGAAATTAACAAAGTAGCTAGTCCTTTCAATGGTGGAAGTAGAGTAATTCAAGTTGGACTGATGACACCTGGACAAGTACTGATCACTGCTTTAGTCAGCATTATGGGTACTGTTGGAATTGGCTTGTACCTTAATGAACAAGTAAGTGGTAATTACTTTGGTAACACCCCTATTTTATGGACTGGTGTAATTGGAACATTTTTAGCTTTAGGTTATACAGGAGATCCAGTAAGACTGGGCTACAAAGGATTTGGAGAAATAGCTATAGCGCTTGGATTTGGCCCAATCATGGTTATGGGTGCACACTATGTGTTGACCTCTCCTATCCATAATAACGATATAAATCAATGGAATTGGATTGAAGCACTTATAGCTTCTGTTCCAATAGGGATATTGGTTATGCTTATTGTTTGGATTAATCAATTCCAAGATGCTCCCTCGGATGCGGCTGTTGGTAAAAACACATGGGTAGTACGAACAGCAGTCGATGATGGCTGGATGCGACTCGAAAAGCCACTTTCTTTATATAAACAATTCATGGTTGAAGCTTTTCTCTCTGTTGCAGCTATTGGTCTCTTAGGTCTCTTTACAGATTTCGGAACCGTCTATGCTTTTGCTGCTTTATTACCCGTCCTACTTGTTTGGAAAGCCTTTAAAATGGCTGATGAATGGATGATCAAGTGGAATGACCCTAATGCTGATCGACAAAAAGTGCCTTATGAGCTCTTACTTGTCAATGTATCAACAATAGGTATTCATTTTTTAACAGGAATTTTACTTTCTGTTGCCTACATACTCTAGATTGCCTAAGTCTGCTAATTTCTCAAAAATATACAGATTCTATGATGGCATAAACTCTCTACTCACACTTGGGTTTGATAAATCCTGGAGAGAAAAAGCGTCTCAGCAACTTACTGGTTCAACTGTTTTAGACCTTGGTAGTGGTACTGGTGCGGCTGAAAAACAACTTATTGGCTATGAAGTGACGGCATTAGATCCTGATGAAAGAATGTTGTCTTTAAATAATTTTTCTAATAAGATTTTAGGCTCTGCAGAGGCCTTACCTTTCGACGATAAATCTTTTGATAATATCTACTGTGCATTCGTCTGGAGAAATGTCTCAGATACTGATAAAGCTTTTAAAGAAATAAAAAGAGTTCTTAAAGATGACGGTAACTTTGTGTTGCTTGATATGACGAGGCCATTAAATATGTTCACCAAAAGATTGCATAAGTTGGGCACATTCATAACGTTACATTTGATTGGTATCGTAACATTCAGCTTTAAACAATATAGATTTCTTTACACGTCTTTAGACAAACTAGAAGCTCCTGAATCATTTCTTAAAGAATCTGGATTCAATAGCTACACCCTCGAGAGAATGGGAATATTTGGTTTTGTATATTTATCTGTACTGAAAAAAAGCTAGATGCTTTTATCTGCTTTCTAAAGCTAGCTGAACTAAAAGTTGACCAACTGCGTCTTGTGGTAAGCTACCAGTTCTTCGTGCCTTAACATTTAATTCATTATCAAGAAATACCCAGTATGGAAATGATGTAAGACCATATGCATCTCCAATTTTTTTATCTAGATCATATATCTGAGTTTCACTCCAGCCTTCTCTTTCTAGCCAATCGTGAGGAGGATAATTACCTCTTGATCTGTCAATTGAAGTGGCAACTGCAATTATATCTATACCCTCTGGAACTCCTATAGTATCAATCCATTCTTGTACAGATGGAACTTCTGCTTGGCAGTAATTACACCAATGAGCAAGAAAAAGTATAGCTTTAGCATTACCATTTTTTTCAAGTGCGATTATTTCAGAATTTTCATTTGGTCCAGAAAACGTTGGAGCTGAAAGCCCAATTGCAACATTATCATCATTTTCACCAGCATAAGTTGGTAGCGGATCTCCTGTAACAGTGGTCTCTCCTTCTGGAAGACCAGCAGTTAAAGGTTCAGTACTTAAAGTAACCCCTACTGCGACAGCAAAGCCAATCACTAAGAGAACACCTGCGGCTATTAAGAAATTTTTATTCAATGTTTTGTCTCCTTGCATAGTCATAATACAATAAAGATATAAATATCGTTAAAAACCCAGTAGCACCCATTACTGGAATACTAATAAAACCGAATATGTCTACATATTTGAGATTACATGGAATGTCTACTGCGCAAGACCCTCCACCGCCACCACCATTTTGAAGATAAATATGGTACAAACTAACAAAGAGGCCACCTAAACTAATAAAGCCAAATTTGTATAAATCCTTTTTAAAAAGTGAAAGAATAAGTATTAATGCTATTGGATACATTAAATAACGTTGGTACCAGCAAAATTTACATGGGATAAATCCAACAACTTCAGAGTAAATAATACTTCCAACGGCAGAGAAAGTAGCGACACTTGTTGCGAAGTATAAAAACTGATCAGTAATAAATTTATTAAAAGTTTTTTTCGTTATATATAGGTATAGAATGCCTGTCGAGATTATCCATGCAGTGACTGTAAAAAACCCAAAGAGAGTATTGAAAAAAATAATTTTATCCATGACCATAATTGTACCTATAAAAAAAGATAGGCGGACATTGCCGCCTATCTATAAATTTAATAAGAGTTAAAGTTAGACTTTTTCTCCTGATTGAACTTTTGCCATATTAAGAACTAATACACCAAGACCGACTTTGTTAATAATGTCAGCAACTGTGTATAGAAGCTCTCTCAAGTCCATTAAGTCTGGACTCACTGCTGGTGCTAAGAATCCTAATGGATAGATTATCCAACCAATAAGAATAAGATTCTTGATTTTTTGGAATGCTTCACCTGCATCACCTGTTAGTGATGTACCTTCAGCTTGTAGTGCTCTCATTAGAAATGCATAAGCAACCATCGATACTACAAAACCAGTCCAGTATTGTGCATCTCCAGCTTCTGCTGATACTTCTCCGTAATATCCTCCACCAATCATTACAAGTGCAGCTGCACCCATAGTTCTGACTTTTTGGGCATACTCTGCACCTTTAGATGTTACTGCAAGAACTTCTACGAACATTAATGGAACGGTTAGTACCCAATCAACATATCGCAAAGGTGTGTCAAAGTCTCCTGATGCAAAAGATACTGTCATTTTTTGGTAGTGATACCATGCAATTCCAGTCACTAATGCTGAGATATATACACCTCTTCTGAATTTCGGATCAACTTCTCTTGATGACATCAGTAAATATACTGTTCCTGCAAGCATACCTGCAGTTGCCACCATAAAGAGTCTGTATGTAAGTTCGGCCATTTTTAAGCGTCTCCTTTATATAGCTTTTAAATATCTTATAATCACAATATAGCACGCTTGTGAAATAATTCACATGATTTTGGGTATTTTTAACTTTGCAGGTTATCTATATTTTGGAGCCGTATTTTTCAAGATAACCGCCAAGTTTAAATTTCTTAGCAGTATTTTCAGAGGTCATATAACGAATTTTTCCATAAATTTTTCTTTCTGGCCCCCACGCTCTATCGTACCTGCCTAGTGACCAGAATACCCCTGAGTATGAATTTGGATCTCTACCATCTAAAGCAAATCTATCATTTAAATCAATCATATACGACAAAGCTAATTTAGGATTTGGTGCCCACTCTAATATTTTTTTTGCCCAGAGCATTCTTAAATAATTATGAATAATACCCTCTTCTCTTAATTGTGTTTGAGCTGCATTCCATATTTCATCATGAGTTTCAGAATTGACTAATTGTTGTAGTGAATAAACATACTCTCTGGGATCATTCGCATGTTCCTCTAGAGTTTTAATTGCCCATTCTGGAAGCGAGGAATACTGGTCATAATTGGCTCGCGTAACGCAAGTATGATATCCAAGTTCTCTCCACGTAATAAGCTCGTCAAAGAAACTTTCTAAATTCTCTGATCCGCCCCACCAACCTTGCCTTCTCCCAACAAAAGCAGGGTTAACATTTTCCATAGACCAGGATTCGAGTTCATTAACTTTGACAAAAATTTCATATGGCGAAATATGGCCAGCGTGTAAATACGGTGATAGTTGACTACTTGCATCTTCAGATGGATGACTTCTTAATGTTGCGTAATCCTTGTACCCATTTTCTAAAAAGTAATCTAAACGCTCTTTTGCTTTTTTATAGCCTCCAATAATGGGGCTCTCTTTGACAGTTTTATCGATATTTAAATTGTTTAAAAAGTCTTCTTGATTGAATGTTTCGAAATTTATTTTATTCCACTTACTATCTATATCTTTGATTAACTTATCATCAAATTCCACCTCTAATTTGTTAAGAGGATTCTCTTCAGGAACATCCACAAGAAAATCTAATAGATTTTTATGCATGTATCTGCGAAAGTCATGAGCCCTTACATACTCTTTTTCCGCAATACGAATTGGAATTAGTCCATTGGCATCGATAATTTCATAGCGTATGTTAATAACTCCTTTTGCTTTTGCAGTCATTTGAGGAACAAAATAGGTTGGGTAATCATCAGTGACTACTACGGCAGCTTTTGAAGATAGTATCGTAAGGAGATCTTCACTTGCATTTGGTGTTTCCTCTGCGTATGGGTAGTAAAAAGCTTTAGTTTTTGAAATATCTTCATCAATATCCTTCATACCCTCAAGAAAGAATTTATGGAACCTTACGCTGGACATTGGATAATCAAGAATTAATGGATCGAAAATCAGTAGTGGTTTATTAAGTTTATTTGCCCATTCGACAGCACGTTGAAGGGCAAAGTTATACGATGTTCTTTTAAAATTTATTACCCAATAAAGAACGAATTCTTTATCAATATCTGGCTCAATATCTTTTAATGCAGTAATTCTGTTATCAGGTACGAGATTCATTAATCAAGTATAAATATAAAATGAACTTTAAATCAGAGAGTTTAATTTTAAAATAGGATTGATGTAGATTATTTAAAAGTTAGTATCTAACTCTTCAGTAATATCTTCAATATAAAGACTTTTGAATTCAATATATTGCGTAAGAGCATACCACAAGCTATCGGATCCAATTCGCCTTTCCATAAGCTCAGAAGCATCATACCTAAAAAGATTTTCCTTAAAAGCAGACCTAATTAAATTAGTCTCATCAATTGTCATCTGGTTTATAAGTGAATCAGTTTGAGAATTCATATTTGCAGAAATATATTGAGAATCTTTCTTGCTTAACCAATTCTCTCCAAAGCCTGTTGAAGTAAGACTCTGCATTACATTAGAAGTATTTGAATTGGTGTTCAATCCGATCACAACATCACCAATGCCTACCATTGCATTTTTATATTTTGCTGAAGGAAGTTTAAAAAAGTTATAATCAACACCGTATTTGGCATCCTTTGGAAAATAGTAACTAGTAAAATGGCCAGACCAACTAAACGTGCATGTATTATTTTCATCCAAAAGATTTTTATAATTATTTCTAAACTCTTTTCTTACGATTCTCTTATGCCCTCCATATACGGCATCTTCAATGAAAATTAATTTTCCAATATCTAAAATTGACATAGTTACTTCTTCTGAGCTTGATAATTTTTCTTGTTTAAACCAATCATCATAAACAACAGGACCATAATTATGAAGAATCATATCTTCTAACCAATTTGTTGCTATCCAACCAGTAGATGCACCACTCTCAATATCCATACACCATAAAGGTTTATCTTTTGATGAGTTTTCTTGAGTGTAGGTAATCATTTCTTCATAATCATTAAAGACGGGTGACCCAATATCTTTATATTTGCTTGTATCGTACCAAACTAAAGAATTAGGAATCACTCTAAACCAAGCTCCATAATTATGATTATCTAAATCTGAAGTTGTAATATCCACTAAGTGTTGAGAGAAATTATCATCTATAAAAATCTCATCTAAAAGTTTATTAATTGGAACAGCTATACCTCTTTGGCCCAAGTTAACCACACCTTGAGGGTTCGGTATCAATGCTAAGTCTAAATTATGATCTGAATTTTCAATAAGATAGGTTTCAATATCACTAAATGTTTTGTACTCAACTTTTATTCCTAATTGTTCAGATATTACATCTAACTCTTCAACAAAATATTCTACTTGTGGAAAGTTAGGACCGCCTATAAGGACATCTACTGGCTTATATGCTAAGAAAGAAAAAATACCTGTGATTGTTATAAATATTGTTACGAATAGAATATTTTTATTTATTCTCATAAAAATTTACCTCTTACTTCAGTAATCATATAAAGATTTGTTGGTCTTCACAATGAAAGTATTTTTATTTTTTAGATAAATTTACCTGTGCCCGGGGGGGGGACTCGAACCCCCACATCCTTTCGAATAACGGATTTTAAGTCCGTCGCGTCTACCGATTCCGCCACCCGGGCTACCTTATTAAACTTAATAATTTTTTAAGATTAGCCCTTCTAAAATATCACTTTTTGAGACTTTTAGCTCATCAAAATTAAATTTTTTCATTATATTACAAACTATTAATACTCCTGGTGATAAGGTTTTTGCCCTTTTCGGATCTAATGATGTGTATTTACTGATTATCTGTGCTTCAGTCATTAGATTTAGTTGTGAAGATAGATTTGTTATCCATGAGTAAGTTAGGTTTGTTAAATGTATTTCATCTTCGTCATATATTTTTTGCTCTAAGTAGATAGATGCTATCGAGGTAAAAGTTCCTGCTACGCCAATCATAAAAGACTCTTGTGTATCAATTTCCCTATTAAGGTTTTGATTAATCAATATTTCTGCTTTTTCTTTATCTGACTCACTAAAAGGGTTTATATTAGAAATACGCTCTGTCAAAGAGACAACACCTATATCAAGAGAGTGCACATTTGTTCTGTTATCAGCATCATAAATTAACTCTGTACTTCTACCTCCAATATCAACAATGAAGAAATGTTTTTTAATTGAGCTGGCTGATAAAACTCCTATAGAAGTTAAATACCCCTCTTCGTCTCCACTAATAACTTGGATTTCTAGATCAAGTTTTTTTCTGATCTCTTCAATAACTTCTTCGGAGTTATGAGCATCTCTAAATACAGCTGTACCTGTTATAAGGATGTGATCAACACTTTCACTATTAATCTTTTTAAGATACTCCCTTAAAACCTTGATGAGTCGATTTTTGGCATCTTTTGAAATTTCATTCGAGTTTTCTAGTCCTTCTGAAGTTTTTGTTACTTTATGTGTCTTGAAGATAGGTGTCAGTTCTCCAGATGAAACATTTGCAATTAATAGACGTGTCGAATTTGAACCACAGTCAATTGCTGCGACCTTTACCATTCGACCTTCCAGGCTTTATTTTTTTCAAGTTGTTCTTCATCGATACATGGCACTTGACAGTTAAATCCTCCGACTAATTCCTCGACAATCTGTCCGACAATATTCTTCCCAGTAGCTAGTTGGTCAGCTAGGTGTGAATGGAGACATTTTATACTTTCTCGTGCTCCTCCTACTCCACCGTATGGATGTATCTTTGTTTCTCCATCTATCTGTTGAGTGCGCTCTTCTTCGTAAGAACGTTGTCTTTCAGACCATTGATTTCCTAGATTTTTATCTTTTTGAATTTGTTTATCCAGCTCTTTAATTAAGCCTGTGGATTCAAGGGATCCTACTTTTTTATTGTACATAGGACATGAAAGCCAATATGTAGTTGGGAATGGAGTTCCGTCATCTAAATTAGGAGGTACTTTAATGACTACCGGTAAGTTAAAGTGGCATGTTGTAACAACATTTGCAGAACTTCTAAGTTTTCGACCGAGTTGTATTTCTACAACTTGTTTATTGTGATTCATCATTAGTACCAATGATGAATTCTACAAACAATTCAAAAGCACTCTTACTTCTTTCACGTCTAATTGTCTCTTCCAAGGGGGTTACAGCCTCTGGGATTTCAAATTTATGAAGAACCTCCCCATCATTACCATATCCATGTTCTTGAAGGATTAAATCTAATTTTTCTGGGTCATTTAAATTATCAATTTTTACCTGATAATCATTTATCTCTTGTTTTAGTTCTTCTGAATGCTCAATTCTATTTTCCAATGTTGTTTGCATAGACATATAGTTTTTATAGTTAACTTCGTATGTATCAAACACAAAATATAAAGAAGTAAAAGTAATCGTGAATATGATAATTTTAGAGCCTACGTTTCTCTTGAAAGTGTTTACTTGATCCATTTTTTATTATTAAAGTTGTCTAGTCCAATACTTTCACCGATACGAAGTAGCTCATTATATTTTGCTGTTCTTTCAGACCTTGCAGGTGCTCCTGTTTTAATTTGCCCACTAGAAGTTCCTGCTACTAGGTGACTAATAAATACATTCTCCGTTTCACCAGACCTGTGAGAAACCATCGAGGTAAAATCATGTTGATTTGCAAGCGTCATCGTCTCATACGTTTCACTTATACTGCCAACTTGATTAACTTTAATTAAAATTGAATTTGCTGATTTCTGCTCTATTCCTTTTTGTAACATTGGAGACTGAGTTACAAATAAATCATCTCCAACAAGCTGAGTAGTTTGACCAATTTTTGAGGTCAATTCATTCCAGCCATCCCAGTCATCCTCTGCGAGTCCATCTTCAATTGAAACAATTGGAAATTTCTCGGTAAGGTCTATTAGATAACTGACCATGTCACTAGAGCTCAGCTCTTGATTCTCAATTAAATATTTACCCTCTTTGTAGAATTCTGATGATGCAGCATCTAAGGCAATTGATACTTGTTCTTCCATTTTATAATCAGCTTTTTCAACTGCTTCAATTATAATTTTCAATACCTCTTCAGAAGAGTTTAAATTCGGAGCAAATCCACCTTCATCGCCTACATTTGTTGCTAGGCCTCTATCTTTAAGTAATTGTTTTAGTGTGTGATATATCTCCACACCAGCTTGCAAAGCAGAATCAAATCGTGCAAAACCATGAGGGACAATCATAAATTCTTGAATATCAACTTTGTTGTCTGCATGAGCTCCACCATTCAATATATTCATAAAGGGTACTGGTAAAGAGGGTGTGCCATAAATATTTGGAACAAGCTCATACATGTGTTTACCTGTTGCATTGGAGTAGGCATTTAAACTCGCCATAGAAACAGCTAAAATTGAGTTAGCACCAAGATTACTTTTATTTGCAGTCCCATCAAGCTCAATCATTAACTTATCTAAATTGCTCTGGTCTCCAGCATCTTGGCCATTAAGTAATTCGAAAATTTCTGTATTTACTTTTTCGACTGCTTTACCGACACCCTTGCCAAGAAAATTACTATCACCATCTCTAAGCTCATGAGCTTCTAATTTTCCAGTTGATGCACCTGATGGTACTGATGCTCTACCCCATGACCCATCTTCTAGAGTAACTTCAGCTTCCACAGTGGGATTAGCTCTTGAATCTAGGACATACCTAGCGTGAATTTTATTAATATTTGTATTCATAACCCTGTTAGTTAAAATTTAACAGAATTTTCTGAGTTTACGACTCTATTTGACTATTCTTTGCTTCCTGCCATAAGTCATTGATGTCTGCATCCTCTTTGTAATTCTTCTCTACATACTTCGCTCTTGTAATAAATTTATCAATAGAGCGTTTTAGCTGAATTTCAGGATCTGCATCCAAGTATCTTGATACATTTATTAGCGAAAAGTAAACATCACCTAATTCATCTTTTCTATCTTCTAGATTATCTGCCTCTTTCAATTCATTAACCTCAGATATCAAATCCTCTAAAGCAGCTTCATAGTTTGGATAGGTCAGTTTAAGACTTTTCGCTTTTCTCTGAGCTTTAAATGCTATATTCACAGGAGGTAAGTTCTGATTTAAATCATCAAAAATAGAGTTGTTGTCTTGTTGTTTAATTTTCTCCCATTGTTTCTCTACATCTTCTGCAGACTCAAGTTTTATGTCTTCAAAAATGTGAGGGTGTCTCTTTATGAGTTTTAAGCGTAGATTTGTCATCACATCAGCCATATTAAAAAATTTCTTCTCTTCAGCTATTTTTGAGTGTAGAAATATTTGTAATAATACATCTCCTAGTTCATTTTTAAGTTCTTCAAAACTTTCTGTTGAAGTATCTAATTTTGATATGGCATCTAGTAGTTCATAAGATTCCTCAATTAAATGCTTCGCTAGTGACTCATGTGTCTGCTCTTTATCCCAAGGACATTCGACCCTTAACTTAGCTACTATTTCAAGGAGCTCATCAAATTCATTCATTGTTAGCTCTTATTCTTTATTTCTAATTGCAATAAATCTTGACTGATTAACCAACTAATAATCTTATGTATGAAACTATCAACATCTATATATTCGATTTTCAAATCCCTTTGTGCTTTGGAGCCATCATAAACGTGGCCATGAGTCAAAACTCGTACTGACTCTCTACATATTATTGATTCACCAGTTGAAAACAATGCAACTAAATCAAATAGTGGGCCTGCAGATTTCAGAAGTCCTTTAGGAATATAAATAGGTGAGCCATTCCAGTTTGTTATTTGTTTTACCCTTTTAATGAGTTCCTCTGATGTAACGTGAAAACTATTTAATACATATCTCTCATTATCGATTCCGTGTAAAAGTGCGTTGTAATGTCCAGTTGTGCAATTATCAATATCAATGATTGAGATGTTATTTTTCAATAATGGTGGGTATTTCTTGTTTAATGATGAGATTAAAAGTTTGGCTGTTCCTGATACTCGTCCAGGTCCCTGAACAGAGGATGGATTGACAGAAACGAATTCAAAATCTTTTTTAAACTTAAATGCCTCTACTTCAGCTTCATATTTAGATTTTTCGTAATTACTTAAAAAGCTACCCCTATGCACCGCATCTTCATTACCAGGCAGTCCTTTTTCTTCTCCTAGGGTTACGGCTGAAGAAGTGTAAATGAACTTTTTAATTCCTAACTTGTTTCCAAGATCCAGCATTGATTTTGTGCCCTCGATATTTATATGAAACATTGCATCTGGATTTTTAGAACACATTTTATTCATTCCAGCTACATGAAAGATTGCATCGATTTTGAAATTTTCTAGTTGCTCAAATAGTGTTGAGTCAAATAAATCTCCATTGATAGGTGTTACATTTAATTCGCTAAGAATTTTTTTGGTTTCTTCACTTCTGGTGAGTGCAAAAATATTATGGCCGTTATCAATTAATTTTTGTAATAATGGTTTCCCAACAACACCTGTAGCACCAGTAATAAAAATATTTTTATAGTCTGTCATTCTGCTGAGTTATAGGCAGCAAAGTATTGATAGCCTGAAATGTAAGAGAATATCAATGCTAAGTAAACAACGATTGTTGCAAGAGAAACGCCAGCTACGTCTACAGGAAAGTCCATCAAAACAAATCCGATTGACCAAAACTGTAGGCTGGCCTTTATTTTACCAAGCGGGCTTGGTGGAATTAGTTTTCCCTCATTTCCAGCAAGACCTCTTAAGCCAGTAACAATAAACTCTCTGGATATTAATAAAACTGTAATCCATATACTGACTCTATCGATATAGGTAAAACCTATAAATATACAAGTGACAAAAAGCTTATCTGCGATTGTGTCCAGAAATGCTCCTGTTTTAGTCGAGACATCCCATTTTCTTGCTAATTTACCATCAAAAAAATCAGTCCATGCAGCTATAAATGCAAGGATGGCTGGTGTTAACATAAGTCCACTTTGTGATCCATCTTGTAGAATTAAAAATAATATAACTGGTGAGGAGAAGATTCTAAACCAAGCTAATAAATCGGGTATTCTCTTCTTCATTTAGATCACATCAATTATTCTTCTCTCGGAAGCATTCTTAATAGCTACCTCTCGATTTTCAGAGAATGCCTCCATCACATCCAGGGCATCTTCTATAATAAACTCTACTTCTTCTCTCTCATCATTGTGGAACTTTGATAAAACGTAGTGCGCTGGATCGACTCCTTTTGGAGGTCTTCCTACTCCGATTTTTAATTTCCAATATTCATCTTTATTAAGGTATCGATCAACAGACTTAATACCATTATGACCACCATCTGAACTGCCTTGTTTAAGTCGCAGTCTTCCAAATGCTAAATCAATATCATCATAAATAATTAGAATATTCTGAGAATCTATATTTTTATTTTTTAAATAAGCTGCAAGAGCATCTCCAGAGTTATTCATGGAGACCATTGGTCGTAATAGTGTTACGTTATGTTCACCAAATGATGTTTCAGCAGATTGGAACATGCCTGTTTTGTGAGTTTTAAAACTAGAATCTGTTTTTAGAAGTTTTGTTAAAAGTGTATCGCCACCAATATTGTGTCGAGTGTTCTTATATTTTTCGTCAGGATTCCAAAGGCCAACAAATAGGAGTGAGTTGTTATTCAGCACCTTCTGAGGAGTCGTCCCCAGCAGCTTCTTCACTAGATTCACCATCTCCAGATCCTTCTCCTTCTTCACCCTCTAGGCCTTCACCTAAGATATCTTCTTCTTCAACAGCTGCTCTTGGTAGAGTAACGATGACCATAACTGAATCATCTTCTTCGTTAGCCAAAGTAACTCCCTCAGGTAGTTCAATATCTGATGCAATAACATTTTCACCCACATTTAAGTGAGAGATTTCAATGTCAAGAGATGTAGGAATGCTTGAAGGTAAGGCACTAATTCTTAGTGTGTTATTAATAGTTTGTACTAAACCGCCTTCTTCTTTAACGCCGGTTGGTATGCCTAAGTAATTGATTTGAACTTCAGCTTCAACTTTTTGAGTTAAATCTACTTTAATAAGGTCGACATGTACAAATTGATCTTTATAAGGATGTCTTTGTATTTGTCTCGCTAATGCTGTAACTTTTTCTTTTTCACCAAGTTCAATATTAAATATGATGTTTGAACCGGCATCAGTTTTTAGTGCATTTGTAAATTCTCTTGCGTCTATATATACAGAAGTAGATTCCATTCCCTGGCCGTACAAGACTGCAGGTAAAAGGCCCTCTGTTCGTAGTCTTCTTGACTCTGGTGAACCCTTATCTTCTCTAATTGTTGCTTTTAATGTTGCTTCCATAATTTCCTTAAGAAGTATATAGAGTAATTAAATTTAATTACTAACTAAAGCAGTATTTTATGCTTTTTCTGTAGCTTTTCCAACTGATATAACGGCAAATGTTAACGTCACAAATGCAAACAAACCTGCAGCTAGATAGCCTTTAGCGATAACATCAATAACCCATCCTTCAACCATAACTGCTCTCATAGCTTCGATAACATAGGTTGTTGGATTGTAAGCAGAGGCAGTTGCTAGCCATCCTCTAAGTGCTTCTCTTGGCACAAAGGTTGGAGCTAAAAATAAAGCTGGGAAAAATAAGAAGGATGCAGCCTGTGCCCCTTGAGAGGATCCCGATCGTACGCCAGCTGCGACAGAGTATCCTGCAAAACCCATCCCCCATAGAAATGCAATTGATAAGACAACAAAAAATCCAACTGTTCCTACTGCTGGATCTGCTCCTATGAATTTTCCAATTACCATTATTAGGCCTGCTTGAACTAATACTCTTAATGCCCCAATAAGCATTGGGGATAAAATAATTGCCCATTTTGAAATAGGCATACTTTGATATCTCTTAAAAACTCCAGATTCAATGTCTTCTACTAAATAAATACCTGATGCTCCACCACTTAAAGATGCAGAGACTATGGATACAGGAAGGATAAAGTTAACAAAATTACCATTAGCAAAATCGAAAGGTGTTCCTTCTGCTGAGCCCCCAAAAACTCCACCAAGAGCTCCATCATATACGAATAAAAAGAACGCAGAAATAAAGATGTTAGGTAGCTCCGCTAGTGGTCTTCTCATGAAACGAAGAACTAATCTTTTAGTAAGAATTTGAAGTTGGGTAGCGAATGTTCTTTTTGTTTCCATTATCTACCTCTTCTTCTAGATGGCTCTTTTTTTTCTTCAACAGGTTCCTCAGCACCCTCAAGTCTATATCCCGTTACTTCTAGAAATACATCATCGAGCGTTGGTTTACTTGCAGAGACAGCACTGACTTCAATACCCTCAGCATTTAACTGTTTGATATATCCTGGTATTTTTGTTGCGCCATCAGTAACTGTAATTCTTAATTCATCATTGTCTTGTACGGCATCAGTAAACAATTCTTGTGCTTTTTTAAGATCTTCTTTGGAAGTAAAGGACAGAGTAATGACATCGCCACCAATACTAGCTTTGAGCTCATCAGATGTTCCCTCTGCAACAACAAGTCCTTCATCTATGATGGCTATTCTATCTGCTAACTCATCAGCCTCTTCAAGGTACTGCGTAGTAAGGATGATCGTAACCCCACTATCTCGAAGTCTTTTAATCTCATCCCATAACACTCTTCTTGATCCTGGATCAAGACCAGTTGTAGGTTCGTCTAAAAATAAAATCTCTGGTGAGTGTACAAGACTGAGACCTAAATCTAATCGTCTTTTCATACCACCCGAATAGGTCTTTACTCTTCTATCTGCTGCTTCAGTTAAGCCAACGAGTTCAAGTAACTCCCCTGTTCTGATCTCTGAATCTGCTTTTGAATAACCCCAGAGTCGACAGGTGGTAAAAAATAATTCACGACCTGTAAGAATTTTATCTATGCCAGTGTCTTGTAAGGCAACACCTATTTTTTCACGTACCGCTTTATCTTGAGTTGCGACATCGATGCCTAAAATGGAGGCACTACCGTCAGTGATACTAAGAAGTGTGGTGAGCATTAAGATCGTGGTTGATTTTCCTGCTCCATTGGGGCCGAGTAGCCCGAAGATTTCTCCTTGCTCAACCTGAAAGCTTACATCTTTTACTGCCTCAACGGTGTCTTGTTTGCTGGTAAAAGTTTTTTTAATATTCTTAACGTCGACTGCTAACATTTATAACCTATATACAAATACATAGCATACAAGTATCAAGTTTATACTTGGCCTCGTAGCTCAGGGGATAGAGCACAGGTTTCCTAAACCTGGTGTCGCAAGTTCGAATCTTGCCGAGGCCGCTTTTTTTTAACTACATATATATGTGTCCTGTTTACTGACAGATGACATTTTAAATACGTTGCAAAAGTCTTTGTAAAAATCATTGAAATAAGTTGTATTCATTGGGCTTTTTAGTGTTTTTGTAAAATAGTTTTGCGACGCGGAAAGCAGGTATGACAGATGAGATTGCAGAGCGCTTCCCTTGCAAGGAGGAAGTCACAGGTTCAAATCCTGTAGCGCCCACAAGGGTTTTTCAGATATTGCCCTATAAAAATAGCCCTGCGACCCGCATACGACCAGCTTTTAGTGTGATTTTATTGAATAAGTTCCCTAAATCCCTCGATTTGACAACTAACACCCTTGTCGTGTAAATTGTTTTGCTTATATGAATGACAACAAAAAACTCAAAATAATTAAAAATTTAGATAGGGAGAATTTCTATAATAAAATTTTTACTGTCTGGACTAGAAAAAAAACAGAACTTCCTAATTGGATGATTTGTTTTTGGTGTGGCAAGAATATTAATCCCAAGAGCTACTTTGATGAAAAAGTAATGTACTTTGAAACTTCAAGAGACGGTACTATCTTTGAAAATCCAACTTATGGAAAACATACATTTAATAAGATGTATCAGAATACCTACAGAGTAGAGATGTGTAGTTATTGTTACTACAATTTGGACATGTTCAATAAAACTGGTCTATGGTTTGAAAATGAATAGCCGTACTATAAAATAACACCAATCTTCAAAACAAGTTTTCGGAATATTCGTATAATTAAGTTATGTCGTATGAACAAACACTCAAAGCAGTAGATGATATTTTAAGAACTGATGCTGGGTGTGCAACACCAATTGACTACATTGAACAAACTTCCTGGATCCTCTTTTTAAAATATCTCTCAGATTTAGAGAAAGAACGCATTGATGAGGCAACACTTAAAGGTAACGAGTATAAACCATTATTCTCTGATGAATTTACCTGGGATACATGGGCGGTACCAAAAAAAGCAGATGGTTCACAAGATATTGTTAACGCCTTAACAGGAGATGATCTTTTAGAATTTGTAAATTTGAAACTCATACCGTATCTTAAAACTTTCAAAACTGATGCTGAGAACTCAAATACTTTAGAGTATAAAATTGGAGAAGTCTTTTCAGAGATAGGCAATAGACTACAAAGTGGATACACCCTACGTGATGTCTTAAACAATGTGGATTCTCTTCGTTTCCTCTCCATTGAGGAAAAGCATGAAATGTCACATCTCTATGAAGAAAAGATAAAAGATATGGGTAATGCTGGAAGATCTGGTGGTGAGTATTACACACCAAGACCTTTGATTCAGTCAATTGTAGAAAAAGTAAATCCAAAGATTGGTGACACTGTTTACGACCCAGCTGTTGGTTCTGCAGGATTCTTAGTTGAGGCATTTAAACATATGTCTAAGGATAAATTAAGTGTTGAAGATGTAGAGACTTTACAATTTAAAACATTTTATGGCAAAGAGAAGAAATCTTTAGCGTACATTATCGCCATTATGAATATGATTTTACATGGTGTGGATGCACCAAATATCTTACATATCAATACGTTGACAGAGAATATCTTAGATGTACAGGACTCTGAGCGACATGACGTCATCTTAGCTAACCCACCATTTGGTGGAAAAGAGAGAAAAGAAGTCCAGCAAAACTTTCCTATTAAAACTGGTGAAACAGCATATCTCTTTATGCAGCATTTTATTAAGTTACTTAAAGCTGGAGGTAGAGCAGGTGTAGTAATTAAGAATACATTTTTATCAAATGTTGATAATGCATCAGTATCACTTAGAAAAGAATTACTTGAAACCTGTAATCTTCATACAATACTAGATCTTCCTGGTGGAACATTTCCAGGAGCAGGAGTAAAAACTGTAGTATTGTTCTTTGAAAAAGGTTCTCCAACTAAAGAAATTCAATACTATCAACTTAATTTAGATAGAAATATTGGCAAAGGACAGCCTCTGAATTTAGATGATCTTGATGAATTTAGAAATTTAGCTAAGGATTCAAATTCAGAAAATACCTGGACTCTTGGTATTAAAGATATAAATCAGGAGACTTTAGATTTAGGTGTCGTTAATCCTCATATTGAAGAAGAAGCTTTACCAGATCCGAGTGATATTTTAAATGAAATTGAGAAACTTGAAAAAGAATCTTCAACACTTCTAAAACAAATTAAAAAATTAATCTAATGAAATTATACGAAATAGAAAATATTGCAAATATAAATTATGGCACGAGAGTAGTAAAAAAAAGAGATTCGGGAACAATATATGATGTATATGGGGGTGGAGGTAAAACATTCAAAGTTGATTCATACAACCGTGAAAACTGCGTAATAATATCAAGATTTGGGATGTCTGAAAAGTGTGTTCGTAGAGTAGATGGAAAATTTTTTTTAAACGATTCAGGTTTATCTGTTGAAACGAAAGATCCAAATGTAGTTATTCAAAAATATATAGATTGGTTTTTATTTTCAAAAATGTTTGATATCTATCTTCTTGGGAGAGGGGCAGCTCAAAAAAACTTGGATGTTGATAAATTTAGATTGATCAAAATTCCAGTTCCATCTCTTCATGAACAAGAAAAAATTGTTGAAAGGTTAGATAAGGTTGTTGAAAATATAGATAAGTTAACTAATGATGTAACAAAGAATATTGAAAATAGTAAAAATTTATTTTTTAGTTATTTGAATGAAACTTTTAGAGGAGATAGCTCTGGAGATTTGATCGAACTAGAAAAACTATCTACATATATTTCAAGAGGGATGCAACCTAAATACACTGATAATTCTAAAACATTAATTGTTAATCAAAGGTGTATAAGGGACAATCAAATTAACTTTGAAGTCGGTAGGTATCATGACCAAAATATTAAAAAAGTTTCCGATGATAAAAAAATACAAATTGGCGATATCCTAATAAATTCAACTGGCGTTGGTACTTTAGGGAGAGTTGCACAAGTGACAGAGTTGCCAAGTAATGATGTAACTGTTGATACCCATGTGACAATATTTCGTCCAAATTTTAATATTTTAAGTAAAGAATTTACTAATTGGCTATTTATATATCTAGAGAAACTAATAGAAAAAATGGGAGTCGGGGCATCGGGTCAAACAGAGTTAAGAAGAGAAGATCTTAAAAATATGAAAATTATAAATCCTCCGAATGAAAAGATTCAACAAGATATTTCGGACAGGCTTAATAAATTAAAAAATCCTTACGACAATTATTTGAGACTTAAAGAAGATCTGATTATTAAGTACTCAATGTTAAGAAAATCAATATTAGATAAAGAGTTTTACTATGAATGAAGCAGAGACAAGAGCAGAGTTAATTGATCCAGCATTAAGAGAACTTGGCTGGGTAACTGAAGATAACGTAAAAGTATCAAGAGAGTTCAAAATAAATAATGGAAGAATTCTTACTGGTGGAAGAAATACAGATCCAAAAATAGCTGATTACTTGCTCACGGTTAATGATCAAGATCTAGCAGTCATAGAAGCAAAATCAGATGAAAAACCACTTAGCGAGGGGGTTCCACAAGCTAAGAAATATGCTCAACTACTGCAAACACGATTCACTTATTCAACCAATGGTAAAGAGATTCTCCAGATTGATATGGAGACAGGTAAAGAAGAGAAAGTACATAACTACCCAACACCAGAACGACTCTGGGATATGGTCCATGGCAATATTACCGACTGGGAATCTAAATTTAACAAAGTGTCTTATGAAACCTTCTCTGGAACAAAACCACTTCGTTATTACCAGAAAAACGCTGTAAATAATGTCTTAAAAGCAATTGCAAACGGCGAACAACGATTGCTACTTACTCTTGCCACAGGAACTGGTAAAACATACATTGCATTCCAGATTGCATGGAAGCTTTTTAATGCAAGATGGAATAATAGAGGTGCTAAAGATCAGAGACCAAGAGTATTGTTTTTAGCTGATAGAAACATCCTTGCTGACCAAGCATATAACTCATTCTCAGCCTTTGCAGAAGATGCATTAGTGAGAATTAGACCAGGAAAATTGGGTACTTCAGGATCAATATTTTTCACTATCTTTCAGACCTTTATGACAGGTACAGGCGAAGAAACAGATGGTGTTGAAGATTTTGATGTAAAACGATATGAAGAGTACCCACCAGAGTTTTTTGATCTCATCATTATTGACGAGTGTCATAGAGGTGGAGCAAAAGATGAATCTAACTGGCGTGCCATTATGGAGTATTTCGAACCTGCAGTTCAACTTGGTTTAACAGCAACCCCAAGAACAAAAGATAATGCCAATACCTATAAATATTTTGGTAAACCTGTTTATCAGTACTCACTAAAAGAAGGTATTCAAGATGGTTTCTTAACACCTTATAAAGTACAAAATATTAAAACACAATTTGATAAAGATAATGAAGAGTATATTTACCGTCCAGATGACTTGGTTCTTGAGGGAGAAATAGAGGAAGGAAAAGTTTATTTCTCAAAAGACTTCAATAGATCCATAATTATCAAGGCAAGGGAAAAAGAAAGAGTAAAAAAACTCCTCTCTGAAATTGATCAGAATGAAAAGACACTTGTTTTTTGTGCAACACAGACACATGCTTCTTTAGTAAGAGACTTAATCAATAAATATAAAGATTCAGATCATGATGATTACTGTCATAGGGTAACTGCAGATGATGGAGAGATTGGTGAAAAACACCTTCGGAGCTTCCAAGATAACGAGAAAACAGTTCCAACTATTTTAACTACATCGCAAAAGCTCTCCACTGGTGTTGATGCTAGAAATGTGAGAAATATTGTGTTATTTAGACCTGTTGGATCAATGATTGAGTTCAAACAGATTATTGGTAGAGGAACACGACTCTTTGATAAAAAGGATTACTTTACGGTATATGACTTTGAAGATGTTTACTTAAAATTCTTTGATGTGGAGTGGGATGGTGAATCTATTGATCCAGATCCTCCTTCTGAACCTAAAGAGCCAAAAGAACCTCGTGAGCCAAGAGAACCTCGAGGGTCTAGAGAGAAAGTCATCATTGAGCTGAGCGATGGTCGAGAAAGAGAAATTACTCATACTACAAAAACATTCTTTTTTGGTAATGAAGGACAGACACTGACTGCACAACAATTTATTGAGGAACTATACAACACTTGTATGTTGCCAGAGATATTTGAATCAGAAGATAAATTAAGAGAGTTATGGTCGCTCCCCTCGACGAGAAAAGCTTTACTTAAAAGCCTAGAAACTGCTGGCTTTAGTTATGAAGACTTAAAAGAGATTCAGAAAATCATTGACGCTGAGAAATCAGACATTTTTGATGTATTAGAGTTTGTTGCTTTTGCAAAGAAACCAATAACCAGAATGGAGAGAATTGAAAGCTCAGAGAAAATGCTTGAAAATGAATTTGGTGAGGCACAAATGCAATTTATCAGTTTTGTACTTGAAGAATATGAAAATGAAGGAATCACAGTTCTTGATGACGAGAAACTTCCTATATTGCTAGAGCTAAAGTACCAATCTATTGAAAATGCAAAAAGTATTCTTGGAGACCTAGCAACAGCTAGAAATGTATTTTTAGACTTTCAAAAAGTTTTATATTTAATTTAAATACTTAATTATTAATTTTTTGAATTTCTGCTTTTAATTCATCAATAAAACCCCTAAAAGTTTCTTCTTCTAGATTTGCTAGTTTCTCTGCAAATTCTAATGTAAAACTTGCAGTCATCTTATTAATACCCTTTTTATTAGTAAAGGTGCTAAAGAACAATTGTTTTTTATCTACCATATTCAATTTTACTTGATTTGTACTAAAAAAGTTCGTAAATGAAAGATGGAAATGTTAGATTTATTAAATGAGCGAAAATGAAATATCAGATGAGGTATTAAAAGCAATCAATGCATGGAAAATTTCCCTATTAGATTTAACAGGTAGAAATCAATTGCTTTTTCTTAAAGATTATAAATATCAGATTGATCTGGATAAATTAAATGATGCTGAAGGAAATAATTTTGACATTAAAAGGTTTACCCAAGAATTATTAAGTAACAGTAATAATGATCAATTTGAGATTGCACCTATAGATTTTTTTACAAATGACAATACAGAGGATATGCCTGAACAAAATATTAAGAATGTAGGTGAAGTAGAAAATCAAGAATCAGAAGATTTACATTTAAATAATATTTTGCAAAAATTAAATGAATATGCTTTAGATAAAAAGATTTTTGATGAGGAGATAATTAAGAAAGCATTCTCTGAAGCATTAAAAATTTTTGAAGACTTAGGATATTCGGATGATATAGAAAAATGGGATGAAGAAGCTTTGCCCAACTTAATAGAAGAAACGAAAAGGATTCTTAATGACTCAACAAGTAAAAATAACCAAAATCCAGAAAAAAGTATTTCAGATCTAGAAGGTGTAACAAATTTATTAAATAAATTGAGAGATAATGACAATTAATTCTTCACAAAATGAAGATGTCGCTAAGAAGGCTCAAGATACTCTTGATCAAAAAAAACAAAATTTTGAAAAAAGCCTCAATACTCAAATAAGAAAAGAAAAATCTGCAAATGAAGAAAAAGGTATATCTATTATTAAATTTGCTAAATTTTCTGCAACATGGAATGTAGATAATAAACAACCTAAAGCTCCTGTTTTCTTAGCTGATGTAACAATCAGAAAATCGGGAAAACATTTTCTTAATATCTCAAATGAATTTGAAATAAATAATGTACTTATTCAGTATTTCAAAAATGAGCGAAAAATAGAACCATCACCAAAAATAACTGAATTAATGAAAAACCCAGTCAAATTAGATGAAATGAGTGAAGTCATTAAAACTTTAAAGAAATATTACTTAAATGAAGGTATTCATGGGTTCGAAATTACTGATATGAATTTTATTGGTTGCTTTGATTACTCTACACAGGCAATGGTCAAAGATCTGGAATCAGAAGAATTTCAGAATTTAGTGATGGAACATGAGCTAGGTGAGGCTATAGCTACTGCAGATTTTGACAAGATTGATAAAAAGATCATAGATCAATACAAAATTAATGATAAAGATGTTTATGAAGAAATTGATACTCTTAAGCCATCAAAAGAATTTATTATCTTAGATGCAGACTCATCTCAACATTCTGCAGTATTAGCAGCTGGTAAAGATCTGCACCTAATAATAAAAGGGCCTCCAGGAACAGGGAAAAGTCAAACGATTGCAAACATGATCAGTTACTGTGCATCACTGGATCCGCCAAAAAAGATATTATTTGTTTCTGAAAAACGAGCAGCAATAGATGCTGTTAAAAAGAGGCTGGATGAAAAAGAATTAGGGTTTTTAACTCTCGATGTTTTCGAAGGACTAAAACCTAAAAATAAAAGAGCGCTTTATGAAGAGCTTAAAAATGATTTAGAAAATACAACTCAAATAACTACTTCTGTTCTTGAGGCACAAAATCTAGATAGAGAACTTCCAATCATTAGAAAAAAACTGATTTCTTTTAAAGACGATATAAGTAATCAAACTTACTCGGAGTTATCGTCATTTACAGTAGACGCGTTAGAAGAACAGAGTATAGATTCAGCTCTTGAAGAATATTATTTTTTGCTTTCCAGAATTAAAGACAAATCCTTAATAACTTTTCTTGAAGAATTAAAAGATAAAGATTCTCTAACTTCTATTAACGAAACAGATCTTAATTTGATAAAAAAAGCCATATCTGACAAAAATAAAATTGTCGTTTCTAATATTAAGGATCTTTCTGTAATTGAAAACAAAATCTTAGCAAACGATGACTTTAAAAATATTGAAAGTATTCAGAACCTTATAGAAGCTTTTCAAAATATTGTGCAGCTAAACGATGAGGCCAATCAAAAAAAATTTGCTGAGCTTAGTCACCTATTCGAAATGAAAATAGATAACTTTAAGAGCATCCAAGAACTTACAGAGATAGCACAAAATATAAATAATGTTTTAGATGTTTGCAACTCAGAAGTATTTTCTATAGATGTGGAAACAATTACTCACAAAATAGGAAGACTTGAACAAATAAAAAATAAAAATAATCAAGAAAAAATAAAGCTATTAAACAAAGAACTAGATAACTCAATAAAGCCCTATCTACTCAGAAGATTCTTTTCACTAAAAAAGAAAAGAATTGAAGCTATAAAAAATATAGCTACAGCAAAAAATATTCTAAGTAAATATGATTTAGATTATTCCAAAATTGAAGATTTCAACTATATTTTTTCTGAAATAAGTAAAAAATTTAACTCTCTTGAGGAAAATAAATCACTTATCGAAGAATATACTAAATATAAGTTCAATGAAATTGAAACTATAAAAGAAATTACAACAGAATTTGAACAACTTTTAGAAAATACCCTTCTCGAAGAGTCATTAAATATCGCAGCAATAAATCACAATGTAGCCAAGCATAATTTAGATAAATATTTTGAAATGTTCTATACGTGCAACAATGAAGATCTTGATATCTTCCTAAAAACACTAATTTTTAAATTAAGACTAAATCAAGTCTTGTCAACAATAGATACGAATACTCAAAATAGAAATGAATTGTTAAGAAAATTTTCAAAATTGGACAGCGATGACAGAATGAGTGCCAATATAAAATATATTAAGAAAAAATATCGAGATAAAATTAATCACTCAGTTATAAAATATGATTCTCAATATCAAAAAATTAGAAGGGAGGCTAACAGAAAAAGAGGTCAAGCAAATATTAGGACAATTCTAGACAAAGCACCTGATTTGATGTTAGATGTTAAACCGTGTTGGATTATGTCACCACTAGTTGCTTCCCAAGTTCTACCTAGAAAGCAGATGTTTGATATTGTTATTTTTGATGAATCAAGCCAAGTTACTCCTCAAGCTGCAGTAACTGCAATTGCCAGAGGGAAAAAATTAATACTTGCAGGCGATGAAAAACAATTAGCTCCTACAAACTTTTTTCAATCAGAAATATCAGAGGACGTTGATACAGATATTACAGACTTTGAATCTATCCTCAATCTTGTAGATGCACTAATACCACCACTTGGAAATAGAAAACTGGAGTTTCACTATAGGAGTAGAGATGAAAGACTTATTTCGGTATCAAATATTTTCATGAAATATAATCTAAATACTGTCCCTAGTGTGGTTGACATAAATGCAGTGGACTTTATAAAAGTGGATACAGAAAAGCCCTCAACACAGGGTACAAATCCTGATGAAGTAGTCAGGGTATGTGAAGCAATTTCACAACATATGAAAGAAAATAAATCAAAATCTTTAGTGGTGATTGCGTTCGGAGTAAATCATCAAAAGCAAATTGAAGAATTATTTTTTAAGGAATATGAAAATGAACCACATATCAAGGAGTTCATAGATGATTGGGAAGAATCAGTAGAACCATTTAGAATTAAAAATTTAGAAACTGTACAAGGTGATGAGAGAGACCATGTAATTCTTTCAGTTGGATACGGTAAAGGAGAAAATGGACGAATTGCTTATAGATTTGGACCAATTAATCAAAAAGGCGGTGATAGAAGACTAAATGTAGCTGCCAGTAGATCAAAAGAAAAAATGACCATTGTCTCAACAATTTCTTATCAAGAGTTAGATGACAGGAAGCTCTCAAGTGAAGGACCAAAAATGTTCAAAGGTTTACTACAGTATTTTGAACTTGAAGCACAGGCTGAAGAAAAAGATAAGGGACTTGCTGGTTTGCAAGCTTTTGGAAACTTTCAGTTAGATAAACCACAACTTAATCAAATTGAAGAACAAGTACTTAAGAGTATTGAACAACTGGGATTTATTGTTACTCCACAATTTGGAGTTTCAGGATATTATATTGATTTTGTAGTGGCTCATCCTAGTAGACCGGGGAAATGGCTTCTTGCTGTTGAATTTGACGGAGCAAGATATCATTCTTCGAATACTGCTCGAGATAGAGATAGGCTTCGACAAAACAACTTGGAAAATCTTGGATGGAAATTCTTTAGAATTTGGTCAACAGACTGGTTTAATAACAAACGTCAAGTTCTTGAAGATCTTGAGAATGCTTTAAATGAAGAGTTTGCCAAATTACCTAAAAATGACTGAGTGACTTTTCAGCTCTAAACTTTATTAATTTGATTCATACTTTATAAGAATCTGCCCTTAAATACTTTGCCTATCTCCCCAGGTGAGATTTCTAAAACCTGGTTTCCAGATCGAGTATATATTTTCTCAGTACCGGATTTAAGGCTTAAGCTAGCATATGAATACTGAACTTTTCTTGGTGGGACTGTTATTCTTACAACTTCTTTATCTTTTATATTGTCAAAAGAAAAAACTAATTCAAGAGACGAAAATTTATCAATAAAATCACTCACCCACTTTCTCCACGTTAATTCAAATTCATCTTTATTTTTTAAGCTTTTTATTTGTTGGTCTATCTGCCAACCAGTTATTTCTCCCCCATTTTTGCCATCTTGTAATCCGATTATTAATACACCTCCATCTGAGTTTCCAAAAGCACAAATTAATTTTAGTATTCCGTTTCTTACAGATTCTGATTTACCTGCAATGTATTTTTCATTTTTACCCTCTGCGACTTTTTTCATTTTATGTTCTTCTCTTTGATCCCAAAAACTTGTTTCTTTAAATTCGAGCCACTGGTTTTCATCTTTTGATGAAAGTACTAATGTCTCTGTATTTACGGTATTTAAAAATCCACTAGTTTTCATTACAATTTTTAGCAGAGGATATAAAACAAATTCTGCATATATTTGAGATACGATAACTTTATCAATCTTACGAAGACCAACTGCAAAATAGCCCCCTTCTTCAACTGCTTGTATGTTGTTTTCAATTACTAATGATCTCAATTGAGTACTGTAATTTTTTAATTCATAAACAGACCTTTTATCTTTGATAATTTTTAGTCCATCACTAATTAGGGTAAATGGCTCAAGATAAACTTCTTCACTAAATTCCATGTCAGCCCACCAACTCATTGTTATATCTTCTAAGGTAACATGATTCTTGATCGCATCTAAAAAAAAAGGATTATCGATATAAATTTTGTAATTTTTAAAATTAATTTCAAACTCTGTCCCATTTAATATGGTTTTACTTGAAATATAAATATTATTTTTCTCATCTAAAGCTAAGCTATAATCGTCATTTTTAAAAAATGATAGGCCTGTTGATTGGTGTTCGTTTTTCATAAATGTTTTCTGAAACTATTATATATATATTCGAACTCAGGATGTATTACGTTTTTTAATCTTTTAATTTACATCATTTTTATTAATTATTGGAATTTCTGATGTCATATTGTCTAAATTTTTTTGATACTCAGACTCTTTCTCTCTTATAACAGCCCCATCTGGATTAGAAATCATCCGTTCAAACTGGGGAACATCATGCTCTTTATACCACGTTGGAGGCTTTCCCCTTCTTGCCTTTAAATCCTCTGGTGGATTCTTCACTTCACGTATCCAACCATCAACATTCGTTAATTTATCTCTAAAATTGGCAGGATCAAGTTCAACCTCCCAAATAGTCTCATAAACATCTTGTATCTGACCTAAAGTGAAATAATCTGGTAAAAACCTTGTTGCTAGGCCACTAAATTCAAGGTTTCTACGTAGACGATTAGAGGCATCAGTTAAAATCTGCTCATGATCAAAAGCTAATTCAGGAATAGACCGCTGGATATACTTTCTTGGGATCTTAAACCATGCATAGTCAGAGCTTTCCTCTGTTAGAACTGGATCTTTATCAAAGGTATACACCCCAATAAAAGATGTAGTAACTACTCTCACTTTGTATTTGCCAACATCTCTTATGTCTCTTTTACTATCAGAGTATGTTCTCACCTGAGATAAATATGAAGGAGCAATACCTGTCTCTTCAACAAATTTACGGAGAGCTGCATCTTCAACAGTTTCATCAACATTAACAAATCCTCCAGGGAGAGACCATTTATTCTTTTGGGGTGTAATGTTTCTTTTGATAAGTAAGACTTTTAATGCACGTTCATCCCAATCTATCTTAAAACAAACGACGTTCACAGCATTCAGTGATAATGGGTATCTCTCAGTCATGGAAATAAGTATACAAAGAATGTCTTTATAGTGCTATGTACTAAAAAACTTTAATATTAATTGTACTAATCACCAAAAAGGTGTATATTAATAGTGACAAACACTAAAAAGGGCTAAGATGACGAGACTACAAACTCCTTACAGATCGACGCTATGTTGGTCTGCGTTCAACGGGACTCCATGCTTATGTCATAAGTGTTGGAGTTGTAAAAGAAAAATGAAATATCACACAACAGAGCAAGCTGCACGGATTGCATTACGAGCTAGTAGGCGTACTAATTCACTTATACACTCCTACCCTTGTTCCTACTGTGACTCATTTCATATTGGTCATGTAGGAAGAAGACAACAATGGCAGTAGTTAATCTCCTTGGCGACAGCATTATTGATAATAAGATTTATGTTGGCCCCCATGAACTTAGTGTTACGGAACATTTACATAATCTATCTGATGATGTTATCAACTCGATTGCAGTTGATGGCCATACAACAAAAGATGTAATTCATGCTCAACTAGATTTACTTCCACAATACTCCACACATCAAGTCCTCTCCATTGGGGGTAATGATCTTTTACAAAATATATATTTTTTAAAAAATCAGGAACGATTAACAACAAATGAGGTTTTTGAACAAGCTGTTGGGATTATGGCGCCAATTAAACGAAGGTATCAGACCATTGTAGAAAAACTGTCACTGCAAGATTCTAATATTTTGTTATGTACAGTTTATGAAGGAAATCTATTGAACGACCCCCTATTATATGATATTGCTCTTTCATCTAAGGCAATGGTCTCGATGCTGAATGATATCGTCTACTCCACTGCAAATACCTATAATGCTCAAGTTTTAGAGCTGAGAACTATTTTCACAATGCCAAAAGATTATGCAAACCCCATTGAGCCATCACATATTGGTGGGTCAAAGTTTGCATTAGAGATAAATGATTGGATTCAACAGAGTGCTTAAGACCTTATCTGTTTACTTTATGGCATCGGTATGGATTGGAAGTTGGGGTTTTTTTGCAGTAGATGAAGTCAGTGCCTCTATTACTCATATATTAGAAACAAATGGTACTCAAATAAGTTCTGTCCTTAAACCTGGTTATGTCATGCATGAAAAAAATGGTGTGAAGTTTATGATCAAAAGAGAAACTGCAGAGGCCTTAGGAGTAGTCACCCTTGATATGGAGTGTGATAGTCCAGAGTTTTGGGACAATATTGAATATGGAGTCGATCTAGAAACCCTAGAATTTGTTGTAGATTTCAATAATCTCAACTACAGAGATTATAAGATACAAAATCTTTATGTAGTAACTGAACCCTACTCTCCTGATGCTGCCGATTGGAACCATAGTACCAAAGGTTTCGAATTTCATAATTTTACAAAAACTTTAGTACCTCACAATAACGATATTGCGAAAGTTCGCCTGCCGTTAAATAAATCAAACTTCGCCTCATTGGAGAAAACCTATCCCTTAGATATAAAAATTGAAGCAACCAGTACGGGGACTTCTACTCCAGTTGCCTGCGTCAAAGAAGAAGTGTCGAGGATTCCAGTTGAGAAATTTGCAGACTTTGCAAATATGGAGCCATTTTTTGCTGACGGCATTTTTCAGCCTTATGATATTGAAAGTTTACAAGTAGAGGCTTATGGAGAAGATGCTTTTATAGAAAAGTTTATGGAGTATCAGGACTTGAGAAAATCTGGACAAGACCTTCCATCATTAGAAGCTGCATTGGCTTTGCTTGGCAAGAATCTGATTTTCGAACCAAGTAATGAAGGTGATTTTAAGTGGGAAGACCAGCCTGTCAGTTATAAACTACTCAGGAATAAAAAAACAGTCATTGGCCTTTATGGCGATGTTGTTAAGTCCGATCTTGAAGATGTAAATAAAATGATACAGGTTTTACACGTTGTAGCTCCTGGTCTAGATATTTCATACTCCAGTGAAACAAAAGATGTTACCCTACCAATTCACTTTACTCAGTGCAAAGATAAGCTCGGCAAGCACATAGGTTGCAAGACTGAGGGTTTTGTAGGTGTTTACTTTACGAGTTACAAAGATTACGTCTGGGTTGATAGCAGTAAACGTGGTGACTATCGTTCCCATATAATTATTCATGAAATTGGCCATGCTCTTGGATTGGGGCACAATCTCTGTTGGACATCAGCAATGACCTATGAGTTTGAAGGACCACAGGTTCCATACTTAAGTCATATTGATTTAATGCAGCTACAAATCTTGTACCATCCGGATTTAACACCTACCTCAAAAAGTTACAAACCTGCAAAAAGATCCCTAGGGAGACAAGAGGTAATAAACAAATTGGGTCTTTCAGAAGAGCGGGTTTCATATTATGAAGACAATATTGAGGAAGCATGTTATCAGAAGCCTGGGGCATATGATTATCTCATTGACATGCAGATAGGAAAAAAGTAAGTGGGGGTATTCGATAAGGACTCGGAGGAAAATAGTTTTATTCGAAATTTACATCTTCTTTCTTTTGGTAAGGAGATTGAAGAGACCTTTAATTTAGTTTGTGGAATGTGTGAAAAACCTTTTTTTACAAGTGAACAAGGAGTCGATCTTTGTAGCGAATGTCATGAACATATCCAAGAGTTGATTGATGAATTTAAGAATGATTGTTAATGAAAAGCATTGAAGCTAAAGTACTAAAATCTCTTATCTTTACTACCTCTTTTTTGTTTTGCTATCAGTTAATCTTTTCTCTTTTTATACCATTTATAGCACCGCAAGAATCATTAAATGATTTTAGGTTCATAGGCTTTGTTGTTACCTTTTTTGGTCTCCACACTTTTTTTGCACTGTGTACATTTATATCTTCGAGATTGCCTGCAAATGATAAATTAAGCTTAATTACACTTGGGGCATCTATTTTTATACCTGCAATCTATTTAATACTTAACATTAATTATTTATCTACCCTCGATATATCTACCTTCATTGTTATTTTATTCTCTTCACTGATTTTTGATTTTATTAGAAAAGATGCAGAAGGAAATACTGTAAGAAAATATATTAAGGTGCTCATAAATCCTTTTTATCTAGATGATGGAGATATGCAATTTTAAGATGACATATAACCTCTATAAAAATGTCACTTCCTAGGGTTATGGTTTAGTTTATGGAAGATGAACAAAAAGAAATATTAGATGGAGTAATTGTTGATATCAGTAAATTCAGTTTTGAAAAGAGAAAGGAACTCCTAAGTTTTTCAGAAAAAATTACAGAAAAATTTCCTGGAAACCAACCACTCTCATTCAAATGGGTTGACGAAGATCCCTTTGCGCCAGAAGAAATTTTACATATTGCCACATGTGATGATGGTTTTGTAGATGCAGACAACACAGAACTTTATGAATACATATATGACTTGATGCATCCATTTGTATGAACAAAGATTATAAAATTGTTATTTATTGTTAAAGTTTAAATTATGAGGAAATTAATTCTACTTTTACTTTTAGTATCTTGCTCGTCCGGAGCACTTCAAAATGAGGAACCCTCAAATGCTACGGAGACTCCAACTTCCACAACTATTATTAATGACACTACTACAACAACCTTTTCATCCATTCAAGAAAAAGTAACTAGGACATATCGTGGTGTTCTTAGAAGTTCTATGTATCAAAATATTCCAATAGTGTATACAAGTGTGGAGTCATTTGAGCAAAAAAAGATAGAACCTGAACACGAGTATTTAGAGTATTTTTTCTACGATATACGAATTCCAGTGATTAATGATGCTGTAGCCTGCTCAGATGTTGTAAACAGAAAAATTGAAACAATTGTAAGTAGGCTTGTTGCGGAAAAAAAATCAATCTTGAATTCCACTAACCCCATGGAGGCTGAAGAAGAATGGGGTGGGTTTGGAGAATATCTAACTATAAAATATGATATTGTTGAGATTTCTGATGACGTCATATCAATATTTATTTCAAATGAAACTTACAGCTGGGGAGCAGCTCACTTTGTGTCTTACACGGAACCAATAAATATTTCTGTAAACGACTGCACAGACTTAGATGTTTTTCAATTATTTGATACCTCAAATGATGAATATCAAAAGACAATAACTTTAGAAATGCAGAATCAGATCTGCGCAGTCTTAACTGCTGAAGAATGTAGTGATTTATTAAAATTTACACAACCATTTCCTTCATTAGAGGATTTAACAAAATGTTGTAGCGCTATAGGAATATCTAGATTTGGAATTTTTGTTCAATTTTGGGAATATGAGATTAGTAGTTTCTCGGAAGGTTCTGAGTTAATTTTAGTACCTTGGTATTACCTCTCAGAGGTTATTGATAGGAATGGAAGCTATTCAGAAATTTTAGAAAGCTTTAGCAAGCAAACGTGGATTAATTCTGTCTTTGAGCCAGAGTGGAATTTTTAATTTAAATCAATATTTGATAAAAATTTTCTTCCCTTACAAGGAAGAAGTCACAGGTTCAAATCCTGGCTCACTCCAGCACCCGATTTTCTTATTGATCCAATTACTATAAAGCAAGTTCCTAGTGGTTTTTGTAGTGGTTATTTGTATCTTTCTCAGAGGCATAATCAGTAGTATTTTTTATTAACGTATAAACAAAAGGGGAACTCACACATTCCCCTCTCTAAAGTCAAAGACCTTCTATCGATAAATAGCTAGGTCGTAACTCTACTTCAAATTATACCCACCTTAGAAACCATAGAAAGTAGGGTAAAATTTAGTAAATTAAAACTCATAAATATTAAATAATCTTATCAAGTAATGTCTTCAGTTTTTTTCTATAAATGTTTGTGCAGTGTTTTAAAAGTGCTGTAAACCTAGTTCTGTTTTTAGTAAAGTGCGAAAATCATCTAATTCACTTTGACTAACTGAGTAATTTTCTATAACTTTTGGATTTCCTTTAAAAGCAGAACCAGAACCTTTTGGACCAATGTAGTCTCCATTTTTTACCTCACTAGAAAGGACACCCATTAATTGTGAGAGTGCACCTTGGTGAATTGTCATCCCAAAAAATTTCATCACGTATACCCAAAAAGGCCCACTTATACCCACTCCACCCATCTTGCGAGTGTTTATTTGTAGTTGCGAAGCAGTACCTCCAGGATGCGCTGCGATTGATAAAGCATCAATATCTTGTTCTCTGAAATATTGAGCTAACGCTTTGGCGTAATATACATCTCCTAATTTTGAATTGGAGTACGACTGCCAAGGTCGGTATTCTTTTGTTAGTTTTAGCATTTGTTTTTGGAGTGGTCGTCCAGAATTACTTGCCACACTGCTTAAGGATATAACGCGAGCATCTGGCGTAGTTTTAATAAGTGGAACTAATAAGTCGGCAAGTAGTGCGTGTCCAAGAACATTGACACCAATTTGCATCTCATAGCCTTCTTTAGTTTCACTGGGAGGTGTAGCCATCAATCCTGCATTTAACATTAAGACATTTAATTGTTTTTCTTTATTTAAAACATATGTAGCACATTCTCGTATAGAGTCAAAAGAAGAGAGGTCGCAGTGAACATACTCAACCTGATCTCTTAATTGTGGATCAAAAGACTTAATTGCTTCAAGTGTTTTTTCCTCTGAACGACAGGCCATATATATGTAATAACCTTCTTTAAGTAATTTTTGTGTGCTTGCATAACCTAGTCCAGAATTTGCTCCTGTAATTATTCCTATTTTCACTATGTAAATATATATTCATCAGGTTTATATATATTTAGATTTTTTTCGGTACATCAAGTAAATCGGCGATAAGCTTATGTTTATTGTGGCCAGAGGCAGAATCGAACTGCCGACCCCTTGTTTTTGAGATAGAGGCTAATCTTCTAACTTTTCTTTACTGTCTTGTCAGTAAATCTATATTGTAAATTACTGAAAAAAAGAGATTAGACCTAAAATATTTATTTATGAATATAGATAAAATTCTCATTGGTGCAGTTATTGTTTTAATAATTTGCTTTCTTATTTATATTTCTTTTGCATTGATATCAATACCTTTTGTAATACTGTTCTCATTATTTACTCCATAAGCAATAGTCAGTAAGGTAACCATTACAAGTAGGAACCTTATCTTGATACATTAAAAATCTTTTATTACACATCCCACAAATCTTTTTCTTATCAGCCAATTAACACCCAAAATGTAGACAAACAGATGCGTTTACTTGAGTTTGTGATAATATTTAATTTAATGAAAACAACAAAACCAAATCTAGAAGAGCGCACAGTTGATTTTAATGGAAGAGAAATCAAAGTATCCAATTGGTGGAATTGGAAACTCCAAGGTGCTGCTGACCTTTATCTAGATGGTGAACACTTAGATCAAAACAAAGATAAAATTGCTACCGGCAAAAAAGTATCTCTTTCTAAATATGATATATCTGAAGACATTAAATCTATTGAAGTATATGTATCATTCTTTTTTAAACTTAAATTTAAGATTCTTGTAAATGGAAATATTATCTATCAAGATTAAATACGATCAACTCTCCCTCTAAAAATTCTTACTAAAAAGCTTTCCTTGTCTTTAATAGGGTTATAAGATTTGTTATTTTTTTCAATTTCTTTCACGACAACTTCTTCAGAGTCAAATTTTTCAAACTCCTGTAAAGTTTCTTCATCGTAAATATCTTTATCTTCTTCCATAGTCTCTTTAGAGCCATCATCACTACTAGGTGTTTTTGAACTTCTGAAAATACCTGAGAGGAAGAATACAATCACTAAACCCCCTATTGCACCACCAATACTCTCACCAGAAAAGGTTCCGGATAAAATATCATTAATTATTCCAGAGACAATGGAGAAGAGTAGGAATATAGAGAAAAATCTTCTAATTACTTTAGAAAGAGAGAGTTTTGGTTTTTTGTTCATCTAAATATAACTTAGTTTAAACCTGCTTTAAAAGTTTTTATTTTTGGCTCCATAGCAGCTAAGTTGTTTTTCATTTCTTCTGATACATCACCTAAGATGGTCATATTTTCAAACTTAGCTAACTCACGAAATTTCAGATTAACTGGAGTGCCCAATGCTTTTGTAGCAAGTTCTCCAAAACTCTCGGCATTATCAAATACCTCAACTAATGTCGCTGTGTTGGTATCTTCATCAACGTACCATTCAAATTTTTTAAGACCTTCTACACCTAAGCTATCAATAAACTGACATTGTTCATTTTCAATAAAATCTATAAACTCTTCTGCAGACGTATAGCTCACATCTATAACGACTCTAAGTTCTCCACTGTTTTTATGTAATTCCATGTAGTCTCCTTTTAATAACAAATCTTATATTAATAATAATGTATTTTGAGCGCTTCCCTTACAAGGAAGAAGTCACAGGTTCAAATCCTGTAGCCGACATAAATTATTTGCTAAGTGCTTGGTCAGAAAATATTACTTTTCCATTCACAACTTCAGCATCATACCAATACTGTCTTGCGATGGTCATCATTTCAGAACTAAAGTAGTCTCCATTACAAGTACTAAAAATAGTTGCGTTTAATAAAAGCTCTTCATCAAGGTCGCCTCTTTGAACTAATAAATATAGACCTATCGCTGCTTTTTCAGCGATAGCGGGATCTTTAAATTCTGTTGTACTCTCTCCAACAGCAATAATATGTTTTATAAACGTTAACCATTCTCCCATTAATTGTTCTTTTGGTATGTTTTGCAAAGTTGCTGTGGTCACCCAGGCAAAATAATTTGCACCTCCTTCGACTAAAGCAAAGCTATCTTCTGGAGAATCTGAAAGAAGACAGTCATCTAAATAGGGTAGATGAATTTGTAATGCATGAAAAATTTCATGAAAAAATACAAACTGTAATTCTATAGGAATTTTCTTTCTCTCGGGATCTATGGTTATTATGACAGTTTTTTTGTTGGATAGTTCCGGGCATAATGCAGCCTGGACTTGCTGCCCTCCACCTATCTCAGCATAACGAGCAATCTCATAAGCTTGTTGTTCTACATTACACTCAGGACCATAAAATTCTAAAACTCTTTCATATATAGTTGAAACTTCATTCTCATTAAGGACGGGTTCAAAACCAGCTCCTCTGTAAGGAGTATCATTATTTTGAAGTTCACCAACATAATCCCCAACAGGATAAATTATGAGAAGTGTTTCAATCTCTGTAGGTATAGTTTTGGATAATGCATAGTTGTAACATTGAATTAGATTCTCATCTGGTATGGATGAGAGATTAACTAGGAATAATTCTTCTTTTGGTGGAGGTGCGTCAGGACATTCAAATGAAGAATATCTCTCTTCAAAAGGAACTAGAGGTGCAATAGATTCTTCCTCAAGAAGAGGATTCTGAACTACATATTTAGTTGTTGTAGTAGTAGAAGTAGCTTGCTCTACTGCTTGCTCAATTTGTTCTTGAATTTCTGATTCCGTTGGTCCACAAGATACAAAGATAAGTAAAAGTACGAAGAATTTAGTATTCATATTCTAATTCTAATCATTTAAGCAAGGGCTCACAGGTTTAAATCCTGTAGCGCCTACAGGGGTTTTTCAGTAATTAACCCAAATATTTATATGAAAACCGCACAATAACCGCACATTTAGTGTGATAATATTTATGTGAAAAAACTTAATATCTTAATATTATTTTTAATAATTTATTGTGTTGGGGGTGAAATTGCTGAAGAACCTACAACTACTTCGACTTCAACGACTGCTTCGACTTCAACGACTACTTCGACTTCAACGACTACTACTGTTCCAGAAATCAT
>JAONAZ010000007.1 GCA_028376655.1 Acidimicrobiia bacterium
TTTTACCCGCTAGTTTTATTGGTGATTAAGTCATTAAAAAAAACAAATATAATATTTTGCATGACAACTGGAATAGCATTGGGCCTCACAAGAAGTGACTATGTCCGATTTTTTTCAATAATAGTTTTTATTGTTTTAATATATTCTTTTTACATCGAAAAAAAAGCTAATTTTAATTTTATAGTTTTACTTTTTTCAATATTATTTTTTTCTACATTCGGAGTATTAGAGTGCAATTTAAATCCTAATAGTATTGAATGTAGTGATTACCAAGAAGATGTTCAAAGCATAAATAATTCTGGAAAGATAAACATAAAATCTAATAGTGCAGCATCTGTAGTAAATATCGGTACTGAACGAATAAATGTGATAACTTATTTTTATAAATCTTTTAATAATTTAAATCCTAATGGACTAAGTGGAGTCAATCAAAGTTTTCAGTCATTTGAAACAATTGACATCAGTAATGAGATGTATCTAACAAGTAGAACTGTACCTGAATATTTACTTACTCGCTACAGTACTCAAAATTTTGGAACAGGAAATTATTCTGTATTAAGATACGAGATTAATGTCCAGAATATTATAGTTTTCTACACGAAAGGCTTTGGTGTGATGTTCTTAGCATTTTCTTTTATTATGTTCTTAGATTTTATTACTCGACATAAACTATCAATAAACACAGCAACCTTTTTGATGATAATATTATTTTTTACAATCAGTCCAATTGAGGAGCTAAATGCGTACTATGGTTTGATAATTGGATTATCTTATAATCTATTATTAAAAGGAAACAAGTATGAAGAAGTATAACTTTTCACCTGGTCCAACAAAAATAAATGAATCCATTCTCGAAAAGGTTGAGGAAAATATTTTAGAGTACAGGGACACAGGAGTATCAATATTAGAGATTTCTCATAGAAGTAGCGACTTCGCGGATATCTTATTAAAAACAAAAGAAAATCTAAGATTATTACTTGATGTTCCATCTAATTACAAAATACTTTTCCTTCAAGGTGGAGCTACTTTCCATAACGCCTTTATTGCTAACAATATAAACAAAAACTATTCTACTTCTAATTTGATAACTGGAACATGGGGACAAAAATCATATGAAGACTTCTGCACAGTAAGAAATACCAAAAAAATAATATTACCAAATAAAGAGATTGAACATTATCTAAAGATATTGCAACAACAAGAAAGTCAAAAGATTGACTATATGCACATAACTTCAAATGAAACTATAGAAGGTATTCAACTACGAGAATTCAATCATATTAATAGTGATTTGATTATCGATAGCTCCTCAGATATTGGTTCTTATAAATTTGATTGGAATAATGTTGCATATCTCTATGCAGGAGCACAAAAGAATTTAGGAATTCCCGGTGTAACTATATCTATTGTTAGGGATGATTTTATTGAAGAGAATAGTAATCCTACTTACCTCAATTTATATAAATTAATAAATAAGGACTCACTTCTAAACACTCCACCAACATTTTCGATTTATGTTTTAAAACTAGTGACAGATTGGATGATTGACCTTGGAGGAGTAGATTATTTTGAGAGTCAATCAATAGAATTTTCAACACAAATTTACTCGCTGCTCAATAGATTTAGTGAATATGTGTCACTTCCTGTTGCAGATTACTCAAAAAGTAGGATGAATATCGTCTTCAATTTTAAAAATGAACTTCATGAAAAACTTTTTATTGAAGAGTCTCAAAATAATAATATTATTGGCATAAAGGGTCACCGAAGTGTTGGCGGGATAAGAGTAAGTTTATATAATTCAATTGATAAATCAACCTACCAGTATCTAATGGAATTTATGGAAACGTTTTTTCTGAAATTATGATTATTAAAAACTTTGAGAATTATATATTTAAAGGTTCTGGCATTAAGGGTATTAAGACTTCAATTAATATTTCAAAAAAAAATGATTTACAAATTATACTACATGAAGAAACACAAGATACTTATGAACAAGTTGAGGATATAAATACAGTTAAAGCATTCCCTCCTTTAGTCTTTTCATACAAAGATGATTTATTACAAAAAGAAGACTTAGAGAACTTCTTGGAGATAAATAAAATATACCTATTAGATGGACATCACCGATTTGAACACATATCTTTATTTAATTATGATTATTTTATGCCAGCAGTTCTTATATCTAGTGAAAATGTAAAAATTGATTCCTACAATTCTCAAATTAATATTGATGAAAAATTATTTATAGAGTACCTCTTAGAAAATAATTTTAACGATAATATTTCTTCTAGATATTTCGTAGAGTTCAATTTTACTAAATATTCAAGTGTGGACATCCACAACATATATGACTTATACGATTTTAAGAGAAAGCTTTTAGAGACTCAAATTATAAGTCCGATTAGTAATGATAGTAATAATATTAAAAATAAAATTATAAATTTTACTCCAATTAAACTTACTGAGTTTAATCACGAAAATTACTTATTTCCTCCTAAGTCAACTTGGATATCACCTAGAATCTAATCTGATTATGAAAGTATGTCACGTAATTAATACCCTCAATAGAGGCGGAGCCGAAACTCATTTATTTGATTTGGTAAATAAACAAATAAATGAAGGCTATTTAGTCGAACTTATTGTTATCGGACCTGACAATAGTATGATAATTTCTTTAGAGAATGAGTTTAGTCTTTTAAATATTCCAATTAAACGTCTTAAAGGACCAAGGATGTTCAATATAATTTCCTATTTTAATTTATTTTTTCATATTAAGAAAAATAAGTTTGAGGTTATCCACTCCCACCAACCGAGAAGTGATTTTATGTTGTATTATGTTAGGAAATTTAACAAATCTTTCAGATGGGTAGTAAGCATTCATGGGAAATACGATACATATTTAGAAAGTACTAATTTTTCTAATGTATTAAAGAAAAAGTTTATGATTACTCTAGCTCAACATTGGGAAAAAGCAGATGCAATAATTGCAATTTCAAATTCAGTAAACGATTGGGTTATAAAGTTGAACAATAAATTGAGACCAACAATAATTCCTTACTGGATCGATCAGAAAAACTTTAAGCCACAAGATTTACTTGAAGAAAATATATCCATTGGCTTTCTTGGTAGGTTGAATAAAAATAAGGGAATTGAAGATTTACTATTGGTATTTAATAAACTTGATACTGAAAATATAACTCTTAAAGTAGGAGGCTATGCTGATCCTACATATCTTCGTTATCTAGGGTCAATTTCCACTCCCGAGAGTAAAAAAAGAATTAATTACCTTGGTTATGTAGAAGATCGAAAAACGTTTTATGACTCAGTAGATCTTTTTATTTTCCCATCTTTTTCTGAAGGTTTAGGCCTTGTTTTGCTTGAAGCGATGAGCTTTGCGAAAATATGCATTACCAGAGATATACTTCCAATGAACAGCTATCTAACAGAAGAGAGTGGATATTTATTTAGTAATAATAATGAATTTTTAATATCTCTTAATCAAGCCATTCAAGATTTAAGGCTTGATAATAAAAAAATAAAATCAAAGCTGTTTAATATTGAACAAATGATTAAAAAATCCAGTGAACAAACAATATTTCCGATGTTAGAAAAGGTATATCACGATGAGTGATTATAAATTTATAGAATTCGAAAAAAAATGGCAGGACAACTGGGCTAAATCAAATCTAGGAAAATGTGATCTAAATTCAGCTAAGCCTAAATACTATAATTTATGCATGTATCCATATCCCTCAGGAGACTTGCATATGGGCCATGTTAGAAATTATACAATTGGCGATGTTATTACTAGATATAAAAAATTAACAGGTCACAATGTACTTTCACCAATGGGATGGGACTCATTTGGCTTACCCGCCGAAAATGCAGCAATTAAAACAGGCATACATCCAAGGAAATTTACAGAAGACAGAATGAAGAATATGAAAAATCAAATCATACGATTAGGTTCATTGTACGACTGGGATAGGGAAGTTGCCGCACACTCTGAAGAATACTATAAATGGACTCAATATTTATTCATACAACTTTTCAATAATGATTTAGCTTATAAAAAAGATGCACCAGTGAACTGGTGTACATCATGCAAAACTGTTCTTGCAAATGAGCAAGTAATTGAAGGTAATTGTGATAGGTGCGAATCAGTTGTAATACAGAAAAATCTTAATCAATGGTTTTTAAGTATTTCAAAATATTCTGAAGAGTTATTAAGTGGGCTTGAAGACATTGGAGATTGGCCGGAAAATGTTAAATTAATGCAGAAAAACTGGATTGGAAAATCTGTAGGTGCACAATTCGAACTTGAAATAACAAATAGTAATCTATCATTTGAAGTTTTTACAACTAGACCTGACACATTGCTGGGAATGACTTTTGCAGTTATATCTCCAGAACATGAGTTAATGAAGAATATTCTTAATATTTCAAGTAAATACGAAGATATAAAAAAATATATTTCTGCAGCTACTTCAAAGTCTGATTTTGAAAGACTGTCAATCACAAAAGAAAAGACAGGGGTTGATACAGGACTATTTGTGACTAACCCACTTACTAATGAAGAAATTCCACTTTGGGTTGCAGATTATGTTCTGATTAACTACGGAACAGGTGCAATAATGGCAGTTCCCGGACACGATCAAAGAGATTATGATTTTGCAAAAAAGTATAGTATTGAAATAAAACAAGTAATTTCTGACAAAGATTCCAAAATAAGTATTCAAGAAGAACCTTTTATAGGTAAAGGGCAACTAATCAACTCTCTCGAATTTGATGGGTTAGATTCACATGGAGAGGCGTCATCAAAAATAGTTGAAAAATTAATTGAACTTAATATAGGTGCACCAAAAACAACTTATAGATTAAGAGATTGGCTTATAAGTAGACAAAGATATTGGGGTTGCCCTATACCTTTAATAAATTGCAAACATTGTGGACTTGTTGCAGAAAAAGTAGAGAACTTACCAGTTAAGCTTCCTGAAATTGAAGATTATCTTAATACTGACGGTTCTCCACTATCTAAGAGCGAAACCTTTGTAAATGTGGACTGTCCAATATGTGAGCTACCTGCAAAAAGAGAAACAGACACAATGGATACATTCGTAGATTCCTCGTGGTACTTTATGAGATATCTAGATTCAACAAATACTGAAATGCCTTTTAATGCAAAGTTTATAAATGATTGGTTACCTGTAGATCAATATATTGGAGGGGTAGAGCATGCAATTTTACATTTGCTTTACTCTCGATTTTTTGTAAAAGCCTTAAGAGATTTAGATTTGGTGTCTATCGATGAACCATTCGAAAATCTTTTTTCACAAGGAATGATTAATTTTGGTGGATCCAAAATGTCAAAATCAAAAGGAAATATTGTTGATCCGGAAGGTTATTTCAAAAGCCACGGTGCAGATGCTTTAAGATTGTATATTTTATTTATGGCTCCTCCAACTGATGGGGTTGAATGGAATGATGGAGGAATAGAAGGGACTAGAAGATTTTTATTTAAATTGTGGGATAACCTTGAATCACTATCAACACTAAATGAAAGTAAGAAAAATATCGATGATGAAGAAAAACTAGAGATTGTATTAAATCAAACAATTGAATCAATTACAAGTCACCTTGAAAAATTCGAATTTAATACAGCAGTATCAGATTTAATGAAATTAAATATTCAAGTTGGTCATTACATTAAAAAAAATAATGAAATTACTACTGAATTAAAAAAAGAGTTAATACAAAGTATTTGTTTGTTATTAAATCCATTTGCACCACATATATCGTCAGAAATTTTTTATGAGAACTTTAAAGCCGATATCACGCAATTTACTTGGCCTGAAGTTAATAAAGAAAAGACAGAAAATTCTACGTACGAGTTAGTAGTTCAAATTAATGGTAAAAAGAAACACGCTATAGAAGTGTCTACAGGATTACAACAACCAGAGGTTGAGAAGTTGTGTTTTGATAAATTCGAACTTATCGCCAATGAATTTAATAAAGTTATCTTTGTAAAAGATAAGATAATAAACTTTGTGGGCTGATGACTAAATTACTAGTTACAGAAAAACTGATTATTACTAAACAGGACTTTATTAAATTATCAAATATCTCTGAACCAGTTGAATTTATTAAATTTGAGGATTTTTTAAACACTAATACACTTTCATTGTTTAAAGATGCCAAAATTAAATTTGTATATGATAAATTCATTAATTTCAAAGACCTCACAGCTAACAGTTATAATTTTTCTTCAGATTATATCTTTCAGATTAAAAAAAATAGTTTGAACAAATTCTCCGATGTTTCTAAAGATATAGAAGTTATAGAAAGTGTAAAGTCTATTAAAAGTGGATTTTTCCCTTGGGATTTAAGTAACATAATTTTTAATCAAAAAGAGGCTCTAACAAGTGATATTATTTCAGAATTTTGTGAAAATGAAACATCATTTCGACAGTTTATTGGTTACCTTAATAAGGAGTTATTAAGAGTTAATTTATTATCTGATAATGAAGATAAAGATGTAGCTTTGTTGCTGGGAGAAAATATTGATTACAAATATGAACTTGCCAGCAAAAGGCTTATTCAAATAAGTATAGATAATCTGAATAAGTCTTTTCAGCAAATTAATAAAATTGAAACATTAACCAACGAATCAGGATTCAATCACGAAAATAATAAAAGATTTGTTGTGGGTGTTAAAAAACTTTTAGAGTTTTGAAATTCTAGATTTATTTCTATCTCTATAGTTCTTTGAAATAATCCCGTCTGTGAAAGCTTTATCAAGTTCTTTAATAACTGCTGCTTTGTTTTCTATCACTACTTCATTGTTATCATCATATAAAGACTTGAGTGAGGATTTTAATTCAGTTTTAATAGATTTGTTTCGCAAATTCTTTTTTGCATCTTGTCTAATTCTTTTTTTTTGTGATTTAATATTTGCCATCTAAAACCCCTTTGTATATAAGATAATAACTTAATAGTGATGTTACATAATAAAAATATAAGAAATATTTCAATAATTGCACATGTAGATCATGGTAAATCTACTTTGGCGGATAGACTCATCGAGATATCTGGTTTGATTACTCCTGGTGATCATGTTGATCAAATACTAGACACTATGGATCTTGAAAGGGAGCGTGGAATCACAATTAAATCTCAGCCAATTCGATTAAATTTTGGCAATATGGAAGTAAATTTGATAGACACTCCTGGCCATGTTGATTTTTCATATGAAGTTTCAAGAGCCTTAATTGCATGCGATGGCGCCTTATTACTAGTCGATGGGACTCAAGGAGTACAGGCCCAAACATTCGCCCATTCGTACGCTGCCATAGAGGCCGGTTTGGATATCATACCTGTAATCAACAAAGTAGACTCAATTGATGTTGATATAGAAAATGTTTCAAAGCAGATTTTTAATCTTATCGGTGCTCGTGAAGATGAAATTTTTAAAATTTCAGCAAAAAGTGGATTAGGTGTTGATGAGTTAATAAAAGAAATTCCAGATTTAATAAGTCCTCCAGTTACAAAATCAGAAAGTACAAATGCTTTAATCTTTGATTCATATTTCGATCCATACAGAGGAGTAATTGTCTCGGTAAGAGTCTTTGGGGGAGAAGTCAAAACCAATTCTAAGCTTAAACTAATCAATTCTAAATTTGATTTTGAAGCTTCTGAGATTGGTTATTTTGATTTAAAATTATCTCCTTCCGATATACTTTCATCCGGAGAAGTAGGGTATATTGTTACAGGTGCAAAAGAGCTTTCTCAAATTAGAGTAGGAGACACTCTTGTTAACCAAGAAGATACAAATCCTGTAGTTGTATCAGGCTATAAAGAACCTCAACCTACAGTCTTTTCCAGTATGTATCCAGCAGATTCTGATGATTATGCAAAATTAAGAGATTCTCTAGACAAATATGTACTTAATGATGCAAGTTTTTATTATGAACCTGAAACTTCATCTGCGTTTGGTTTTGGATTTAGATGTGGTTTTTTGGGCTTGTTGCATTTAGAAATTGTGATTGAAAGACTAGAACGAGAATTTGATCTTTCACTTATAGTCACACCACCATCGGTTGAATTTAGAATTATTCGAAATAATGATGAGAAAATAATAATAAGGAATCCCTCAAAAATTGATAAATATACAGATATTAAATCAATACAAGAAAAAATATGTGAACTTGATTTACTTTTTCCAAAAGAATACCTGGGCTCAATAATGAATTTGTTAAATGAAAAGAGGGGAACCCAATTAGATCTTAATTATTTAAGTACATCCATGGTGAAACTTAAATATCGAATGCCTTTACTGGAGTTAGTTACAGGCTTTTATGACTCTCTTAAGTCAATATCTCAAGGTTTTGCTTCTTTAGATTATCAAATCCTTGATTTTGAAACTGGAAATTTAGTAAAATTAGATATATTGGTTAATGGAGTTTCTATTGATTCATTTAGCTCCATACTTGCAAAAGAAAATGCTGAATTTGTTGGAAGAAACAGGGTTAAAAAACTATCGGAACTAATTCCAAGGCAACAATTTGATATCCCCATTCAAGCAGCAGTAGGTTCTAGAATTGTTGCAAGGGAGACCATTAAAGCTCTCAGAAAAGATGTTACAGCTAAATTGTATGGTGGGGACATAACAAGAAAACGTAAACTTCTAGAGAAGCAAAAAGAAGGTAAAAAGAAAATGCGAAATATTGGAAAGGTCGCAGTTCCGAAAGATGCTTTTAAAGAATTCTTGAGACAATAATGCATACACCAACAATATTCGATGATAATTATGAATCTGAAAAAAAAGAATATCTTATTACTAAAGAAAAGTTACATCATTTGCAAAATGTACTCAGAATAAAGAATAACTCTCATATTAGAGTCACCAATGGAATGGGTCTTGTTTCTCTTGGTAAAATATCAGACTCATACTTAATAATTGAAGAAAATAAAATCCACCAAAGAACCAATGATGTTCATGTATTCATATCAAAACTTCAAGATAAAACAAGAATGAGACACTTAATTGAAAAGTTAACCGAACTTGGTGTAAAAGGAATAACATTGGGAAAAACTGAAAATTCACAAAAAGTAAATATAGAACATAAAAAAGTCAATAATTGGGTAATTGGAGCAGTAGAGCAATCAGGTATAGCTTTTGCACCAAAAATATCAATTGAAAAACAACTTGATTTTGATAAGTTTCAACACACTTTTGATATCACCGGAGAAAGTCTTAATAAAAATATTAATTTTACAAGTTTTGCAATTGGTCCTGAAGGAGGGTGGAGTAAAAAAGAATTAGAAAACTTTAAATATATTTCTAAATTGAGTAATTTTACTTTAAGATCTGATACTGCAGCTATAGTTGCAGTATCCTTAATGATGTAGGATTATATATGGAACAAAAATCAGTATTTGAAATGATTCTTAATAAAGAAATTGAATCTGAAATTATCTATGAAGATGATGAAATATTTGCCATTAATGATACTAATCCAGTAGCTCCAGTGCATGTATTAGTAATTCCAAAAAAAAAGATAAAAACTATTAATGAGATTACCCATGATGATGCAATGTTGATTGGCAAACTTGTCCTCACGGGAAAGAAACTCGCAAAAGACTTAAAAATTGACAAAAGTGGATATCGATTGTTATGGAATACAAATGACGATGCAATGCAAACTGTTTTTCATATACATCTACATCTTATAGGTGGAAAACGATTGAAGGCTATCTAATGGGTTTTGAAAAGCAAATTCCCTCAAATGTAGAAGTAGTTGATATTTTAGGTATCAATGATAAAAATCTTAAATATATTAAATCGGTTTTTCCAAATGTCATGATTAATGTGAGGGGAAATACAATCTATATTGATGGCCAAGATAATGATGCAAAAGAGATAATGAGAATTTTTGATGAAATGTTACTGATGAATGACAACAATGAAAATATTGAAGAAACTGATGTAGAAATATTATCCAATATTAAAGATACTCATAAACATGATGGACAGAAAATTAGCTCCCTTTCAGTAATTGATAATAAGTCAATAAAAGTAAAAAATATTAATCAATATAAATACATGAATTTAATGCAAAATTCAACTATAACTTTTGGTATTGGTCCAGCAGGAACAGGGAAGACCTTTTTAGCGGTTGCAGCTGCAGTTAAAATGTATTCTGAACAAAAAATTAAAAAAATTGTGCTTACAAGACCGGCAGTGGAAGCAGGAGAGAGGTTAGGGTATCTACCAGGAGATTTATCACAAAAAATTGACCCCTACCTTGTGCCATTATTTGACTCCTTAGAATATTTTTTTGGTAATGAAACTTTAGCTTATTTGATAGAAAAGCGAAATATTGAAATTGTTCCTTTGGCATATATGAGGGGTAGAACTCTTAACAATGCGTGTATAATTTTGGATGAAGCACAAAATGCAACTATGAGTCAAATTAAAATGTTTTTAACAAGATTAGGAGAAAATTCAAAAATAATCATCACAGGAGATGAGTCTCAAATAGACCTTTACAGCAAAGATAATTCAGGTCTTAAAAAAACTAGAACAATACTCTCAAAAATAGATGAAATTAATGTTATGGAATTTCAAAACACTGATATTGTAAGAAATCCTATTGTTTCAAAGATTTTAGAAATATTTCCAGATAAATGATTTCTAATTACCTCCTCCATGCCAGAAAGTTAATGTACGTAATAATTTTTGGTGGTTTAGTTTGGTTTATTTCTTTTACTATATTTCCCGAGAATCAAATAATAAAAATTAGTGTGGGAGATGTCTCTCCTATAACATTTTCAGCACCTAATTACATAGAGATAATTGATGAAGAACAGACTGTAGTAAATAAACAAGTTGCAATTGATTCTGTAAACCCAATTTACTCCATAGATACAAAAATTAATGATTCTGTAATTGCAGGTGTTAAAGATATGTTTCTTGCTGTTATTGAAGCTAGAGTTTCTGAGACCTTAATAGTTAGTGATTCAGATATAGTTGATGAGAATACACAACCAGAAGTAAAAATTACAAACCTCACAAAACTACAACAAATCAAGAAGATTACAGAATTACTTTTATTTTCAACAATATCTACCTCGACAGTTGAGGTATTAGTTGAAATTTCAAATTATGATTTAGTAAATAAAACTAACTATCTATCACAGCTTGAGTTAGAAGCAAAAAGTCAGGCAAATGAAATATTAAACAATGGTATAAATAATGAGAATTTAAATGGACTAAGACAAAGTATTGTATCAAACCCTCCTTATTTGGATTTAACTAGTGACCTTTTCTTGTTGATACCCGAAAATCGTTTAAGGAGTACTGTTTCAGAAATAATTGCAGAGAATCTTGTCTCTAATCAAAAATTAGAGGAAGATTTATGGAATAGTAAAAAACAGCAAATTTCAGATTCGGTAGAGTCAGTAATCGTAAAGTTTTTTGAAAATGACTTGGTTATTCAAGAAGGAAATCCTGTAAGTCAAATTCAATATAATGCACTTGATAGTTTTGGTTATCTTTCTGGTGAATCACGAACTATCCAAACGGCTGCTCTACCTATTATATTTTCGATCTTTCTATTGATATATTTTTTATTCTGGAGATTTAATGACTCCGTCTGGAATAATGATAAAGAATTTTTATTATTACTAACTTTGATCCTTGTGGCATCTGTATTTTTAAGAGGAACATCATATTTTTCACAGACTTTAGAGCTTGATTATTTAAAATATGGCGTTCCAATTTCTTTTGTCGGTGTTGTTTCAGCTACATTATTAAACCTAAGAGCAAGCCTTGTATTGTCACTTTCGAGTGCTTTATTGGCCCTTGCCGGTGGAGGTAATATTGGTCTTTTAGCTTTAGGGGGTATTCTTTCTATTCTTCCATCAGTATTTATCTCTGAAGATATAGATAGAAGACTTTTACGTGAAAGAATAATTTATATTTCATTAACGCAACCAGTTATATCTTTTGGGATTTACTTCTTTCTCAGAGAAGATTTCAGCCTATTTGAAGTTTTGATTACTGGTTTGATTGGTGGATTAGTAGCTAACCTGGCTGCATTTTCATTGATTACTTATATTGAAGCAGTGTTTAAGATTACAACTAACTTTCGTTTGTCTGAACTTGCAGATAGAAATCACCCAGGATTACGATATCTTGAAGAAAAAGCATTGGGAACATTCAACCACTCTCTGGTCGTAGGTACTTTAGCTGATAGGGCTGCAAATGTAATAAATGCTAACGCACAACTTGCTAGAGCTATGGCTTATTTTCATGATTTAGGTAAAACAGAAAATCCATCAATGTTTATAGAAAATCAATTTGGATCAAGTAACCCACATGATACATTGTCAACACAGGATTCTTCAAATATTATTAGAGCGCATGTTACCGATGGAGTTAAGTTGGCTAAAAAATTTAAAATACCAGAAATTGTTTACTCAGGAATTATAGAACATCACGGAGACTCTGTAATGAGATTCTTTTATGAAAAAGAAAAAACTGAAAATCCGAATGTAGATAAAAGTGATTTTAGACATTTAGGTAGAAAACCTACATCAAAAGAAACAGTAATTCTGATGTTTGCTGATGCCCTCGAAGGCGCATGCAGAGCAAGATTTTTAAACGAAGATGCAGATGAAGAAAAAATTAAAAATGTTATTGATGAAATATTCAATGAAAAAATTTTAGATGGCCAGTTAGAAAATTCACCAATTACATTTTCTGATATTGATAAAATTAAAAAATCTTTCCAAAAAAGTTTAGAAGGTCTTTACCACCAAAGAGTAATGTATCCTGAAATATCAGAAGAAGAGTAACTTGAGAGTTAATTTCAGTGGATATTTCTACAGGGAAGAAAAAATAAAGATTAAAAATGCAATTGACGTATTTGATACATTTTTTAAAATTTCTAATAATTTTTCATTTAATTTAAATTCGGTCTCCAAAGATGAGATTTCTATTCTAAATTTTGAATATTTTAATAAAAAAGGCCCAACTGATGTTTTATCATTTCCACTCTTTTCTGGAATTGAAGAGATACAACAATTAAATCAAAAAAATGAAGACACTTTAGGAGATATGTTTTTTTGTAGGCCAATTTTAAAGAAAAATGCAGCTGTATATCATAAATCTTTAACAGAGGAGTTGCAGCTAGTATTAGTTCATGGACTTCTGCATTTAGTTGGTTATTCACATACAGAGGAAATAGAATTACAAAAAATTGAAAATACAATATTAGATAAGGTGTGGAGTGGATTCAAAAAAAATTAATCTTAATCATATAGCCATAATTATGGATGGAAATGGACGATGGGCTCAAGATAAAGGTCTAGAAAGGACCCAAGGACATGCAGCGGGTGAACTATCCCTATCCAGAACAATCCATTGGGCTTTAGAAAATAATATAAAATGGTTGACTGTTTATGCATTTTCAACTGAAAATTGGATGAGAAGTTCAGATGAGGTTGAATTTTTAATGTTTTTTAATAGAGACCTTCTTACACGAAGAAGAGATGAATTTAATAAATTAGGTGTACGTTTTCATTTTTTAGGAGATCTCGAGGACAACAAGATTCCAAATGAAAATAAAGTGCTTATGTTAGAAACTGAAAAAATAACATCTTCAAATACCGAATTGAACTTAGTATTCGCATTTAATTACGGCTCCAAGACAGAAATTCACAGCAGTGTCCAAAAATTTATAGATGCTAATAAAGTTAATGTTGGAATTGAATTTATAGAGAGTGAATTCAGAAATTATATGTATATTCCAAATATGCCAGATCCAGATCTTCTAATAAGGACTGCAGGAGAACAGAGGTTAAGTAACTTTCTACTGTATCAACTTAGCTACACTGAACTTATGTTTTTTGAAACTCTTTGGCCAGAATTTGGGGATAAAGAACTTAATCAGGCTGTAGAGGAATTTTCAAAAAGAAAGAGAACTTATGGAAAAGCCTAACAAAGAATTATTTGAAAAAATAGTAAAGATTGCTCAAAATAGAGGCTTCATATTCAATGCATCCTCAATTTATGGTGGATTAAGAAGTTCCTATGATTATGGTCCACTTGGAACATTACTAAAGAATAATATATCAAATCTTTGGTGGAAGTCATTAAAAACCTCAGAAGTTAAAATTTATCCTGTAGACACTGCCATCATTCAAAGTAGTGAAGTCTGGAAAGCTTCAGGCCATCTGAGTGAATTCTCTGACCCAATGGTAGAGTGTAAAAGCTGCAACTCTAGATTTAGAAGTGATTCTGAACCAGAAGACTTATGTTGTGAAAGTCAAGACTTAACAGAGCCAAAAAACTTTAATTTAATGTTTGAAACAAATATTGGTCCAGTGCAAAACGAAAATTCAAAAGTATTTTTACGACCTGAAACTGCACAAGGTATTTTTGTTAATTTTGAAAATGTCCTTAGAACAATGAGAGCTAAGCTACCTTTTGGTATTGCTAATATTGGAAAATCATTTAGAAATGAAATAACCCCTGGCCAATTTGTTTTCAGAACAAGAGAGTTTGAACAAATGGAAATAGAATTTTTCTGTAAAGAAGAAGAATCAGAAAAATGGATGCAATACTGGACTCAGAAAAGATTAGATTGGTACAAAGAACTAGGATTGAAAGAAAATTTATTACGTTTAAGATCTCATGAATCTGATGAGTTAGCTCATTATGCTGAGGCTACAACAGACATAGAGTATCTCTATCCATGGGGATGGGGAGAATTAGAGGGGATTGCTAATCGTGGAAATTACGACCTCACAGCACATCAAGAAAAAAGCGGAAAAGATCTTACTTATTTTGATCCTACAGATAACTCTAAATACTTACCATCAGTTATTGAGCCTGCAGGTGGACTCACCAGAACAGTATTTGCAATTCTATTATCCACATATGAAGAAGAAGAGCTTGATAGTGGTGATGTAAGAACACTATTTAAGATGAGTTTTGATATTGCACCAATTCAAATTGCAATATTGCCACTGAGTAAAAAAGATGAACTAATAAGTGTCTGTGATGAAATTGAAACGACCTTGTCACCTTTTTACAGAACAGAGATAGATTTGACACAATCAATTGGAAAAAGATATAGAAGACAAGATGAAATAGGAACTCCAAATTGTATAACAGTAGATTTTGATACATTAGATGATAAATGCGTAACAATTAGAAATAGAGATACGATGGCACAGGAAAGAATTCAAATAACCTCATTGATTGAATATTTTCAAAGTTGATATGGGTATTGCTAAAGATTCAATAGAGTCCTTAAAACTAAAAGCTAAAATAAGCGATTTTATACTAACTTCAACAACGGGAAAAATACGTGGTAATAAGGGAATGGCAATATGTCCATTTCATGGAGAAAAGACAGCAAGTATGAGTTTTACTGATGAGGAAAACTTATTTCATTGTTTCGGATGTAAAGAAGGTGGGGATATATTTAAATATGTCCAATTAATAAATAATATTGAATTCCAAGAATCAGTTGAAATGGTTGCCGATAAATATTCTTTCAATCTCAAGTACACAGATTCACAATTTGAATCAAACCAGAAGAGTTTAATTCAAACAATGAAAGTAATTTCGGATTATTTTAAAAACAATATTCAAGAAACGATCTCAGTTAAACCTGAGAAGTATTTGAGTTCTAGAAAAATTGACAGCAGTTCAATCGGAAAATTTAATTTAGGATTTGCTGAATTAGACGAAAAAATTTTTTACGATTTCTGTACTAAAAATAGCATAACTAAGCAGAACTTAAAATCTTTGGGCCTTTTAAGTGAAAAGGAAAATTTATTATTTAGAGAAAGGATATTATTTCCAATAACAAACTTTAGAACAGAAGTAGTAGCTTTTGGAGGCAGAGCATTGAATGACTTTGGCCCTAAATATCTCAATTCTGCAGAGTCTCAAATATACAAGAAAAACAGAACTTTATATTTTACCGCTGGCTTCTTGAAAAGTGTTAAAGACCTCGATGAAATTATTGTAGTTGAAGGATATTTTGATGTGCTTGCATTTAATCTGTTGGGCTATTCAAATGTTGCATCTCCTTCTGGAACTGCTTTAACTCAACTACAACTTGAACAATTAGCAAAATATACATCCAATGTTACTTTATGTTTTGATAATGATGAAGCAGGTGTTAATGCAACAATTAGAATGCTTGAGTTAAAAAATAACATTTCAAAGGATTTAAACCTCACCAGCATAGTGTTGCCTAATCACTACAAAGATATTGGTGAGTATTATGAAGATGGGAAAAATGATGTTCGTTCATTACTGAATGGTAAAGTTGATTTAATAGATTTTTCCATCGATACAATAATTAGAAAACAAGATACAGTTGATAAACGTAAAATATTTACTGAGTTCAAAAAACTAATCAGCACATTAAGTCCATTAGACCAGGACTATGCTTTTGATAAGCTTTCAGTAAAAATTAATACACCAAAAGATGTATTAATTAAAGAGTTGCGACATAAAAAAAATACTAAAACTTCAGATAAATTCACATCAGCACTAAAAGACAAGAATAAACATATTGAATCATTTAAAGATATCTTTTTAGCAAGTTTAATTAAAAATAATTTTCAGACAGTACTTGATTTTCAAGACCTTTTTGATTCCAGCGAAGATATGTACGATACAGTTATGAAGCTTCAGTCTCCTAAAAGTTCTAATCTTCTAGATGGGTATAAAAACATCTCTTTTACAGAAGAACAACTTAGCGAAGCAATTTCAAGATTGTACATACATTTTTTTGAAATTAAAATTAACCTTCTGATTCTTCAGTTAGAAGAATCAAATAATACAGATATTTTTGCTGAAATTGAAAATCTAAAAAAGAAAATTGAAAATTATCAGAATACCCTTTAATTCATAGTATTATTAATTTGCTATCCGAGGTAGCTCAATGGCAGAGCAGCGGACTGTTAATCCGTTGGTTGTGGGTTCAAGTCCCACCCTCGGAGCAAATTATTGTCAACAGATTTATAATCATGTATATAATTAAATAATAAATAGTTATTAGGAGGAATATGTCAGAAGCGTTAGATTTTGTAAAGAAAAATATGGAGGGAAAAGACCTCAGTATTTTACCTGGGTCAATAAAGTGGGTTGTTGACTCTCAAATAGTGTATATGAGTCCTGAGGGTAGTGAAGTAACTGAAGAGGATGCTGAAGCAGCCTGTACCATTACAACCAATATGGAAACATTTAAAGGTATGTATGATAAATCCGTTAGTCCCCAAGCAGCTTTTATGACAGGGAAGATTAAAATTGCAGGAGATATGGGGATTGCACTTAAGTTGCAGTCAGTCATAGGATAGAATCAGGGCCTGTAGCTCAGTTGGTTAGAGCAACGGACTCATAATCCGTCGGTCGCAGGTTCGAGTCCTGCCGGGCCCACTTGAAAACATTTATGAAATCTAAAACTATAAATGTCCGATCTATTGGATTATTATTTGCAACGACCTTGCTAATCCCACCAAATTATGGACTAGACATTCTAGGAATAAACTTTGAGGATCTACCGTCAATAGTTTTATTTTTATATTTACTGTTTAAGAAAATTAGAAATAGTAACTCTGCTTCTAAAACAGATAAATTATTTTTATTATTCATTATCTCGTTTATTTTGTATTCAAATATTTTTGCCGAAAATTTTGAAATATTCAACCAGACAAACATAAGATTCTATTTCTACTTTATTATGACTTATTTATGTGTTGAGGTATTTAATAATAACAATGAAAGTTTAATCAAAATTTTTGAACCACTTTCATTTGTAATGATTGCCAATTTCATAGTTGTTATTTTTCAGATTGAGCTCCCTGGTACTATAGATGGCTGGATACTTAATAATTCTGGTAGCCAAAACCCCTTAACATCTGGACGGTTAGGTGGATTTCAAGGTGGAGGTCCAAATGTAATTGGAATCTTTTGCACTCTTTATATTCTTTTATGTATATACAAAGCAACAACTTCAGATAATATTTTAGAATATTTAATTAGAAATAAACTAAATTCATTTCTTATAATTATTTCAGTTTTCAATCTTTATATAACTTTTTCAAGAGGTTCATATCTAGCATTATTCGTGGGGTTACTGATATTACTTTTTTATACAAAATCATTTTCTAAAAGACATAAGGTTTACATTCTTATTTCAGTCACACTTTTTGCAAGTATAGTTATTTTTTTGTTTCCCTCCATCTTTCTAAAGCAGTCAAATAGAAGTTTTTTAAATAATCTGGCAATAAATAATATACAGCTATTCGAGGGAACAGGTGGAGGTAATTACATTAAAGAAGTTTATAGAGAATACTTACTTGGACTTGATGAAGATGAAATTTTCGAAAAATTTAATATAGTTTATTCTGATAAAGATAGAAGCATTATTCTTCCTAATTCTGAAGAAGAAGTAGATGAACCTGCTGAAGGATATTTGAAGCTAGAATTTGACTACAAAGATGGATTGCTTCCAAGATCAGTAATATCTTTTTTCCATTCTAAAAATGGTACCGAATGGATACAGAGTGGCTCTAATCATACAAATGGTTCAATAATCGAACTGATTGACAATGATTCTTTCTTTGAAGTAGGAGGTTGGGCCGATGGACAATCACCTGGTGGGTCCTACCTAGATGGATATATTAAAAAAGTCGATATTACCAGCATTAATGGTTACTACTCTTACGAGTTAAATGAAGAAAATAGAGATGAGGAATACTTTATTTTCTTACCTACAACAGATGATTATTACGACAATAGAAATGATGGAAAAATTGTTTATACAAGTGATGGTGTGAAATTAAAAAGGCCAAGAAGTTATTGGATAGCAATTCCAAATAAAGTATCTCTTTCACAACAAGATTTTGAGATAGTAGTACAGCTTAAATTAAACAATATTCCAAAAGGAAATGAAACCATATTTAGTCAGAGCTCAATTATTAGTACTTCAAAGTCTACTAATAACCAGTCATGGAAATGGTCCATTGTCGACGGAAGGATGTACTTTTTTTGGGTTGAAGATATTATTAGTGGATATTCCAATTATCTTGGAGGTCAAAGCCTTAGATCGGGAAAACTAATAACTGATAATGGTCAATTTCGATCGATCACATCTGATTTTTCATTATCACAATATGATGAAATTACTACCTCTCACAACGGGTTTTTGACAATGGCTGTGGAGTACGGATTGATACCAGTAGCTTTAATTGTGATTTCTATTCTCTACTCAATTATTAAAAATGCAAATTACAAAAATCATTTTGAAATAACTATTATTTTGGCATTGTTGACTCAAAACTTAACGAATGACTTGATATATTCACCAGATGTAGCAATCTATTTTTGGATAATACCTATTTATTTTGTGACTAAGGATAGGGATTAAGAACTGATAAGACCAATTTTTTGAGCAAATTCAGAAAAGTTTTCAGATATTATTAGTACTTGCCTTCCATCTGAAAGTTCATATGGTGATGTTGGCATAGATATTTTTTCAATATTTTCAAAATTTATGTCTTTAAAATTCCACAGCGTATTTATTGCCGTGTTTAAAGTAAGTTTGTCATCAGTAACAAATGAATTTTCTAGTGCATTAATAAAGTTATTTAATTCTGTAAGTGATTTGAAGTCATTTAATCTTTTTAATAATTGTAATATTATATATTGTTGACGTTCGTTTCTAGATAAGTCACTGACACCATCCATCTTTCTCCACTCTGAAGCATCCTCACCCTTTTCATTTAGAATTTTTTCTCCAACTAAAACTTCAGTATTTCTTGACACGACCCAATTTAATGCAGTAGGTCCATTCACAACCTGGCATCCTTTTTGTAATTCAAAAGAGTATCCCTCTTTTTGTGTTTGGTTAACACAAATCTCAATACCCTCAAAAGAGTCAATTATATTTTCGAAACCTTCAAAATTGAAACTTGCAAAGTGATCTATCCTAATTCCTGTTATATTTTTTACAGCTACTGCTAAGTTTTCAGCGTTATTACCACAGCTATTTTGTGAATAAGTCCCATTTATTCTTTCAAGATTTTCAGTACATGCATTTACTATAAGTGTGTCTCTGGGAACTGATAGTAAGAAATGATTACTTGTAACTTCGTTAATAAGTCCAACTATGATTACATCAGCCCTCTGACCTTCAACAAAACCCCTTGAAGCTGAAGAATTATCATCTCTTTCATCACTACCTATCAGTAGATATGCTTTAAATCCATTTATATCACTTTTAGCCTTATTGTGAACAAGAAGTTTTTCGATCTCAGATTGTTCAGACTCAGTTATTTCAGGAATGGGTTTAGTTATATTATTTTCTTCACTTGTTTCATTACTTTCAAGAGGTTTTGTAGTATTTGTTGTAACTTCCGATAGATTTTCAACCCTTTCAGGATTGAACTCTTGTGTTTCAAAACTTGGTAGTATTGTAAATATTACTAAAGCAGCAGAAAATAAAATCCCTAATAATAAGTAAGTGTATTTATTTAAAATATTCATGTTAAACCAAAAACTAAGTATAACTCTATAATAAATTTTGTGAATAAAATTAAAACAGTAATAGCTGCTGGGGGTTTAGGAACTCGTTTGCAAGGATTTAGAGGCAACGATTCAACTAAAATTTTATTAGAAGTCGACGGCTCTCCCATGATTGTCAGGCAAATTGAACAACTTTCAAAATGGGGATTAGAAGAATTCATAATAATTACCAATCCTTCCTTTGATGAATTAATTAAAGGTGTAATTACTTCACACTTTAAAGAAAAAAATATAAGTTTTACTATTCAACATGAACAAAAAGGGATTTCACACGCATTAAAATGTGCTGAGGAATATATCCACCCAGGGGACACAGTTTTTTTTATTTTAGGAGATAATTTTTTTGAAAATAATCCTTCCGAAAATTTGAATATGCAAGATTTAGCTAAAAATAAAGGTGCTTATATATTTTCTTATAAAGTAAACAATCCCGAAGAGTTCGGAGTTGCTGAATTAGACTCTAGAAATAATGTGATATCTATTGAAGAGAAACCTACTAATCCAAAATCGAATCAAGCCGTAGTTGGTGTATATATTTACGATGATACTGTAATGGATAAAATTTCAATCCTTAAACCTTCTAAGCGCGGGGAGTATGAAGTCACAGATTTAAATAATTTATATATTCAAGAGGGAAAATGTAAAAATGTTTCAATTTCAGGATGGTGGATCGATGCAGGCACCCCGGACAGAATAATCGAGCTGGAATCAAAACTAACTTAGAGGGTCTAGCTTCTTATATCTTAAATAATTAAAAACAAAGAATACCACATAGATTACCCCAAAACTATAACTCAAAAATCCGGATACAGATATAGTTGCGATTAACAGACAATACGAGAGGAAGCTGAGAAGAAGAAATTCCAAAAGTACCTTTCTCTCAGAGTATCCTAAATTTAATAACCTATGGGAAATATGGTCAGTCCCCCCAACTGTCGGGGATTTATTTTTGCTTATTCTGTGGGTTGTAACAGTTAGGAAATCTAATATAGGTACCGCAAATATAAACAATATTGGACTAAACGGAGAAACTAAAAGGCCTCCCTCTCCAGGATTCCAATCATAAATGATAGATATAAATCCAAGAACGTATCCTACAAATAAAGTGCCTGAATCACCAAGGTATATCTTGGCTGGTGGAAAGTTATAGATTAAAAATCCTAAAAGTGTAGCAAGCAAGAGTAGTGAAATATCAGTAACTTTATAAATATTTGAGTAGTTTGCTAAGATTGCAATCTGTAAACAAATACTTCCAGAAACTATAACTGCCAAACCGTCCATGTTATCAATAAAGTTTATAGAATTAATGATGACAAGTATCCAAGCTAATGAAAAACCTAAGTTTAAATAATCATGGAGATCTATATTTAAATAGGCTTCAAGGTTTATAAATATATTGAGCTTTACAAGTGGATAAATAATAATGAGTATTTGAGCTAGGAATTTGGACTTCCAGTTTAGATTAAATACATCATCGATTAATCCAATTATTGAAATTATAACGGCACATATCCCAATAGTTAAAAAGTCTTCGTCTGCTTTTCCTAGAAAAATAGTACTAACAAAAAAAGCAATAGATGTAGCTATTCCTCCAAAAGGGGATACATTAGTGTCATTAAGTCTCTTTTCTTTTTTGGTACTTTTTTTTTGAAATTCTTTTGTTAAGACCAAAAATATTCTGTTAAGCAAAGCAGATAAAGCTAATGCAAAGAGTACTGTATAAATAATAGGGATTTGAAATAGAGTCAATCTAGCACATCCAATTCTTGATATATCTTTTCGAACCTTAAAGCTACTTCTTTCGATGAATATAACTGCTCAATTAATTCAGTATTCTTAGAATTATCGGCAACGCCATTAAAATTTTTAATCAATTCAGCAAATTGGTCTATTTGATTTAATTTAATCAACTCAAGATTTGTAAAATCTTCCATAACTTCAGTACCTTGAATCTTATATGCCAGGCAGTAAAGCCCTACATATAGAGATTCAAGAAGAATTCTTGAGAAACCCTCATGTGATGACATGATTATAGATATATCAAAATTTGATAATTCCCTTTCTACCTCAATCTCACCTAAGTAGTTTAGGTTTTCTGTGAGTAGAATTCTTTGCATGTCTTCATCATTTATATTTTGGGGATTTCCCTCATCACGTTCACCAGCTAAATAGAACTCATAATTTTCATTCTTTAGTCTGTTAACTAGATTTAAGTAATCAAGAATGCCTTTATCGTATAAAAGTCTTGAAACCAGAATGATTTTTCTTTTTTCTTGATGGTTCATGTTCTCTTTTCTTTTTTTAAAATTACCAATTTCAATCCCAGAGCTAGGTATTATTTCTACTTTATTTGAAAATTTAGAATAACTAAGAAATATCTCTTTATCTGTATGATTCTGAAATATAATTACTTTGAAAGAATTACTAAATAATTGTCTTATTAAAGGTTTTATTAAAATTTTCAACAATTTTGCTCGTCTATTATTACTGAACAAAAATCCTAAACCAGTAATTGATAAAACTGCTTTACTTCTATTTTTTAGAAAGATACTAGCTATTGAAAAAATTATGCCAGTTTTCAAGGTAAAGCAATGAAATTTAGTTTCTGCATCTTTTAATTGAGCTCTAAGATTTAATACAGCCTGAATATCTAGAATTTTTTCTCTATTTATATTCCAAGAGTATACATTCTCATATGTATTTTTTAATTCCTCAGTAAATTTACCATCTGGACACATTGCATTAATTTTTTCAGATTTAATATGTTTAATTAAATCTTTTCTTGATTTATATAATATCCAGTCCCAGTGAGATAAATAAGTTATCATTATGACCATTTTATGTCTTAAATTTGTTAACATTGCATAATATGAATTTAGTCGTCATAGGAACAGGTTATGTTGGTTTGGTTACAGGGGTTGGTTTTGCTAGCTTAGGTAACAAAGTCAGCTTTGTTGATTTAGATGAAGAAAAAGTTTCTAAACTTAACAATAAAGAAGTTCCTTTTTATGAACCTGGCCTAGAAGAACATTTTCAAAATGGAGGAACTTTCTCAAGAATGTCTTTCACCACTTCTTACGATGACATTGACTGGGATCGAACAGATGTAGCTTTTATTTGTGTACAAACGCCAAATAATTTAGCAACAAACTCAGTGGATACTAAATTTCTAGAGTCAGCTTTAACAGAAATTAATAATGTTAATAATTCCAAAATAGTTGTTACAGTTAAATCAACAATCCCTCCCTACGAAATTGAAAAAGTATGTAAAAAAGTCGGTATGGACAAGAATGAAATAACATTTAATCCTGAATTCCTTAGGGAAGGTACTGCAATAGAAGACTTTTTTAAACCAGATAGAATTGTAATTGGCGGTAATGATCCTGAGAAGCTTTCCGTTCTTAAAGAATTATATAAAAGCTTTGATGTTGAATTGATAGAGACCGATCCAATAAGTTCTCAGCTTATTAAATATTTGGCCAACACCTACTTGCCTTTAAGACTTTCATTCGTAAATGAAGCTGCACGATTAATAGATTACTCAAAGGGTAACCAACAAGATGTCCTTAAAGGCGTGGGTTTAGATTCTAGAATTGGACTACATTATTTCAGACCTTCTCCAGCATGGGGAGGTTCTTGTTTCCCAAAAGATTTGATTGAAGTGAATAATTTTTATAAAACTGGAGAAGTTGCATTGCCTCTTATTTCCAATATAATCGAATCAAATGATATTCAATCAACATGGACAGTTGAAAAACTAACTTCAATTCTTAATGAAGAAAATATAAATTCCGTTTTACTTATAGGTGCTGCCTTCAAAGAAGACACTGATGACTTAAGGAATTCTCCAACTTTAGATATTTATAAAATGTTAGAACAGAAGGACTTTAAAACTTACATCTATGATGAAATGGTTGAACTTGATGAGTATAATTCTCTAGAAAATCTTGAAGATATTTCAGAAAAGATGTTGGTTGTTTTAATGTATCCTGTTAAAAAAACACTTATGGATAAAATTCAGACTATCAAAGAAAAAACCAAATCTATTTTGTACACACCATGGTAAAAAATTGAATATTGTTTTAACTGGTGGATCTGGATTTATTGGCTCACATCTTTCTAAGGAATTACTTAAAGATAGTGAAAACAAACTAATCGTAGTAGATAACTTACTTACTGGAAATCTAGATAATATTCAAAATTTGCTGGATCATGAGAATGCTACATTTATCCAACATGACGTTCAGGATCACATTGAAATTAATGAAAAAGTAGACTATGTATTTCATTTAGCAAGCGCCGCATCACCAGTCGCATACACAGAAAACCCAGTTAATACCCTTAAAGCTGGAAGTCTTGGAACCATAAATACATTAGGGTTAGCTAGGAAACATAATGCTGAGTATTTTTTAGCCTCTACTTCTGAAGTTTATGGTGACCCTTTAATTACTCCTCAAAATGAAGAGTATTGGGGAAATGTAAATCCTAATGGTGAGAGAAGTATGTATGATGAAGCGAAAAGATTTGCAGAAGCTGCAACAGCAACGTATGCCAGAAGTTATAACATAAAGGCAAAAATAATAAGGATATTTAATACTTATGGACCAAATATGCAATTAAATGATGGAAGGGTAGTCACAAACCTTATCGTGCAGGCATTGAATGATGAAGATTTAACAATCTATGGAGATGGTTCTCAAACTAGAAGTTTTTCCTATGTGTCTGACACAGTTGCTGGAATCCTTGCAATGATGAAATCTGATCATTATGAAGTCTTCAATATTGGAAATCCATATGAGATGACTGTTAAAGAACTTGCAGAAACAATTTTAAAACTTACCAGCTCAAAATCTAAAATAATATATAAGCCATTACCAAATGATGACCCGCAACAAAGAAGACCTGATATTACTAAGGCTAAAGAAAAATTGAACTGGGAACCAAAAATAGACTTAGAAACTGGTTTGAATACAACTATTGATTGGATAAAACAAGAGTTATCTAAATAACTTTTAATATCCTTTGATGGAGAGTCTCTAATGATTCTTGTTTGACTTTATCCTGTGAAAATTTAATAATCTCCAACAGCATGCTGTTTTCTAATTCATAAACTGCATTTATTTTTTCTGATAAGTCATTTTTTGTACTGTCAAACTTAAGATTATCAATGTAATTTGGATGAGTATTTTTGTCATACTCTGAATTACTATAAAAATTAATAACTCCACTAGAGAGTGTTTCGAGAACACTTTTATCGTAAAAACCTTCTGGAGTATTGTTAATATGAAATCCCGATTTATCTATAAATTTATTCAATTCTGTATGACGAACGGTCCCTACAAATTTTATATTTGAATATATAGAGTATTTATTTAATAGATAATTTTCATATACTTCATCTTGCTGTGTTAGGGGTCCACCTACTATTGTAATATTCTGTGAATCACCATAATTACTATCCAAAAAACCCTGAATAGATTCATCAAGATTTTTTGACCTCGAAACTCTACTTATAATCAAAAAATCTTTTACTTCGTGGTTATCCTTACTTCTAAAAAAAGTTTTAAAATTTATAGCATGGCCAATAGGCGTAACCTTTTTAAATTTTAAGGGAAAAGAATTCTTTGAAGCTGTAATGATTAAATCTGAAATAATTGCTCCTAGATAAAGGACAATCCTTTTCACAATAGATGTAGGACCTTTGTGTGTGTACCAGAGGATAGATTGTATTTTCCTGAACTTAAATATAGTAGAACTTACCAGCAGTAGGGCAGTTGTCATATGTGCAAGACAGAATTTGTATTCATTACTTATTAACAAACTTTTTATAGTTTTTCTGAGAGAAATAAATTTTTTAATTTTATTTAAATTTACAGATTCATGAGTGTATATGTTTATATTCTCTTTAAGAAGGTGAGATTTTCCCTTATTTAAAGTTACTACATCAACTTCGTCATAATATTCCGATAACTCGTTTAACCAGTCTATGGCAAATCCAAGTGAGGTATTATCAGAATCTGTTGATATATTAAAAACTAATATCTTATTTTTTTTCATAGTTCCATCTCTACAGTTTTCTGAATTACTTCCATATAAACTTTTGCCTGTGTCGAAAAATTGTATTCTTTACGTATATAGGTTTTAGCTACAACAGCTCTTTTTATTGCTTCGTCTTTATTATTTATAATAAATTTAATATTTTCAGCGATTAGATTTTTATTGGGCGGTGTTGAGATAATAAATCCACGCTCACCATCATTTAGTAAATCTTTACAGCCACCTGCTTCTGTGCTCAAAATAGGAACTTCATAATTAATCGCTTCAAGAACTGAATGGGGGAGACCCTCGTAGTCAGATGCTTGTATAAAAATATCTGAATTACTTAGGAATTTAGAGATTTTATTGTTGTCAATTTTACCTAAAAGTTTTACTTGTTTATGTAAATTAAAATCATTTATTACCTTCTCTAACTTACTGATTTCATTACCTTCACCAATTATGTTAAGTTTCAGATTCACATTATTAAGTATCTTCAATGCATTTATCACTAAATCTATATTTTTTTGAATTACTAACCTAGAAACTATAGTTAAGTTAATTTCTGGTTTATCTAAAGTTTTTCTTTGAATTTCTGTGATCTCAACTCCATTATTAATTTTTAGGATTTCTTTTTTGAATCCAAGCTCAGATACAAAACCTTTCAAATGATCTGAGGGGGTAATGATTATTTTTGCTGAATTAATACTCCAGTTTCTAATTAATTTTTGTATTTCGATCATCAGAGAATGCTTATTATTTTGAAATTTATCAAAAGATTCTGTAATTTTTTTTTGATTGTATGCTCTTTCCCAGACAGGATCGCCAACAATCTTTCTAACAATAGGTTTTTTGAGTAGTAGGTTTGCTATAGATGCTTCTACGCCAAGGCCATTAATGAAGATTAAATGACTTTTTCTTCCATTTTTAATAATTTGATAGGTTGTTTTAAGCCATCTAATAGGTAATGTGTTTGATCGGTTAATTCTTATTACATTCAACTTATCTTCTACGTAAATATTTTTTTCTTCAGATAAACATATAATCTGTACATTGTGACCACTCTTTATTAAGAAATCAGAAATTTTAGGAACAAAACTTGCGGGTCCACCAATATCCGGGGGAAATATCCCTACAGTTATTAAAATGTTCATAACATAAAGTCTATTAAGTTATTTTTTTTTGTGTGCAACAATCTCTTTAATCATTGAATCAATATCTTTAGTAGGACTCATTCCAGTAAAGTTGACTATTTTATCTATATTTGGGGTTCTTCTAGTCGGATCTTCAAACTTATTACCAAAAACTTCTTCATGCTGAACGTAATTAATTTGTGAATCTGAGTCGCATGTTTTGATTATTAGTTCAGCAAGGTTTTTAATTGTTATTTCCTGAGTCTGACCAATATTGAATACCTCTCCATAAGCTTTCATTTCTGCGAGTTTAATAAAATAATCTGTTACATCATCTACCCATGTAAATGAACGAGATTGGGTACCGTCACCATGGATAGTAATATCATTATTACTAAGAGCAGCATCAATAAACTTAGGAACTACCATTCCATATTCTGAAAGTTGATTTGGTCCAATGATATTAAAAAGTCTAACAATTATTGGATTCAATTTTCCTTCTTCATATTCAGATAGTGCCAAAAATTCATCAATCATTTTTGATGCAGCATATGACCAACGTAATTTGGTTGTTGGGCCAATCAAACTTCTTGATTCTTCTGTCCACTCCTTATCTTCAGAGACACCATAAATTTCAGATGTTGAAGTTACTAATACTGGGATATTGTTTTCTTTACAAGCTTCAAAAACCTCATGCGTAGCCAATATATTTGTAAGTAATGACTTACTTAAATTTTCCATTATATATTGAACTCCAACACCTGCGGCTAAATGATAGCAAAAATCGTATCCTTCAAATGTTTTACCTAGATTTTCGATATCTTCAACTTTTTTGTTAATAAATTTAATTTTGTTACTGTCATTAAACTTAGAGAGGTTATCACTTTTACCTGTTGATAAGTCATCTATGACTAGTATTTCTTCTACATCAGTCATAATTAACTTTTCTATTAAGTGTGAACCAATAAAGCCAGCACCACCGGTAATTATTATTTTTTTCATTTTATTTCTTTATATAAGTTAATGATTTTAGCAACTCTAAATTTTCAAGGTACCACTCTACAGTTTTTTCTATTCCGTCCTCTATTAAAGTAGTAGGTTCCCAGTCAAGCGTTTGTTTTATATGGCTTAAATCTGGCTTTACAACATCTGGGTCTTTCATAGCTCTCTCCTTATTGACCACAATGGAGTTAATGCCAGTACTTTTTTCTATTAATTCAATAACACGATTAAGAGTTACAGTATTATTTGAACCAATGTTAAAGGTATCAGAAGAAGTATGACTCATCACTTTTACTAAAGCTGAAACCACATCATCAACATAAGTAAATGATCTTCTCTGTTCCCCATCTCCGAAAACTTGTACTTCCTCTTTATTTATTATCCAGTGAATAAATCGTAGAATAGACATATCAGGTCTACCGTATGGTCCATAAACTGTAAAAAATCTTGGTATTAAAACTTTTGTATTAGATTCATCAAGTATTGTTTTAGCCAATATTTCGCCAGATAGTTTTGTACTTGCATACACGGAGGGAGGTTGAATTCTTTCATCCTTATTTTCCCTCATTAAACTTTCACCACTGTCACCATAAATTGAGGATGTGGATGCAAGTATTAAGGAAGAAATCTCAGTTAGTTTACAATAATTAGCCACATTTGTGGTGGCAACTGTATTGTCAAGTACATAGCTATATGGATCCAAAAAACTTTGCCTAACACCTGCACGAGCAGCCATGTGGTAAAAAACTTGTGCGTCGGAGTTTATTTCATGAAGTTGTGAAATAGAGTCAGGATTTGATAAATCTAATTGATGAAATTCATATTTTTCATTATTTTTAAGTTCACCTATTCTTAAACTTTTTAATTTTACATCGTAAGCATCGTTAAGGGAATCAACACCTATTACTTCATAACCCGCATGAAGAAGTTTGTTTGCAAGATGAAAGCCAATAAATCCAGCTGTTCCGGAGATGATTACTTTGTTATTCACAATAAACATGCTACCAAAAATATATTTAATTCTGTAAAAAGATTTAAATAGTATTTATATAATTTTAAAAAGTAGAATTTTAATAGTGGAATTATTACTTAAAAAACTTAAACGTCTTTCGCCCTTAAATATTCTATTTTTTATACCACTTATACCGCACTTTAACATTTTCGAGGACGTTTTCCATACTGATGACATACCTGTACTGCTATTTCTTATCTTGTTTTTCACTAGAGTTATGTCTTTATTTGATAACTTCAAACCAATTAAAGGGTACCTGCTTATTGATTTCTTTATTATGTACCTGTTAATTCAGAATATTTATCTTGGAAATGGTTTTTTTAATAACGAAATACTAAGGTTTGCATTTTATGCAATTATTTTCTTTTTTATCTTAGGAAATAAAATGGAAAGTTTCTATGAATCTTTACCTGTATATCTTTTTATTTTTTGTAGTAGTTTTTCAATTATTGCATATTTCTTTTCCATTAATTTAGGGACAGATCTTTACAACAATTGGAATATAGGCCTCAATCTTAGTGATATTGACTATATCAAAGGCAGGGTAAACGGTTTTCAAGCAGGAGGTCCCAATAGTTATGCCGATCTAATTACTGTGACTGGAATCTATACAATTTTTAAATTAGAAGATAATTATTTTCCATACATTTCAAGTCTTGCAATTTTGGGATGTTTCTTTACATACTCAAGATTTTCACTAATTGTATTAATTATTTTTATTATTCTCAGAGCTTTAAGCACCCAAAATAAAATGTTAAGTTTAGGCATTATTTTTGCCTCCATCTTTGTTTGTGCCAATTTCGGATTAATTGAAAGATTTAGCAATGATGATAATTCAGGTATCCAGGACAGAGTTGATATGAGTATTGGAGCATGGGAATATTTTCTTGATGATACACTTCTTAATAATCTTATTGGTAGGGGCCACGATAGTTTTATTGTCAGTGGAGACGAAATAATCAACAGTAATAACTTTGATCAAAATACAGTATCTTATGGTCCGCATAATTCTTTTTTATTCATTATTTTAAATTATGGAGTCTTTGGATTGATTCTGTATTTATTGATATTTAAAAATATAATTATCTACACACTTAGATTAAAAACTTTATTTAACCTATCACCACATTTTTATGTAGTAGCTGCTTTTTTTGTTTTAAGTTTTTCTAGTGATATATTACAGAATCACAGTATTTCTTGGTATTTATACTTATCAAGCTTTCTTTTAATGAGAGAAATCAATATAGATTCTTTCGATGTTTAAATACACCTTTATTAGCGAATTGAAACATATACTATTGAATAGATGAAAATATTAGTAGTTGGTGGCGCAGGTTATGTTGGTGGAGGTATTGTTGACAAATTAGTTCCTAACCATGAGGTAACAGTCTATGACTCACTTGTATATGAGACTTCTTATAGGAAAGATGTTAATTTTATTTATGGAGATATAAGAGATCATAAAAAACTTAATTCTATTTTAAACAATTATGACTCTGTAATTTGGCTAGCTGCCCTTGTTGGAGACGGAGCTTGTAGTATCAACCCGAGCCTCACGCAAGAAATAAACGCAGAGAGTGTAAAAAACTTGACCAAAAACTACTCAGGAAGAATCGTTTTTCTCTCAACTTGCTCTGTTTACGGAGCACAAGAAGGAGTATTATCTGAAGACTCTGCTACAAATCCACTTTCAGAATATGCCAGTTCAAAACTAATTGCAGAAAAGTATTTAGAAGATTCAAATGTTATAATTTTTCGCCTTGGAACACTATTTGGAATAAGTGATCAGTATTCAAGAATTAGACTTGATTTAGTTGTTAACATACTTGTAACCAAAGCACTGATGGAAAATAAGATGAGCGTTTTTGGCGGGGATCAATGGAGACCTCTTTTACACGTAAATGATGTTGCAAATGCAATTGATGTAACTATAGAGACCCAGGTAAATGGAATATTTAACCTACACTATCAAAATTTCAAAATAATAGAAATAGCTGAGGAAATTGAAAAAAAAATAACTACAGCGGAAATTATCAAAACGCCATTGGAGTTCCAAGATGCAAGAAATTATCAAGTAACAAGTGAAAAGCTTCATAAAGAGACTGGATTCAAGGCTGAAGTAGATTTAAAGGTAGGTATAGATGAGATTTATGAGTTGATATCTAAGAACAGAATAAAAGATATTACTGATCCCAGATATTCAAATCAAAATTTTCTTAATTTATATGGAGTAAAATAATGGAACCAATCTTATTCCCTATTAATAGTTCAGCAGATGAGAGGGGACAGGTCATATTTGTAAATGACTTTGATATGACTGATGTGATAAGGAGCTATGTAGTTACAAATACATTAGTCAAAACTGTAAGAGCCTGGCATGGACATCGAAATGAAAAAAAATGGGTAACTGTACAAAAAGGTGAATTCTTAGTCTGTGTTGTAAAAGTAGATAGTTTTGATAATCCCGATATGAATGCAGAAGTTAAAGAGTATGTATTAAATTCTGAAAATAGTGTTTTGTTCATCCCAGGTGGATATGCGAATGGAGCAATGAATCTTACAGATGAAAATGAAATTAGATATTTTTCTTCAGCTAGTTTAGGTGAATCTTCAAGTGATGATTTTAGAATTGATTCACAATTTTGGAACCCCTGGGAAGAACATAATCCAAACTTTTATGAGTAATATTTTAATCTTAGGTATAGACGGCATGCTTGGAAACATGCTTGCGAGTGTCTTTTCACAAAAATCATCTGGAAAGCTCTTTTTTACATCTCGTAGAGATGAGCCTATTAATGAATATTTAAATGGTGAGATTATTAACTTTGATGCTTTATCAATGGGATTTACTAACCTTGTATCCACGGTCCAACCAGATTTTGTCATAAATTGTATCGGTGCAATTAAGCCACTTATTAAAGAAAGTGATTCGAAATCTGTTATTAATGCACAAACCATTAATTCTTTTTTACCTTTACATATTGCTAAATCTACAAATGAATTTAACTTTAAATATTTACAAATTGGTACAGATTGTGTTTTTAATGGTGAAAAAGGTATGTATAACGAGGAATCTAATACAGATGCTATAGACGTATATGGAAAAACCAAAATTGCAGGTGAGATTATGGTTAAAAATAAAACTGTTATTAGATCAAGTATTATTGGTCCAGAGTACGGCACAGGTAGGTCTCTACTTAATTGGTTTTACCATGAACAGTCTGACTCAGTAAGTGGATTTAACAACCATTTATGGAATGGTGTTACAACACTAAATTTTGCAAATGTTATTAATGGAATCATAGAAAATAATTATGATGCAGGTTTAATCCAGCATTTAATACCATCAGATGTTGTTACTAAATATGAATTATTACACCTCTTTGCAAAATACTTTAAAAAGGACATAGGTATAAATAAAACCGAGGCTGCTACCGTAATAAACAGAACACTGACCACACTCAATCCTCAACAAAACGAAATATTTTGGAAATTTGGTGGGTATGGCAAAATACCCAGTGTTGAAGAAAATATTGAAGAACTTTCAAGATACAGCTTAACTCAGGAATTATTGGTTAAGCAATGAAAGATATAGCTATCATTTTAGGTATTAGGCCGGACGTTATTCGTGCTAGTAAAATTCTCAAGCTACTGGAGAGCAGTAACAATTTAACATATGATTTTATTTGGTCTGGCCAGCACTATTCGGAAAATATGAAAGATGTATTCTTTGAACAATTAAATGTTCCAAAGCCAAACGTAGAGTTTGAAATTGAGAAAGGAAATGACGCAGCAATTGTCAGTTCAGTTATTAAGAATATATATAATCATTTAGAAAAAAATAAATATAAAGCCGTAATCTTTCTAGGGGATACAAATACAGTTATGGGCTCAATTGCAGTTGCTCAACATAATATCCCAATTGTTCACATTGAAGGATGTATGAGGTCTTACGACTGGAGAATGCCAGAGGAAAAATATAGAACAACCATAGATCATTTATCTGACAGGATATATGCATATCTTGATGGATACAAAAATCAAGGTCTGAAGGAAGGTATATCTGAACATATAATCAAAGTTACAGGAAATCCTATTGTTGACATTATTAATGAAAACAAAAATTTATTTGAATCTGGAGATCAGTTTCTATCTCAAGAAATTTCAAAATTAATAGAAAAGGATGATTTCCTTCTTGCAACTGTACACCGTCGAGAGAATGTACTTGAGGAATCTAGTTTAAAAGAAATAGTAAATCTAATAAATAAAACAGATAAAAATGTAATTTTTCCAATGGGGTACACAACTCAGAAGAAAATGAAGGAATTTAATTTGAATCTTAATTCAAATGTCTATGTGTGTGATCCAATTGGTTATCTTGAGTTTATGCATTTACTTGGTAGATCAGATTATGTATTATCTGATTCGGGTACTGTTGTCGAAGAGGCTTGTATATTGGGAACAGCAAGTATCCAATTAAGATTTTCAACTGAAAGACCAGAGGTTTATGATGTCGAGTCTTCAGTTAAGTTTGATCCCTCTGAAAAACATACTGAATATGAATCATTTATTTCTAAAGTTGAAAGTTTGAAAAATACAAATTGGGAACAACCATTCGGAGATGGAACGGCTTCTGATAAAATTGTACAAGATTTAGTTAATCTTTCAGACACAGATTCATTCAAAAAACATGCGCCAAGTGATTATCCATTTGATATAAGTAATTCTCTTAAAGGATGAAAAGGATACTATTCCACTCTCTTACAATACCTCCCGATAATGTTTCTACTGGGATGCTGGTAGCGGAGTTAGCAGCTGGATTTAATGAAAATAACATTAAAGTAGAAATACTTGCCAGCACACCACAGTACAATTTTGAAAAGTCAAAGCCAAACAATTTATCCATCATAGATAAGCAGTACTCACAATCTGAATACAAAGGCGTAAAAATCTATCATGTAAATTCAAAAACAAGAAGTTTTAAAGAATCTAGAAGGATATTTCAGTGGATGAGATTTCATTATTACTCGCTACGTTTTTTATACAAGGCAAGAAAAACCTACGAACATATCTTTATTTTTAGTTATCCGCCAACAATGAATTTAGTAAGCATTTTCGTTTATAAAATATTAAAACTTAAAGTTACCTATTCAGTTTGGGAGCTTTATCCAGAGATAGCTAATAACTTAAGTCTATTTAAATCAAAGTTACTTACAAGGATGTTTAAAAAGCTAGATACATATTCAATGAAGAATACTGATAATTTAGTTGTCAATTCTCCTGAGCTCCGAAATTATTTAATAACAAATAGAGAATTGTCAAAAAAAAATATTGAAGTTATTACGCACTTTTCCCCTTATCCATTAAGCGAAAATCATCCCAATCTAGATTTAAAAAAGATGTTTTATGCAGGGAATCTTGGTAAGCCACAAAATTTAGAAAAGTTCATTCAAATGTCTATTGAACATGATGTTAAGTGGGAGTTTGATATTTATGGCGCTGGGAGCGAGTACGTAAATATTGAAAAGTATGTAAATGATGAAATTAATCTTAATAAACATATTGAACGGAATGAACTAATAGAGAAAATCTCTGACATACCTGTAGCTTTAATTTCTCTTGATGAACGTATAACTATTGAGGGATTTCCTGGTAAAACATTCGACTATTTATCAATGAATAAGGTTTTGCTATCAATTTCAAATAAGGAGTCCGCTGTTGCAAAGTTTATAGAGAAATATAGCCTTGGTGTGAATATAGAGCCTGATTCAGTGAAATCATTTTTAGATGCATTTGAAAAATTATCATCGAAACAATTTTTATCTGAAACATTGTTAAATGTAAGCAATATTAATAAGAACCAGATCAAAAAATCAGAGATAGTTAAACAGTATTTAACCTTGATTTAGCTTGCACCTTTCCTGGTAACTACATAATAAAAAGTTAAAAATATAATTTTCAGATCCACAAATATGGATCTAGTTTTAACATATTCTAAATCCCAATAAAGTCTTTCTTGTAAGCTTAGATCCAACCGGCCTTGTATTTGAGCTAAGCCTGTAATACCTGGTTTTGCGGTATTCCTTATTTTTTGATGATCTCCGTAGAGATCTGATTCATATTTTACAAGTGGCCTTGGCCCCACAATTGACATCTCTCCTCGTAAGACATTAATAAGGTTTGGTAATTCGTCTAAGGACGTTTTTCTGAGAAAATTACCAATATTAGTAATACGATCATCATTTTCAATTCTTATAGGTTTACTCGGAGTTAATGAAGGTTCAATCGTCTCTTTTTTTGAAAGTTCCTCATAATGCTCTTGATGGACAGTGTCACTAGATAGAGCATCCATTGTTCTAAATTTATACAAAAGAAATGATTTTCCATTTTCACCCACTCTTTGTTGTTTGTATAAACCAGGAGAACCATCAGATATGTAGATTACTATCAAAATAAGTGGGTAAATTACTAGTAGAACCGGAGAAAATAATAGGGTTATTGTAATGTCTAATAGTTTTTTCATACAATATTTACTTTAAACTATTCAAATTAATGTACTTTAAATAAAAAATATAACAGTAGAGTTAAAGAAATGTGTGGAATAGGTGGAATTATTAACATTAATAATTCTAAAATTGACCCAGAAATTGCCAATAATATTAAAACCTCACTAGAACATAGAGGGCCAGACAACTCTTCAATAAAACACATTTCAGAAACTGTCTCATTGGTCCACACAAGATTAGCCATCATTGATATAGAGGATAGATCAAATCAACCATTTCATTCCGACGACAATCGTTATTGGATAGTTTTCAATGGAGAAATTTACAATTACAAAGAAATTAGAGAAGAACTCGAAAACAAAGGGTATAGCTTTCATACATCTGGAGACACTGAGGTTTTGCTAAAGGGGTTTATATGTTACAAAGAAAAAATTCTAGATAAGCTCAGAGGGCAATTTGCTTTTGCTATATATGATTCAATTGAAAAAACTACATTTTTAGCTAGAGATAGGATTGGAATAAAACCTTTATATTTTTCAAAATATAAAGAATGGATAGTTTTCGGATCTGAAATGAAAACTATTGAATCCTCAAAATTAATACCATTCATTCCGGATACAGAATCATACATGACTTACATGAGACATTTATGTATCCCAGGAAGTAGTACTGGTAATAAAAATATTTCCAAAGTTAGACCAGGAGAATATGTTACTTTTTCTAAAAGTGGTGAAATTAAAACATATAAATACTGGGATCCGTTTAGTTTTGAAATAGATTATGAGATGAGTGAGAGTGATGCAAGTGACGAATTAGAAAGACTACTTATTGAATCAGTGGAGTATAGAAAAGTAAGTGACGTTGAAGTTGGACTATTCCTTTCTGGTGGATTGGACTCCTCATTAATAGGGAAACTCATGAAGGCAGGTAGTCAAAGTAAACTTAAAGGTTTTAATATCGATTATGAGGAACACTTTGATGGCTACAAAGGGGAAGTATCTGAGGCTGAATACGCATCCTCAAATATTGATATAGAGTTAATTAAAGAAAAAATTGCATATAGAGATTTTAAAACATTATTAAATAATTACTCAAACTACCAAGATGATTTAAATGGTGACGAAGTTGGCATTCCTCTTTATTTTCTTGGAAAATCTGCAAGGTCGAAAGGAATTACAGTTGTTCAAGTTGGAGAAGGGGCTGATGAATTATTTTATGGTTACGAACATTGGCTTAGATATCTAAAACTAAATAGATTCATTAAGCCGATTATGAAAAATAATTCTAGAGTTTCAGGATTTTCAAACCATAGGTTAAATTTGCTATCAAACATTATATTTAATCGAACATCTTTTCCGGGTGGAGCTTTAGGTTTCAATTTATCAGAGATCAATAGACTTGTTGAAGGAGGCATTTCAGAGAACCCATCTTCGTTACATTATGTTGATAACAAGTGGGACGACTACTTCTCAAGATCTGATGCAGAATTATCTAAATGGATGACACTAATAGATTTAGATATTCGGCTTCCTGAGTTGCTATTAATGAGAATGGACAAGCTAGTCATGCAATCAGGAGTCGAAACTAGAGTACCTTTTCTTGATCACAAATTAGTTGAATTTGTCCTTACAGTTCCAGAAAAAATACTATTAAATAAATCAACTACAAAACCATTATTAAAAAATATTGCTCGAAATCATATACCAAATAAGATTATAGATCGGCCAAAACAAGGATTCAGAGCACCAATTGGTGAATGGATCAAAAAAGATATTGACTACTTCTACGATTCCGTAAAAAGTTTTAATGAAGAAGTAAATTTATTCAATACTAATGAACTAAATAAGGTTCTAAATGGTTCCGATTATCAAAAAAAATGGTATTTAATTAATCTCTCTCAATGGCATGCCTCAAGGAAAGTTCAATGATTAACAATTGGAAAAAAAATAGTGTATATATTTCTTTCACACAAATATCGCTATTAATTGTGAATTTACTGTTAATCACAATCATTAGTAGGGAATATGGTCCATCTATTTACGGTGAGTATGCTTCATCAAAAAGTTTGGCAGTTCTTATTGGGACAGCTTTAGTTTTATCCCTAGCTTTAGTCGTAACTAAATTAAGGGCTCGAAATGAGAGTATCTCAGATTTTGTTTTTTCAAATTCCTATTTCTTAATCGTACGGAACCTACTAATTGCCTTTATGTTCCTCTATCCTTTGACTGTAATTTTTAAAAGAGATTTTACTTTGACTTCATTATTTTTAATAGGTTTTGTAATTAATGAGTTGATACATGTTGCACTTGCTTTTTATCAAGCCAATGGGGATTTTGTTACTAGTTCAAAGCAAATTGCTATTAGGACAATACTATACGGAGCAGGTGCGTGGATTATAGTCATGGCTGGTTACCAAATAGTCTGGGTGATTGTATACCAAGTTTTTGTATTAGCCATTTTCTTTGGAGTTGCACATTTTTCAATACCTGATGAATATAAAAATCCTAAAAATCATGACAAGAAAGATGTCAGAAATAAGCTATCAAAATCTGGTCAAAAAATGGTGCTAACGAGCTTTTCAAGTGCTCTTGTTTCAGAGTTAGATATAGTTTTACTAGGTTTATTTTTTGGGGGACCCTTACTAGGTGTACTATCTTGGGCTCGAAGAATACTTGAAATACTTTTTCAGCTTGTAGCTGCAAGCCTAGATATACTTTTTCCACAACTTTCTAAGGTTAAGACCAAAGAAGAAGTTATGAATATAAGAAATACCTTGAAGAAAGTATTCTTTGCCTCTTTTATAATCCCAATTACATTTTATTTCATTAGGGACTTTGCGAGCAGCATCTTTGTTCTTCTTCTAGGTGATGAATTTTCAACTGTTGCTGAGTACACTTCTTATATCTTGTTTTGTCTACCTCTTATGGTCTGGTCAAGAATAAATATAATTTTCGCAAGAGCGTTAAATTTTGAGATCAATCTTTCCAAAATTATATTTTTCGCTTCAATGATTTCATTGTCAATTTATTTTATTGCTAATCAAATTCTTGAAAACTCAGCTGTAGTTTCTATCATCTTATCTCAAATAACAATTTCAGCTCTTACATCTTATAGTTTTAGGAATTCTTACAAATGATAAGATACTTAAGAAAATTTAAATACGAAATTAATAATCTTTTTAAAAAACCTCCACTCATACCTGATAACTTTGATCAAGGAAAATGGAAAGGTAAATCTAAAATTTATGATTTATTAGGTACAATAGGTAAAGATTTAACCCAAGATTTAAATCTCATTGATATGAAAATATTTGGAGAATCTGTGAATAATAGTTGGATTGTCGGTTCAGATTTTTTTAAAGGCTACGACTTCACCGATAAAAAATTAAAGCCTGCCTTTTTCAATATTGCAGATGTAAAAGTCCCCTACGAAGCTTCGAGATTGCAACACCTACAAAAACAGAATTTAATTAGCTCTATTGATGATATGAAGGCACTTGATTCTGAAGCTTTAGTAGTTAAAGTAGATAAATTTCCTTTGATTTATTGGAATAGTCCAATGGATGTTGCGATCCGCCTAATCAATTTAATAATTCACAGACAGTTTCTTGCTCATAAAACTAATAAATCTATAATTTTTGACAATAGTGAAGAATTACTTGATGCTTATATTTGCCAGAATTATCAATATGTAAAAGATAACCTAGAGAGTGAGGGCAATGTTGTTGGGAACCATTACCTAATAGAACTTTCAGCCATGTTATTTTTTCTTGCTTACTATGAAACCAAAAATAGTGTGATTGATACTGAATTCGTACTTTCAGAATTAAAAAATGAAATAATTAATCAGTTTAACGAAGAAGGAACAAATTTTGAAGGCTCTACGCATTACGCTGCTTTTGTAACTGAAGCATTGATACTATGCAAAATTTCCATGCAAGATCTAGATCAAACTTCAGATTTGTCATCAGTGATAGATAAATTAATTCTGCTAAATAAGAAATTTTTAGAATTGTTAATAATTGATGGTGAATTATCACAAATTGGAGATAATGATTCTGGAAGAATATTTTATTTTGCATTTGAAGAAGAAAAACCTCTAAAGCTTACTTGGTTAATAAAAATGATTGAAAGTCTTGAAATCAATGAAAATTTAATTATTAATAAAAATAATAATATAAATGAAGTGTCTAAAGAAATTCCAAATTTAAAAGACTACAAACATGTGAAACATCCAGAAATAAAACTATTTTCAAAAGATTATCAATCATATGCATACCCAGAGTTTGGGATTTTTATTTGGAGGAATGATTCTGAATATTTAAGTATTAGATGTGGCCCCATTGGACAAAATGGAGTGGGAGGTCATTCACACTATGATCAATTGTCTATTGAATGCTTTACAGATAATAAGTGGATAGCTAGAGATCCAGGAACAGGTACTTACACAGATAATATTTCTACTAGAAATAAATTTAAATCTTTGGAATATCACTGGGGCCCTAATCTCAATATTAAGTTTAAAAAAGAAGATGAATTTGATTGCTTCAAAATAAATAATATGACTGATGGAAATGTGTTAACTTTTAATATGGAAAATTTTCTTGGGGTAGTTGAATTTAATGGAAGTAAGATATATAGACAAATAAAATTAGACGATGGAATACTTTCAATTCAAGACTTTTCAAAATTACAAAGATTACAACCATACGACTCTTGGGGAGAAAAAAATAGTGGTATTAAAAATCAATTTTCAGAAGGGTATAAAAGATTTAGTTGAAGATTAAAGAACAAAATATAGTTCTATCTATTTTACTTTCTAGTATTTTCCTAGAGGGCTTAGATGCTTTCTCCATATTTACAGTTCCATTTCCATGGTTTGGCGTATCCATATTATTACTAATGATTCCTGCATATTATTTTTTTAACTTTAATTTAACTTCTTCAAATTTTGGTTCTTTAAAATATTGGATTTTATACATAGTTACTGTAACAATTATTAGAGCTTTTTCTTTTGATCTTGAAATGCCTCAATATGCTACTAGTACTTATTCCCAATTCATCAGTTTGAGAGTTACGAAAATTATAAGTTTTTTTATTGTCGTCTGGATAATACAGTTTCTGGCCTCGTACTTTACTAAAAATCAAATCATTGAGTATATCGCTTATATTGGAGTTATGATTTCAGTCTTGTCTCTGTATTCATATTTCTCATTTTTTCTCGATTTTCCAGATTTTAATCGAACCAGAGCTGGATCGGGGGGCTGGTCCCAGCCTATCCAGAGAGCTTGTTCAATTCTAAGAAACTATGGAACATTTCGTGAACCTAGTTTTCTAGCAGTATGGACAGTACCTTTTATACCTTTAAATTTTTACTTAGCTAGAAAAAGTAATAAGTGGTATTTTTTATCAATACTTCCAATATTATCACTAATACTTACAAGAAGCCTCACTGGGGTAATATCAGTATTAATTGCATGTCTTGTAGTGTTGTTTGTTTGCTTACTTAAAACTAAAAAACTTGAATTAAATTTTGTATATCCAATAATTATGATCCTTTTTGTATCGTTAATCGCCAATAACATAAGTTTTAAATTTCCTCCCTTAGATTCTTCCATGTGTCCCCCTAACTCTGCAGATAAATGTGACTGTAGTATTTATGATGACTCCTTAGATGAAGCTAAAAATTCAGAGAATATCGCTGAAAGTATTTTCTCTAGAGCTACATTAATAGTTGGTGGAGGGATAGATGGATTTGGAAACTTTTCATATTTAACAAACCATATACTTAATGAAAATATAAAGATATTTGGTGATGGTCTTGGAAGTTCAAATATTATTTACTCTTATAATTTTGAAAAACAAACAGCTCAAGTTAAATCAGGAGAGATAGTATTTAGAAATCCAGGACAGATCGTTTCTTTTAATAACCTATATGCAAATATTTATTTTTCAAGTGGCTTATTTGCTCTCATTTGGTTTTTATTTATATTGTTTAAATACATGTATTACTTATTTAAAAATACAGAAATTATTAATTATTATTTAGCGATTCAGCTTTTTTCGATTCTATTAATGTTTTTCTTCCAAGCTGAGGAGTTGAGCACTCTATTGGGTGTATCTATTGGGTTAATAATACTAGAAAGTCATAAAAATGAGTAAGTACCTAATTGTAACTCATCAGTTTTTACCTCACGTAAGTCCTAGAACAACTAGGTGGAAGCTTTTAGTTGATGAGCTGGTTTCATTAGGTCACGAGGTGACAGTTCTAACTGGCACAAAACAACACAGTCAAGACAGGAATATTGAGACAATTTTTGTAGGAAATTCAAGAGCAAGTAATGTTGTTGTTAGCTTACGAAATCAATCTAATAGTTTGGATTCAAAGAATAGAATCAAAAGTAGAAGTTATAAATTATTAAAAAAAGTCTACCGATTTGTAATTAGAAATTTTTCTTGGCCTGACTATACAATGTTCTGGCTCATTTCTGTTTTCAAAGTAAGAAAAAAATTAAATTTAGAATACGATGTTCTTATTAGTGTTAGTTTGCCTTTCTCGTCACATATTGCTGGATATTTGATTAATAAAAAGATAGGGAAACCATGGATTATGGACGTTGGTGACCCTTTTACATTAAAAAAAACAGCCCCTGAAAACAATAGTTTTCTATATGGACGATTAAATAAACACTATGAAATGAAATTTTATCAACAAGCTTCTAAAGTCTTATTTACACACGATGATGCTAGAAAAATTCATATCAAAGAGTTTCAAATCAACCCCTCTATTACAGCTGTAGGACAGCCTATCAGCAAATTTCAAGAAGATTTATATGAACAAACCAAGAACTATAACTATACAAATAATGATATAAAATTTGGATATTTTGGTATTTTCACTCATGGCGTTAGGACGCCTGTAAATTTTATTAATTTTTTAAACAAATTTCAAAATTATGAAATGCACTGGTATATAAATTCAGATTCGGAGAGTATATTGCAAAAGAATATACTTGATAGCAGCAAGCATAATTTTAATTCTCATGTTGCAAGAGATGAAGCACTACAGTTAATGACTAAGTCATTCCACTGCCTCGTTTCCATTGGGAATTTAAATCCAAATCAAATACCAAGTAAAGTTATCGAATATATAGCAACTGGTAAACCCATTATTCACTTTGCTGAAATTAATGATGATCCAGTAATTCATATTGCAGATGAGTTTGATAACCTGTTTATTGTTACAAAAAATACAGATATAAATATTTTTAAAAAAGATCTAAACAAGTTTTTCTTGGAAATTGATAATTTTGATAGCAAAAAGTTTAATAAACTTTATTCACCGTCAGCATTGATTGAGAAACTAGATACTTTTTAGAACAGGATTCCAGTCTTCTATGTATGCCAAGCTGTAAAATGGTTCTTTTTTAGCATCTAATGCATCTTTAATACATGTAGTGGCAGATTCAATATCCCCGGGTATATATTTAATTGAATTAGAAATATCAAAATGCTCCATATATGCAGAATCAGGAGCCACCACAAACAGACCAGCGGAGCTCGCTTCATATAAAGGTAGTCCAACAGTTTCATAATGGCTTGTATGTAAATAGATACTGTGATTAGGAAATTCTTCAAGTAATAAAGTTGATTTATTTTCTGATTTTTTTTGATTTTCTTCTGATATAAACTTTGTTATTTTTAGATTAGGATTATCAACCTTCAGTTTCTTAAGTACAGCATCCATAAAGCTAGAATTTTTATTTTTAATTAGACTCTGTATGCTTATTATTCCAGTTTCAGAATTTATGTCATTTGCAAACTTCTCAATCACACCAATTTTTAATAATTTGTTACTGAATTGATTATGTATTTCTTCAGCAACATGGTCAAGTTGGTAAATTATATGATCACTATCTTTAAATGATTTATTTATAAAGTATCTTAAAATTAGATTCTTCAGGTCTTTAACTTTTAGTGGAAGCAAGTTCTGGATCAGAGTGTATGATTTATTTTTAGTTTTAAAGCCAAAATTGCCAAAATGGATTATTGCTTCAGATTCGTTAATCATATTCATATCTTTTTTACTTAAGAAAATATTGAGATAGGGATGAAAATATCTATTTAAACTTGTTTCTATTTTTTGCACATTAGAGTCTTTATCTAAATCATCTAAGAAATAATTATCGTGTAGAAGTATTATTTTGTAATTTGACTTTTCAATAAAATTTAAAGCACTTTTAACTACAACTTTCCCACCAAGCGATTTTACACCACATATATTAAGTACAATACTCTTATCCATTAATTCAATAATAGTTCCTTATTAACAACTAATTGTATGACTAAAATCATTATGTGGTTAAAAATAGTTATGATGTTGCTTTAGTTGTCGGTACGAGACCAAATTTTATAAAAGCTGCTCCTTTAGTGAAATGTTTTGAGAGTAAGAATTTAGATGTCTTATTTATTCACACTGGCCAACACTGGGATAAGAATCTTTCAGGAAATATATTTACAGATCTTGAATTAAGGGAACCTGATATAAACCTAGAAACCCCCCTTGATGGAATGAATCATCAATTGAGTTATATGATTAAGAGCTTAGATGCAACGTTAAGTAAATGTAGTGTTCCAAGAGTAGGTGTTTTTGGTGACGTAACTTCAACTCTTGCAGCCGCTTTAGTTACTAAAAATAGAGATTTAGAATTATTTCATGTTGAGTCAGGTTTAAGATCCAGAAATCTGAATATGCCAGAAGAAAGAAATAGGCTAGCTGTTGACACAATAAGTGACTACTTATTTACACCATCTGATGATGCTGTTAAAAATCTACTTGATGAAAATATTGGAAAAGAAAAAATATTTAATGTTGGAAACATAATGATTGATACCCTTAAGGCTAACTTGGATAAAATTCAGAATTCAAAAAATACCGTTATTGATGAATTAGGAATCAATGAACCCTACTTCGTTATGACTATCCACAGGCCGTCAAATCTATCTAATGAAGCATTAAGTGGCATCTTTGCTGCATTAGATTCATTCAAGAAAGAATATAAAATATTAATACCAGCCCATCCAAGGCTATCTCAATTTATTGAAAAAAATGACTTACAATTCGAAAATTTTATTTTTATAGATCCACTGCCTTACATTAAATTCTTAGGTTTAGTTTCAGGTGCAAAATTAGTATTAACCGACTCTGGAGGTCTCCAAGAAGAGACAACGTATCTTAATATAAGATGTTTAACTTTAAGAGAAGAAACAGAGCGACCAATTACTGTATTTGAAGGAACAAATAAAGTTATCGGTATAAATACAGAAGTAATAATTAATGAAATAAATAGTTCATTAGGCAGTAAACTACCAAATGAAATTAATATTAAAAATTGGGATGGTCTCACATCATCAAGAATTTATGATGTTTTGTATTAGAGGTATATGAGTAATTTTAAATACGATGTAGCGGTAATAGGGCTTGGTTACGTAGGCTTGCCTTTAGCTATTCAAGCTACTAGTTCAAACTTGAAAGTTTACGGTTACGATATAGATGAAAATAAAATTTCTAATTACAATTTAGGAAAATCAACCATAGAAGATATCTCAGATAAACAACTTCAAGCATCCTTAGAGAAAGGTCTTTTCTTATCATCTGACCCTAAATATTTATCTGAGTCAGAAACTATAGTTATAAGCGTACCAACGCCATTAACTGATTATCAACCAGATCTTAGTTATGTAAAGGCTGCAGCTGAAACTATTGCTAAAAATATTACTAAAAATCAGATTATAATTCTTGAGTCAACGACATATCCCGGAACAACTGTAGAGGTTTTGATACCTGCTATTGAAGAAATCTCAAATCTTAAATCAGGGGTTGATTTTTTTGTGGGCTATTCTCCAGAGAGAATTGATCCAGGAAATGATACATGGAATTTTAAAAATACACCAAAAGTTATAAGCGGAATTAACGATGAGTCACTTTCAAAAATCGAGAATTTCTACGAACAGATTATAGATTCGGTAGTAAGAGTCAGTGGTACAAAAGAAGCTGAGATGGTGAAACTCTTAGAAAATACTTATAGACATGTAAATATTGCATTAATAAATGAGCTAGCAATCTTATGTAATATGCTTGACATAGATATATGGGAGGTTGTAAATGCAGCAAAAACTAAACCATTTGGATTTGAGTCCTTTAGGCCTGGGCCGGGTGTTGGGGGGCATTGTATTCCAGTAGATCCTAATTATCTATCTTTCAAAACGAGACAAATAGGAAAACCAGTAAGGTTTGTTGAACTTGCTCAGGAAATTAATAATTCCATGCCAAGTTATGTTGTAAGTAGACTTTTAGAGAAAATGAACGCACTAGAAAAACCATTTAAAAATTCAAATATTTTGATTCTTGGAGTAGCTTATAAAAAAGATATTGGAGATATAAGAGAGTCACCAGCTATAGGCATAATTGAAAACCTTTACGAAAGGGGAGTAAAGGTAAAGTACTTCGACCCTTTTGTTGAAAGTATTAATGTGAATGGACAAGATGTTGATAAAGAGGATAGTTTAAACAATATTAATGAATATGATTTAATTTTAGTTCATACATCACATACCGAATTTAAAAATTTTGACTTTAGCAAGACAACAACTCCTATTTTTGATGCAACAGGTAGTGATCATTTTACAAATGCTGAAAGGATCTAGCAATTTCTAACGATTTTTCTACTTTATCAAAAACTATAAATATATTAGCTAGTGAACTCGGGCAAGTTATAAAAAAACAAGCCGGTGTAAAGTATTTCAACATTGTCGAAGATATTAGATTAAATTCTAAAAAATATAGATCTACCAACAATCCTAAATATTTAGATGAAGCATTTAAGGAATTGAATAAGTTGAATTCTAAAGAAATACTTATTGTTGCAAAAGCATTTACACTCTTTTTCTACCTAGCTAATATTTCCGAACAAGTTTTTAGGGAATCATTTACAGGGGTTAAAAAAAATAACTCAATACATAATCCAAGTTACCAATATAAATTCTCCCCTGTGTTTACCGCTCATCCTACTGAAAGTGCTAGACAGTCTACTCTAAATAAAATATACAAAATTGGAGAAATTGTTACAAGAAATGATTCTCAATCATTATCAGAAATTAATAATATCATCACAGAACTTTGGTACACAAGAGAAGTGAGATCTATAAAGCCAAACCCTATCGATGAAGTAAAGTCTCTTTTGTATTATCTGGATATTATTTATAAGGATGTATTTAATGATGTTAATAATAACATTTCAAGTACATCTATTAATACAAAAGATATCCTTACACTTGGATCTTGGGTTGGAGGAGATCGGGATGGAAATCCATATGTTACCCACAAGATTACTGAACAATCTTTAAAAATATATTCAAAACAAATTATAAATATTTACATGCAGAAAATTAAGGATTTCTCAGAGGAGTTCAGTTTTTCAACTAGCTATATTAAAACGCCAATAAAATTAGAAAAAAGAATTCAAGAATATAGAAATTTACTTAAAAAAGAATATAATCATTACTCAAAAGTTAATTTTGATGAGCCATTTAGAATATTCTTATCTTTAGTATTTCATCGACTTCAAAACTTTCAAAAAAATAATTCTGGTTATTTAAATTATTATGAATTCCATCAGGATATGAAGCTGATTGACGAATCTTTGAAGCAGTCATTAAAAATTAATGATGCCTACTACGGCTTTTCTGACTTTCTAAAATATGTAGAAGCTTTTGAATTCCACGGAGTCACTCTTGACATTAGAGAAAACTCGAAAGTTATAAATAATCCAAATACCTACAAAAAACAATATGAAGAATTAATTAAAGTTCTTACTTCTATTTCTGAATGGAAGATTACATACGGCAATAATGTAATTAATTCTGTAATACTTTCCATGACAAAAAGTAGTTCCGATATATTAATTTTGTATAAGCTGTGTAAAAAGTATATTAAATCTCAAAAAGATATACCAATGCTTGTTCCTTTATTGGAGGAAATAGAGGATTTACAGAATGCAGATAATTTTCTAGACAATTTACTCTCTAATAATTCTTATAAAAATCACCTTATTAAAAATTATGACTACACACAGGAAATCATGCTTGGGTATTCTGACTCAAATAAAGATGGCGGAATTATATCCTCTCAGTGGAATGTCTATAAAGCACAGATTTCTTTATTTAAAAAAGGAAAAGAGTTTGATTGTAACATTGTTTTCTTTCATGGCAGAGGGGGAACAATCAGTCGTGGTGGTGGCCCAACTTATAACTCAATTCTTTCTCAACCTGAGGGAACTATTTCAAATCAAATAAGGTACACCGAGCAAGGAGAGGTTATTTCCGATAAATATTCCACCGCTAACTTAGCAAAAGAAAACTTAAAATTAGGAATTAATGCATTCCTATCAGCCAGTTCAACTACATTAAAAAATGAAAAAAAAGAATATCAACTTATTGAAGAACTTTCTGAAACTTCTTTTAAAAAATATCAAGAGTTGATAAATGATGATTATCTTATGACTTATTTTGAAAAAGTAACACCCGTAAAACTTTTATCGACCTTAAATATAGGCTCCAGACCCTCAAAAAGAAGCTCTAAGAGCACTATTGAGAGCTATAGGGCAATTCCTTGGGTTTTTGGTTGGGCGCAGACTAGACATACTTTAACAGGTTGGTATGGCGCAGGAACAGCAATCCTTGAAAGCATAGAAAAGAACGGTATCAGAAAGGTACAATCTGCATATAACAATTCATCTTTCCTACAAAATTTAATAAGTAACATCGAAATGACAGTTGTAAAATCAGATTTAATAATATCAAAAATGTATGTAGATCAACTGTTAAAAGATGACTGCAAGTATTTGTTTAAAGAAATTACAAAAGAATCAAAGAAAGTTAAGAAAGCTATAAAACTTGTTACTAATAATGATGACTTATTAGAAGATAACCCAATATTAAAAAATACCCTTAAGGTAAGAAATACTTACCTAGACCCACTTTCCTTAATACAGATACTCCTAATGAAAAAACTTTCAGACAAGGAGATAACTGAAGAAGAAAAGACCGCTCTTTTGTTGACCGTCAACGGATTAGCCGCTGGTCTTAGAAATACTGGCTGATAAATCTCTTAGTTCAAAATGCATTTCGTCAGGTGAGGTCCAAGTACCTCCCCACGCAAATCCCCATGAATTAAAAATTTCGACTACTCGAGGAACGTATCCTGATTTAGTATTTATATCTATTGCTATTCCCCAAGCATGTCTTGATATCGAACCACCAGCATCAAAACGTGAAATTCTCCTTGGAGCATAACAACCCCCAGAAGTTCTAAATTCCTCTGTAAATAAGGTATCAGCAAGGCCTTCTTCGTCTATCTGATTTAGCGCACCTCTAAGTGGCTCCCACATTAATCTATGACAAGTTGTCCTTCCAATAATTGGCATCCTTATGGTTTGGATATTTTCTTCTCTCCATTTTGGTTCGGTGATAATCCACGTTCCATCTTTTTCTTTAAGTTGGAAGTCGCCAAATATTTCTTTTACCAGCGCATTAGGAAGTACCCAATTTTTGTTTGGTTTAGAACTTTCATCAGAAACTCTTATTTTTTTATATTTAATATTTCGATAAATTTCAATTAAATGGTTCTCAGTAATTTTGTTATCCCAGATGATTGCCTGGATATTTCTATAAATACCAAGTTTAAATCCTATTTCTTTGTTTACTACTGCTTCAAACCATCCCAATTTTGAATCAGGAACGATATCACCTACAACTAATTCTATAGGGTCTCCGTTGATGCCTACTAAATGAATAACATCTCCAATTTCAATAGCGTATAAATTTGCTGTCAATTCAGAGACAATAATTAAATTGTTGTTTATTTTATCCGCCAATTCAGTTGGATATATAAAGTTTGCGAAATCTTTTTCTACAGTCTTAATAGAGACACTGTAAAGATAATCAGTTTTTGTATTGAGTTTCTGATTTCCAGCTTGGTCCGTAATTTTTTCTAGTCCAACGTTAGCTCTACCAATAAAGCTTAAATTTGTGTCAAGATTTTTTACACTTTCAATTATTTCGTTGGTTACGCTATAAAATAAACTTCCTGATTGAGAAATAGTTATGGTCTGATAATTATCAAGTCTATTTTTTCTTTCGTAAGTTACCTCTTCGTGAGCATAAGCTACAGAGGGTACACAAGTTATTACCAGTAGAATTAACCAAAAGTATTTTTTCATCTTTGCTATTTTACAGTAATTAAAAAATAGTATTACTTTAGAAAGCTGTGAAAAAGCTAAGAAAGTTATTTCTAAAGTTACTTATTAAACAAGAGATTTATTATTATAAAACCTTGAATATAAGGAGAAAGCTTAATGAAAGTCCTCACTAATTTTTTCGGTTCTGCAGCTACTAAAAGACCTGTGATAACAATTTTAGTTGTATTATTACTTACTGGTTTTTTCGGCTATATGGCTACTCAAGCTGAAGAACTTAGTACTAGTTTTGGTGGTGAATTAGATACACCTGAAATTCAAGCACAGTCAAAATTAGGTGATTATTTTGCTTCATCTGGGGGTCAAAGTGTTTTTCAAATCATAATGACCGGCGATGACGTTTTAACTGTTGATGGTTATAAAGCCTGGCTTGAGATCCAAGAAGTTGTGGCTAGTAGTGAAATTTCAAATTATCTTATAAGCCAACCTGGCCAAGGAGCTGTACAAGGTTTCTTTGGTCCAATAGATTTTGCCAGAGCATTTAATCCAATGTTTAATATCGACCAGATGAATGATGAACAATTCAAACAAGCATACAAAGCTGCCTCTTCTCAAATGCCTCCAGAATTTCAAGCATTTGCTTCTGCACTACTTTCAGAGAACTATGATTCGGATAAGGTAACCTCAACCGCTGGCTTAGCAATAGTGACTATTAATTCAGCAAAAATTGCTGAAGATTTTGGTGGTAGTGACGGTGCCTTTATTGAACAGCCCCGAATGGAAGTTCAACTTAGTGAATCTTTAAATGAAATTACTGCGAAATATGAGACAATAAAAGTTAGTGGATTTTCTTTTGGACTTTTATTAGGAAATGATGGCGACGATTTCTTGAACGAGATAGGAGTTCTATTTGGGAAGGCATTTCTAATTATTCTAGGTGTTCTAGCTTATATATTTTTTATTAGACCAAGAAAAGGTTATGGTTTCTTCAAGTCATCAAGAAGAACTATTAGTGATTTACTTTTAAGTTTAGGAACTATACTTCTTTCAATTGGATGGATGCAGGGTATGGGTACTCTTTTGGGGCCAGGATTTTTAAATATTATTGGTGCTCCTAATCAGATATCCCAAATAGCTCCAATTCTTTTAATAGGTTTGGGTGTAGATTATGCAATTCATTTTACAGGCAGATACAGAGAAGAATTAGGCAATGGACTTTCAGTAAAAGAGTCTACAACAAACACTCTTAGCTCTGTAGGTATCGCTTTGACACTTGCAACTTTGGCCACAATTGTTGGATTTCTTTCAAATGTTGTTTCACCTCTACCTGAATTTAAAGATTTTGGTATAACAGTATCATTTGGAATCTTGTTTGCTTTGTTACTTGTTATGACTTTCGTGCCAGCAATAAGATCGTTATTAGATAAAAAAGCAGAAACAAAAGACTCTATAAGTAGAGAGGCATTTTCATCATCTGGCGAAAGCATCTTAAATAAAGTAGCTGGGGCAAGTTCCATAATACCTAGAAAATTAAAAGTAATAAGCATCGCTTTATTGGTAGGTGTATCGAGTTATGGGTATATTAGTTTTACAAACCTAGATACAGTCTTTAACTTTACAGATTTTCTCCCTGAAGATGATCCAGTAGTAGCTACTCTGACAGTTTTGACTGATGAATTTGGTGGAGGTTTCGGCGAGACAACTTCAGTCTTACTTGAGGGTGAAAACTTAGCAACTCCAGAAATACATAATGCAATAATTGATGCCATTAATGGCTTAGCTGGCGCAGAGAACATTGTAGTATTCGGTGAAAATGTTGCTAATGAGTCTGTTGTTGCTTCTCTTGGTGCATTGCTTGCTCCCCAAGATACAATTCCAGGCGCGCCACCACAAGCTCCCGATATGGAACTAATTTCAGGTTTAATGTCTTATGGTGTTGAACTTCTAAATGGTGAGGGTTTAGATGCAATGAAAGTATCAGCTAACGGAGATGTAGATTCACTATACAAATATCTATTATCCTCCGACCCTGCAACCTTTGGAGGCACACTGTATTTAGACGATAAAGAGGTTTTTACTGCACAGCAAATTAAAATTACAACTTCAGCAGGTTCAGAAGGCTCAAGACAGTTAACTGAAGATATATATAATGCGTTTCAGACAGTTATAGATCTCGGAGTAGATGTTGCGGCTACTAACGATAGTATTGTAACAAACAGTGTAAGTGATCTAATTTCAGCGTCACAATTTCAGTCTTTAATTTTTGCAATACTATCATCAATGCTCTTTTTGATAATTTATTATTGGATTGACTTAAAAAGGCCTTTCTTAGGTGTGGTTACCATTTTTCCTGTTATTGCAATAGTTATGGGTACATACTTAGGGATGAGTTTATTAGAAATACCTTTAAACCCAGTTACTGCAACTTTAACAGGTATAGCAATAGGTATTGGAGTGCCATTTGTTATTCACGTTACTAATAGATTTAGAGAGGCTTTAGATAAGGACTCAAATCCACTAAGCGCAATAACAACTACTCTTAAAACAACAGGAGGATCCTTATTCGGCTCAGCATTTACTACTATGGCTGGGTTTGGAATTCTGACAACCTCAACACTTAAACCATTTCAACAAATGGGACAAGTCGTGCTAGTTTCTATAGGCTTTGCCTTAGTAGCTTCAATTTTGATTCTGCCAACATTGCTTGTTTTATGGGCTAATTATCATAATAAAAAAACTGCTAAATCTTTATAAAATTAGTTATTACTATTAATTGAGTGAAAGTATTTGAATTACTAGATTTAATCAATGAGATTTGTCCACTTGAGGATGCCTTTGAAGATGACAAAGTAGGTTTACTGATAGGTTCAGGACAAAATACAATATCAGGAATAGTAGTAGTTCACGATTTAGACAATTCTGCTCTTCAGCACTGCAAAGAACATAATATAAATACTGTAATTTCTTACCATCCTGCGACATATAAAAAATTTGACGATTTAAATGAAGATTTAATGTTCTCAAAGTTATCTTTAGATTTTTACAAAGAGAATATAAATGTAATTTCTATACATACCGCCCAAGATGTTTGCAAGGGTGGAAATGGAGATACTTTAAGTAAAATTTTTAATCTTACAAATGTTGGTATTTTTGGAAAAACAACAGCTGAAAAAGGCGTTGGGAGAATTGGTACTATTAACAAACATAATGCAAATTCTCTAAATGGATTAATAGAAGCTACATTATCTACAAAAATCATCAGAACCAATAGTTATTTTCAAAAACAAGAAGACATACAAACAATAGCTTTTGTACCCGGGTCTGGTACACAATTTCTTAATGAGGTATTAGGAAAAGTGGATGTATTTATAACTGGAGATGCGTCACACCATCATTTTTTGCTTTCTGATGAAAACAACATGGGTTTTGTTCAACTTAGTCATATATCGACAGAAAAACCAGGAATGCAATCTTTTGTTAATAAATTAAACAAAATTTTAGATTTAGACATAAAATATTTGTATAACGAATATTATGAATGAACCATTTTTACTAAG
>JAONAZ010000008.1 GCA_028376655.1 Acidimicrobiia bacterium
AAGCGTTGGAACTGTGGAGTCTCTCGAAGGTGAGAATCTTATAATTTCAGGTAATTCAAACAAGTTTTTAAAACATGATTTGGGGACTAGTATTTCTATCGATGGAGTTTGTCTAACCTTACGTGGCTATGTTAAGGAATCTCTTAATTTTCAGGTTTCAAGAGAATCAAGAGAGAGATCAGTAATAAATCAATACATACCTGGACAACGAGTTAACTTAGAACTGCCACTAACAATGGAAACTTTCTTAAGTGGTCATATAGTGCAGGGACATGTTGATACCATTACAACTGTCTCAAGTATTGAAGAAGTATCAGATGATTTATGGAATTATTATTTCAAAAATAATAATTATAAATATCTAGTTGATAAAGGTTCTATTACGATTAATGGAGTTTCTTTAACACTTGTCAATCCAACAGATAAACAATTCTCAATATCTATTATCAGAGAAACATATGATCGTACAAACTTTAACAATCTACAAGTTGGTACGTCTGTAAATATAGAATTTGATATTATGGCAAAATACGTTGAAAGAGCATTAAATGATAAGTGATATTAAAGATATAATTACTCAATTTCAAAATGGTGAAATGATTATTTTGATTGACGATGAAGACAGAGAAAATGAGGGTGATTTAGTAATATCATCTAAATATCTAACACCTGAACATATTAATTTTATGATCACTCATGCAAAAGGATTAGTCTGTGCACCCATATCCTCTGATATTGCTTCAAATCTAAATCTTTCACTTATGGATGGTGTTAATAATGAAATGGAAACACAATTTACTGCTTCTGTAGACCTAAAGGGAGAAGGTGTAACCACTGGTATTTCAGCTGAGGACAGATATAAAACAATTATTGGTCTCACAAAAGAGAAAGCCACAAGAAAAGATTTTAGTATACCTGGTCACATTTTCCCCTTACAAGCTATGGATGGTGGAGTACTTCGAAGAGCTGGGCACACTGAAGCAGCAGTTGACCTCTGTAAAATTTCTGGTCATTATCCTGTTGCTGTTATATGTGAAATTATTAACGATGATGGCTCCATGGCAAGGCTTGAAGATCTTGAATTATTTGCTAAAAAACATGAACTACCGATTGGTACGATAAAAGACTTGATTGAATACAAGCTTGAGACAAAAACACCTGTTTCATTTATTTCAAAAGCTCTAATTCCGACTGAGCATGGTGAATTTGAAGCTCATGTCTACAGAGATAATAATGACAATACTGAACATATAGCTTTAACATATGGTGATTATTTATCTAAAGACTCAACTATGGTAAGGGTTCACTCTGAATGCCTTACAGGAGATGTTCTATTTTCTAAAAAATGTGATTGTGGTTACCAACTAGATGCAGCTTTTAAAAAAATTGTACATAATGAGTCTGGTGTTCTGCTTTATGTTAGGGGGCACGAAGGGAGAGGGATTGGATTAGGAAATAAAATAAAAGCATATGCTCTACAAGACGAAGGAAATGATACTGTAGATGCAAATATTAAACTAGGTTTCAAAATGGATCAAAGAGATTATGGTACCGGTGCACTTATTTTGAGAGAATTAGGAATTACAAACATGAACTTACTTACAAATAATCCATCTAAGAGGGCGGGGTTAGAAGGGTTCGGTCTTAATATTATAAAAAGAACACCATTATTGGGAAAAGTTACAGAAGACAACACACGTTATTTAGAAACGAAGAAAAATAAAATGGGACACAATTATGACGAAGAATAAAGTTGCGATAGTTGTTGCTGAGTATTACACCGAATACACAGAACTACTCTTATCCGGTGCAAAAGAAGGTCTTAAAGACAGCTTTGAGTTTGATGTATTTGCAGTTCCAGGATCATGGGACATTGTTTTCAAGGTGAACTCTCTTATTGACTCGTATGATAAATTCATCACGATTGGGATAATCTGCAAAGGTGATACTGATCATTATGAATATATCTCATCTGCTGTCGCAAATGGGCTTATGGATTTAATCGTACATAAAAATGTATATGTTGCAAATTCTATACTTAATGTTCACAACCTAGACCAAGCAGCAAAAAGATGTGAGGATGACAATAATAAAGGTAAGGAAGCAGCTACAGCATTAATAGATATTTTTAGTTGATTTACTTTTTAATAGTATATAATTGTATAAAGCGAACAAAGTTCCACCTACTGTGAAAAATAGTAAGGTAAATAAACAGCTTGGTGCTGTTTTTTTTATTGAGAGGAGAAAACTATAGCTGAACTAAAGATAAACGAGGACATTAAGTCAAAAGAGTTACTTGTAATTGCTCCTGATGGTGTGCAAGTTGGAGTTTTAGAATTAAAAAAAGCAATTATTGTAGCTGAGCAACTTGGGTTAGATTTAGTTGAGGTCTCACCAGAAAGTAAACCACCAGTTGCACGTCTAATGAATTATGGCAAATATAAGTATGAATTGGCCCAAAAAGCAAAAGAGTCAAGAAAAAATCAAGTTAAAATAAGTGTTAAGGAAGTTCAACTAAAGCCTAAAATTGACACAAATGATTACAACATAAAATTGAATCAATCCAGAAAATTTTTAAATGAAGGTGATAAGGTTAAATTTACAATGAGATTTAGAGGTAGAGAAGCTGAGCATCCTGAATTCGGACAACGAATTCTTGATAAACTTAAAGATGAACTCAGCGAAATTGCAGAAGTCGAATCGACTTCACGTCCTGATGGAAGGTCATTAACTATGGTGCTAGCACCAAATGGAGGTAGAAAATGAAACACAAAACACACAAGAGTTCATCCAAAAGGATACGTGTTAGTGGAACTGGGAAATTTATGAGACGTAGAGCTCATACTTCTCATTATAAGTTAGCTAAAGGTAGTAACACCTGGGGTAGGTTAAAAAGAGACGTAGAAGCATCTAAGGGTGATAGTAAAAAAATCAGAAAGTTGTTGAGTTAAATGGTCAGAATTAAAAGATCTGTAAATAGTAAAAAGTCTAGAAGAAAGACTATGAAGCAAGCCAAGGGTTATACCGGAGCTAGAAGTAGAACCTTAAGAGCAGCTAAAGAACAGGTTATGCATGCGGGAGCCGATGCCTTTACACATAGGAGAGATAAAAAAGGCGATTTCAGAAAACTCTGGATAAGTAGAATAAATGCAGCAGCACGTCTGCATGGTCTTTCTTACTCAAAATTTATTTTTGGATTAAATAATGCAGATATAAAAGTCGACAGAAAGATTCTTGCTGATATTGCTGTCAATGACCCAGAAGGCTTTAAAAAGTTAGTAGAAGTTGCTAAAGATAACTTAAATGGCTGAAGTTAATTTAGATAAAATATTTGCTTCATTTTTACTAAGTCTTGATGACATTGAAGATATTTCTGAATTACCCAATATTGAAAAAGAGTATTTAGGTAAGGGATCTTTATTATCTGAAGAGCGTTCAAAGCTTGCAACACTTAGTAATGAAGATAAAAAAAAATACGGTTCGTTATTAAAAGAATTTGCTGATAACGTTTCTACAAAACTTGATAATTTTAAAACTGAATTTGAAGAAGCCTTTTTTATTGAAAAAGAGAAATCAGAAAATCCAGACATATCGATTGATTGGTACTCTAAAAAAGGAAGTAAGAAACATATACTAACTAATGTAATGGAAGAGGTCGTTGAGATTTTTGCTTCTCTTGGTTACACTGTTGCTCATGGTCCAGAAGCTGAAACTTCTTGGCATAATTTTGATGCTTTAAATACTCCTGATTGGCATCCTGCTAGATATGAGTCAGATACTTTATATCTGGATAAAGATTTAAACAATCTTTTAAGAACGCAAACTAGTACAGTCCAAGTTCGACACATGCAAGATAATCCTCCTCCTGTTTACATTGTGGCTCCTGGTCGCGTATACAGATCCGACCAACTAGATGCAACACATTCTCCAGTATTTCATCAAATTGAAGGACTAGCCGTTGATGATGGAATTACATTTTCAGATCTAAAAGGGACATTAGAATATTTTGTTAAAGAATTCTTTGGTAGTAGTGTGCAAACAAAATTTATTCCACATTTTTTTCCGTTTACAGAACCATCTGCTGAAGTATTAGTCAGTTGGAAAGACGGGGAGTGGTTAGAAATTTTAGGTTGCGGAATGGTAGATCCTAATGTATTTAAAAATGTTAAGTATCCAGAGTCAACCCAGGGATTTGCTTTTGGTGTAGGTGTAGAGCGATTAGCAATGCTAAGGTATGGTATTGATCACATCAAAAACTTTTACGAAAATGATTTACGTTTCTTGGATCAGTTCTAATGAAAATATTAAAGTCATGGCTTAACGACTGGGTTGATATTGAAAAAATTAGTGGGGACGATTTATCAGAAGCCTTAGAAAATCTTGGTTTTGAAATTGAGAGTAGAAAAGATATATCTGCTAATTATAAGAATATTGTTATAGGAAAAGTACTCGAAGTATATCCACATCCAAATGCAGATAAAGTACGTGTTACGAAAGTTGATACAGGTAACAATATATTTGAAATTGTTTGTGGTGCATGGAACTTCGATGTTGGAGCAACTGTTCCCGTTGCACTTCCAAAATCAGAAATAAAAGATGGTTTTTTAATTGATAAACGCGATATTAGAGGTGTTGAATCCAACGGTATGATTTGTTCCGCTACGGAGTTAGATCTATGGGAAGATAATTCAGGCATATTATTACTTAATGATCAGGTGAAGCCAGGTACTGACTTTTCATCCATTTATCCACAGAATGATATTGTATGGGAAATCGGAGTTACTCCAAATAGGGGAGATTGCATGTCTCATTTAGGAGTTGCTAGGGAACTATCTCATTATTTTAAAAAACCTCTTCAGGAAAATTTACATTCTCTTAATCCCACTATTGAAAATATTATGACTTTAAGTAGTGGCAGTATTAAAGAATGTAATACTTATGCAGGAGTAGAGATAGAAGATGTCTCAATAAGTGATTCTAGCTTTACTGTTAGGTATCGTCTTTCACAGGTTGATACGAGAATTATAAATAATGTTGTTGATTATACAAATTATGTCCTTTATGACATAGGGCAACCACTCCATGCATTTGATAGAGACAAATTATTCGGTAAAATTTCAGTCAGGTATGCAGAAAATAATGAAACACTTTTAACTTTAGATGATCAACAACGTGAATTATCAGTAAATGATTTAGTTATAACAGCCGATAATAAACCTATTGCATTAGCAGGAGTCATGGGGGGTCTTGAATCAGAAGTTACTACTGCGACTACAAATCTCCTAATTGAAAGTGCATATTTTGATAAAGTCTCAATTATGAATACTTCAAGAAAACTAAATTTGATTTCAGATGCTTCTATAAGATTTGAAAGAGGCATCGATCACAACCTACAGCTTCTAGGTTTGAATAGATTTATTACTATTTTTAAAAAAGATCAAGATATAAATTACTCAACACCAGCTATAGATACTAAACAAAAACTAATTTCTAATAAAGTTAAGTTCAACAGAAATGAAATTTACAAATTATTAGGTATTAAATTAGACGATAATTTCATATCAGAAATGTTAGCTTATTTAGGAATCGAGTTTGAGATATCCAGTACTGAAATATCATTTCAATCACCAAGCTGGAGATACGATCTAGATAGACCTGTCGACTTAATTGAAGAATTTGCTAAACATTACGGTTTTAATAATTTTGAAAGTACATTACCTATTGGTGTAAATAAAAATGATGTTGGCCAGTACTGGCATCTTAAAAAAGAACTTACAACCAGACTAAATGGGATGGGTTTGTATGAAATACAATCTCTATCATTTGTTTCAGAAGATTCTAATTCTATATTTACTCCTGAGAAAAAAAGTGTTGAGATTAATAATCCAATTGATCAAACTAATAAGTTTTTAAGAACCAACCTATATACCTCATTAATTAAAACTTATCAGAGTAACTTTGAACAAAATAAAAGATCCCATATGTTTTTTGAAATCAATAATGTATTTGATGCTGCCGAACACCCTAAATATAGTTCCATCCCTAACCAGGTATATACTTTAGCTGGACTAGTACCATCAATAGGCACTCATGAAGATATGAGAGAAGTCCCAGTAACTAAAGATATTTTTTTTGTAAAACAATTATTAGCTAATTGTTTTGGTGATTTGGAATTTACTAAAATTCAAAAACCAGGATTTCATCAGAACATTTCTTATATTATTCAGAAAAATAATTCTATATTAGGACACTTCGGACAATTATCATCACAGCTTGAGCAATCTTATGAACTTCAAAATTCTCTTTATTTATTCAATATTGATCTGAGCATATTGACTACAAAAGATTTAGTAAATATTAACTATAAACCACTTTCTCAATATCCTTTTGTTAAATTTGATTTATCTTTTATGGCAACTTCTGACTTGAAAGCTTCAGATATGATTAGCGAGGTCGAGAACCTTCTTATAGATAATGAAAACCTAATAACTATATTTGATGATTTTAAGAACGAGAAAATTAGAAATTTAGGAATTAGAATACAAACTAGAAGTTATTCAAAAACTTATAGCGAAAAAGAGGTATCAGATATACTTAATCAAGTTGTTGAAGTACTCGAGAATAAATTTAAGGTTAAGCTAAATAAAGGAAGTTAAATGGTTGAATCATCTGGTTTAAATAACAGAGTGTACCAACTCCTTTCCCAAAAAGCTTCTAAAGCAGCAGTTGACGTTCTTGGAATGAGATTATCTACAAACTATAAGAGTAAGTTTACTGAAATATTGATAACTGAAACGGAAGCTTTTGGTAGACAGAAAACAGACTCTATGTCACTTGTTAATATGTTTAATAGAAAATTTCCTGAAACGTTGCCTAAAGGACCTCCCCATATTCTTGTTCTAAAATCTTATGGTGAAAATAAAAGTCTTTACTTACTCACATCTAAAAAAGGATCATGTGAGGCAATATTAATTCGTTCAGGGGTAATCCTTTTAGGTAAAAACTATGTAGAGTCTAGACGAAAAATCAAAATGAGAACAGATAAAATAACTGGTCCTGGAAATATTACAAAAGGCCTAGGAATAGATATTGTAAATGATGGAGAAAATCTTTTCACTGGTTCCTTAAATTTAGCACCTAGAATACATCCTGTAGATAGAGCTATAGCTACTCCAAGAAAAAATTCTAAACCTGAAGATAAAAATCTTTGGAGATTTACACTGGTTCAAAAATGAAATATATAGAAGAAAGATCCTCGGTAATTAACCCCCAATCCGATTATGAAGCCTTACTGAAATCTAATAAAAAATTAAGAATTAAATTAGGTGTAGACCCAACTGCCCCAGATGTGACTTTAGGTTGGTATGCAATCCTAAGAGCTTTAAGAAAATTTCAAGAATATGGACACACTGCAGTATTGATACTGGGGGAGTTCACAGCTAAGGTTGGTGATCCATCTGGGAAATCCGAAACGAGATCAGTTCTTGATGAAAGTGTTATTAACACGAATGCAAAAGGTGTTCTTCCAATAATTAAATCGATACTTCACTCTGAGAATCTTGAAATAGTATCTAACAAAGATTGGCTTTCAAAATTAACAATCTCAGATATGATGAATTTAGCTTCATCCACAACTCTGGCTCAGATGCTTGAAAGGGAAGACTTTTCAAAAAGGTATCAAGATAAGAATCCAATATCTTTACTCGAATTCTTTTATCCGTTGTATCAAGGCTACGATTCCGTAGCAGTGGATGCTGATATTGAAATTGGTGGAAATGATCAACTATGGAATTTAATGTTGGGTAGAGAAATTCAAAAATTCTATAAAAAGAAACCCCAAGTGGCAATCACATTTCCTCTTCTTGTTGGGACAGATGGTAAAAAGAAAATGTCACAATCATTAGATAATTATATTTCAGTCACAGATACTCCTGAAAATATATATGGCAAGATTATGAGTATTCCCGATAATGTTATGTGGGACTATTTTCTTATGTTGTCAGATCTTGAATTAACTGAGATAGATGAAACTAAAAAGCTAGTTCAGTCAAACACTATGAATCCTTTCGATGTCAAAAAAAGTCTTGGTAAAATTATTACTAATGAACTTTATGATCAATCAATGTCTAATCAAGCAGAAGAAAGTTTTATTAATTTAACTATAAATAAAAATGTTCCTGAGACAATTCCAGAAATATATATAGATGATAATGTTGTTCATTTACCTAATCTTTTAACTGTGAATAATATTACAAAATCTAATTCTGAAGCTCGTCGTATAATTACTTCAGGTGGATTTAAAATAAATGATATTAAATATTTAGATCTAGACATTTCATCCGATGAATTAATAGGCAATACATTGCAAATAGGAAAAAGGAAATTTTTAAGAATAAATAAAAAATAATACCCCTTTAAACAAGGAGGTGTTACTCTTGGATTACGAAATTTGGCTTTTTGACAACTGAGTAGAGTATGAACGCCGGTAGTGCAGAATTAATTTTCTAGCACTCTTTTTTTGTCAATTTTTAAGTTAAAAGTTGATGGCTAGTTTTTTTTATTAAGAACTAGTGATGGTTTAAAAACCATGATATGGGATAAAACCCATGTTGATTCTTTGGTCAGATTAAAATTCAAAGATTTTGTTGGAGAGTTTGATCCTGGCTCAGGACGAACGCTGGCGGTGCGCCTTATGCATGCAAGTTGAGCGAAGCTTTCTGGTAGTTTACTACTAGAAATGACTGAGCGGCGAACGGGTGAGTAACGCGTGAGCAATCTACCTTAGTTACTGGGATAGCCCGAGGAAACTCGGATTAATACCAGATATTCTTATTTTTTCACATGAAGTTTTAAGGAAAGGTCAGCCGAACTAAGATGAGCTCGCGTTCTATCAGCTAGTTGGTGGGGTAAAAGCCTACCAAGGCAACGACGGATAGCTGGTCTGAGAGGACGATCAGCCACACTGGGACTGAGACACGGCCCAGACTCCTACGGGAGGCTGCAGCAGGGAATATTGTGCAATGAGCGAAAGCTTGACACAGCGACACCGCGTGTGGGATGACGGTTCTAGGATTGTAAACCACTTTCAGGAGGGAAGAAAATGACGGTACCTCCACAAGAAGACCCGGCCAACTATGTGCCAGCAGCCGCGGTAATACATAGGGGTCAAGCGTTGTCCGGATTTATTGGGCGTAAAGAGCTCGTAGGCGGTTCAACAAGTCGGTCGTAAAAGTTTAGGGCTCAACCCTAAAATGTCGATCGATACTGTTGTGACTAGGATACGGTAGAGGTGAATGGAATTCCGAGTGTAGCGGTGAAATGCGTAGATATTCGGAGGAACACCAATTGCGAAGGCAGTTCACTGGACCGTGATCGACGCTGAGGAGCGAAAGCTAGGGGAGCAAACAGGATTAGATACCCTGGTAGTCCTAGCTGTAAACGATGGATACTAGATGTAGGAACTGGATTGACGGTTTCTGTATCGTAGCTAACGCGTTAAGTATCCCGCCTGGGGAGTACGGTCGCAAGACTAAAACTCAAAGGAATTGACGGGACCCCGCACAAGCGGCGGAGCATGCGGCTTAATTCGATGATACCCGTAGAACCTTACCTGGACTTGACATATAGGGAAAAACTAAAGAAATTTAGTGTGCGTAAGCGCCCTTTACAGGTGGTGCATGGCTGTCGTCAGCTCGTGTCGTGAGATGTTGGGTTAAGTCCCGCAACGAGCGCAACCCCTGTCCTATGTTGCCAGCAAGTAATGTTGGGGACTCATAGGAGACTGCCGGTGATAAACCGGAGGAAGGTGGGGATGACGTCAAGTCATCATGCCCCTTATGTCCAGGGCTGCACGCATGCTACAATGGCAAGTACAACGAGTCGCAATACCGCGAGGTGGAGCAAATCTCTTAAAGCTTGTCTCAGTTCGGATAGGAGTCTGCAACTCGACTCCTTGAAGTTGGAGTCGCTAGTAATCGCAAATCAGCAAAGTTGCGGTGAATACGTTCTCGGGGTTTGTACACACCGCCCGTCAAGTCACGGAAGTCGGCAATACGCGAAGCCAGTGGTCTAACCCTTTGGGGAAGAAGCTGTCGAACGTAGGGTTGGTAACTGGGACTAAGTCGTAACAAGGTAGCCGTACGGGAACGTGCGGCTGGATCACCTCCTTTCTAAGGAGAATAGAACTTTTATCACTCGTGATAAATTTTCTAAGGTCAATCATCGGTTGTCTGTATAGACTGATATCTCTACTCAGCTGTGAAAAAGTCTTTTTGGCTTTTTGAAAATTGTATAGCAAGCGCAATTGCAAAGTATTCATATAGTTCAAGCTACTAAGGGCTAATGGTGGATGCCTTGGCGCTGGAAGCCGATGAAAGACGTGGAAGGCTGCGATATGCCACGGGGAGCTGTCAAACAAGCTTTGATCCGTGGATTTCTGAATGGGGAAACCCAATTTATTTTAATAAATTACTCCTACCTGAATATATAGGGTAGGTAGAGGGAACTAGGGGAAGTGAAACATCTCAGTACCTAGAGGAAAGGAAAGCAAAAGCGACTCCCTGAGTAGTGGCGAGCGAAACGGGAAGAGCCTAAACCAATTAAATGTCAAGACTGATGTTATTGTTTAGTTGGTGTTGCGGGGCCTCTTAGAAAGAGCATCAGATCTTTCGATAAGTTACAAAATATAAAGTTAGAAAAATTGCCTGGGAAGGTAAACCATAGAATGTAATAGTCATGTATTCGAAAACTTTATAACTTATTAGAGTCACCCCAAGTAACAAGGGGGATATCCCTTGTGAATCTGCGAGGACCACCTCGTAAGGCTAAGTACAACCAGCGACCGATAGTGAACAAGTACCGTGAGGGAAAGGTGAAAAGAACCCCGTCAAGGGGAGTGAAATAGTACCTGAAACCATTAGCTTACAAGCAGTAGGAGGGATATTTATATCCTGACTGCCTGCCTTTTGAAGAATGAGCCAACGAGTTATCCGTATATGGCAAGGTTAAGGAGTAAATCCGTAGCCGCAGCGAAAGCGAGTTTTAATAGAGCGTTTAGTCGTATGCGATAGACCCGAAGCCAAGTGATCTATCCATGAGCAGGGTGAAGCAAAGGTAAGACTTTGTGAAGGCCCGAACCCACTGATGTTGCAAAATCAGGGGATGACTTGTGGATAGGGGTGAAAGGCCAATCAAACTTGGTGATAGCTGGTTCTCTCCGAAATGTCTTTAGGGACAGCGTTATATGTTGCGCTTTGGAGGTAGAGCACTGATTGATCTAGGGGCCAACAAGCTTACCAAACTCAGTCAAACTCCGAATGCCAAAGTGTTTAAATATAGCAGTGAGCCCGTGGGGGATAAGCTCCACGGACGAGAGGGAAACAACCCAGAACAACAGCTAAGGCCCCTAATTGTATATTAAGTGTGAAACGATGTGAAAGTGTTCAGACAGCCAGGAGGTTGGCTTAGAAGCAGCCATTCCTTTAAAGAGTGCGTAACAGCTCACTGGTCGAATGTTTTCGCGCGGAAGATGTAACGGGGCTAAATATACAGCCGAAGCTTTGTCATCATATTATTAATCCAGATTTCGATCCAGGAAATATGATGGGTAGGAGAGCGTTGTATGGGCAATGAAGCAGCAACGAGAGTTAGTTGTGGAGACCATACAAGTGAGAATGTTGGCATGAGTAGCGAAGGAAGAGTGAGAATCTCTTCCGCCGAATGTCCAAGGGTTCCTGGGGAAGGTTCGTCCGCCCAGGGTTAGTCGGGACCTAAGACGAGGTCGAGAGACGTAGCCGATGGATAACAGATTGATATTTCTGTACCACTATATAAGCGCCAAAATCGAATATATGTCGCTAAGGAAAGCCTTCGGGCCTACCGACCCACATATTATTAGATTAGCAATGGAGTGACGGAGAAGGATAAATGAGCCCAGGCGATGGTTGACCTGGGGTAAATGTGTAGGGTGATCGACAGGTAAATCCATCGATCATGAAACCTGAGACATGATGCCGAGCCGCTTTAGGCGAAGTCATTGATTCCATGCTTCCAAGAAAACCTTCTAGTTAGTTTATATAGTGCCCGTACCCCAAACCGACACAGGTGGACAAGTAGAGAATACTAAGGCGAGCGAGACAACTCTGGTTAAGGAACTCGGCAAAATAGTTCCGTAACTTCGGAAGAAGGAACGCCCCAGTAAAGTAAGTGATTAACTTCACAAGCTTGAACGGGCCGCAGTGATCAGACTCAAGCGACTGTTTATCAAAAACACAGGAGGGTGCAAAGTTCGAATACAACGTATACCCTCTGACACCTGCCCGGTGCTGGAAGGTTAAGTGGATAGGTTAGCTTCGGCGAAGCTTTGAAATTAAGCCCCAGTAAACGGCGGCCGTAACTATAACGGTCCTAAGGTAGCGAAATTCCTTGTCGGGTAAGTTCCGACCTGCACGAATGGTGTAACGATTTGAGTACTGTCTCAACCAGAGACTCGGCGAAATTGCAATGTGAGTAAAGATGCTCACTATGCGCGACAGGACGGAAAGACCCCGGAACCTTTACTGCAACTTGATATTGAATGTTTGTATGCATTATGCAGGATAAGTGGGAGACTTTGAAATAATGGCGCTAGCTGTTATTGAGTCGACCTTGAGATACCACTTAATTCATATTGACCTTCTAACCTAGATCCGTTATCCGGATCAGGGACATTGTCTGGTGGGCAGTTTCACTGGGGCGGTGGCCTCCTAAAAAGTAACGGAGGCGCTCTAAGGTCACCTCAGCGTGGACGGCAATCACGCATTGAGTGTAAGTGCAAAAGGTGGCTTGACTGTGACACAAACAAGTGGAGCAGGTACGAAAGTAGGAACTAGTGATCCCATGGTTGCATGTGGGTGCGCCATGGCTCATCGGCTAAAAGGTACTCCGGGGATAACAGGCTTATACCCCCCAAGAGTCCATATCGACGGGGGTGTTTGGCACCTCGATGTCGGCTCTTCTCATCCTGGGGCTGGAGCAGGTCCCAAGGGTTAGGCTGTTCGCCTATTAAAGAGGAACGCGAGCTGGGTTCAGAACGTCGTGAGACAGTTCGGTCCCTATCCGTCGCGCACGTAAGAAATTTGAAGAAAGTTGTCCCTAGTACGAGAGGACCGGGATGAACGATCCGCTGGTGTGCCAGTTGTTCTGCCAAGAGCACCGCTGGTTAGCTACGATCGGACGGGATAAGCGCTGAAAGCATCTAAGTGCGAAGCCCCTTCTAAGATGAGATTTCTCATCGGGTTAACCGATTAAGACTCCTTATAGAACATGAGGTTGATAGGTCAGAAGTGTAATTACAGTAATGTATGTAGCTGACTGATACTAATAAGTCGAGGGCTTGAACTGAATACTGAACAAGAACGCTTGCTATAGAATTTTTAAGAAGTTGATTATTACGGTGGTGATAGCAATTGGGATACACCCGTTCCCATTCCGAACACGGAAGTTAAGCCAATTAGCGCCGATGGTACTTGGGGGGCAACCCCCTGGGAGAGTAGGACACTGCCGACTTTTATTGAGAAGCCCCTAGGAAACTGGGGGTTTTTCATTTAGATAAGTAATTTACCTATACTTACAATATGAAAAATTTAGATTACGAAAAAGTTCTTAGATTCATTATGATTTTTACAATAGTTGGTATCTCTGTATTAGTTGTAGTTGTTAATTTCATTCCTGATTTTGCATACGATTTTTATGATCTCTATCCAGGTACTGAACATGGTCACAGTAACTTTATTACCTACCCCAGCGTTCTTTATTTATTTGCTATTTATAACTGTTTTATGTACCTTGGCTCAAATGACTTAAAGTATATTGATATATTTATTCTTCTTTCTATTCTGATGAGCATTATGAGGCTAATTTCAATTTTTACAAATGGATTGTATGTTACACCATTCACAGTACTTGCATATCCACCCGAATTGTTGGGTGCCCCAGTCCTATTCTTTATAAAGAAAATGATTCAAAAACAATCTATATAAGACTATTTCTTAGACCCCAAACCTGCATTTCAAAATTAGAATTTTGCATGTAGTTTTTAATAGTCTGATCATCAATTTTTAAAGCTTTGTAGTTTTGAATTACCCATTCTTTTAGTTTTTGAGCAGCTTCCTTATTAGAAAGTTCAGGAATATCTTTAACAAAATTTACCCATTTATCAATACTTATAATCGCATCATCAATTAACTTATAAGGGTTTTCATGAATACCAAAGTGAGCGATACCAATGTAATTTAGCTCGAGTCTGCTTATGTCTTCAAGTGTTTTAATGAGTACATCTCTATTGAAATCAGGTGGTGGGAGATTGGGTTGAACAAAGTCACCATGTGGATAGATTAACCCAAGGGTATCACCCATAAATATAGTTTTTGATAATGAATCATAAAAGCTAAAGTGGTGCTTTGCGTGACCAGGACTGTAAATAGAGGCTAGTTTTCTATTATTTCCTAAATCAAAATTAAAACCATCCTTAAGTATTTTTATATTTTCAATAGGAGTCGGTTTGATTTTACCCCAGTTTTCTGTCAACCATTCCTCTGTATAAATTGCAGCTACTGCATTCCATAGTTTTTCTGGGTTTGGAAGATGTTTTATTCCAAGTTCATGAATGTATACAAAATGATCTTTATATTCTTCTACCATATGACCAATACCGCCTACATGGTCAAGGTGAAGATGTGTTATTGCTGACCTATTTACATTCTCTATTCCCAGGCTATTTAATGCTGAAAATAGATAAGGAAAAGAATTAGACGGACCTACTTCAATAAGTATGGGATCAGATGAGTCTATGTAGTAACACGACATTCTCCCAGTTTTGCCTTCCATAAGTACATCAATTTGGTAGACGTTATCATTAAATTTAATAATTTCAGGTTGCATATATATATTTTTGCATATCGGTTCTATAAACTACAATTATTTGTGTGAAAGTTTCATTATCATCTACATCGCTTTACTCTATTCAAGCTGCTGAAGCAGTTAAAGACCTATCTCCAAATGCAGCAGATGTAATGATAACTAGCGTGATAACCTCTATGGTTACTGACCTAGGAGTTGTTTCACCTACAGCTGGTGGATTGCTTACTTACTATGATGGTGGGACTGGGAGTACGAATACTGTCGATGGATATTTTGTTTCTCCAAAAAGTTTTAATGGTAATGATCACGAGGAACATAAAATTTCAATGTCATATGGTGGTTACGTTGAAACTTGTAAAGGGGGCAATACGTTTGCAATTCCAGGGATTTATAAAATTCTAGAACTAATCCATACAAGATTTGGCAGTATCCCACTTGAAAAACTTTTTGAATACCCTATTGAATTAGCTAAAAATGGATTTTTGTTACCTCAGCCGTCTAAAGATTATCTAACTCATTCACTTGAGCCATTGTTTATGTGGCATCCCACGTCCAAAAATACATTCCAAAGAGTATTTAATGATTTAGAGAATGGGGTAGTCGTTCTACCAAAATTATCAGATAGCTTAGGCCATATGGCAAATGAAGGGTTTAGTGATTTTTATTATGGAGACATCAGTAAAGAAATTATATCTACAGTACAAAAAGAGGGCGGACACGCCACTCTGGATGATTTTATTAATTATGAGTTAATTGAAAATAGTAAATTTACTACAGAATTTCATGGATTAGAGCTTACTGGTCATGCTGGACCCTCTATAGGTGGACTCATGGTCTTAAAATATTTAGATGCATTTGCTGGTGATGAAATAAAGATTAAAGAAAACCTAATAAAAGTATATGAAGATAGAAAGAATCATTACGAATTCTTTGGAAATAGAAGTTCGTTTATAGATAATGAGATATCCAAGATAACACAATCTAGTTCTACAATTCAAGTCAGCACATCGGATGAATTAAATAATCATTTCTCACTTACTTTTTCAAGTGGATATGGATCTGGTGTTCAATGTTCTGAGACAGGTATGTTTCTTAATAATTCACTTGGTGAAATTGAACTTAATCCACAGGGATTTTTGGGTGAAACATCTGGAGACCGTTTAATTTCAAATATGAGTCCTTTAATTATTGAGAATCAGAAAGGTATAGCTACAATTGGTTCACCAGGAGCTGATAGAATTAGTTCCTCACTAGGACAGGTCTTATATGATTATTCTTTTAATGCTGATTGGGTTAAGGCAATCGAAAAACCTAGGTTCCATGTAAATATTGATGGTACCGTTCGTTGTGAACCAGATACATATTTATCATTCCCAGATCAAATAACCACTGATAAAAATGATATGTATTTTGGTGGTGTTTGTGTTACAGGTTTAGAGGAGCAACTATTCGCTAAAGGTGATCCTCGCAGAGGAGATTCGGCATGGACAAATGATAAGTAAATTAAATAATTTACCAAATAAATATCTCTTTTATTTTGGTCTTTTTTTTGTTTTGATATTTATATCACTGTCATATTGGCAGTACACAAGCTACTTAGAAGAAAGAGAACTATCTGCTCAAATATTGTATCCAGAAAACCCAACCGAGGTAATAGTTTCAGAAATAAATACTAGCAATGAATTTTCACTGATTACTACACAGGAAAAACTTCAGACGGTAAAGACTTGGTTATTAAGGTCTAGAGTAAATAATGGTGTAAGCGGATACCACGTAATAACAATTTATAGAAATGATATGAATGAGCACATATTAATAAATCGAGGGTGGGTTCCTCTCTCTGCTGATGTTGATAATTATAATTTCAGTACTGAACAATCATTTACTGGAATGTTATATAGATATGATGAAATACCAAGATTTGGTCAAGACGACATTCCCGAATCTGAATATATTTTCAGAATAGATAAAATATTTTTACAGAATGAAATTGGATTAATACTTCCAAATTATTATTTACAATTATCACAAAATTGCGGATCTGAAATAATATGTATCGATACGTTAGAGAAATACCGAGCACCTCACCTAGGATATGCATTCCAGTGGCTATTTTTTGCTATATGTTTAGCTGTTGTTATTTTGAGAAAGAATAAACTTATATGATTAAACGTTTTAAAAATGGATCCTATGACATAGCTTATTTCACGCAAGGTAAAGGCAGAGATATACTATTTTTACATGGGTTTCCCTCAAATATGTACATGTGGGATGAAATTAGTGGTGTGCTAAGTCATCAAAATTATCGAACTACAGTTATCGAGCAGAGAGGTTATCCTTTATCTTCCTCAAATAAAATGAGACCAACGGATTTCACAATTGATAAATTATGCGAAGATGTAGAAACCTTGATTAAAAATCTAGATTTAAGTAACAAATTGACAATAGTAGGACATGACTGGGGGACAGTAGTTGCCTGGGCAATAGTTAAAAGAAATAAAGTTCATGTAGAGAAACTATTATCTATCTGTGGTGGAACTCTTTTCCCAAGTTCTAAAGTATACAATTCACTTAATTATGTAGATGGCGATCATTACATCACTTCATTTCAAAGTCCAGAAAATGCTGTAATTCTAATGAATGAGAATGTTAGGAACACAATACTTGGATCATATAGAACTAAAAATAAAGAATTAAATGTAAGTCTCTCTATTCAATCATTATTTAACGATATGAACCACGATGAATATGCACTTACTAGCACTCAGATAGATAGAATTACAACACATTATCAGGCTAATGGTTTCTATGGCCCAATCTCGTGGTATGCAAATTTAGATGAAAACATTGAAATATCAAAGACGTGGATACACAATGAGGTTTCTCAAGAAATTACATTCATGTTTGGTCAAAAGGATATGGCAGTCTTATTAAATAAAAAAATGTCAGATAGACTCACCAATGAGGCTGATCTTGTTAACATTAAGGAAATATCTGGTGCCGGACACTGGCTGCCGTATACACACAAGGAGAGCGTATTAAATGAAATCTATAGTCTTAATAAAGATTATTAATATGTCCTATAATATATATTATGTTGCGCTATGAATAAAGCAGTTCTCCACGATCATTTAGATGGTGGTTTAAGGTCTTCTACAGCTAGAGAATTAGCTAAAGATATAAACTACAGTCCCTTGATTGATGTAGAGAATCCTTCAGAGTTTTTTGATCGTTCTAAATGTGAATCTCTTGAAGAATATTTAGAAGCTTTTACTCATACCATTGCATTAATGCAATCCTATGAACATCTTGAACGTATTTCATTTGAAGCTGCTGAGGATATGCATAATGAGGGAATAACACTATACGAAAGTCGATATGCACCGTTTTTTTCAGTAAACCAAACTCTATCGCCTGTAAGCGTTCTAAATGCAATCAATTCAGGTTTCAAACAAGCTGAGTCAATGTATGGTATTCAATGTGGATTAATATTATGCGGAATGAGACATGATCTTGTTAATGTAAAACTTGTACAAGAATTAGCAATTGATAATAAAGATAAAATTATCGGCTTTGATATAGCTGGACCAGAATTAAATTTTAGACCCAACCTCTTTTCTGATATCTTCAAAAAAATTGTAGATGCTGGTATAAATATTACAATTCATGCAGGTGAAGGTGATAATGTAGAGTCTATACAAGAAGCTTTAGATAATGGAGCCCAACGTATAGGACATGGCGTAAGGATAATAGAAGATATTGATGTCGAGAATAATAAATTAGGGAAAACAGCAAATTATATATTAGATAATGAGATTCCCTTAGAAGTATGCATAACATCTAATATTCATACAAATATGTATGACTCACCTCAAAACCATCCAATAAATAAATTAGTTGAATTAGGGTTTCAAGTATCTCTTAATACAGATAATAGACTTATGAGCAATACCTCTATTAATAATGAACTTAATGTTGCAAAAGTTGCTGGAGTACAAAATCCAGAGAGTTTACTAGTTAAATCAGCTGGCTATAGTTTTTTGAGCTAATTCCCTGCTATCAATTTCAAGGAAGTTATAAAACTGTTCTTCATTTATAAGTTTAAAACTTTTTTCGGGATATAGCTTTTTAGCTTTCTTAATTTTATTAGACTTACGTGTTATTAAATTTTGGTTCATAGTTGTAATTTCGACATAAATATCAAGTGATGTAATGTAGAAATCCGGAGTAAACATCATTTTTATTGATCCACTACCCCACTTTAAGGGAAAACTGGTAGGCTCATAAATCCAATCTATCCCAAATAAATCTAAATGTTCTGCGAATACCTCTTCTGACTGATGTGCAAACTTCATGCTTTTTTTGTTGAAACTTTATCAGGGTATAGTGAGAATATTTCTGCTTCAGCTTCCAAGTGAACTGGTCCTAGTGAAATTCCAAAAACTGCCTGACCTTTTTTAAGAAGGTCAATCATCTGATCATTATCAGTTATTACATATATTGATTTACCATCAGAGAATATTGAAACATCAGAAAGGTTAATATTCTGGCCTAGAACACTTTCTATATTTTGTAATGCAATTCTAATTTTTTGAAGGCTTACTCCAGCTTCTCTAAGTTTGTTAACTAATTTAATCTGGATTATATCTTGAAATGAATATATTCTATGGAAGCCGGAACCTTTTAAATTCCTTATAGATGCTTTTATAAGACTACTTGTAGTCCAATGGTCAAGCTGTCTGTAAGTGATCCCTGTTATCTTACAAACCTCTGGACCTGTATATCCCTGTTGCATATTGTTAATCTACTATGATAATTTTTTTTATCAAGGTTTTAGAGAAAATCGTCCGGTGTTATGTTGTCAATAAATTCCTTAAATTCTTGTATATCTTCTGATTTATCACTTATTAAATCTATTGAATTGGCTTCAAAAACGTCCCTATTAACCGTTATAGGGGCTTCTGAGCGTAGTGCAAGAGCTATAGCGTCACTTGGTCTAGCTGTAAGTGAAATGTCTCCATTTATGGTTGTTAAGATTAAATCAGCATAGTAAGTTTTATCTTTAATATTTGAAATGCTTACTTCCTTAAGTACAGCGTTAAGTGATTCTATTACGTCTATTATTAAATCATGTGTCTGAGGTCTTTCATGCAATATTCCTTCTTGAGCATACGCTATTGAAACAGCTTCTATGGTTCCAATCCATATGGGGAGTACTTTGTTACTCAAAGGATCTGAGAGAATCATTATAGGGGTATCAGAATTTTCTTCCAATCTTATACTATTCACAGCTACTTCTATTTTATTAACCATATATAAATATTAATAAAATCATGGGTTCTGATGTGGTGGATGATTGATATTCATAATTTCAATTTGCAAATCTTGAAAATATTTCTAAGAGCTTAAATCCCCACAAAACTTTATAATTACTTTCTGAGGTCTTTAGCTCTTTTTCAGAATTGCTATTAGTAAACAATAGTCTTCCATCCGTATAATCCATAAATCTAACTTCGACAGGATTTCTTAGATCAGCAAAATCTACCCAGGTATCTGAGGAGTTTATAACGCTTGTAGATACTGGATTAATTAATTTAAAAATCGGATCACCTTTTTCGTAATTCTCATAATATCCGAAGTCAATGAAAGAACTATTATACAATATTTGCGTATCAAGAAAGTGTGTAGATTTCTGAGCGTCAACAATAGATTTGTTAACGATAGTCAGAATCTGTCGGTCACTATTAAGATTTAAGCCAATAAATGTTAAACCTGCTTCTGAGGTCCACCCAGTTTTTATCCCAATGTATCCGTTCTTTATAATCTGATTTGTTGAATAATATATTCTGTCACTACCTGATATGTCAGATGAAAAGCTAGTTTTACTTGTAATTGCTAATAATCGATAATTTTCTATAAATTTTAGAGACATTTTTAGTAAGTCATTCACTGTAGTAATGTGACCGTCTTCATCTAAACCATCAGGATTTAAGAAAATAGTATTTTTCATTCCATAAGATTTTGCTTTATTATTCATTTCAGCCAGAAAACTCTCCACTGATCCCGTTGAGGCTACTGCAGCAACATGTGCTGCATCATTGGCAGAATATATAAGTATAAATTCCAATAAATCCTCGATGGTTATTCTCATTCCTGACTCTAAATATGCAACTTTGCCACTATATACGTAGTTTTCAGGGAGCGATATAGTAATCGAGTCAGATATTTGATAATAATCTAATAAAACAAGAGCTGTCATAACTTTAGTTAATGAAGCAGGGGCAATTGTCTGTTCAATATTATTAGAATACATAATAACTTCGTTTTCCAAATCATAAGATAAATAGTATTCTGTAGAGAGATTATTTGGATTTAGTTCTGTAGCTAAAGCAGGATATAGGGGAAAACAAAGACCTATCAGCAAAAAGGTTAAAAATCTTCTGATATAAAACTCCCGATAATAGATGTGAAATTATCAATTGCAGTATTTAGATCAGCCTCATCATCAATATTACTTTTGACTAATTCTATAAACCCTGCTCCTCTGTCTGCCATAGATTTAAAGATAGTGAAATTCTTGGCAGTAAATCCTAAGTTGAAAAAATATGAAAAACCCATAAACCTGTCGACATCATCTTGCGAGTATATCCCTTTTTTAATTTCTAAATTAAATTCTATTAAGTCTTCAAATTGTGAATTTGATAGTCCCGATTTTTTTAATGCATCATGAAATGAGTACTCATTAATTACAATTTGAATTTTTGAGGAATTTGTTATTAATTTTGGATTATTTTTAATTGCTTTTAATGAATAAAACTGGTTTTCTTGAAGATCTAATATGCTTAAAATTCTATCTATGTCTTTCTTGGTAAAGTCTCTCGTACCACCCTTTGATCTTGAGGGATTAATAAGCCCCTCCTTTTCCATAAACCTCAATCTAGATATGGTTACAGATGGATACGTTTTTTGTATATTTTTAACTGTTTGTCCTATGTTCATAAATTACCCCTGATATAGTCCTCTATTTTCATAGTTTTCTTACCCTCTGGTGTAATAATTGACGGATAAAGTATTCCATCTGATAATTCTATTGGAAATTCATGTTGATTTTCAGTATATTTGTGAATCTTAAATATCTGATTATTTTTTAAAACAAAGGCGGGGCCTATAACGTCAAATGCGCGTATCATACTTTTAGCTCTCTCGAGGGTCTGACCTTGTAAGTTATAGTCATTTTTAACAAATTTATAAGTCTTTGAAGCAGGTGAATTGTTATCGATTTCTTCACGTTGTATATGATTTATAATAACTTTATATTCTTTATCAAATATTGAACAAACCTTATCATAAATTTCAGAAGCGTAAGTTTCTCCTGTAATTGAAAAAGATTCTTGAAAGAAAATATGACCTTTATCAACTTCAGAATTAATCTCAAAAATAGAAAATCCAGCACTTTTATCTTTGTTTAGTATAATATTTTCAACTGGTGAGGGACCCCTATATGAAGGTAGTAAACTTAGATGAATATTGTATATTGAATTATTCCTTGTCAGAAACTTTTCTGAAAATATTTTACCAAAACTGACACATATTCCAGTGGACATTTTTTCATACACAGTCTCCGGGTTGTAGTACGAAAATTTAATATTTTTGTCTACACAAAATTCTTCAACAGGATTTGGCTTTAACTTTCTACCTCTTCCTGAAGATTTGTGTGGAAGTGTAACAACTGTAATACTGTTGTAATTTTTATGGACTATATCGAGATATTTTACACTACGCGTATCAGACCCAAAAAAGTAATTAAACATCTCCACCAGGAAAGCCGTTTAAAGATATATTCTTAAGTGCTAATTTTCTTTCTTTTCTTTTTAACGAACTAATCAATACTTTACCTCTTAGATGATCATATTCATGTTGAAGCACCCTTCCAATAAGGTCATCTCCTTCATAAGTTATTGGTTCACCATTCACATTGTAACAATCTAAAGATGCATACTCTGCTCTTTCGATATCCCAGTAGTAACCTGGTAAAGACAAACAGCCTTCCATAAAGATTATGGAACCATCTAATTTAAGATTATGGGGATTAATAGCAACCTTAGCCCCATCCCCTGCGTCAAAAACAAAAATATTTTTATTAATTCCAATTTGAGGAGCAGCTAATCCAACACCTGGAGCACTGTACATTATCTCAATCATTTCTTTTGTCAACGCTATGAGGTCAGAATCAAAAACAGTAACATCAGTTGAATCAATTTTTAAAGATGGGTGACCAAATTGTACAATTTCTTTCATTTATAGGCTTCTAACTCTATCTAATTCAGAATTTTTTAGTATAGAAAATATTGACATTATTTCATTGTAATTATATTTTTTGTTTATTTGAATTTTCAATTCATATACAAACAGATCACCCAGTAACTTTGGACCTACCATGTAATTTCTATATCTTGTAATATCTAATTCTTTATCAGATATGACTTTAAATATTTTTAAATTAATATTTGGACCATATTTTGCACGTTCGGTTTTCTCTTTTTCAGCCCAAGTATTAATCTTTGCATCAGTTAATTGTTTATTAAGATTGATTTTCTTTGTTGAGAATATAATTATTTCTGCATTTCTTTTTACAAAAAAAGTTACAGTTTTAATAAAATTAATAAGCCTATTCGAACTTAAAACCCCATTATGTGAAATAGTTGGATTAAACAAAATTACAGCATCGAGGTTAGTTACAGTAATATCATTTGTTATTTTATGTTTATTTGAAATAGTATCAATATTAGAATTTGAAGTATAAATCTTCATTTCATGATCATTGAACATTTTATCAAAAAGTTCTATACATTCTTGGAGATTATTGCCATAGACATATGTGAACTCAACATCTGGAATTTCAAGAAAATAATTTTTAACTTTGTTGAAGAATTCAAGTGATGGGAATTCACTGTAGTAATAAAAGTTACCTTTAAAGATCTTATGTTTGATTATCGAAGATTCAACAATGTTAATATTATTTAAGGTGGGAAGTGAAAAACTATAATTATTACAATTGTAAAAATGAACTTTATAGGACTTTTTAATTAAAATTTTCTCAAAGTTAACAGAAAGTAAGATTATATTTTCAAACTGTTTTAGATTTTTCCAGAATTTAGTAAATTCATTTACTCCTCCGGTTTTTTGATAAAAGTTAATAACTTTTCCCATTGATGATAAATATTTAGCTACTTCTTTCGCTTCTTTTAAGGATGATACAAAAATAATATTATTGGAATTCTTTATTTTTAGGTATAAATCTGAATTTTTATTTATTGATGAGCTACTTTTATCAATTACCTTTTGTTTTATTAGTTGCTTATAGTCAATATATTTATAAAGAAGCATCCCAATATTAATATTATTTGATATTGCTATTTGTTCCAGGTACCTTATTTGATAGTTATTTAGATGAGCAACAATCTTTTTAATGGACTTTATATTATCAACATATGAATTTTTTGATTCAAGATTTAATACAATTCCTAATCTCATTTTGTTTCGGAACGGAATTTCAACAATATCACCGATGCGGATATTTTTATTATATTTTTCTGGAACTTCGTAAGTAAATTGAATATATCCGTATGTATTATTAAAAATTATTTCCAAATCAACAAGCACGATTAACCAATTGTATTGTCAATAATCAAACCTGCAATAACGTTTTTATTGAGAATCTCTGTTGTATAAATTAACTCATTATTGTTGATTATTGATACCTGGTTAAAATCTGATCCTACTTTATTTTTAGTAATATTATTTATAACAAGGTAGTCAACATTCTTTTTTCTTAATTTTTGATAATTTAATTCATCATTTGTTTGTGCAGAAAAAGCTATTGTAGTTAAGTCATCAAATTCCTTAATAACGCTCATAACTATATCTCGATTTGGATTTAAGGACAAAGACACCGTACCGTCACTTCTGTCCATTTTATTGTCGATGTAATCAGGTATATAATCAGAAACAGCTGCAGCCATATAAAGATATGATGTATCACTAAGTTCTTCCTTAAGGATTTTGTACAAACTATCAGAGTTGGTAAATGTTCTATTGTTGGAGTGAGGGATACCTGCAATATTTTGGGCATGTATGTAAGTAACTTCATACCCTCTGGATAGAAGTTCTATTCCCAATGCTCTCCCCTGTTTCCCTGTTGAAGAGTTTGATAAGGTTCTTACCGAATCTATCTTTTCATAAGTACCACCAGATGTAACTACTATTTTTTCTCGTTTTCCTATGATGTGCTGAGTCATTTCCTCAGGTTCGATTAATCTTCCAAAACCAATATCACCAATATCTAGTTTTCCATATCTAGGACCACATATGATATGCTCACCAGCCAGTACCTCAAGATTTTTTTGAATATATCGATTTAGATACATCTCTTCATGCATAGCTGGTGCTATATAAATAGGTTTATTGTGCATTAATATTGTCGAAAGTAATAAATCATCCGCGATTCCCATTGTCATTTTAGAAATAAAATTAGCTGTCGCTGGATAGACAATAAATATATCGGCCCATCTTGCAAGTTCAATATGAGGAGATCCTTGATTGTCACCCCATCCTAAAATAACTTGATTATTGTGGAGAAAGTCTTCACTAAGATATTTTTGACCTGCTTCAGTAGCAATCAGTTTTACATTATTCTCAAGTGAAAGATTATGATATAAAATCTCAGACTTGGAGGCAGCAACACTACCAGTTATTCCTAATAGTATATTCTTACTCATTAGTACTACTCGTTGTCTGAAACCTCAACTTTGCCTGCTGCTATTTCTTCAAATGCAACAGTCAATGGTTTTCTACTTAAGCTCTGAACTTGTGGCGGAGTATAAGCACCAATACCTTCACCAAGTTGATTGAAATAAGAATTTATATCTTTAGCTCTTTTGGCAGATGTTATTACAAGTGCAAATCTTCCAGGTGTTTCTTTAAGCAAATCTTCAATAGGCGGTTTTATCATTTTTCCTCCAAATTGTATATTATATCTAATATCTTAGTAACTGTAGTGTTTATATCTTTATTATTAACTTTATAGTGAAATTTGTCCATAAAACTTCTTTGATATTCAGCTAATCGCATTCTTTCATCAATGAAAGGATCGTCATGGCCACGTTTAGTTAGTCTATTAATTAACTCATCATCATCAATATCGATGAATATACCAATAAAATTTTTATTCGAAGATAATAATTTTGTTGCTCCGTTAACTTCTAGGTCAAGTATTAAAGATTCTGTCGAATCGTTTACAGCATTTTTACTAGTACCGTAATAGTTACGTCCATATTTTTCATACTCTATGAAAAAATCCTCGTTTACAAGGTTTAGGAATTCCTCTTCTGACACAAAATTATAATCTTCTCCGTTATATTCCCCTTCTCTGATATTTCTTGAAGTGTAAGAAACCGAGAACTGAAAGTCCCTTTTTTGTCGTATGGCATCGATTATTGTTGACTTACCAACACCAGATGGACCAGAGAAAATAAATATCATTTTAAATTAAACCACTCAAGTATGAGTTGAATTTCTTCAGCTTTAAGTTGTTTGAGTGTAGTTTTTTCATCTAATCCTATTTTATCCAGATACCTTGCTGTTTCTACTTTTCCTACATATTTAGTATCTGTTAAATACTTATGTACTCTAATTGAGTTAATTTCATTGTCAGACACAGATCTATTTAGATTGTGTGATAATTTTACACCATCAGGAGAAAATTCCTTAATGAATATTTTTCTTTTAGACACGATTGAGTCGATTTTGGTTTGAAAGTTATTCAATCTCATCGCTCACTGAATTTAAGATTCCGTTAACAAATTTAGCACCTCGATCTGATGAATGCCTATCGGTTAATTTAACCCATTCGGAGATAATTACATTTTTTGGGGTTAAATCCATTATCAATTCTGATATTCCTAGAGTAAGAGCACATTTTTCAACTTTGCCAATACGATTATATGCCCAATTATTACTGTAAGTTTCAATAGAATTTACTATCCTTTCAGAATTATTTTTTGTATTCTCTATTAATTGATTACACCTTAGTAACTGATTTTCTTCTAATTTATTATTAATAATTTCAAAATTTTCAAATATTAAATCAGCATTAAATACTGATTCAAATGAAACTAATCTAAAGTCTTTTATCATACTCTTGTCATGTAGGATGAATTCTTTGTATCAATTTTGATCATCTCATCTTGCTCTATAAACATAGGTACGTTAACCACAAGCCCAGTTTCACAGGTGATAGATTTTGTTGAAGAAGATACTGTATCACCTTTTACTGCAGGTTCAGCTTTTGAAACTATTAAATTTACTGCGACAGGTAGAACTAAATCTATGGGAGTATCGTTATACATTTGGATTGTTACTTCTTGATTTGAAGTTAGAAATAAATGTTTATTTTCAACGATATCTGGACCCAAGCTTATTTGATCAAATGTATCGTTGTTCATAAAGATATAATTCTCACCATCTTTATATAGAAATTGAAACATTTGTTTATCTATAAATGCTTGTTGGACATCCTCATCTGCTCTAAAAGTTTTATCAACAACACCTCCACTAGTAAGATTTTTAAGTTTAGTTTTTACAAATGCTTTACCTTTCCCAGGTTTAACATGTTGGTATTCTAAAATTAAGAAAAGAGCATTGTCTACGAGAATTGATTGACCGGGTCGAATATCATTTGTAGAAACCATTATGGTATCACTCCTTCTTCTTTTGCCTTATTCTTCATGTTAATAAATTCTGTATAGTCTGCTGTAAAAGACATATCTCCATCTTTATCTGTTAGCAAATAGTACAAATAATCATTATCAGGTGTATCGAGTACAGCTTGAAGAGATCTTTCCCCGAATCCAGAAATTGGCGTTGGAGGTAATCCCACATATTTGTAAGTATTATATTTCGAATCAATCTGTAGATCTATTAGTAACACCTGGGATTTTCTTTTTTGAAGTGCATATAAAACCGTAGCATCAATTTGAATAAGCATTTTATCGTCTAATCTATTCTTAACTACTGATGAAACAAGAGGTCGGTCTTCTTGAAGTTTTGATTCAGCTTCAACCAAGCTAGCAACAGTAAAAAATTCAGTATATGAATTAATCCATGAGGGAAGTGCATTTTCGGCAAGAAGCCTATTAGTTACAGTTTCTAGTTCATCAACCATAATTTGTAGTATCTCTTCACCATTTGCTTCTAGATCTATCTGATATGTGTTTGGGTATATTAGTCCCTCCCAATTACTAAGGATTGAAGGATCGTTCAAATATAAAAAATTACTTTTAACTTGACCAGAAAGTAGTGAATTCATTAAAAGATCATAGTCAAAACCTGTCTGTGAAGAAATGGATATTAATGATTCTGTTATCCATAAACCTTCAGGGATAGTAATTGTATATGTTTTTAACGGTGGACCTTTCAGTAATATAGAAGTAATTTCTGAGAACTCTAAATTATTAGCTATTTCGTAATCACCTGCTCGTAGTTTATCAGTTAGATTTTCTGTCCTTAAGTAGAGTTCGAATGCAAGTTGGGATGAGATTATGCCTTCTGAAGAAAGAAGTGATGAGATATCTGATGCTGAGGAACCCTGTTCTATTTTAATGTCTAGTATTTGAACATTTGCTGAATTGAGAACTTGACTTGATATATCATTTTCTTCAACATTATCTGCAAAATTGCCTGTGAAAATAACTATAACGAAAATTGCTGTAAGAGTAAGGGTAATCGAAAATAGCATCCTATTTTGAATATATGTTCTATACATTGTGAAGGTATGTTTCCAAAATTTCAAGGGCAGAAATATCATCTATTCGCTCCTTTTTTGATTTCGTGACAACGGCAGATGTCATTCTTTCATCAACTTTTGTTACTTCTAGATTCAATCTTTGGATCAGTGTTTCTTCTATGAATAAATCTACTAATTTACTCATTCTTGTTTCATTGTTATTTAAACCTATTGGATACCCTATTGCTATTTTTTTAATACTGTATTCGTCAATAATTTTTGTTAAGTCACTTATTAGGTTCGTGTATTTTGTATCTATTATTTTAAGAGCAAATGGTGTTTGTGATTTAGTAGTCGAAATAGCACAACCAATGTAACGTTCTCCAAAATCAATACCTAGGATATTCATATTATATGATATCTAAAAGTGCTTTTTCTATAAATGAAATTGCCATGTCAGTGCTATATTTTCCTGGTCCTCCACCTATAGATAGATAGGGATCTTTAGACGCACCACCACCATAGAGTTTTGACGTTTCTCCAATAATCTTTGATATATCAATATCAATATTTTTAGCTGTAGCTCCAACAATTGATGTTTTATTACCTATTTCAGACACTAAAACGATAATATCTATTTTTTGAGTCGAAATACACTCTAAAGCAAGGTCTTTAACTTCATTATTAGAATCGAGTGAAACTTGTCCAACATAAATGTTTTTCTTGTTTTTTAATTCGGTTAACGAAGTTATATTTTTAGTTAGTACGGTTAATTCTTTTTGTTTATAAGTTGCAATTTTACTGCTATATTCTTCATAATCTTCAAGAAATGTTGAAAGTCTTTTTGGCACATCTTCTACAGTTGTTTTAAGCATTTCACTTACATTTGAGTAGGACCTGTAAGCTTCCGTTAAAAAATTATAGGCATCTATCCCAGAGAGCATCTCGACCCTTCTAAGATTTGACCCGATTGAGGATTCACCTGTTAGTACGATTAAGCCCACATCGTGGGAGTTTGAGACATGTGTTCCTCCACAAAGTTCTTTTGAGAAGTTACCGATGTTAACTACTCTGACATCATCACCATATTTATCACCAAAAAAAGCAAGAGCTCCTTCTTCTTTAGCTTTTTGAATGTTCATAACATTTGTATTTACTTCAAGATCGTTAAAAACACTGTTGTTACTATCTTTGAATATGATATTCAGTTCATCCTGTGAAACTTTATTTGTATGACTAAAATCGAAACGAAACTTACCTGGAGCAACATGTGAGCCAGCTTGTGCAACGTGATCACCCAAGGTATTTCGTAGTGAGGCATGAACAATATGTGCAGCAGTATGACTTTTTGAGACAGCATTTCTAAATTTGCTTTCCACTATCTGAGTAATTTCATCACCAATTTGTATACTCGAGTCATTAACAACATACCCCACGGCTCCGGAACTAGTTTGCAAAAGTTTTTTAATAGGTATTTCATTACCATTGTTTAGTAAGACACCTTCATCAGAAACCTGTCCCCCAGCTTCGTAATAGAAAGGAGTATCAACGGTAAAAATAACCTTATCATTATCAATATTTTGCACATCATATACTTCTGATTCTTTTGTAAGTAATTCATAACCAACAAAATTATTATTATCTGTATCAATTGTTGTAGATTTAGATGAATCCTTATTTTTATTTGATTTCTTTTTGTGTTCTTGAAATAATTTATTAAATTCTTCTTTATCAACTTCAAAACCATGTTCAACTACAATTTCCTCAGTTAGTTCAAGAGGAAAACCAAATGTCTCAAAAAGGTGAAAAGCATCCTTTGTTGTAAAACTATCACCACTATTGAGCTTATTGTTAATTTCAGCAGTACCTTTTAGTAATGTGTTGTGGAAGAGAGACTCCTCTGAGATGATAAGTTTATTAATCTTCTCTTTGTTTTTTAACAATTCTGGATAACTATCTTTATAATTATCAACAACTATATCTGCTAGAAAATTTAAGGAGATTAATTCATCTGTAACCATATTTATTGCCCTTATTGCCCTTCTCAATAATCTTCGTAAAATATATCCCCTACCTTCGTTCGTAGGGACAACACCATCAGATATCATAAATGTAGATGCTTTTACATGATCCAATATTATTTTTTCTAATTTTTCATCTCTGTTGGCGATAACTTTATTTAAAGCTTTGTACATGTTTGAAAATGTATCAATTCCAAAAAGTGAATCTTTCTCTTGGAGTACCATTGCTAATCTTTCTAAGCCCATTCCTGTGTCAATATTTTTAGAAGGGAGATCTCCTACAACTTCAAATGGTTTATCTTGGATAGATTCCATAAAAACAAGATTCCATATTTCTATATACCTATCTTCACCACCGCCGATAGGCCCTCCCTTAGAACCATATTTTTCACCTCGATCTATAAATATTTCACTACAAGGACCACAAGGTCCTGGTATGTTCATATGCCAAAAATTATCTTTATCTCCTCTTTGTATTCTTTCTTCAGGAATCCCAATATCATTTTTCCAGATATTGTAAGATTCATCATCGTTTTTATAAACAGTGAACCAAAGTTTTTCTTTAGGTATTTCTAAATGGTTTGTTATGTAGTCATATGAATATCTAATAGCTTCCTTTTTGAAGTATTTTCCGACACTAAAATTACCCAACATCTCAAAAAATGATAAATGTCTGTCTGTATCACCAATAATATCAATATCAATAGTTCGAATACATTTTTGAGATGATGTCATATTATAATTTTCTGGAATTTTATTACCAGAGAAGTATTCTTTAAGCGGTACCATTCCAGCTGCAGTAAAAAGCAAAGTATCGTCATGTGGTATTAGGGATGCAGAAGGTAATATTTTATGGTCGAGAGAACTAAAATATTCCAAAAACTTTGTACGTATCTCGTTACTGTTCATCTTCTATGTACCTTAAGTTATACTCTGCTAAATCGCTTTCATTAATTAAAGATGGCGCTTCAGTTAAGGGATCCATCCCTGATTGTGTTTTTGGAAATGGTATTACATCTCTTATTGAAGGTTGCTTAAGTATTTCAGCAACAAGTCTGTCTATACCTATAGCAAATCCAGCATGCTGTGGTGTACCGTAAGATAAAGCTTCAATAAACCATCCAAAACGCTCACCAATATCCTCCTCGGTTAATCCCCATTTTTCTAAAACAAGTTTCTGAACTTGAGGATCATTAATTCTTTGAGAACCAGAACCAAGTTCTACTCCATTAAGAACCAAATCGTAATGTAGTGCTTTAGATTCATTAGGATTATTTTTAAAAATATCTGTATCCTTTGGTGCGGTAAAGGGATGATGTGATGGTTGAAGTGAACCATTTTCTATTTCGAAATATGGAAAATCATCAACCCATAAAAAACTTGTACTATCTTCAACTCTATCTTTGAATATTTCCTGTCTTAAAATATCCATATATTTACCTACTTCGTATAAATTACCAGCTTGGAATACAATTAAACCATCGCCAAAAGCAATTAGTTCCTGCTTCTCGTTAGGTAATAAGATTTTTGCTAGAGGACCAGAAATTTCATTATCTGTGACTTTAAACCATCCTAAGCCATTAGATCCAAGATTTTTTATCTTCTCATCTAATAAATCTATTTCTTTTCTACTTAAAGATTTTTGTGTAAAAAGAGATAGTACTTTCCCTGAGTCCTCAATAATTTCTTTAATAAATTTTATTTCAGTCTGAGCAAATACATCAGTTATATCAGAAATAGTTTCTTTAATTCTAAGGTCGGGCTTATCTGTGCCATATAGTGTCATAGATTCATTGTAAGTTATCGTTTTAAACGGTATTGGAATCTTGAGGTCGAATGCTTCTTTAAATATGTGTTGAACAATTATTTCAATATTCTCTTTAACAAGATCTGGGCTTCCATTTGAAAATTCAAGATCTAATTGGGTAAATTCAGGTTGTCTATCTTTTCTTGAATCTTCATCTCTATAGCATTTAGCTATTTGATAATAATTTGGAAAGCCAGACATCATAAATAATTGTTTGTACATTTGAGGCGATTGTGGGAGTGCATAAAATGAACCTGGTGATTTTCTAGATGGTACAAGAAAATCTTTAGCACCTTCAGGTGTTGATTTTATAAGAGTAGGGGTATCTATTTCTAGAATATCTAGTTGGTTCATAATATTTCTAATGCTTTTAAAAGTATTAGATCTAGCAATAATATTCTGTTTCATTTCATTACGTCTTAAATCTAAATATCTATACTTTAAGCGGATACTCTCATCAGTATCTATGCCATCTTCGATCTGAAAAGGTAGGGTTTTACTTTCATTAATAATTGTTAAAGACTCAATTAGTATTTCAACATCCCCGAATAAAGTTTTTTTATTAATTAAATTCTTATCTCTTTGATTAAAGACCCCAGAAACCATTATATAAAATTCATTTTTAACAGTTTTAGTTATTTTCGACTCTTTATCAAAAATGAGTTGGATTGAAGAATCAAAATCTCTTAAGTCTATAAAGGTTAATCCGCCATGATCTCGAACATTATCAACCCAGCCATACAAATTAATAATATTTGCACCATTGGCTAAACCTTTAAGTTCTTTAATTATCAATTAAAACCTCAATATTGAAATCAATAGATATGTTGTTTTCTAAGTCTTTAATTGTATCTTCATCAGTATTAACCACATATTTAACATTAAAATTTTTAGCATTTTTAAATTGAGTATTTATTTTTGATAATCTTGGTGGTTTATAATAGTCTATGCCATTTTTATCAAGTAGGTGACAGTAAGAAGTTATCTTTTCTAGGTTTAATCCAATAATATAGATTTTTGGATTCGTATTTTTGGCAGTTATAGTGTTCATAATGCGTTCTATACCAAATGCGACACCGACACCATTGAAGGTACCAATATTTAAAATTTCAGCTAATCTGTCATACCTACCTCCACCACCAAGAACTAAACCATCTTCACCAACAAATTCAAAAGTTAGATCATTGTAGTAGTCAAGTCCTCGCACGAGACTTGTATTTTCTTTGAACGGGATATTATTTTTTAATAATATTGTCTTTAACAGTCCATACTTGTTAAGTGATTCTTCATTAACATAAGCAGTTATAACTGGAGCTTTATTTATAATCGGTATATCTTCTTGATTATTTGAATCCAATATCCTTAGTGTGTTTATCTCTAATTTTTCTTTACTTTCATCTGAAAGTTCGTTTTCATTTAATTTAAAGTATTTATATAGTTCTTTAGTATAATTTTCACGATCCTTGATAGAACCAATTGTATTAATTTCTAGGGTAAATTTTAACTCAAGTTCAGTAAGAAATTTTATGGAATCATTGATAATCTGAAAATCAGAGAAAGTATCAATATTACCAATTATTTCTATTCCCCCTTGTGTGAATTCTCTATATCTATTTTTCTGTGGATTTTCATATCGAAACATTTGACCAAAATAAGAATATTGATTTGTAATGTCTTTCTGATATTGAGAGTGATACCTAACAATACTTGACGTACCTTCTGGTCTTAGTACTAAAGACCTTCCACCTTTGTCCTTAAATTGATACATTTGTTTTGTAACAATTTCTGAATTTTGACCAATAGACTTTTCAAAAAGCTCACTGTATTCCAAATGCGGTGTTTGTACATACGAGTAACCAGAATTATTAAATACGCTAAAAAACTTGTTACGTATGTACAAAAACTTATCAGCATCATTTTCAAATATATTCTGTGTACCCTTTACTTGCTCAATCATTCAAGTACTCCTTTATAAATATATTTCCTCTACTTATAGTACTAACTTTTTCAGATGGTCCATGTCCTGGAAGTATTTCATAATCAGGATTAAATTTCGAATAAACATTTTTAATTGAATCTATCATTTTATTATTATTTCCTGATTTTAAATCAGTTCTTCCAATACTATCTCTGAAAACAAAATCTCCTGTAAAGATTAACCCTAAAGAAGTAAATTCGAATGATGTGCTTCCAGCAGTATGTCCTGGATTATGATGTGTTTTGATGAAGTCATAAGGTATACTTTCCAAATTTGAAATATCTCCTTCATATTGAGCAGCTTTTAATTCACTATCTGTAAACATTGCAAGCTGTTCTTGAGGATTTCTTGCTAAAAACTCATCTTCCAAGTTCATATATATGCTCGATTCAAAATCTTGCATACCTAGCGCATGATCAAAATGACCATGAGTAACTAGCGCTCCACCAATTGTCAATTTGTTTTCCTTTACATAGGAAAGTGGTTCATGTAAATCTGGAGGTAAATCAATAAATATGCATATGTCATTATTAAAAGGTCTTAATATATAACAATTTGAAGTTGTAAAACTTGTAAACTTATATACTTCTGGCATTACTTCTTACCTGGAAATATACGTGATGCTTCAAATACATTTTCTATTTCTTTAGAATCTTTTATTATTTCCTCGAGTTGGTTATTGTCACTAATTTCTATTTGGAACACTAAACTCACTATTCTTTTACTACTAGTTACTGATTTAGCTACCAAGATATTACCTCCGTTATCAGATATTGCAATTGTTGCATCACGAAGTAGATACGGTCTATCAATTGCTTCTATTTCTAACCAAATTATATCTCCAGTATGTAGATTGAATCCCCAGGAAACATCAATTATCCTCTCCCCTTTTGTACTGTCAATTTGCATATTCATACAGTCAGATCTGTGTACTGATATACCATTAGAAATAGTTACAAAGCCCAATATATCATCTCCCGGTACGGGTACACAGCACATTGCCATCCTTACTTTTATATCGTCATAACCTTCAACAATTATTAGTTCTGAATTTTCAGTAGCTTTAACTTCTGGTGTAAAAATATCTTCATCATCCGTAATCTCTTCGGGGAAGACAAACTTTCTGATTTTATTACCAACGTTATCAATTTTTAAATTTCCGCTACCAAGCTTCTGATAAAACATTTCATAATTAGGTAGTGACGTGTCTTTTAACATATTTTTTAAAATAGCTTCTTTGTTAGAGAAGTTCAAAACGTCATTATTTTCATCAAGCCAGATATTAAGTAATTGTTTACCTTTTTGGATGTCTTCATCTTTCATTTGCTTTTGATACCACTGTTTGATTTTGGATCTAGCTCTTGAAGTTTTCACTATGTTTAACCAATCTCGGCTAGGTCCTTTACTACTATCATTAGTGGTTAATACTTCAATAGTGTCACCTGTTTTTATATTGTTACTTAAGTTAGTTAATTTACCATTGACTTTTGCACCTATCATCTTTTCACCAACTTCAGTATGAACAGCAAAAGCAAAATCAACTGATGTAGAGCCTGAAGGTAATGTAACAACGTCGCCATTGGGAGTTAGACAAAATATTTCATCTTCATAAAGGTCAAGTTTCATATGTTTTAAAAATTCATTAGGATCCGGGTATTCTGTCGACATATTGTTTAACTCACTAGTCCATGCTGTTAGATCATTAGATGGTTTTTCCTTATATTTCCAGTGAGCAGCAACACCAAATTCTGCTCGGTAGTGCATTTCTCTTGTTCTTATTTGAATTTCTACTTTATTCCCATCGGGAGTAAGAACTGTAGTGTGGAGACTTTGATATAAATTAAATTTAGGCATTGATATAAAATCTTTAAATCTGCCTAATACTGGTTGGAAACTAGCGTGCACAAGTCCCAAAATAGAATAACAACTCCTAACATCATCAGTAATTATGCGAATGCCGATAAGATCATTTATCTCATTGAAAGATAATCCATTATTTATAATTTTTTTATAAATTGAATAGTTATGCTTGGGTCGGCCGAGAACATCAGCAGATATTGAATTATCACCAAGAAGATCAGAAATAATTTTTGTAGTTTTTTTAATTTCAGAATTTCTATGAGGTAACGTTTTTTGAATGAGATTTTCTATCTCCAAATTCTGTTTTTTGAAAAGTATTTCGAATGAGGTATCTTCTAGTGTGTGTTTTATATTCTGAAGACCTAGCCTATGAGCTAATGGCGCATATACGTAGAGTGTCTCATTAGCAATCTTTTCTTGTTTCCAATCATTAAGATGCTCAAGAGTTTCAATATTATGGAGCCTATCTGCCAATTTTAAGATTAGAACACGAATGTCCTTAGACATAGCAATTACCATTTTTCGTATTGCTTCTGCTTTGGCATCTTCTGTCGTGTTGTATCTAATACGATCTAACTTGGTAACTCCATCAACTATGTCAGCAACATCCAGACCAAAGGCTTTTTTAATTTCTTCATAAGTAATTTCAGTATCTTCAATTAAATCATGTAGCAATGCTGCCGTAACAGTTTCAACATCCATACTTAAATCAGCTAAGTATATCGCTACTGCTAGTGGGTGAACTATATAGGGTTCACCAGATTTCCTTTTTTGAGAAATGTGGCCATTATATGCCATATCGTAGGCGTACGTTATGGTTTTAAGTTCATCACCAACATACCTAGACTTTAACTCAGTAAAAAGATCTTCAACTACTGAATCTTTAACATTTTCAACCATATCTATATGGTAGTAAAGAAATTATTTATTAATAATCTTTGATAAAAAGGGTACAGTAACGAATATTGAGCTGTAGGTACCAGATAATATTCCAATAAATAGAGGGAGAGCAAAATCTGAAAGAGTACCTGATAGGCCTAAATAATTTCCTAAAAATAAAATTGATGCAATAGGAATTGCAGACGTAATAGAGGTATTTAAACTCCTCATTAAAACCTCATTAAAAGTCTTATTAAGAGAATCGACAGATAAATATGAGAACTTAGATGTTTTTATTGAATCATTGAGCTTATCAAAAAGAATTACAGTGTCATATAGTGAATATCCCAATATAGTTAAAAGTGCTATAACGGTCGATGGGGTAATTTCAAGTCCAGCCAATACATAAATACTAAAAACTAGTAGTAGGTCGTGTGTTAATGCTATTAAAGCAATTAATGAATATTTAAATTCATATCTGTAAGAGATTAACAGAACAACAAGGGTTAAAAATATAAGTAAAGCTTGGATACCTTTAGTTGTTATTTCATCACCAAAAGTTGGTCCCACTCTTTGGAAATCGATATTTTCATCTGGAATATTAAATTTATTCGAAAGATAGAATAAGAATTCTGTTTCTTTATCTTGTGTATTTTCAGTTGCTCTAAAAATAATTGAATCAGAATTTTCAAAAGTCTGATATCTTGAAACATCTAAAATTCCGCTTTTCATAACTTGGTCAATGTCTGAATCAGTATACGATGCTTCGAATTGATATGTTGTACCACCGGTGAAATCAACAGATAGGTTTACGTTCATTATTCCTGTTAATGAAAGCACTCCAACAGTAATAAAAATAATAACTTCAACAATAAATATTTTATAAAATAGTTTTCCTACTTTTAGAAAGTCAATATCTGTTGAACCAATAAATAGTTTTTTAATCATTTATTAAATCCTTCATTTTGATGGGGAAAAAACCTCTAGAACTTTTTGATAAATTACTTATGAGCGGAACAGTATTTCTTGTATACAACCGAGTAAATAATAGATCAAATATTGTTGCAACACCTAGGGCTAAAGCAAAACCTCTAATCGGTCCTATTGCTAATACATAGAGGAGGATTGCTGCCGATAGAGATACGAAATCTGCAGTTAGAATTGTTTTCCATGCATCAGTAGCGGCTTTTTCTGCCGCAAATTGGAATGAGCGACCAATTTTGATTTCATCCTTAAATTTTTCAAACGTTACTATATATGAATCAGCTGCCAGACCAATAGAAACTATAATCCCAGCTATTCCTGAAAGAGTAAGTGTAAAACCTTGATACTCACCAAGTAAGGTTATAACTGCGTAGAAAAGTAATCCAAATGAACTAAGACCTAAAATAGCAACCAGGCCCAATAATCGGTAATAAAGGATGAGGTACAAGGACACAATTATCAGTCCTATAAGGCCTGCTTGTAATCCAAGATTTAGAGTATCTTCGCCTAGTGTTGCCGAAACCTTTTGAATTGAGGATCTTTCAAACGATACAGGTAGAGCACCGTATCTCAATATTATAGCAAGGTTATTAGCTGCTTCTCCACCATCAGCATTACCCATAGAAATTGCTGCCGTACCACCAGTTATTCCTTCGTTCGGGTCTACATCAAAAGCAATACCTGGAGCCGATACAACTTCCCCATCTAAAACAATTGCTAATTTTCTTCTATCTCCATTTTCATTAGCTAGCTTTTTGGTTAATTCTGTAAATAGACTTGCAGACTCATCTTTAAATTCTAGTGACACAATCCATTCATTTTCTGGAAAAACAGCTATCGCATCTGAAATATCATTACCTGTTAATTCTGCTGGTCCTAACTGATAAATAACTGGATAACCCGAGTTAATTGATAGTATGTATGAGTCAAAATCTGGGTTATCAACTAGTGAGATGCCTATAACTTCATCTACACCTGTAATGCCTGCTTTGATAACCGTTTGAACTTCTTCTGGATTATCAGGATTTGGAATTAATTCAAGAGCGGGTGAGTATCCTGTAGACATTGATGAATCAAGTACTGGACGAAACGTCAGTAATCCAGTTGTGCCGAGTGCTTCAATCGCCCTTTCTTGATCTGTTACCCCGGGTAATTGAACGAGTACTGAGTTCTCACCACTTATGGCAATTTCTGGTTCTTGAACGTCTCCGAATGCTTCAATTCGTGTTCTCATAATCTCAACAGCTTGCTCTATGAGTTCTTGATCAGTCCCCTCTTCCGCTGTTAGAATAACTGATATCCCTCCTTGAAGATCCAAACCCAATTTTGGAGATAATTCTTGTGCATAAACGAGAGTAAATAACGATAATGAAACAAATGGTAAAAACAAAATTTTAAAATATTTTTTCACGATATACCGTTTATTTTTGATTTATTGATGACAAGTTCACCTTTTTTAAGTACTAAAGTTACAGTACTTTTATCTAGAGATACGATTCGCCCATAAATCCCTGATTCTGTAACAACATTATTACCGATTTCGAGACCGTCAATCATCTGAGCATGTTTTTTGTTACGGCTTCTTTGAGGGACCCATAAAATAGTATAGAAAACTACAAGTACGATAATTAAAGGTAATACGCTTATTAACTCATTCATTTATATATATCTTTTCTTAAAATTTTCAAAATCTGATTCTAATATACTTTGTCTAGCTCCATCAAGCATAATCTCAGTCTGAATTAAATTGTGGATTGTTAAATAAAGCCAAGCAGAAGTTTGTTCATTTTTGAGCAAATGTTTTAAAAATCCTTTTGAATAACTTTTACATGTAAAACATGGACATGACTCCATTATTGGTGCAGTATCTGATGAATATTTTTTATTTTTAATATTTATGTAAGTATTACCTGTGATGAGTTTTCCGTGTCTCGCTAATCTAGCTGGCCAAACACAGTCAAACATATCTATGCCTTCAGCAATCAGGTCAACAAGTCCAAGTGTGTCACCAAGACCCATAACATAACGTGGTTTATCAATTGGTAAAAAGTCTGATGTAAAATTGACAATATCCTTGCGGTCTTTCCTCGACTCTCCAAGAGCCAGGCCACCTAATGCGTATCCATCAAAATTAAGTTCAATCATTGATAACGCTGATTTTTCTCTAAGTTTTTTGACTAATCCACCCTGTATTATTCCAAATAAAGATTGTTCATTATTGTTATGTGTTTCGCGTGCAATTTTTGCCCATTCTGAAGTTGTACTTATAGCTTCATTTTGAAGATTTTCAGGTGCATCTATGTCAACAACATAGTCAAAGATCATGGCAATATCACTACCAAGAATATTTTGTGTTTCAATTGATAATTTAGGAGTCATTAAAAACGTTGATCCATCGTATACATTTTTAAATTGAATTCCATTTTCAACTTTTTTAGTAGGTAAAGACCATCCTTGGAAACCCCCAGAATCAGTAAGTATTACCCCATTCCAGTTCATAAATTTATGTAAGCCACCTAGTTCATTTACGGTGTTAGCACCAGGTCTTAGGTAAAGGTGATATGTATTAGCTAAAAGTACTGAGGTTTTATCAAGTAACTCATGAGGTGTTGACTTTAATGCTCCTTTAGTTGCAACAGGCATGAAGGTCGGAGTTAAAACTTTTTTATTATTTACGGTAAGTACACCGGCTCTTGCACGGCTATCTGTTGCTTCAATCTTAAATTTAAGACTACTCATCTATATTAAATAATACAGCATCGCCAAAACTTAAAAACTTAAGATTATTACTTTGCGCAAAAGAATATAAGCTTCTCCATTTTTCGCCAAAAATTGTCTGAACAATCGAAAGTAAGCTACTTTTTGGAGCATGAAAATTAGTAATTAAAGTATCGATAACTTTAAATTTGAATCCAGGTGTAATGAATAAATTAGTAGACCCTTCATAAACTTTTGTATTAATTACTGTTTCCAGTGTTCTTAATACCGTAGTTCCTACGGCCACAATTTTGTATCCCGCTTTTTTATATTCTAGAATATTCTCAAAGTCAAACTTATTTATTTTATAGTTTTCAGAATGAATTTTATAATCTTCAACTAATTCTGTATCAATTTGTTTAAAAGTACCTAAATTGATATCAAGATTTATTAAGAATACTTTGTGACCTTTAGCCTTTAGTAATGAAATCATTTCTAAACTGAAATGAAGCCCTGCAGTTGAAGAAGCAACTGAAAAACCACCTGTAGCAAATTCATTTTTATAGTCTTTATACTTAATAGGATTATCTTCTATATAAGGCGGTAGTGGTACTTTCCCGAATTTATTAATTAAAGCCATTACATCCGTATGAAAATTAACAGTATATATGTCATTTTCTTTATGCATTATTTTAACAAAAGCAACATCTGTTTTTAGTTCCGATTTTAGTTTTAATTTGGTAGTGGTTTTTATTAGAACTTCAGCGGTATTGGAGTCAATAATATTTAATATAAAAAATTCAATCTTACCACCAGTTATTGATTTAAAAGTTTCAATTCTTACATTTCGTACAGTCGATTTATTAAATATAAATACCGATTGATGTTTTAATTTTTGTATATATTCATCAAAAGTAATTATTTTTCTTGTGGATGCTATTAATAACTTTGATTCGGATGGTTCTTTATATCGATATTGAGCAATAGCCTCATTTTTAAGTTTATAATTGAGATCTGCTGTTGGAGTTTTAGTCAATTATTTTTCTAATAGTTTAATGAATAAATCATAAGACATAGATATTACTTCAGGTACACCGTCGTTAGTTCTACGTTCGTTATTTGTTTTTCGTTTAAGTTTTTTCCAAAAAACAAGAGTATTTATATCTCCTGATTTAGTTATAGCTTTATCTAGTGTTTGATGAAGATTAAGATTTTGTCTTGACTTAGCCTCAATAAAAAACTCTTCATTGTCAATAAAAAGTTGAATGTCACCTAAATCGTTAGAACCGCCTTCTGCA
>JAONAZ010000009.1 GCA_028376655.1 Acidimicrobiia bacterium
TATATTACGGGGTACTTTAAGGGAACCGTCAACTTTGGTGGAGGGAACGTAACTTCTGCTGGTGGTAATGACATTTTTGTTCTTAAACTGGACTCTTCTGGTGTCTTTCAACGAGTGGTTACTATTGGTGGTAGTTCTGATGATGTTGGATACAGCGTAACTGCTGACTCCTCTGGAAATACATATTTTACTGGGTATTTCTCTGGAACAGTTAACTTTGGCGGAGGCAATATAATTTCGAAAGGTAATGATGAGCTCTTTGTTCTTAAACTGGACCCTTCTGGTGGCTTTGTTTGGGTAAATGGTGGTTCTGGTGGTACTTCAAATGATATTGGATACGGCATAGCTGTTGACTCCTCTGGAAATTCTTATACCACTGGGTTCTTTGAAGGAACCGTCAACTTTGGTGGAGGTAATGTAACCTCTGCTGGTGGACGTGACATTTTTGTTCTTAAACTCAACTCTTCTGGTGCTTTTGAGTAACTCGGAACACTTCTTGAATCATGTTCTATAGTAAATTCTTAGAATTTATTTATTTATCAAAAAATTACATAGTAGTTACCCAAATCGTTAACCAACATAACTACATTAACTGTGTAAATTGTAAAATATAGGTATGAGCATGTGGAAAAAATTTTTAAAATGGGAAAATAAAATCTTTTCTGCGCCCTATAAATGGTTACTTAAAAAAGGCATTATAGCCATAGGAACCATTGCTAAAAAAGTTTATCTCTCCATGGATGATTTATATGAAGAAAAATTTTTAGATGAATACAAAGGTAACCCAAATTGGTCAGGGGACGATTGATAAATAGACCAAATTAATTCTTGGTCATAATGTCTGCCAATATCTTAAAAATAAAGAATACAAGTCCGAATAATCAAATAAATTTTTAATCTTGCTGTCTTAAAAAATTGATTCGAGTGAAAGCCCTATGAATTATTTTTATGGTTTATAAATTGAAAAATCAAAATTTTCAGAGTCGAATAATCTAACCCTGGATAAAGAAGTACTTAAAAATTCATCAATGATTTTTTGATTAAGGCTTACTCTTAAAGTGGGGTCTATATTGGCTTACTTGAAAGACTTCTCCACACTCTGAACACCAAACCACATTTTTAAATACTTCCTCAGCACTTTTCTCAGCTTGTTGACGATTTGAATACCACTTAAGCACACCCTTTTTAGATATACCTAAGATTCTCCCCTTAATTTTATTCTTTTTTATGTAGAGCTTTTCACTCTCACAATAAGGGCAATACTGTTGTCCGAACGAACTTTCTTCTATTCTGGGGGAGTCTTCTTCAACCATAATGTTATCTTACAGTTATTCTTCGTTCAGAAGTTTTTGTTCTTTTATAGGACTTTTCCCGGTATCAACTTTTTGTTGATAGGCTTTATCAAAAGCTTTTAACTGCCATCCGTCCATTCTGGACCTACCAAGTGCAATGACTGCTTTTTGCTCCTGATCTGTATAGGAAGACCATTTTGTTATTTCACCTGTTGTACGGGCACACCCATAACATAAATCACTATTTGGATCTGTTACACATACATTTATACATGGAGAAATAATTGCCATTTCTTTATATTAATTTGTTTTGTGAGTTTCATTACAATATTTTTTCATCTTCATAATTTATATTGGTTGGAACATACTGATACTCAAATTCATAAGGAATCTTTATTATGCTTAACCCTTGTAGCTAATAAAATAAAATCATGAAGGTTGGATTTTTATCAGATATAAATGGGTTCAGATCGCCATTGCATCCAGACTCTCTTAAAAAATATGATAAAACACAATTATTTGTTGAAAAAGATATATTTAAGAATCTTGACTTGGAGTCTAAAGACTACAAAAAACTTAAAACTTTAAACAAAACAGCTATGAAGCAAATGGATGTTATATGCTTTGTTGATTCTGTAGACGTAGATATAGTTAAGTCACTGAAGCCTGACACAAAAATTATCGGTCTCTTTGATGAAAAAACTAAAAAAGATATCCAAAAAATAAGACAAGATTTAGCGCTGTATGATTTTTTCCAACTTCCACGAATTTCAAGAGCACAGAATATGGATGCTCTTTCATCACAAGCAAACCTACTTGGATACGCATCAGTTCTACGAGCTTCACTAGAAACTTCAAATGTTATTCCTATGATGACTACTGCAGCAGGGAATATTTCACCAGCTAAAGTATTAATTCTAGGAATAGGTGTAGCTGGCTTACAGGCTATTGCTACAGCAAAAAGATTAGGCGCACGTGTTTGGGGTTATGATGTGCGAGCTGATGTTAAGGATCAGGTAGAAAGTCTTGGTGCAAAATTTGTAGAAGCAAGCTCCACATCCCAAGATGGCGTGTACGCAAAAGAGTTGACGAAGAAGGAAGAAGCAGATTTAAAGAAAGCACTAGCTAACCAAGTTATTGATAGTGATATTGTGCTTACCTTTGCTCAGATACCTGGTAAAAAAGCACCCTTATTAATTGATAAAAAGACAGTTTCTAAAATGAAAAAGAACTCAGTTATTGTTGATTTAGCTGCAGGAACAGGTGGTAACTGTGAACTTACAAAAGTCGGAAAAGTTGTTCAAAAAGATGGCGTAAAGATTGTTGGGGAGATGGATATTCTTAAAAATGTAAAACATGCTGCAACAAAGCTCTATTCAGAGAATATTAGAAATCTTGTTCAGCTTCTTGAAGAGAATCCAGAAGATGAAATATTTGAAGAAATGAGCAAACATGACTGAGATTTTTCTATACACCTTATTAATTACTGCAATGGCTAGCTTTATAGGGTATGAACTGATTTCAAAAATACCTCAAACATTACACACCCCTCTCATGTCAGGCTCAAATGCAATTTCAGGCATTACCTTAATTGCAGGTATTCTTATTTATCCAAATGTAGTTGATGATATATTACTTAAAACAATTGTGCTTATTGGAGTCTCCTTTGCGACTATGAATATAGTTGGCGGATTCTCTGTTACTGGAAGAATATTAGAAATGTTTAAGAAAAATGACTGAATCACTTTATCTCATCTCCGCAGTACTTTTTATCCTTGCGCTTAAATTGTTTTCAAGACCTTCTACTGCATTTCGTGCCAACAATTTAGCTATTGGAGGTATGGTTTTAGCAATCATCTCTGCATTTAATCTTAAGTTTGCCGATTATGACGGTGTGTTTTATTTAGTAATTCTTGTTTCAGCAGGGCTTGGAGTAGTTGTTTCTAACAGGGTACAGATGACACAAATGCCAGAGTTAGTCGGTATTTTTAATGGCCTTGGGGGTGGAGCATCAGGAGCTATTGCTTATGTGGAGCTCTCAAATAGTACTTTGGTTCTTTCAGATTTCTCAGTAGCCATATTTTCTATGACCGTAGGTGTCTTTACTTTTTCTGGAAGTTTAATTGCAGTAGCTAAATTACGTGGAAAGTTAAATAGTTTCAATGCAACAGTAATCAATATTTTGTCAGGAGTATTACTGGGCGGGGTAATTGCCTTGCTTATAACTAAAATAGACTACTCAACTGAGTACATCATCATTCTTTCTCTATTACTTGGAATATCACGAGTGGTATTAATTGGTGGCGCCGATATGCCAGTAGTCATAGCATTCTTAAACTCATTATCGGGAATTGCTGCAATGGCAGCAGGGTTTATTGTAAACAGTATCATCTTGATCATAGCGGGTGCCTTAGTTGGAGCATCTGGAATTATTCTTACTCTTTTAATGTGTAGCGCCATGAATAGAACTATTTACCAAGTACTTAAAGGTGGTTTTGGAACAACGAAGATCAACAATGAATATGCAAAAGATCCAATTAGTACATCTGCAGAGGATATTGCTATTCAGTTAAGCTATGCGGAATCTGTTGTCATTGTACCGGGTTACGGTATGGCTGTTGCACAAGCACAGTCTGCAGTAAAAGAACTTACCAATACCTTGAAATCAAAAAATATTGGAGTGAAATTTGCTATCCATCCAGTAGCTGGAAGAATGCCAGGACATATGAACGTTTTATTAGCAGAAGTAGATATTGATTATGAGGATATGTTTACCTTAGAAGATATTAATTCTGAGTTTTCCGCAACGGATGTAGTACTTGTTATTGGTGCGAATGACGTTGTAAATCCATTAGCAAGAACAGATGAAGACTCTCCAATCTATGGGATGCCAATCTTGGATGTGGATATGGCAAAACAGGTTGTTGTAATAAAAAGATCTATGTCACCAGGTTATGCTGGGATTGCTAACCCACTCTTTATTGAAGAGAATACGAAAATGTTATTTGCGGACGCAAAAGAAGGCTTAGAAAATATTGTTAAATCTTTTGAATTGGTATAAAAAATTATATATACTTTTAGATGATTAACGGTGATTATTTAGCAATAGAGAAACCTTTACTTTACCTTCATATTCTCGCCGGTTTTATTTCTCTAGGTATTGCCTATGTTCTTTTATTCATCAAGAAAGGTAATAAAAGACACAAAAAATTAGGGATGATTTATGTGTATGGGATGTCAACTATTTTTGTGACAGCAATTCCACTAAGTTTGCTTGGAGAATTCAACCCATTTCTGTTTGTTATTGCCATTTTCTCGTTTTATCTCGCATTTTCAGGATATCGCCAAGGTCGAGATAGAAATGGAGCACGTGAGCAAATAGATAAAGTTCTAGGTGTATTCATTACTGCTACAAGTATTCTTTTTTATTCTATGGCTGTGAGTTTATATTTAATCGAAGATTCTATGTGGATTACCTCTGTTGTTTTTGGAAGCATAGCATTAGGTATGGGTATTAATGATTTTCGTCGTATGAAGATAGTCGAACGTCCAGATTTTTATGACAGAACTAATCTGCATTTAAACCTCATGCTTGCTGGAACTATTGCAACTACAACTGCATTTATTGTGACTTTAAATCCATTTTCTATTGATTGGCTTAACTGGGTTGCCCCAACTATTGTAGGAACCCCTATTATTATTTATTTCTCAAAAAGAGAGTTAGCTAAAAAAGTTACTTAAATTATTTAATACTTTTAGCCAACTTAAGTACATCTCTCATTGTTTTTACAATCTCACCTTATAAAAGAAAAAGGGGCGTGAACCCCTTCTTCAAAGCCAAACTTTTAACAACCGCATTAAAAGTTGACCAGTTAACAATCTAACAATGTAAAAACCATATGAAAAGAGGTTTCTATTTTTATATAAAGTTTAAAACTCTCCAAGTAGATAAACCTACATGGGTTGTATAGTTGTTAACTTATGGACTAACTTACTTGTTCCCACAGAAGAGGTAGGTTGATAGATAGGGAGCTTATGCTCCCTTTTCTATAAGGGTCTAGTAACTTTATTTAAACTTTTGACACAACAAAAGTGTTCTAAATCATTTCATTAGTAGAATTCTTTTTATGAGCGATGTTTTAAAGCAATCAAAAAATTTAATTTATTTTACTATTTTATATAACCTTGTTGAAGGCATCATTGCTCTTACTGTTGGTATAGGTGAAAACTCCACCGCACTTCTTAGCTTTGGTCTTGATAGTTTTATAGAGATCTTTGCCTCCAGCGTAGCTTTGTTGGGAATCTCAAATACTAAAAAATTAAACGCAGAAACAGCCGAAAAATACATCGCATACTCTTTTCTTTTTCTAATATTTTTTATTCTTGCTAAATCCTCTTATGACTTACTCAATAGTAAATTAAATGAAATTACCTACATTGGAGTAATCATTGGAGTTGTTTCAATATTTGTTGAAGGACCCTTAGCTTATAAAAAGTTTAAATTAGGGCGAAAACTTAATAATGACCTCATTATTGCTGAAGCCAAAGAAACATTATTTTGTCTAAACTTATCTGTTCTCGTAATTATTGGTGTAGGTGTAAATTATCTATTTGATATCTGGTATTTTGACCCAGTTGCTGCTTTATTTATGATTCCATGGCTTTATAAAGAGTTTAAAGAACATAAGTAAAGAGCTAAATAAAGAATATAAAAAAATAGAACCAGCTCCGAAAATCCCTTTTTCAAATTTGGTCTTTGCTGGATTTTGGGCTGGTTCTATAAGATACTGTTTACCGTGCTATCCGTACTCAATAGCACTTTTCCTGATAATCCAATTTCCCCCTAAGTAGATACTTTAAGAGTATCAAGAACATTAAGCGGTTTCTTATAAAAGCCAATATTTTCACAAGGCTAAGTTGATTGTGAAAGCTATATCGATTAAAATGGTACCTTGTGTGACTAAATATTTTTGAAAATATATTTATTAAACACTTTCATTTTTTCAACCCAAGTGTCTTCATAAAAATAATGTACAGATGCAGCAACAGATGACAATAAGGCATTTCCATCTTGCGGGGTAAAACAATAACCCGTCAACTGATTACCTTTTACGTGTAGCGAATCAACTGCGACAACACCATGTGAGAGAATTCTTCCGTGGTATCCATGGTCTCGACCGAAAGAGAAGACTTTATTGGAGGAGAGTTTCTCAGTAGACATAAGATGCTCACTACTATCTAACTCTTCCAGGACGGTATTAAGCTCTAAACTATTTTCAAATGTTAAGTTGAACCAAAGCGTATGCATGTATTGGGTTGGTAGTTTTATCGCTGAGGAAAATAGATCTAACTCCAGACCATCTTGTTTGAATAATTCATAAACATCCCTTGCATGATGCGTACCGAAATCCTGGTTGTCATGCTTGGTAATAGTCGGAGATGGAGCAAAAGAGTCATTTTGCGAGACATCATTTGCCCTACGAAGACAAACAAATCTTCCATCACTCAATTCTCGACCTGCATCTTGAGTAAAAGTTTTAACAATTGAGGCCATGTTGTGGGTATTGCATGAAGCAACAAGGTATTTATTAATATCAGTGGTCAATACATCATTATTTATTCCCCAGGCAAAGAAGGGGCCAAAGCCATGCTCTGAACCCTGAGCGAGATAGCGCTTACCAGGATCTAATTTAGAATACACCCTATCCCAATTGTCATTTCCAGTTGGTGTACAGTCAATAATTACTTGAGAATCTATATATGCGTTCGCAACATCACCAGCATCAAAACCTAATGTTTTAAAATCTGCAATAGTTTCTGTTTTGGTAACTAACTCAGCACCTTTTCTCTGGAGTGCTTCTACTTTTCCTCTTTCCTCAGTTAAAGGAGTTCTTTTGAAAAAGTAGACGTTGTCAATACCTAGTGCTGGTTTATGTTCAGCAAGTAAACCAATAAGAGGTTCACCAATTGTTCCAGTTCCCACGACTAAAATGTTTTTACTCAATATAATATAAGAATATCAAATATTATGAATAACAACCACATTTTTGAATTTTCCAAAAACCATACAGATGGAGATGCTTCGTTAACAGATTTACTTGGAGGTAAAGGTGCAAACTTAGCTGAGATGAGCAAAATGGGTATTCAGGTTCCACCAGGTTTCACAATCACAACTGAGGTTTGCAACTACTTCATGGAACATGAAAAATTACCAGATAGTTTAGAAAAAGAAATTAAGGTAGCTATCGAGAAACTAGAACAATACTCCGATAAACAATTCGGTGGAGACGGTACACCACTACTTTTATCTGTTCGTTCAGGTGGTAAAGTATCTATGCCGGGAATGATGGACTCAATTCTAAATATTGGTTTAAATGATGAAAATGTTAGTAAGTTAGCAGAGGCATTCGATGATGAGAGATTTGCTTTAGATTCATACAGGAGATTAATTCAAATGTACTCCAATGTAGTGTTGGGCTTGGAACATGAGCGCTTCGAAGCAGTCATCGCTAACAAAAAAAGAATGGATAATGTTGCCTCTGATGCAGATTTTACTGTTGATCAATTAAATTGGATTATCGATGCTTTTAAAAATACAATTGAGAGATTCTCTGAAGTTCCCTTTCCACAGGATCCTCAGGATCAACTAGTTGGTGCTGTAGAAGCAGTTTTTGCTAGTTGGCTAAACGATAGAGCTGTAACCTACAGGAAAATTAATAATATTCCTGACACATGGGGAACAGGGGCAACAATTCAAACTATGGTTTTTGGTAATTTAAATGAAAAGTCTGGTACGGGAGTAGCTTTTACAAGAAATCCATCCGATGGGATTAAAGAATTATATGGAGAGTATTTAATGAATGCACAGGGAGAAGATGTTGTTGCAGGAATTAGAACACCATTACCACTCAATAAAGAAGCATCAACTGGCGGTGATTCTTTAGAAGTAAAGCATCCTAAGGTTTATGAAGAGATAGTTAATACTGCTAGCAAGCTTGAAAATCACTTTAAAGAAGTTCAAGACATAGAATTTACAATCGAGAATGAAAAAGTCTTCTTATTGCAGACAAGAAAAGCCAAAAGAACTGCTCAAGCAAGTGTCAAGATTGTAATTGATATGGTTGAAGAGGGAGTTGTTACTAAAAAAGAGGGACTCTTGATGGTCGATGCTAATAATATAAATAATCTTTTACACCCACAGTTTGTGGAATCACAAGAAAAAAAATTCTTTAATAAAGCTTTGAATGCATCGCCTGGAGCAGCAGTTGGTGAAATTGTATTTGATGCAGATAAAGCAGAGGAAGAGGCGACAAAGGGTAGAGATGTCATTCTCGTGAGAGATGAAACAAGCCCAGAAGATATTCACGGTATGCATTCTTCTGTAGGAATCCTGACAACAAAAGGTGGCATGACCAGTCACGCTGCAGTTGTTGCACGAGGCATGGGTAAGCCATGTGTTGTTGGAGCTGAAAATCTTTTTATTGACCTAGAAGAGAAAACTATATCAAATGGAACCATCACCCTCGAAGAAGGAGATTTAATTTCTCTTGATGGAACATTGGGTGAAGTATATATAGGAGAGTTAGAATCGGAACCACCCAAGCTTTCTAAAGAGTTCAATACACTTATGGAGTGGAGTGATGAATTTAGAAGAATGAAGGTTAGAGCTAATGCAGAAACAACCATGGATACAAAAAAAGCTTTAGAGTTTGGAGCTGAGGGCATTGGTCTTTGTAGAACTGAACATATGTTTTTTGAAGGGGAAAGAATCATTCCTATGCGTGAGATGATAATGTCTGACAGCGTGCAGGGAAGGAAAAGAGCATTACGTAAATTAATCAAATACCAAGTGGCTGATTTCGAATCTATTTTTAAATTACTGCAAGAAAAACCAATTACTGTACGACTCCTTGATCCACCTATGCATGAGTTTTTGCCTAAGAGTGATATTGAAATGACAGATTTAGCAAATGTTATAGGTGTTACTCCTACTTATGTGAGGGAGATGCTTTTAAGACTCTCAGAAAGCAATCCTATGCTTGGTCATCGTGGAGTAAGGCTTGGATTGAGTTATCCAGAAATTTACGAAATGCAAGTTGAAGCAATTTTGAAAGCTGCACATAAGTTGTTTAAAAAAGATGGAGTAATGGTAACTCCTGAAATAATGATTCCACTTGTCATGAATGCTTCAGAGCTAGAGCAAATGAAAGAAATTCTTATTCATAAAATTCAAAAGGTAGAAAAGAAACTAGATTTTGAATTTTCTTACACCATAGGAACAATGATTGAGTTACCAAGTGCAGCATTAAACTCTACCGCAATTTCAGAGCATGCAGATTTCTTTTCATTTGGAACTAATGACTTAACACAGACTACCCTCGGTCTCTCAAGAGACGATGCTTCGAAGTTTTTAAATGAATATGTAGAAAGAGATATTTTTAGTGTTGATCCTTTCGTCTCAATTGACGTTGAGACTGTCGGAAAATTAGTTGAAACATCAGTTCTTGATGGTCGAAAAAAGAATAAAGATATCAAAATAGGTGTTTGTGGTGAACATGCTGGTGAAGCAGATTCAATAAACTTTTTTAATACTTTAGGGATTGACTACATATCTTGTTCCCCCTTTAGGATTCCAACTGCTCGATTAGCAGCTGCACAAGCTGAAATTACTAAATAATTAAATTTCTTTGATACATAGTCTCTACTTTTAGAGTCTTAGTTAGTAGGATAAAAACATGATCTTAAAAGATAAAAAAATATTAATCACAGGTATTTTAACTGATAAAAGTATTGCCTATGCATCTGCTCAGGTTGCAATAGAAAATGGAGCACAAGTTGTTGCTACCGGATTTGGTAAAGGCCTTAGAATTACAGAAAGAGCTGTTAAAAGATTGTCTGATGATATTCAAGTTTATGAAATGGATATTCAAAATCCTGAACAAGTTGAGACAGCTATGGGCAATATAAAAGATAATTTTGGTAATCTTGATGGAATCCTACACGCCATTGCATTTTCACCGACCGAAGCAATGGGAGGCAACTTCATGAATACAACCGTTGAAGATGCACTCACTTCTTTTGAAGTATCAGCATTTTCCTTAAAAACCTTATCCCAGGGATTTTCACCCATATTAAATAATCCAGGCTCGATCGTCGCTTTAGATTTTGACAACACACAAGCATGGCCAGGATATGACTGGCAGGGAGTTGCGAAATCAAGCCTTCAATCAATCGTAAGATATCTTGCTTTCTATATGGGTAAAGATGGAGTAAGAGTAAATGCTGTAGCAGCCGGTCCTCTTGCAACAACGGCAGCAAAAAATATTCCAGGATTTGGCGATATGGATGATGAATGGAACCAGAGAGCACCTCTAGGGTGGGACTCAAAAGATGCCATACCAGTTGCTAAAGTAGTTAACTTTTTACTATCAGAATTTTCAGAAGCAGTATCTGGTGAAATAATTCATGCTGATGGTGGAGCACACTCTGTCGGCGGAACGATGTTGCCTAAATAATCAAGTCATTTTCTGATAGGATAAGTGAATGAGAAAATATTTAGTCATCGTCCTTGCATTCTTCACTTTCTGCTCAAACGATGCTTCTATAACTGATGATTATTATGTCCTAGACTGTAGCGAAATAGAAAAAAATTTTAGTCAAATGGAAGAAAGTATAGAAGAATTAGAAAGTAAGGATTCTCTTACCCTTGAGGAAGAGCAGGAATTAGAAAACCTTATGGATCGAATCGTATGTCACGAAGAGTATGTTAAGGAGGCTGAAGATGATTACGAAGACCAGCCTTTTGACGAAGAAGAATTAACAGATTTTAATGATCCGATTGTAGCTAAATACTTTACTGAAAACGAGGCTGATCCAAGTTATAACCCAGGTAAATTTTTACCTCGTCACTGTACTTATGAGGGAAGATATGAAGATATTTTTTATGAAGAGACCCCCGTCCTTGAGGTGCCATTTAAAGATGAATTAATTTTAGATTTGTATCCAGAAACGCTCGGACTTTTTAGTGAGGGACTGTTTCCAAGAAATATCGAAGATTATGGTGGAGAGTACGGAGAGCAGCTTGGTGAATTTAAATGTCAACCAGATTGGAGTTTTAGCTCTAGTTTTGGTGGAGACGTAGTAGCAACAAATAATGAGCCAGATGAAACAAAAAGACAAGATTTTTACGGACTGTCATTTTACGATAGAATATTTCCTTTTTACAGTGTGACGCCTGCAGAGCAACAAGGACTTTGGGGGCAATGGATTCAAGCTCCAGATTCACATCCCTATGGACCAGCAGGCGGAAGTATTGAGGGTGGGCTAGGTGTATATGACAAATTTGGACGTACAAAATATCCAATCTATATGGCCTCTGGAGCAACTTTGTACTACAACCCAAATAGTTCATTTTATGGTTGGGGTTTCTATGAAACAAGAGTTCCTTGCGATTGTTATGGTGGTGTTCAACTCACAAACAAAGTATTAAATCTTCCAAATGCTATTCACTTTGATGAAGATCAAAATGAATACAATGAAGATGGAGGTATATATTTTGGACATGGCTGGTTTGCGCTTCCTATTTTTAGCGGAGACAAGAGAGTTGAAACTCAAGAACCAACAACTGATACAGGGAAGTTGACATGGACTTTTATTGCAAATACCGCCCAGTACAGTGGTCCAATGTGGGCATATGTTCCAGAGTTTTGGCATAGAAGAATTGATAGATGGAATGCTTTAGAAATGATTTTAGATGGTGAAGATCAGATATCAGAGGAAAATTATCAAACTCTAATTGATTTTCTTGGTAACAAAATAGATAAAGACACTTTATATGAAGAAATTTCAGATGAAGAATGGTTTATTAGCGATGTTGAGGAGTTTGACCAAGAACAAGGAGGGGTGTTTTGGGTTGATGAAAAAAATACACTTGCTTACACTACAACAGAATATGCAGCTATTGGATCAGAAATGGGAGAGTTACCAGCATTTACTGAATATGATAACGATGGAAATTTATATTTAAAAATTTTCCCACCATCTGTGCCATCAACTGGTGATAAAGAATATTTCACATTAGACGGAAGAATATATGATATTAATTTATATAATCATTTTGTTGATTTCTTCTCTGGATCTCAAGATTTAAGTGATATGGATCCAAGTTTTTTAAAATTCTCGAAACCACTAGTTGTTGAAAGAACGGAGAAAGCTCGACCAGATTTAGAAATGTCCGACTTATTTGTAAGTACAGATTCACAATCTTCATATCAAGCTGAAACTCTTGATGGCTTATCTGTTTCATGGAATGTAGTACTAACGGGTGAGACAAATAATGGTGAAACAAATATGTTTTGGGACTGGTCGGGAACTAATAGTGAGGATAGAGATTTGAGTCAGTATTATAAAGTAGAAATTAACGGATCAAGTGAAGATTTTGAAGATTATATTTTCACTCCTGTTGATGAAAGCGAAGTACCAGGATCATTACAAGTATTAGAGATGAGTACACTTGAACGTACTGTATCTTATATGCCTCATATTAAGACAGCTCAAGATAGTAGTTTAGAAGCTGAAATAAAGTCTGATATAGATGAATCATTAGGTATTGACTCAACACCACTTGATTTTTCATGTTGGGATTGTGAAAGTGAGGGATGTGATCCTGAAATCTATGAGTCAGTTTTAGATGATGGCAGTAAAATTAAATATCGCTGGTATAGATTCAAAGATCAACCAAGTTTTAAGTATTTAAAAATAGATTATCCTGATATTTACACTGACGAGTATTTAGATCTTGTTCAATCAAGAGTTGAACAAATGCATAAAGAATGGGGACCAAACCAAGAGTTTATTGCTAATCCTGAGACTTTAGAAAATTTTCATCTTGTGGAGCTTGATAACGGATCCGTTGTTAAACCCCCAGTTGGTAAAGAAGTTGGTTGGGTGCCTATAGTTTTAGAACTAGAGATACCTTATGGTGAGTATCAAGATCAATTACACTATAACGAGTTTATGGAACTGTATGGTGAAAGGGCAAATGAGTTCAGCGCGATAACGATGCTTCCTTAATAATGTTACCTTAGTAACCCGATGAACCTGCCACTGTTGGATCGCCTACATCTCCATCTTGAAATATATCCCTTATAGTACTTAAATCTGGTTTACTGATAACAGGTGCTATATATGTGTTATATAACTCATGACCTAATGGATTATTTGTAAGAATCCCTGATGGTGTACGCATACTGTCATTCCATTCAGGAGAAAGCGTTCCATTTTCCCATAAACTAGTGTATTCAAACATACCGAAGTTAAGTAAGTACAAGTATTCTTTCTGTGCAATTTCAAACATTTCTGGATCAGTCTTCCAAGCATCACCACCATATCCTTCTGAATCCCAAAGACCTCCATCATAAGCTTCTTTCATGGCAGCATACACGGGTCCGCTTGCCCAATCTGATGAAAGGTATGAATATTGTTTAAGTGCTAATGCGTCTAAACCACTCATATGAATAGTATGGAATACGTGCTCAAGAACTTCTGCTGCATCAACGTCACCCTTGCCAAATCCCTCTCCAGAAGAATTTAAATACCAAACCATATCATTGTTAAAGGTCGAGTCATTTATATCATCTAAATTGAAACTCTCAGGAGACCTAAGAAAATTAGAACTGTAATCATCTCCTCCTCCTCGCGCTACCCTTTGGAGTGTGGGTATTCCTGCATGATATGTACCTGGATCACCTTTTAGTGTCTTAATAAAAGTTATTTGTGCATTTGCATCTATGCCGTCTCCATTAGGATCTGTAAATAATTCAACCATTCGAGCAACTTTTTCTAAGAATGCATCAGGCACTGCTTGTTGTCCACCAACATTTCCCGCTGCTACAATTCTTACGCCATTAATAGTGACTTCACGTTTATAGAATTCACTACCTGATCCGGCAACGTCAAGGATTCCACCTTTTTGATATGCAGAAGTTGTAGTAGTTTCTTCTTCAGTTACTTGTGAGTCCTCTTCGAGCTCCTCTTCAGCCTCGTCTAAATCTTCTTCGAGTTCCTCTTCAGCCTCGTCTAAATCTTCTTCGAGTTCCTCGAATTGCTCCTCAAGGTTTTCTAATTCCTGCTCTTCCTCGGGAGTGAGTGAGTCCTTATTTTCTAAATCTTCTATTTTTTCTTCTGTTTGTATAATATCTTTTTCTATTTCGCTTAAGTCTGTAGATATATCTGCATCATTTGAGCAGAAAGTGAAGAATGCAAGAATGACAACAAAATATTTTTTCATACATCAATCCTATCAAGATGATTCTTACTAGGCTTATTTTTTTTAACTATCTGTCAATAGGTCAGATGAGTTTAAAGTGATAACTGAATTTCCTAAATTTAAACTATTTAGTTTCGAATTTATGAAGCCTTAACAAATTCCCAAGTATGGTAATTAAAAGTATAGGTTGAACCATCTTCCGGTTCGTATACTTTTGGCCTATTACAAAAATAATCAGCCATATAATATCGACCATCTTCACCACCAACTAAACCGCCTGAAAAGAAGGTTCCTTTATATCTCTCGCACTGTCCACCCATCGCATTTCTCTCTTTAATAAAGTAGTATTGTCCCAATGCTTTAAATATCTCCTTTTCATCTTTACTCGCCGTAGGATGCTCCGCAAGATTTTCACCATAAATATTCATTAAAATTGCATATGAAAATCTAGTATGCACATCTGAAGAGTCAAAGGAGATTCCTTCTTTTATGATCTCTGTTGCTTTAAGATAAAAATTTAATGAAACTTTTTCTTTATTCTCAATTTCTAAGTATCCATCAGCAATCTGTCTATAGCCACTGGCAATAATATTATGAGCAGCAATGAAATCACTTAAATTTTTATCAAACCATATAGGATTAATAGAATCTACACCAGATAACTGATCAGGGTCTTGTGCTATATTTTCTAATTCACAATCTTTTAATTCAATATTAAGTTGTTCTTTATTGGAGAAACATACCTTACTTCCAAGTTCATCACGATATTGTTTACCTTCAGATACTGAAAACCATCCTTCTGCACTAGAAAGTTCTCTGAGTTCTTTTAGGTCTAAAGCTAATTGATTGTTATCAAAAGAGTATTCATTATTAAGGTCAACTCTTGTATTTAAGATTCTACTAAGGAGTGCACTAGAGCTAAATGTATTCTGAAGTAAGGATTTTTTAGTAGCATCGTAGGCGGTATTTGTTAAAGAGTAGGCTTCACTTGGTTCTTCAATTAAAAAAGATTTAGCGAGATATCCATAGGGGATAGTTGGAATGAGATCTATTGCTTTTTGTATCAATTCTGCTGAATCCTCTTCTAATGCTCTAAAGTAGAGTTCTTTATAAAGGTCTATATCTGATACTAAAATATCTCCATACTTAATTGATGAAGTTTCAACTTTAGGCATATTAAGATAACTTTCAGAATTCATCAACAATTCTTTCATATTGAGGTTAACATTTTCGAGACCGCTCCATCTCCAACTCATGGACAGTTTGTGGTCTCTCCATTTATTTCCTGGATTTGAATCCACAATGTTATCAAGAATTCCATCTTTAAATATAATTTCTGCCTCACTAAAAGGTCTCTCGGCAATATTAGCTACTGCTAAGTTGAATTTTTCAGGCTCATTTCCGTATGCATATGATCGGGGGCCAAAATGGTTTATGTAATCATCTACTGTCCATTCAATAACTTCCATAGCCTTAACTTCATTATTTTCATCACATATAAAATCATTAATAGTTTCAAGGCAGCCATTTATAGAGACATCTACGAGGTGATAATATGTTTCCTTAACTTCACTTGCTTCTAGAACTCCCGCAGCATAAAGAAATATGTCACTTGTAACTTTGTTTAAACTATCACTTGGTACTGCTTTGAACTTGCCATTTTCATTAATTATCCTTGTACCAAAGGTCTCACCACCTTTTGAAATTTTAACATTTTTGTAACTACGACCATCAGGTTGAAGAATTTTAAAGTCGCCCTGCAGTGAGTTTATAGCTGTGGTGTAAGGTGTTAAGTGCATGTAGTCTGGATAACTAAGTGAGGCCCATTTAGGACCTGGAAAAGGATCTTTTATTCCACCATCTGCTTGTCCAAATATAGAGTGTTCATACTCATGAAGGAACGCTCCCATTTTGGGGTTTCCCATCATTACGACTGCTTGAAGCTCCATATGAGCTTTTCCATCAGACCAAAGGCCTGCTTTTATATCAGTTGATTGAGCTGGAGCTGGCTGGTTGTTGTTGATGTAATAGTCATGATAAAAACCCGTACCTCTAATATGATCATTCAGCCTCATCATATGACCTCTTGAAAAATCTTCTCGCGGGCTGATTACTATTGTGTGAATATTATCATCAAATAATTCAAAGATATAACGATAAACAAGAGCATCATCATTTGGGGTAAATACAATAGGGTTATTGAAATTATTATATTGTGTGTAGTCATATCCAATATTTAAAAATATCCCAGAATCAGTCATGACAACATTCTCACTTACTTGAAAGATATCAATAGAATTCCTTAAAGAGGGATTGAGAACGTGCAATTTGCTTATCTGGATGTAGTTTTTGTCGTTAAAAGCATAATCTTTTGCTAACGTAATACAATTATTCGTATACACACCGTCACCTGCTACTTGATCACCATGGGTTCCATCATCATAAACATATGCTTTTTCTGAAATACCATTATGTGTTGAAAGAAATTGGTCGGAGAACTCTGATTTAAGAATCCCTTTTCTGTTTGAGGCATCGTCGATAATGGTAACTTTAGTTGCTTCATCTGGAAATATAATTTCTGGATTAAAGTACGTATCATACCTAGGGTTCTCTAGAGTATTTACAGCTTGACCTGAACCACTAGTGTATCTTGTACCGTATGAAGCTCTGAGCCACTTTGAGTTACTAGAATCACTTGGAAAAAATCTTTCTACTACTGCAGGATTTGTATAGCTACCATCTGTGGCACTTGCATCACAGGAGGCAGCTTTCTGTGGAATATAAAGTAGAGGATCCGAGCAATTAAGATTTGAAGTATCAACGTCACATAAACGGTTAATACTGAGTGGTCTTTTTGTGTCGTATGATAAAGAAGATTCTTCATCAGAACTTAAATCGGTAACTTTCCCAACATCACTTCCTCCACATAAAGGAAGAAGTCTTGTATTTAGAATCTCTACTTTTTTATTAACTTGCAATAAGTATGAGTTTATAAACTTTAGACCATCGTCCGTTGGTGACAACCTGTCGTAGTTAGTAAAACCTCTAAACAGGTTTCGTAGTTCTTCAATAGATTCAGCAGTTAGGTTCTCATCCCAAGGAATAGTTTCTATAAAGTCACCACTATTATTATTTTCATACTCCTCTATATTTTCGTTCGAGGGAATTGGCTCCATTCTTTTAAGAAGATGGCCTTCTATATCCAATTTAAATTCTTCTAACTTTTTTCTCGAACCAACGAATTCATTAAAGACTTGTATTTCGTAGCAACCTGCTCTTTCGAGATCTGAAGTTAGGTACTGTCCAATGGATGATTCATTTTCTTCATCTGATTCACTAGCAGATAGCACAAGGTCACTACATGGTGGAGTTGTAGAAAGAATGATCTCCTGTGCGGCGATGTAGTCCTCAATTTCTTCTACAGTTTGAGAACTTGGTGAGAAGTTTTCTATTTGTCCTTCTAATTCAAGAATTCTTTCTTCTATTTCTAGAATTCTTGGAAAGTTTCCTTTTTTTAATATATAACGGTTTAAAGTTGCATCCAGTAAACCGGCCTTATCTCTAGCTAAATTGAGCTGATCTTGTTCTTCAGCGGTTAAAGAATCCCTGCTTTCTAGAGGATTAATTGTTCCGTCATAGAGCTCTTCTAAAATACTATCCTGACCAAAATTATCGAAATCAACTTCTTCATAAGTAATTCCTAATTTTTCTTCTAAACGTAAAATAGTTTTGTTTAGATTATCCTCGTTTTCACCAACTCCATCATTAGAAGATAGCTCATTTCTAAGTATTTCGATTTCAGTCATTAATTCCTCAGGTGTTGCTGTATTTCCATCACGTGATTTCAGTTCACCCAGTTGGATACCATTTTCAATTATATTTTTATTAATTTCCTCGATTTCTGTGGTACTTAAACACTCAGCATCATCAATAACTACATTTGAGGCTGTTTCTTCACCACCATCTCCACATAAAGTGAGTACCAATGACATTGCCAACAGGAGGATTACTTTATTTTTCACTACTTATATAGTAATAACAATATTTTTGCCAATTGTTTTAAAAAGTATTATTAGTATGTAAACATGAGCAAAATACCTATTCTATTATTTATTCTCTTGTTTACATTTTGTGCCCCTGATGAGAAAAACGAGTTTATAAATGAAGATGGTGTAGAAGTATGTGATGAAGATCAAAAAGACTCTGAAGGAAGATGTTACGAACCAGATGATGAGTTAACTGGTGAGGATAATATTTTTATGATTTTTCCTGGTACAGAAGAAGAAGCCAACAAAATAATTGAGTGCGTTCGTGAATATGATACAAGCTTGCAAGGTTTTCCAGATGCTGTAGCAAATAGTTCAGAGGTTGCTTTTAATATCACCAACTACACTGATGGAACCTATGGGTTAATAGATGAGGCCCTAGCAAGTTGCGGATACTGAAATAACTAGTATTAAAAAATACTTCAGTCTTTTTTAAATACTAAAACTCCATTATGGCCACCAAATCCAAATGAATTTGACATAGCTACATTCAATGTTTTGTTGAGGGCAGTATTAGGGGTATATTTTAAATCACAATCTTCATCAGGATTCTTTAAGTTGATAGTTGGGGGTACGATACCATTTTTAAGTGCTAAAACTGAAACCATAGATTCAAAGGCCCCACCTCCACCAAGTAAATGACCTGTCATTGATTTTGTTGATGAAATATCTAACTCATACGCTTGTTCTCCAAAAACAGTTTTGATCGCAGCAGTTTCATTTTTATCATTGGCAGGTGTAGAAGTTCCATGAGCATTAATATACTCAATATCATTTATGGCTAAATTAGCATCTTTAATTGCTTTTTGCATTGCATCAACAGCACCTTTACCACCTTCTGCTGGGGCCGTGATATGGAAGGCATCAGTACTCGCCCCATAACCAGCCACATACCCATATATTTGGGCTCCTCTTTTGATTGCCGATTCTTCACTTTCCATAACTAAAACGGTTGATCCCTCTCCCATGACAAAACCATCCCTGTCTTTATCAAATGGTCTACATGCTTCTTGAGGATTTTCATTATTAGTCGATAAAGCTCTAATCTGTGCAAAGGCTCCAATTGTCATGGCGGTTGTTCCAGATTCTATTCCTCCAGCTATGACCATATCTACAATGCCATTTTGAATCATATTTTTAGCTTCACCTACTGCATTTGCTGATGCTGCACAAGCTGTGGTGATGGTGAGGGAGGGTCCTTCAATACCATATTTAATTGCAACTTGACCAGTACTAGAGTTAGGCATAAGTTGAGTAATAGCCAAAGGACTAATTCTTGAAGCGCCTCTCTCATCAAACGTTCTCACTGCTTGTTCTGTAGAGCCAATCCCTCCAATACCTGTTCCAAAAACAATGCCTACATTAGGACCGAGTCGCTCTTCAGAGTTTAACCCGGCATCTTTTAATGCTTCTTCAGTAGCAAATATAGAAAGATGAGACGACCTATCAAGTTTTCGTGCGTTTTGTTTCCCCATATATTCATTAGCATCAAAATTTTTGACTTCTCCCGCAAAGGAGACTGGTAATTCACTTGTATCAAAAGCAGTTATTTTCTCAATGCCAGATTCACCATTAATAAGTTTGTTCCATGTATCTGAAACATTATTAGCTAAAGGGTTTATTGTTCCAAAGCCAGTGATTACAACACGTCTATTTGACATGTTTCTTTATAATTTTGAATGAAGCAAGTTGACAGCTTGACCAACTGTTCCAACATCTGTAAGTTCTTCATCATCTATTTCAATCTCAAACTCATCTTCAAATGCCATAACAACTTCAACTATACCTAATGAATCAATATCTAAATCCTCTTCAAGCTTTGCTTCCATAGTGACTTTTTCAGCATCAATGCCGAGTTCATCTACAAAGAGATGCTTAACTTTTTCAAAAACTTCATTTACTTCCATGATTACTCCCCCTTAACTTAAGTTGTCAGTCCTCCATCAACTGGAAAAACCTGTCCCGTTATATATTCTGACTCATCTGAACATAAAAACGCTACCATGTTTGCAATATCTTCTGGTTTACCCACTCTCTTTATTGAAAGTTGGCCTATAATCTCTTCTTTTTGTTCGTCATTAAGGAAAGATGTCATGTCAGTATCGATATACCCTGGGGCAATAACGTTAGATGTAATGTTTCTTGAACCGAGTTCTTTACTTATTGTTTTTGCCAAACCTATCATGCCAGCTTTAGATGCAGCGTAATTTGATTGTCCCATGTTCCCACTAATTCCAGCGACAGATGAAATAAAAAGTATTCGTCCCCATTTATTTTTCATCATACCTTTTATAGCTCTTTGTGAAGTGCGAAAAGATCCTGTTAAGTTTGTATCGATAACTGAATCCCAGTCATCTTGTTTCAATCTTGGAAAGATATTATCTTTTGTGATTCCTGCATTGTTTACCAAGATCTCAACTGATGAGAACTCTTTTTCAATCAGTTCAAAACATTTCTCAACTGAATCATTATCTGTGACATCAATCTGAACGGCTATAGCATTTCCGCCGTTAGCTTGAATTGAGTTAACGACTTCGACCGCTTGCTCTTTAGAGTTAGAGTATCCAACAGCCACATTAGAGGTTTCAGCAAGTTTTTGGGCAATAGCTTTGCCGATACCTCTTGAACCACCTGTTACTAAAACTGTTTTCATTATTAGCTTTCTTTTTTTCTATTAACGAAATAATCAATTGATTCTTGTATCACATCTACACCAGTTCCATCAAATTCTGGTAAAGCTGCGTCTGATTCACCCAAAGATGTGACACGTTGACCTAATTTAATTGCTGCGGCACCCCAAGCAAGTCCCGCCCCAACAGCAGTGATGACAATTGTTTCTCCACCTTTTACTGAACCATCTTCTATTCCGTCAACAAAAGCTATAGGGATAGAAGCAGCAGAAGTATTTCCATACTTGTGTACATATTTTAAGGTTTTAGCATTAGGGAGTTTTAGGTTTCTCTCAAGGCCTTCAACTATTCTTAAATTTGCTTGATGTGGAATTAGAAGATCTATATCTTCTTTAGTAAGACCCGAAGCTGCAATAGCTTCTTCAGATGCATTTCCCATTGCACGTATACCATTTTTAAATATCTCCTGTCCATCAAATGTCCAAGTGGTCTCAGCTGCAGCATACGGAGTAAACCTATTCATAGCTGATCCAAAGTTGGGAATTTCTAAAATTTCTAACTTGTCAGAACTCAAACCATTTTTAAATGAATAAATCTCTCCTTCAGATTCATCATTACTTGGTTGCACAACCATTGCCCCTGCACCATCACCGAAAAGAACAGCTGTATTACGGTCAGACCAATCAAGAAGCCATGTTATGTGTTCTGAACCAATGACCACTGCATTTTTATAAATTCCACTCTCGATAAAAGCTTTTGCTTGTTGCATTGCATAAAGAAAACCAGCACAAGCTGCATTTACATCATACACAATGGCATTGACGCAACCCATTTTTTTCTGCACATGTGATGCGGCAGATGGAACAATGCTATCTGGTGTACAGGTTGCAAGAATTACAACATCGATATCTTCTGGTTGTAGACCAGCAGTAGCTATTGCCTGTAGACCAGCAACAGTTGCCATATCAGAGTTGTTAACGTGTGAAAATCTTCTTTCCTTAATACCTGTTCGTTGTTGTATCCATTCATCAGAAGTATCAATAAATGTTGCCAGATCATCATTAGTTACTACATTGTCGGGGACACACTTACCCCAGCCTGTTATTGTCGACTTCAAAATTTCTCCCAACTATTTACTTAAAGACTCTAGTGAGTTAATTACCCTAATTTCTTTACTAGATATAGACTTCTTAACCATTCCTGCAGTTACATTACCTGGACCAATATGTACCCATTCTCCAGGCTTAATTTCAGTGTCTATTTTAAGTATTTGGTCGTAAAACATGACTGAGGAATCTATCTGGTCAACCAAACGTTCTTTAAGTGTTTCAGTAGTTGCTAGATTTGCGTCTACATTCATATAAACAGGTATAGTTCCTTCTTGAATTTGAACTTTTTCTAAAGCCTCTGCAAGGGCTGGTTTTGCTGGTGAAACAGTTTCAGTATGAAAAGCTCCTGCTACTTCTAGAGGAATAACTCTTCTTGCCGCAAGGGCTTTGGCATTACTTTTTAAATATTCTAGATTATCAATACTTGAACTAATAACAATTTGTGATGCATCGTTATAGTTTGATATCCAAACTTCAATATCTTGGGAGTTTAAAACGGCTATTTCATTTAATGTGGCATCTAAGTCTGTTGTTAATACTGCAGCCATTCCAGTATTTGAGTTCTCAACTGATTTCTGCATTGCCTCACCACGGACTGATATTACTTTCAAAGCATCTTCAAAACTAAAATAACCGCTGATTGCAAGAGCAGTATATTCTCCCAATGAGTGTCCAAGTAAAGCACTTGCTTGCCCGTATTTATTGATGGCTTCCAATCCGTAGCAGTAAGAAATAGCAAAAATATATGGTTGTGCGATGTTTGTTTTCTTAATTGTTTCTGCATCACCATTATTAATGACATCTTTAAGAGACCAACCAAGTGAATCATCAAAAATATCAATTAAAAGTTCAGGATACTTTTCTAATAGTTCCATTCCCATTCCAGGTTCTTGAGACCCTTGACCTGGAAACATTCCAACCCAACTCATCACAGCACCTCAGAAACGGCAAAAGCAATAGCCATCTCTTTCTCATGTGACAAGGAAATATGAACATCTTTAATATTTTCATTGGAGGCTAGTTCTGCTGCTTTTCCATGAAGAATAACTGTTGGTTTACCGCCACCAGTTATTTCAATTTCTTTCCAGTTAAGTTGACGCCATCCTTTTCCGAGTGACTTCATCACAGCCTCTTTGCCAGCAAATCTGGCACCTAATCTTTTTGAGGGATCATCAAATCTATTTGCATAAAGTATTTCATTTTTTGTAAAACATCTTGATTCAAATTTAGATTTATTTTTACTCAATAGTTTTCTTACTCTGTTGAGATTAACTTGGTCAACGCCAACACCATAGATGCCAGTCATTACAACTCTATTTCAACAAGTACGTCACCTTTATTTACAGGTTGACCTTTTTTAATATTAAATTCTTTGACGACACCATTGATAGGGGAGGTTATTACATTTTCCATTTTCATTGCTTCAAGCACAAATAATGAATCACCTTTTTTTACTTTTTTACCTTCTTTGGTCATAGTATCCATAATTGTACCTTGCATATTAGCCCTTATTATTCCGGGATTTCTAATACTACCCGTTAAATCCATGCCTATTTTCTTAGGTGGTTGTGGTGCGAGTGTTGGAGAACCGGTTTCATCTAGTGAAATATTTACTTTACTTGGTCTATCCGTAGAGACTTCTTCTCCAATTTCCTGTATTTTAAAATTCTCTTCTAGAAATTTTACATGTATTCTTCCTTCTTTAAATTCTTTAGTCTTAAGTACATCAGATAAAACATTAATAGTTGTTGGAATACCTCCAACAATATATTCCTCTAAACAACGTTGCCCTTTCGACAATGCTTCCTCTCGAGAGACACCCCATACAATCAACTTGGCAATTAAATTATCATAGAAATGAGAGACCGCTGTACCAGTTTTAACCCAACTATCAACACGAACCCCATTTCCCATAGGTTCTCTATATTCAGTAATTGTTCCCGGTGTTGGTAAAAAGTTATTACTAGGATCTTCAGCATTAATTCTGAATTCAATACTGTGACCTCTTGGTTCAACAATAAAATCTTCAAGTGAATTACCAAGAGCTATCTTTATTTGCTCCTTTACGATGTCGATCCCATATCTCATTTCAGTTACAGTGTGTTCAACCTGTAGTCGGGTATTCATCTCAAGAAAGTAAAAATTTTCATCTGCATCAGCTAAGAATTCAACAGTTCCTGCATTTACATAATTTGAGATATTGGCAATTTGCAATGTCGCTTCTTTAAGTTTTTCCTGTCCAAACTCTGATAACCAGATTGGTGGACTTTCCTCAATAAGTTTTTGATTTCTTCTTTGAAGAGAACAATCTCTCTCACCAAGGTAAACATGATTTCCAAATTTATCACTAAGGATTTGTGTTTCAACATGTCTTGCTGGTTTTATAAACTTTTCAACGTAAACCTGATCAGAGCCAAAATATGCTTCACTTTCTCTTTTAACAATCTCAAAGTTTTCATTTAGTTCTTCATCATTTTTAACTATTCGTAACCCTTTTCCTCCTCCACCATGAGCAGCTTTTAAAGCTACGGGATAACCAAATCGATTAGCATCTTTCAAGGCCTCTCTTTTAGTTCTAGATGGTTTCAGTTGTCCGGGTACTGGTTGTAATCCTGCCTTTGAAATTAATTTACGTGACTCAATTTTGTCCCCCATAGACTTAATAGTTTCAGGACTTGGTCCTATCCAGGTGACTCCTTTTTTTTGTACTGCTTTTGCAAATTCAGCATTTTCTGCCAAGAAGCCATAACCCGGATGAACTAAATCTGCATCGGTATCTTCAACAGCTTTCATTAAGTTCTTTATATTTCTATAACTATCTGCTGGAAGAGATCCGCCAAGATAGTATGACTCATCTGCTCTTTTAACGTGTAATGAATCAGTATCAACATCTGAATAAACGGCAATAGTATAGAGACCCATTTCTTTCGCAGATCTAATTATTCGTAGTGCTATTTCACCACGATTTGCAATAAGAAGTCTTTTTTGAGTCATGATTTACTTAATTTTGTACGCAATCAAGAGTGCGCCGAATGCTTTTATTAAATCGCCAATTAAGAAGGGTAGAACACCAATGGTAAATGCTTGGACCGCTGAAATATTTAAGACAATAGTAAGTCCAAATACACCACAAAGATAGATCATTCCTGTTCCCAGCAATATAGCAACTAGGGGTACATGAGATAACCTTCCAACAATCTGAGCAGCTAAAAAGAAGCCAACTATGTAACCGATAGTGGGGCTTTTTAAAATTGCAAGACCAGCAACACTACCAGAAAAGAAGGGCAGTCCAGCCAATCCAGTAAACAGATACATTAACATGCTTAAAGACCCAAAGGTACTTCCTAATAAAAGGCCAGCTAGGATAACAACAAATGTTTGTGCTGTTATTGGTACAGGTGTAATTGGAAGTTCAATTCTAATTTGAGCGCTCAGTGCTGTAACAATAGCAAAACCTAAAGAAAGAAATAAATTCCTAGCAAGAGAACCTTTTTCGACCCATGTAATAGCAATATTTTTAGAGGGGAATGTTTCCATGTTTATCTCCTAAATTAGTTTTATTTACTAGTTCTTTAAAAGCCTCTGTAACAACTTTTCTTGTTTCGCTTGGCTTAATTATCTTATCTACCAATCCAAGTTTTGCAGCTATATCTGGATTACTAAATTTATCATTGTATTCTTCAACAAGTTTTGCTTTTAGGGCATCTTTATTATCAGCCTCTTTTATCTCTTTTTTATGGATAATATCAACAGCACCCTCAGCTCCCATGACAGCAATTTCAGCACTGGGCCATGCGAATAATTTATCTGCACCGAGTCCCATGGAGTCCATCACAATATAGGCACCTCCATATGCCTTTCTTACAACAACACAAACTCTTGCAACGGTAGCTTCAGAATATGCGTAGAGCAATTTAGCACCACTACGTATAATTCCTCCATGTTCTTGCTCAACACCTGGAAGAAAACCCGGTACGTCAACAAGTGTCAAGAGGGGTATGTTAAAAGCATCACAAAAACGAACAAAACGAGCTGCTTTTTCAGAAGCATTAATGTCTAAAACTCCAGCAACCTCTAATGGCTGGTTTCCAATAATTCCTATAGTATTTCCATTAACCCTTGCCAGTGTTGTAATAATGTTTAAAGCATAGTTCGCATGTATTGGATACTGTTCTCCATCATCCACAATGTTGTTAATAACATCATTCATGTCATAAGGTTGATTTCTATTTTCAGGAATAAAGCCATCTAATATGTCTACAGTTTTTTCAGTGTCATCTTCTGTTATAAATACTGGAGGTTTTTGCTCAGATGATTGAGGTAAAAAACTTAAAAGATATCGAACTTCATCAAAGGCCTGTTGTTCATCTTCACAGATTTGATGGCTCACACCAGAAAGTGTTCCGTGAGCTTCAATTCCTCCAAGTTCTTCAAAACTAACATCCTCTCCGGTTACTGTTTTAACAACAGCTGGTCCTGTCACATAGAGTTGACCAATGTCCTTAACTTGGAATATGAAATCAGTTAATGCAGGGCTGTAAACTGCTCCACCAGCAGAGGGACCAACAATAACTGAAATCTGAGGTATTTTTCCTGAAGCCTGAACATTCTTTTTAAAAATCTGAGCATATCCGTATAGAGATGAAATTCCCTCTTGTATTCGAGCACCACCAGAATCCTTAATGCCAATAATTGGAGCTCTAGCTTCTAAAGCAAGATCCATAACTCGCATAATTTTTTTAGCAACAACTTCACCTAAACTTCCTCCCATAATCGAAAAATCTTCAGAATATATGTATACAGGTCTTCCATGAATTGTTCCTGAACCAGTAATGACAGCTTCACCATCAGGGTTTGCATCAGATGATACATTTTCATCAATCTCACTAAATGAATCCACGTCCAAAATGAGGCCTATTCTTTCATAGGCTGTTAATTTACCTTTTGGATGTTGAACTTTCTTTGCTCGTTCATCCCTTATTTCAGCTAAATTATCGTCTGACATGCCAGTCTTTCCTGTTTATTGTTAGTGTAAGTATTTGACCTATATATATGTAAAGAAGTAACACAATGAAAGCAGTTTTTTTTGATTCTATAGACAATACGCAGGATTACGCGCTAGAGAATTTTGAACAAGAACCCCTACTTGTAGTTAGTTATTTTCAAGAAAAAGGGAGAGGTACCGATAATAGAGATTGGAAAAATGCTGATCAAGCTCTTGCCTGTTCGTTAGTTTTCAATGAAATACCTCAACATTTTATCAAAACATTAATTCCTCTTATTTCAGGCTTTTCATATCTGGAGGCTGTTAGCAATATAGACCTACGTCTTAAATGGCCAAATGACATCTTATTAAATGATGCAAAAGTTGGTGGTATTTTAGTTGAGGAAAAAGAGAGCAAAATATGTATCGGAATGGGTATAAATTATTTTTGGGAGAATCCAGAAGTACCTAATGCTTCAGCCATTTATCCAGAAAAACTAGATGATCAAATTTTGAATAATCATGCTCAACATTGGGGAGAATTAACCCTAGATACTATTCAAGAAAACAGTTTTGACCTTAATGAGTATAAGAAAAAACTTACAACTTTAGGAAAACTTATAGAGTATCCAGAAGGTAGAGGCTGGGCAAAAGATGTAAACATTGATGGTTCTCTGTCAGTTGAAACCATTTCAGGTGAGATGATTAATTTGACCTCACCTTTAATATCAGAAGTGAAGTAAGTATCATAATTAAAGGTGATTATTAAATGAAACAGTTGGTCGTCGAAAGGAATAATCCGGTACCTGTTATTTGGGATACACCAATTCCACAGCCAGGACCGAATGAGGTTCTTGTAAGAAATTATTACTCTGTTGTATCTTCTGGTACAGAGTTAGCCTCTATAGAGTCTGCAAATAAAAGTGTCACGGATAAGCTTCAAGACTCCTCAAATATCAGTAAAGGTTTAGACCTATTAAAAAAAGAGGGATTAGGTGCGGTCATTGATGCTGTATTTCCAAAAAATATATTGCCACTTCAGCTTGGCTACAGCTCTTGTGGAGAAGTAATTCAAGCTGGAAAAGATGTAAAAGACTTTCACGTTGGAGATAAAGTGGTTTCAAATGGTAGTCATGCAGAATATGTGACGGTCAATCAAAATTTATGTTCCCGAATTCCTGAGAATACTTCTGAAAAAGAAGCTGCCTTTACAGTACTCGGTAGTATTGCCCTACATGGTCTGAGGCTTTCAGAAACGACACTTGGGTCTACAATAGTTGTTATTGGTCTTGGGATTGTTGGACAATTGGTTTGTAGACTTGCTGAAGCACAAGGGTGTGAAGTTATTGGAGTTGACCCTGATGAAAAAAGAACTCTCAATAGGAAAAACTTCTACACCTCTATTGATGACGCAATAAATGATAAATCTATTAATTCAGAAAATGTTGATGCAGTCATTATTACTGCAGCCTCCTCAAGTAATGAACCAATAGAGGTAGCAACACGTATTGCTAGGAATAAAGCAAAGATCGTAGTTGTAGGTGATATTCCACTGAATATTTCAAGAAATGATTTTTACTACAAAGAACTAGAACTAGTTGTCTCTAAGTCATATGGACCTGGTAGATATGATAAACAGTATGAGGTTCTTGGAAATGATTACCCCATAGAACATGTCCGATGGACAGAAAATAGGAATTTTTCAGCTTTCCTTCAACTCTTACAAACAAATCAGATTTCATTGTCAGATATGATTACAGAGGAAATAGATTTTATTAATGCTCCTTCTATATATGAAAAATTTGAATCTGCTGATAAACCACTATCAATTGTTCTTAGGTATGAACTCAACAATGAACCCAAAATTGATTTCGAGAAGACTGACACGTCTACACCTTCATCTAATGGAAAAATTAAATTAGGAATTATTGGAGCAGGTAACTTTGCTTCTACAACAATCCTCCCAATCCTACGTGAGTTAAAACGAGAATGTGAAGTTATTGGTGTTGCCTCTTCAGGTGGCTTAAGTGCAGAAGTACTCTCTAGAAATTTTAAAATTAAAAACAAATATTCAACTGAGAGTGAGATTATTGATTCTGAGGAGATTGATGCAGTATTTATTTTGACACAACATCATAATCATGCAGAACTTGTTATTAAAGCTGTTAATGCCGGTAAAGCTGTATATGTTGAAAAACCTTTAGCTTTAGAAGTAGGGTCTTTAATTGAGATTGAAGAAGCAATGTACAACGCAGAAAATGCAAAAATATTTGTTGGCTTTAATAGAAGATTTGCTGAAGCTACTCAGTTTGTAAAATCAAAACTAAACAACACCCCAGCGAACAGTATTAATTTCCGTTTTAGCGTTCCTGCTTTAGACAAAGATCACTGGACGAACATTAAAGAAATCGGAGGGGGAAGAATCGTTGGTGAAGCAGTTCATGCAATTGATTTAGCTTCGTATCTTTTCGATTCACTTCCACAAAGTATTTCAGCATCGTCACCTTTGGACAAAGAGAATGATGTAGCTTTAGATAACCAGGTATTTATCAATATTAACTTTGCTAACGGCTCCCATGCTGCAATCCAATACTTCAGTGAAACAAATCAATCATTAGCTAAAGAACGAATAGAAATACATGGCGGTGGAAATTCATACATTATGGAGGACTTCCAAATGCTTCGATACCTTGAAGAGTCGGATGATAAAAGTAAGGTGTTCTCAAAGGGAAAAGGACATAAGGAATCAATACAGGCATTTCTTACTTACGTAAAGGGTGAATCAAATAACCCTTACACTTGGCTTGAATTAAAATCTGTAGCTAAAGCAGCTATATATTCTCAAAATTACATGAACTCTGGCTCTCAACACAGTATTTTTTCATAAATATGAATACTTCTTACGATATATATGAATTAAATAATGCTGTCCTGGATGCGTCCAAAACCATAAAAGACATGAGAAATGATTTTACTGTCGATTCAAAAGATGCAGTTGTGGACTTAGTAACAAATGCAGATCTTAAGTCTGAAGAAATTCTCATAGAGGCTATAACCAAATATTTTCCAGAGGATGGAATTATTTCAGAAGAATCAGATGAAGTCCTCTCTTCTAATGGCAGATCATGGTTAATTGATCCCTTGGATGGAACTGTGAATTACGCAAATAATATTCCACAAGTTGCGATTACCCTGACTCTACTCATCAATAAAGTACCTCAACAAACTTATGTGTATGATATTTTTCAAGATGATTTATACGAAGGATATACAAACAAGGGTGCGTATAAAAATTCTGAAAAATTACAAGTTACAAAAGAAACATCCCTACAAAAAGCAATTATTGCTACTGGTTTCCCCTATGACAGGTTGGAGTTTGGAGAGCAATACATACAGACCTTCCTCTCAATTCTCAAAACGACGGGTGGAGTAAGAAGGTTTGGATCGGCAGCATTAGATGTTTGCGGGGTTGCTGATAATAAGTTTGATGCTTATTATGAATTTTTCATTAAGCCATGGGACACTTTAGGGGCTAGCTTAATTTTAAAAGAAGCTGGAGGACTTGTAGTTGATGAACATGAAGCATTTCCAACGCTTTCATCAAACTTAATTATTGCTACAAATAAAAACATACACAATGAATTCAAGAGCCTTATATTGGAAAATATTGATCCGGAGTTGCTGAAAAGATTTAAGTAATCCGATATTTTTAATAAAATCTTACGATAAAAGAATAATAAGTCTGTCTAAATACATAACGGGTTAAATCCAATATTGGTATCAATCCCTTCTTTTATGTGGAATTGTTTTTTACTCATCCAAGTTGGGTCATTTACTAAATCAACATCTACTATACGTTTCATTAAAACATCTATACCAAAAGCCATTTGATGAGTGAACTTCCTAGCATTCTCTTCGGAAGTTGCGTTTCTTACGTATTCAGTTAGTTCTCTACTTGTGAACTTGTCATAATCGGTGATTGCAAGATTAACTATTTCCGCTGATTTCTTCAATTTATAGAGAATTTGCTCTGGTACGGGTACATTCCACGCCTGTGCAATATGGACATATCCAAGTCCAATATTCACCCCATACGAGTGATACCATTGGCCCCTAGTTCCCCTAAACGAATTATTGTATATATATCCATCATCAAGAAAGAGTCTATTCATTTCTTGAAACCTGAAGTTGAATTCTTCTGTAGCTAGTTCTTTATCATCTGTCCATGATGCGTAAACCAATGCAAGTATTCCCTGATTAGCCATTCCATAAAACCCTTTATCCTGCTCTTCAAACATTCTTGGTTGTAGGAATTTCTCATACATTTTTTCAATATAGCGATTTACTTCTTTTAATTCCTCTTGGTTAAATTCATCTTTAAGTGAATGCATATTAATCAAATACATTCCGAACCAATTAGCTGCAAATTCATACTCATGGTAATGGCAAGGAGCATCAGGATCATTATTTTCCCAGCACATACCAAGGTCTTTCAATTCCTCATAACCATAACTATTATGCAGGGTGTCTACTTTTGCTATCTGTACTGCGAAATCTTTTGCAATCGCTAAATTATTATCCTCTCCGTTAATTAATGCATTGTGAGTTGCAATCATCCAAGTCTGCATTGGTAAATTTATTACAGAGTGATCGACAACCAGTGAAGTGCCTGTTTCCATATGATACTTATGCCAGTCAAACCCTATTACAGATTCAACCAAATTTTGAGAATCATCTGAATCAAAACTTACAGGTGGAAGTGCAGTGCATTCTTTAATCTCCGTTGTATAAAAAAATTTTGGAAATTCAAAATCATTTGCCGTTATTACATTAATTGGACCAAAATTAGGAGTTGAATTTTCTTGAACAGTTGTAGTTGTTGTATCAGGAACAGTTGTAGTTGTTGTATCACCAGAAGTACAAGCAGTAAAGAAGAAGAGAGAAAGAATGATTGCTTTTTTCATTATCAAAGTATATAGATTCTGATTAAAAAAAAATGTTTATCTAGTTTTATTTCTTCACCTTAGAGTTATAAATATTATCTAATATTTTTAGTAACTCATCATTGGGTTGTTGTAGCCAGGTCTCAAACTCATTTATATATGTTCTATGATCTTTACCATAAACATCAATAAAAGTTTGATCAAACCCTTTCTGATTAACTGTGTTCCATAGTGTATATACAGATTCCTCTCCATGATTATGCACAAGATAAGCTGTGAACCAATTACCGATTCTATATCCGAGATCGACTCCTTGTCCTGAGCTCCAAGAAATGTTGTAGAGTTTTATACCGTCTTGAAAAAATTGTGTTTTTCTATCTACTGGCCAAGGACCACCCTCTAGTGCCCAACGCATTTCATTTTTAAACCCCTCAAGATCGTAGGTGTAGAGTGCCGAGAAAAAATCTGCATTGCCCTCACTCCACCAAGCTACATCTTCACCATTATCTCCGCTTCTTTTACCCATGTACTCATCAACATCATCATATTCAGTAGTAAAGATATTAGACAATTGATAGATATGAAAGACCTCATGATAAGTCATAGTTTTATACCCGTTATCAATTTCATTATCTTGTGGTGCCATAACCATAAAGTAGAATCCATCAACTGCACTGGAATTTACTCCGCCCCCACCGTTATTTACATAGTCTTTATAAGTGTCTAATCTACACCAATCCGCAGAAGGAAAACCTATTACAGTTAAATGATTACAGTATGCTAGATTTGCATTTTTACCAGCTTCCATATCAGAACCAGTAATCATTACATAAATTGCTTTTGCTTGACTTTTGCCGTAATAGTCATTGGCCATCCATAGGTCATATGCTTCATTTGTGTATTGGACAGTTAAATCTACAGTTTGCTGAGGTAGATCACTGGCGGGGAAAACTCTAATAATTTTATCATCTAGAAATGGTGATAATACTTCTTGAACAGTTGTAGTGGTTGTATCAGGAACAGTTGTAGTGGTTGTATCAGGAACAGTTGTAGTGGTTGTATCAGGAACAGTTGTAGTTGTTATGTCTTGAACTGTAGTTGTGGTTGTGTCTTGAACTGTAGTTGTGGTTGTGTCTTCAGTGGCACAAGCAGCAAAAAACAAGAGATTAAAAATCAATACTTTTTTCATTATCAAATTATATAGATTATTTAATTAAAGATGATAGCTCTCTTGGTGTCTCAGATTACTAGACGGGTAGAATATAAGAATGAAAAAGCTTATACTTCCTTTTTTACTACTTATAACATTCTGTTCGTCCGGTGCTGAAAATACCGAACCTCAAAATACTAGCAACAATGAACAATCACAAGAATTAGCACAAAATGAACAATCACAAGAATTAGCACAAAATGAAGAATTTGAATTTGTGGTTGATTCAGGTTATGACATATATGAGTTATTTAGCTGTTTGGAAAGTAAAGGGTTGAGTGGTCTTCCAGAACCTGAAATAAACACTTCTGAAATTCTTGTCCGATTTGATGGTTATCAAGAGGATAATATAGAGTCCTTACTAGCAATGGTACGTGAGTGCGAAGAGGAAAGAGATAAAGTTAATAACACTGAAGATAATAACACTGAAGATAATAACACTGAAGTTAATGTGTCGGAAGATAAAGTGTACAGCTGGGACCAACCTGAAAATATTGATTGGATTGAGTATAACTTCAATACTACAGATACATTTTGTGATGATGTAGATGGATATTGTGCTGGATGGCAGGATAGTGCCTCTCAAGAATGTAGAGATAATTACAAACTTGGCAGTGTTGAAGAAGATGTCAAAAAAAGATTAACCTATGAACGTTGTGTTTATCAAATGGTTTTCAAGCCATACATCTCATTAGTAACAGACAGGACAACCACACCACTAACGCAAGAACAAAAAAGAAACGGTGAGCGACTAAAAAATACTGGATGGAATACGCCTACAGATCAAGTAGTTGAATTTAGAGTATCTGCAGATATTCCTACTGAAATTGTAGAAGCATCAAAAGAGGGAATGTTAGCTGCTATAGATTTCCTAGGAAGTTATGGTCCCCTCAGGGTGTATATCGTCGGTAATGATGTTGAACTAGCAGAAGATCTAGCAAGTGATTTTTGTGAGTACAACTATCCCTTAGAAGAAAAAAATAGGTGTCTCGATGATCAAGGTGAAGGTATGTTAGAAATGGCTTACATATATCCATCAGGTAATGGATTTCAACAGTCATCTTGGAGGAAAGATTCTCCAGTTCAAGCTTTTGTCCATAATCCATATGCAGATGAGAATAATAAACATAGTATTCATCCAAATGAATTGCTAAGTGATAGAAAAGTAAACGCCCATGAGTATTTTCATGTTTATCAGGGAGCTCATAGTATCTATAGGGGCGGAAGTGATAACTCATTTGGCTGGAGTACACCTAGATGGGTAGAAGAGGGAGTTGCAGTTTACTTCGAGCAGGTTCTCTTAGAAAAAATGGGTTGGCAGAGTAAGAGAGAACTAGATCAGAGAACCATCGGAGATTTACGCGTGATAAAATCATTTACTACTAGATTTCCTGGAATCTCCATGAAAGATGTAGACACTGGTTTCCAGACAGAGAGATTATTTTCTTACTGTGGAAATCTCTGTATTGGTAACTTACAGTATGAATTTGGACATGTAGCTTTTCAATATCTTGAAACTAAATCTTCACAAGAAAAAATACTTTTTGACTACTGGGAAGAGTATACAGAATTGGGATGGGCTGATGCTTTTGAGAAAGTGTTCGAGATGTCTGTCAGTGATTTTTATATAGAATTTGAAGAGTTTTTAAATTTAAGTGTTGAGGAACAGATGAACATCTTGAATATATAAAATGATTTATGCAAAATAAAAGTATTGTTTTATCTTTAAGTTTTATGATGCTCGTGAGTTTTTGTAGCTCTGCTGAAGTTACTGAGGAAACACCTACCAGTACGCTTACTGAGGAAACACCTACAACTATGCAAGACATAACGACTACAACTGTTCAAGACACAACGACTACAACTGTTCCAGAAGTATTGAATTTAGATTATGTAACAGTATATGATTCAGGAGCCTCCTTTGAGGAAGCATATTCATGGAAAAATACTTGGGTTCCGAGTGAAGTAGATGATAGTTGTATAGAAAGATCTATGTTAAATCAATCATCAGTTACACCTGGGGCTAAGAGAAACTTAGAAATAATATTTAACAAAGACTTTACTTCCATTAATGAAGAAGACATATTAAATCTAAAAATACTCAGTTTTTCGGAGTCTGACTTTCCAAACTCACTGTCTTTCAAGAGTTCAACAATAAATGATATAGACTCATATGAAGGTTTGGAGTACTTAACCTGTTTGCAGTATTTAGATCTAATTAATCAAGACTGGGGTAGAGACCTTAGGTTTTTATCAACTCTTACAAATCTGAGATACTTAGATTTAGTATTTAGTGATATGCCCAGAGTCGAAGTACTTTATACTCTTCAAAATTTAGATACACTGATTTTGCCTCAACGTTTTAGAGAAATTGAAAAGCTTGTAAATATTCCTAGCTTGAGAAGAGTAGCTGCAAATTACAGTCTCGGTTGCAAGGAAGAGGTCTTTTCTAAAATGAAAAACCTAGAAGTTGTACTGCTAAATGGTTCAGACATCCAAAGTTACAATAATTTACATACTAGAGAAGATAGTTTTACTATCAACAAAAGTCCTTCTGGGGAATACTTAGAACTAATAGTTCCAGAAGGTCCAAATGCTTTTATGCCGGATTACGATGTTTTGAATCTTGCTGGAGTTCACAGTAGAGAATATATGATGAACATCATGCAGAATATTTACAAGATTGTTGATGACCAGTACGAAGTTGTTATATTTGTTGGAAATCAACCGGAGTCATCAGTAGGCTATTCGGGACAGGCAGAATATATAAGTAATGATGAGCCTGGTCTTGGAACACCCATTTGGTCTGGTTCTTCTTGCTATGGCTCAACGTCAGAATTACGAGGACATATAAGTTTTCCATCTACATCAGATCTTTATAACGTATTTTCAGACGAATATGCTTCCTACGGATACGGTCCGCTACTTCATGAAGTTCTTCACTTATGGGGAGGAGCTGACATTATTCCTTACTTCCAAATTCAAGATGGACTTTATGGAAGCGGTCATTGGGGTTACTCAA